>JALVVX010000018.1:0-46035 GCA_027038555.1 Nautiliaceae bacterium | reverse complement strand
CTTTTGAGGTGTTTTCGAAAAACTTTCCTGTTGCTTCCACTCTTTCGATAGAGGTAACAAAATCAGGAACTATTCCCCATTTTTCAAGTATAGGCATAGAAGCATCAACACTTATTATAGTTGCGTAATCTTGTATTTCTTTTAATATCGGTAACTGTTTGGTTAAAGAAGGACCCGTAGCAACGATTATTGCGATATCGGAATTTTTTTTATTCTTTAATTGTCTAAAATAAGGGTTTTTTAGCATAGTAGGAATATTTTTTATGTGATGTTCTATTCCTATTAACGTATCGATTGTATCGTTTCCATAATTTGTTATTATTTGTTTTATGGCTCTAATTAAAAGCTTATTTAGTTTAATTATTTCTTCCGAATAAAATTTTTCATAATAATCGGAGTAGATTAATAGTTCATAAGTTTTAACAAATAATTGTGTATCCGGATTTAATAAAATATCCAAGGCTTTTGCATATGTTAATTCCTGAGGTATATATAATTTAAGTTTATCATTTAAAATCTCTTCACTAAAATCCACTAAGTTCAAAGCTATGTATAAAATTTCCGGATTTGGTTCGAATACTATGATTTGTTTATGAGTCGGATTGGCAAATAACAGTTTTATTAAAATTCCGTTACCCATACCAAAAAAATATAAAGAAGGGTATCTTTCGTATTTTTTTAATTCTTTTTGTCTTTGTTGAATTTCTTTTAAAGGTTGAGTTTTATAGATAGGGTATTTATGTTTTTTATCAATAATATTTAAATTTATAGGGTCTTCACCTTGTTGAATAACCTCAAAGTTATTATTTGTAGGAATGCTGAACAATCTTGCTGCAAGCGAAGGGTCTTTTTGAGTTAGAGCTTGAATATTTTTTTCAAAAATTTTAGACATAAATATCCTTTTTTGTTATATATCGGCTGTTTTAAACAAAAACTATACCTATTTTGAAAAATATGATAAAATAAAATAAAAAGGACAAATATTGTTTGATTTTCTTAAAAAAAAGAATAAAATCAAAGAAAAAGAGATGGTTAAACCTCAAAAAGACCCTTTTCCAGATTATGAGGAAGTTAAAAATCTTATAATTATTGATATCAGAGACGAGGAGGATATCGAGTATTACGGAAAATATCCCAATTCCATACATATACCTTTTGATGAATATTTTGCAAGTAAACTTTTGATGCTTGATAAAAATAAAAAATACGGTATTATGGATTTAAGAGGTGTAGATATTTATGAAGCTGAGAGAATTGCAAAAGAAATAGGTCTTGATGCAAAAGCTCTTAGAGGCGGGTTTTTTTATATAAGTGAAGTTTTGAATTATAAACCTGAGAGGGTGGATGAGTGAATGAGTGTATGAGTGGATAGGTAGATGAGTGGGTAAAAAAATGAGTAAAAAAAGGAGTTTAAATGAAAGTTTACGGGATTAAAACTTGCGGAAGTGTAAAAAAGGCTTTAAAATTTTTTAACGACAAGGGGATTGAATATGAATTTGTAGATTTTAAAAAAACGCCGGTTGGATGTGAAAAAATAGAAGAGTGGCTTAAAAAAGTTGATATTGATACGCTCTTTAATAAAAGAGGGACAAAATACAGGCAGTTAAAATTAAAAGAGCTCAATTTAGATGATGAAGGCAAAAAAGAATGGCTATGTAAAGAAAACTTACTTATAAAAAGACCTGTTATTGAACTTGATAACGGTGAAGTGATTGTCGGATTTGATGAAGAGAAATATAAGGACATATTCGGATGAATTTTGAAATTTTAGCTATAAGTACAGGCGTCGGTGCAACAATAGGATATGTTACAAATTATATTGCAATTAAGATGCTTTTTAGACCTTATAAACCCGTAAAAATAGGAAATATTACGGTTTTCCCTCAGGGTATTATTCCAAGAGAAAAACATACTCTTGCTAAAAAGGTAGGAGAAGTTGTAAAAAATTATATTTTAAGTGAAGAAGAGATTAAAAAAATAATAACTTCCAAGGAAGTCCAATTAGAAATTGAAAAATTTCTTAATGAAAAAATAGAAAATATGCTTGATAGAGATATTCAAGAATTTTTGACAAAAGAAGAGATTGCAGAGAAATTTGCTGGAATAATTGAAAAAATTGTTCAAGAAAAATTTTCTATGTTTGCAAGTTTAATCAATAAAAATATGTTAAAAGAGTTACTTTTAAAACTTGAAATTCCTCTTAAATTAAATCAGATAGTAGCTCCGGATAAAGTAAAAGATATACTAAAAAAAGAGATTTTTGAATTTTTAGAAAAAGAAGTTCCTCAAATTTTCTTAAAAGCCAATATAGATAAAATTGTAGAAGAAAAAGTTGCTTCATTTGATGAAAAAACCCTTGAAGAGATGCTTTTTACTTTAATGAAAAAACACTTTGGTTTTATTAATTTTGCCGGAGCAATTTTGGGAGGAATTATAGGGTTTGTTCAGTATTTTATTATTAGTTAAAGTCCCTTTTTGGGGAATTTATTTTTCAAATAATAGTGTCAGAGGAATTGTGAAGTAAAATAAAAAAAGAAGAGATTAAAGGATTTTAAGGTCTAACATCCTTTTAACTTCTTCTTCCGGCATTTTGTGGAAATATAGATAGCTATAAACTTTATCTTCTTTTCCGGCAAGTTTTCTTTCATAAATTTCTCTATATTCTTCCGGAGTAGGGATTCTGCCAAGTAGAGAAATTACCGCCGCAAGTTCAGCGCTTCCAAGGTAAACTTTTGCACCTTTACCCATTCTGTTATCAAAGTTTCTTGTTGAAGTAGAAAATACGTTTGCGTAGTCTCTAACTCTTGCCTGGTTACCCATACAAAGTGAACATCCCGGAATTTCAATTCTTGCACCTGCTTGACCAAATATTGCGTAATATCCTTCTTCTGTAAGTTGTTCTTTATCCATTTTTGTAGGTGGTGCAATCCAAAGTCTAACTGGAACCTGACCTTCACCTTTAAGTATTTCAGCTGCTGCTCTGTAATGACCGATGTTTGTCATACAGCTTCCGATAAACACTTCGTCAATTTTATGAGGTCTGTTTGAATCTGCTAAAACTTCGCTGATTGTTGCAACATCATCAGGGTCATTTGGACATGCAACGATTGGCTCTTTAATTTCATTTAAATCAATTTCAATTACAGCGGCATACTCTGCGTTTTCGTCTCTTCTAAGAAGTTTTGGATTTTCCAGCCATTCTTTCATTTTGTCAATTCTTCTTTGAATTGTTCTTTTATCTTCATATCCGGCATCAATCATAGCTTCAAGCATTTTGATATTTGATTTTAAATATTCTGCAACTTGCTCTTCACTTACATCAACAGTACATGCCGCCGCACTTCTCTCAGCAGATGCATCGGCAAGTTCGAATGCTTGTTCTACTGTAAGATTTCTAATGATGTCACCTTCAATTTCTAAAATTCTTCCGTTGAAAATATTTTTTTTGTTTTGTTTTTCAACTGTAAGCAGTCCTTGTTTGATTGCAAAGTAAGGAATTGCATTTACTAAGTCTCTAAGTGTGATTCCTGGTTGAAGCTCACCTTTGAATCTTACAAGCACAGATTCCGGTACATTTAGAGGCATACTTCCTGTAACTGCTGCAAATGCAACAAGTCCGCTACCTGCCGGGAAAGATATACCAATTGGAAATCTTGTATGCGAATCTCCACCAGTACCAAGTGTATCAGGTAAAATCATTCTATTAAGCCAAGAGTGGATTACACCATCACCAGGTCTTAGTGCCACACCGCCTCTGCTTGTGATAAAATCAGGCAGTGTATGGTGAAGTTCAATATCAGCAGGTTTTGGATATGCCGCTGTATGACAGAAACTTTGCATTACTAAATCCGCGTTAAATCCAAGAGCTGCGAGTTCTTTTATCTCATCTCTTGTCATAGCACCTGTTGTATCTTGACTACCCACAGTTGTAGCGGTTGGTTCAACATACATTCCAGGTCTTACACCTTCCATTCCGCATGCTTTTCCGATGATTTTTTGAGCGAGAGTATATCCTACGCCTTCTTTTTCAGCAGGTTGTTCTGGTCTGATGAAAATATCTTTTTCAGGTTCCATTTTTAGAGATTCTCTTGCTTTTTTAGTTAAGTTTTTACCGATAATTAACGGAACTCTACCACCAGCTCTTACTTCATCAGGAAGAGTGTTTGGAGTCAATTTAAATTCACCGATAACTTCTCCGTTTTTAAGGATTTTTCCTTCATAAGGTCTGATTTCTATTTCATCGCCTGTTTCAAGGCTTGTTACGTCAACTCCTTGAATCGGAAGGGCACCGGCATCTTCAAGAGTATTAAAGAAAATAGGTGCAATTACGCTTCCTATAACAATTCCGCCTCTTTTTTTATTCGGTACATATGGAATTTCTTCGCCTATATGCCAAATAAGTGAGTTTGCCGCAGATTTTCTGCTTGAACCGGTTCCCACAACATCACCAACAAATGCAACAGGAAGACCTCTTTTTTTAAGTTCTGCAATAGTATCAAGAGCATCCGGCATTTTGGCTTTTAACATACTTGTTGCGTGAAGCGGAATATCGCTTCTTGTAAATGCTTCGCTTGCAGGAGATAAATCATCCGTATTTGTTTCACCTGGAACTTTGAAAACTACTGCTTTAATTGATTCAGGCAAAAGTTTTTTTGAAGTGAACCATTCAGCGTTTGCCCAAGATTCAAGCACTTCTTTTGCGTATTTATTGCCTTTTTTTGCAAGTTCTTCTACGTCATGGAATGCATCATAAACAAGTAAAATATTTTTAAGCTGATTTGCTGCTTCTTTTGCAAGTTCATCTTCAAGTTCAAGTGCGTCGATTAGAGGTTTTACGTTGTAACCTCCAAGCATTGTTCCAAGAATTTCAATAGCTCTTTTTTTAGAAATAGCAGGAGATGAAGTTTTACCTTGAACGATATCGTTTAAAAATGCAGCTTTAACATATGCGGCTTCATCAACACCCGGGTTAATGTGATTTAAAAACAAGTCCATTAAATATTCTTCTTCCGGAATCGGAACCATTTTTAAAAGTTCTACAAGCTCAGCAGCTTGTTTAGCTGTTAAAGGAAGTGGAGGAATACCGAGTTTAGCTCTTTTTTGTGTATGTTTTTTGTATTCTTCAATGAAGCTCATGTGCTATCCTTTTTTGTAAAATTATAGAAGATTTTTTACGATTTGTTACATTTTTGTTATTTTTAAACTTGCAGCGTGTGTGTTTTTGTAACATTTTCGTTACAAAAAAAATTAAAAACTTAGATATAATTTCAATAAAAAGGCAGGTAAGTGGATTTTGAAAAAATAGCAAAAGAAGTATTGAAAATTGAAGCAAACGAACTTTTAAATGCAGATGTAAACGGAATAAAAAAAGCCGTTGATATAGCATATAACACAAAAGGTAAAGTAATTATTACCGGTGTTGGAAAATCGGGACTTATAGGAAGTAAAATTGCGGCTACTCTTGCAAGTACCGGAACACCGAGTTTTTTTATTCATCCCACAGAAGCTCTTCACGGAGATTTGGGAATGATTGGCAAAGATGACTGTGTAGTAGCCATAAGTTATTCGGGAGAGAGTGAGGAGCTTATAAAAATTCTGCCTCATATAAAAAGATTCGATGTTCCTTTAATTGCAATGACAGGGGATAAAAATTCGACACTTGCAAAATATGCCGATGTAGTTTTGAACATTCATGTAAACAAAGAGGCTTGTCCTTTGAATGTGGCGCCTACAAGCTCAACCACACTTACGCTTGCTATGGGAGATGCACTTGCCGTATGTCTTATGAAAAAAAGAAATTTTACAAAAGAGGATTTTGCATCGTTTCATCCAGGAGGTAGTCTTGGGAAAAGGCTTTTTATAAAAGTAAAAGATTTGATGAAAAAAGATTTTCCGGTTGCAAAAGAGGATGACAACTTAAAAGAAGCGATTATTAAAATGAGTGAGGGTAAACTCGGCCATGTACTTTTTACTGAAAATGGGAAAGTGAAAGCTATTTTAAGTGATGGAGACCTTAGACGCGCTATGATGAGTGATAATTTTGATTTGAATAAAAAAGCGATAGATTATTCCTCACATAATCCTAAAACAATAAATGAAAATATGCTCGCAAGCGATGCTTTGAAATTTATGGAAGATAATAAAATCCAGCTTTTACCAGTAGTTAATGATAGTGGCGAAGTTGTAGGAGTTTTACATATACATCACCTTGTAGAAGCTGGAATTAAGTAGGGAAGAGGAAGTAGGAAGTAGAAAAACCTTCACAGCTTCTTGCTTTGCAACTGTATTATTAATTAAAGTTAAAGGGAGTAAATGAGATTAAATAAATTCATAAGTCATCATACGACTTATTCAAGAAGAGACGCGGATAAACTGATATTTGACGGAAGAGTCAAAGTAAACGGTAAAATAATTAAAGAACCGGGCTTAGAAGTGCAAGAAGGGGATAAAGTATCTGTAAACGGCAAACCTGTTAAAAAAAGCACGAAATACACATGTGTTGTTTATAACAAACCAAGAGGAGAGCTTGTAACGAAAAAAGATGACAGAGGAAGAAAAACAATTTATGATTCACTTCCTAAAAAATTTAAACATTTTATACCGGTTGGAAGACTTGATTTTAACAGTGAAGGATTGTTGATTCTCACAGATTCGCCAAAAGTGGCACATGCATTGATGAATTCGGATTTGCCAAGAGTTTATAAACTGAGAATAAAAGGAGACATTACTCCCGAAATGGAAACGGCTATGATGGAAGGTGTTGAAGTGGGAGTTGAAGGTGCACATAATAAAACAGATATTAACTCAATAAAATTAAAACCATTTTTGAGTTATCAGATAATTAAAAATTCCCCTAAATATTCAACTCTCAAAGTTGCAATCAATGAAGGTAAAAACAGAGAGTTAAGAAGGTTTTTCGCGCATTTTGGAAGGGATGTGCTGGATTTGAAAAGACTCTCTTACGGATGGGTGAGCTTAAATTCACTTCCAACAGGTAAAACAAGATATTTTGATAAAAGAGAATATAAACTTTTAAAAGAATTTTTAACAAAGGAGAAAAATGCAAGAGTTAATAATAAACACCAAATATAAATCTGAAATTATCGATATTACAAAAGATGTTAAAGAAGCGGTTATAAAAAGCGGAATAAAAAACGGTATAGTTACCGTTTTTTGTCCTCATACGACTGCAAGTGTAATAATTTTCGAAAAAAGCGATACAAGTTTGAAAAGAGATTTGCTCGGGATGCTAAGAGATATCGTGCCTTTTAGGAAATATCAACACAATAATGCAAGAGCTCATTTAAAAGCTTCATTTTTAAGAAGTAATGTAACTCTTATAGTTAATAATGCAGATGTGATGCTTGGTGAGTGGCAGGGAATTTTTCTTGTTGATTTTGACGGACCGAGAGAGAGGAGAGTATATATCAAGGTGATTAATGGCTAATCCGGTTTTGATATTAATTGTAATACTGTTTATTGCTCTTTTATTTAATATACCTTTTGCAAAACTTAAAATTCCACCGATTATTGGATATATCTTTACTGGGATTATAATTTCTAATATTTTTCATTTAAATCATCATACTATTGAAATAGTTGCCGAAATGGGTATAGTCTTTTTAATGTTTATGATAGGACTTGAATTTTCGCCTGAAAAATTAAAATCTATGAAAAAAGAGGTTTTTGTGTTCGGTTTTGCCGAAATGGCAATTGTCAGCGGTGTTTTCGGTCTTTTTTTCTGGATTGTTTTTAAAATTGATTTGAGAATTTCATTAATAATAGGTTCTGCCATTGCTCTTAGTTCTACGGCAATCGTATTAAAACTTCTTAATGAAAGCAGAGAAATAAGCAAACCTTACGGAAGAAATTCCCTTGGAATTTTACTTTTCCAAGATATTGCGGTAATTCCTGTACTCATTGCTATTTCCATTCTTGTAAATAAAGATGCTGATTTAACACAGCTTATTTTGAAAACCATAGGCGGATTTTTGGCACTCGGTGCATTTATATGGATATACGGAAAGTATATAGCCCCTTTTGTAATTTCACAGGCTACTAAAACGCGTTCTGATGAAATTTTTATGGCTACTGTGCTTTTGGTTGTGATGACCGCGGCTGAAATAGCACATTTTTTCGGACTCAGTTATTCACTTGGAGCATTTTTAGCCGGTATGATTTTAAGTGAAACCAAATATAAATACCAGATTGAAGCGGACTTGGTTCCTTTTAGAGACCTGCTTTTGGGTGTGTTTTTTCTTTCTGTCGGTTTAATGGTTGATTTAAATTTTGTGATTCACAATATATTTTCTATACTTTTAATGACAATTGCGTTTATGATGTTTAAAGCCGGAATTATATATCTTATGCTGTTTTTATTTGTCAAACATAAAAGGGTTGCCATAAAAACGGCATTTATACTCTCACAAATCGGTGAATTTTCTTTTGTAATTTTTGCTCTTCTTGGAAAATATTCTCTTGTTGATAATGTGCTTTTACAAAAATTAGTGGTGGTGGTTGTAATTTCTATGATTTTAACACCGTTTATTATTAAGAATATATACAAAATTGCTGATATTTTTGACAAAGAAGTTCAGGATTTTGAAGAATATGAAATTAAAGGTGCGGATGTAAGCGGTCATATAATATTAATAGGGTATGATAAAATAGGTCAAAGAGTTGCAAGAAAACTAACTAAAATGGGTATTCCGTATGTGGCGATTGATAAACAAATAGAGCTTGTAAAGCAAGGAATTAGAAACGGTGATAATGTAATATTCGGAAATGCCGCTAATAAGAGAATTTTAGAGAGTTTAAAAGTAGATGAAGCTTCGGCTGTAATTATTACGACCCTGAATGAAGAGCACACCGAAATGATTACGCAGAATTTACTTGAAATAAATCCAAATTTAAATATAATACTTTTGATAGATGATGATATACAAAAAGAATTTTATTCACATAAAAACATATATATTGTCGACAAATCAAAAGAACTGGCGGAAAAACTTATTGAGCTCGCATTAAAATGTGAAATGAAATTATGTTAAAATTTAGTAAAAAGGATAGATATGTATGAGAAATTAGTTGAAAACATTCAAGGGTATAAGAAGCCTTTGGCTTTTGGTATAGCAAGGGTGGATTTAGGACAATTAAATCATGACAAAATACTTCAAGCAACATATCCTGTAATTAACTGGAATGAAAATTTCGGTAGTGCGGCGGTATTTATAAGAAGTCTTATAGATAATGGTGTTGAGGTTGATTTTAGCGGAAGTGAATTTGTTGCGCCCGTGACACCTGAATTTGTAAAAAGCGCACTTAATTATTTCGGTGAAGAGCTTGTTGCACAAGCAGTTGGAGAAAAACACAAAAATATACAGGTTTTAAAAGTTTTGGATGAAATTTTTGAAGAAGAGTTTTATGATAATTACAGAATATGCTTTTTATTTGAAGATAAAGCACCAAAAAGCGTTGAAGCGGTTTATCTTAAACTTTATGCTTTATCTACAAGAAAAGCAAAACTTAGAAGTCTTAATTTAAACGGAGCTTTTGGAATACTTCATAATTGTGCTTGGGTCGGGAATGTTCCGATTGAACTTGATTACCTTAGAGCAAATGAAATTGAATTAAAGCTAAAAGATGCATATCCTGAGGTTGAGTATGTGGATAAATTCCCAAGATATCTTTCGCATATCATACCGGAAGACAATATTAGAATTCTTGATACGGCAAAAGTCAGAATGGGGGCTCAGCTGGCCCCTGGAACCACTGTAATGCCGGGGGCGAGTTATGTTAATTTCAATGCTGGGACAGAAGGTCCTGTGATGGTTGAAGGAAGAATTTCTTCAAGTGCGGTGGTAAAAGAAGGTGCAGATGTCGGAGGCGGAGCTTCAATACTTGGAGTTTTAAGCGGTACAAACGGAAATCCTGTGACTATTGGTAAAAATACACTTCTTGGGGCAAATTCGGTAACCGGTATTCCTCTTGGAGACGGATGTATTGTTGATGCCGGAATTGCAGTTTTAGAAGGAACAAAAATCTGGATTAGTGAAGATGAGTTTGTAAAAATAAAAGAGGTGAACCCTCAGTGGAATGCTGAATATAAAGAGTATTTCAAAGGTCTTGAACTGGCCGGGCTTAATGGAATTCATTACAGATTTGATACTACAAAAGGTAAAATGGTAGCATTTAGAAGCAGAAGGGAAGTGAAATTAAACGAAGAGCTTCATTGATGATAGTCGGGAAGTAGGGAAGTGGAGAAGTTGTGAAGGAAAAAGCTTTTTTCACTTCCTTTGAAAAAGGAAAAAATAAAAAGGTAAAAATTAAAATTTTTGATATAATTTCAAACTTAAAAACCTAAAAAGGATAATAGATGGCAAGAAAATGCGAGATTTGTGGTAAAGGTCCTCAATTTGGAAACAGAGTAAGCCACTCAAATAGAAAAACAAGACATAAATTTGATCCGAATATTCAACATGTAAGAGTTGAAATCGACGGAGTTAGAAAAAGAATTAAAATCTGTACAAGCTGTCTTAGAAGCTTGAAAAAATCAGTATAAAGTTTTCCCCTTTTTACGGGGTAAGTTATGAAAAAAAATAAAATTTCTTTTTTCAAAAAATTAGCTAATTTACTTCATTGGGAAACTTCTTCAAAACCTGAAATTGATTTACGTCCCGAAATTTGGTCGGAGCTTAAACCTTTTAGAATCCCTATTATTTTAACTGTCTTAATTACACTTTTTGGAACACTTGGATATATATGGATAGATCATTTTTCATTAATGGATGCTCTTTATCAGACGGGAATTACATTTACAACCGTAGGATTTGGTGAAATAGCACCGATTTCACAGATAGGAAGACTGTTTACGATTTTTCTTATTATTGCAGGATTTGTGATTTTTTCATATGCAGTAGGGATACTTGTAGATGTTATAAATAAAGGGCGTCTTATTGCACTGTTTAAGGAGAATAGAATGCTTTACAAAATAGCGAGACTTAAAAATCATATGGTGATTTGCTATCATAATGATTATACGATCGATTTGACAAGAGAACTTAGACAAACGCATATACCTTTTGTGGTGGTAGACCCAAGAGAAGATATGGAAGAGATAGCAAAAAAATATAAATACCCTTTTTTTGTAAAAGGTGATCCGCATACTTTGCTTGCAATGAAAAAATCGCATTTAAGCAGTGCAAAAGGCGTTATTACCCTTTCACACAGCACTCCTGATAATATTGCGGTAATAAGCTCAGTCAGACTTTATGAGAAAGATTTGGGTAGACATCCGTATTATATACTCTCAGTCGCCCAAACCGATGAAGAAATTGAAAAACTTCAAAGGCTCGGTGCGAATGAAGTACTATCACCCACAAAACTTGTTGCAAAAAGAATGACTGCTATTACAGTTGATCCGGATGTAAAAAATATACTTGAAGAATTCGTGTATTCCGTTGATACCCCTCTTGATTTGGAAGAAATAACTGTCAGTAAAAAATCATGGGTTGCGTATAAGAAATTAAAAGAAGCTCATTTAAGGGATTTACTTAATGTGACAGTTGTGGGAATTAAAGAAGAAAACGGGAAATTTATTCCGGTACCAAAAGGTGAAATAGTAATCAAACCAACTGATGTATTGCTTGTGATAGGCACAAGTAAAGATATGATGAAAGCAAGAAAAATTATCAGAAGTTCCAAAAAACCAAAAGAGATAGATTTTATTTAAGTAGAGAAGTTGGGGAGTTGGTAAAGATATAAGCAAAGAAAGGGAGAACAGTATGAAAAAATTTAGAATTACTCCTGTTGATGGCGGTGTATGTGCGGTAGATGGTATATATGCCGGAGGTGTTAATGCCGGGTTTAAAAAAGAAGGTTTTGATTTGGGATTTATAAGAAGTGAAAATGAGATGGATGTCGCGTATCTTTTTACAACCAATAGATTTCAAGCGGCGCCTATTAAGTATGTATTAAGAAAAGGTATTAAAAAAACAAATTTTATTTTGGCGAATTCCAAAAATGCAAATGCTCTTACCGGTGAGGAAGGAATTAAAGATATCGATGAAATTTTGGGGTTTTTAAGTTCAAAAATCAATACTGTAAATCCAGTAATGAGCTCAACCGGAGTTATCGGGGTTAGACTTGATAAGGAAAAAATAAAAAAAGGCATTGAAAAATTTGATTTCAATGAAAGAAATTCAAACAAATTTGCGAAGGCCATTATGACGACAGATTCATTTGAAAAAGAGATATCTTTTGAAGTGGAAGGTGATTTTGGCAGATTTAAAATAGGGGGAGTTGCCAAAGGTGCGGGGATGATAAACCCCGCTATGGCTACAATGCTCTGTTTTATTACGACTGATGCCGATATTCCTCAAAATGAAATGAAAGAAATTTTAAGTGAAATTAATGAAAATACTTTTAATGCCATAAGCGTTGATGGTGATACGTCTACAAACGACAGTGTTTTTTTAATGACAACAAGAAAAGGTTCTTATGATAAAGAAGCATTTAAAGAGGCTTTAAGAGAGGTTATGCAAAAACTGGCTCTTGATATTGTAAAAGACGGAGAAGGGGCGACAAAAGCGGTTGCATTTGTAGTTACAGGTGCAAAAGATAAAAAAGAAGCTAAAATTGTTGGTAAAAACTTTACAAACTCCCTCCTTGTAAAAACGGCACTTTTTGGGGAAGACCCGAACTGGGGAAGAATCGCTTCAACTGTCGGGGCAAGTGGAGTTGAGTGTGATGAAACAAAACTTAGAATATCGTTTGAAAATGTGTTTGTGTATGACAGGGGGAATATACTTTTTGATGAAGAGACAGAAAAAAAAGCCCACGAAATTATGAAAAAAAGAGAATTTAAAATTTATGTTGATTTAGGAATAGGTAATGGGGCGTTTACCGCTTATGGATGTGATTTGAGCTATGATTATGTTAAAATAAATGCAGAATATAGAACTTAAAAAATAAATTTAAAAAAGTAAGAATTTTTCTTGCATTTTTTTTTCTTTTTGATATAATTTCAAACACATTCCGGCGTAGCTCAGTCGGTAGAGCAGACGGCTGTTAACCGTCGGGTCAGAGGTTCGAGTCCTCTCGCCGGAGCCATTTAAACCTTCGATAAAAAAGTATCTGACACTGATTTTATATATTCCTGATTTTTCTTATATTTTTAATTATTTTTAAAAGATATTTATTAAAATTAAAATAATAAGTAAAATATTTTTTATTTTAACTAAGAACAGACTTATATTTAGCGTATATAAACTATATTATTGTACAAAACGACCGCAATTTATTATTCGGAAGTTAGAGTTTATACAGTTTAAAAAGTTTATATTGACAAAGTTTTTTAATAGAGTTAAAATATTTTATAACATAAATTAAAGGTATAAAATGAATAATTCTCATGAAGTCGAAGATTTAAAAGAAGAAATATTAAATCTTTCAAAAAAAATTGATGAACTTAAAGAAAAAGAAATTTCAAAAGATTTAATGGACGAATTAAAAGACATTACCCAAAAACTGGATATTGAATCATTAAAGCAACATATTTCCGAAGAAAAAATTGAAGAATTAAAAGAAAAGTCAACACATATAATTAATGAGATTGAAGAATTTACAAAAAATCATCCTGTTGCCGCATTACTTGCGGCGTTTGGAGCAGGATGTCTTATAGGTAAGATTTTAAAATGAAAGTGACCGTAAGTGATTTTATAATTGCATTTTTTGATTTATTGGAAGCGGAAGTCAGGGCTTTTAAAGAGGGAAGTGAAGAATTTTTGGAAAAAGAGTATAGAAATTTTCAAAAAACAGTATTTAAAAGTTCTTTATCAATTCTTGGTGTTACAATTGTAGGAATCTTATTTTTTTTGGCGATATTGTCATTTTCATTAGCGGCTTTTTTGGTTATGAATAAATATTTTAGTGTAATTGTGTCATTGTTTATTTTAAGTGTTTTGTTTTTTGTATTTGCAATAATATTATTAATTGTTTTAAAGAAAAAAAATGAATGAAATTGAATTAAAAAAAGAGAGGTTAAAATCTCTCTTAAAAGGCAGACCTGAAAAATCTATGAGTATTGAAGAAGCAAAAAAAAGGCTTAAACAAACAGATCCCGGAATTGATATAGGGAAAATTTTGCAGATTTTAAATACTTCTTCTGATGATAAAATCAAACTTATTTTAATTGAATTGCTTAGCGAACCGGAAATAATTTCATATTTTTCACCTGTTGTTAAAGCCTTTTTAATAAAAATTCTTATAAGGTAACATATGGGTGTGGAAGTTACATTTTTAATACTTTTAATAATTACTTCCATTGTTGCGATAATAGCAGATAAATTCAATTTTCCTTATACCATTGCACTTGTATTGGTAGGGCTTTTGATAGGATATATGCATCTTATTAATGCACCTCATCTCTCAAAAGATTTATTATATTATGTTTTTTTACCTCCTCTTATTTTTCAAACGGCTATACATTTGAAATTTGATGATTTAAAAAGGGATTTTCCTGTTATTTTGACGCTTGTAATACCAGGAGTCATTTTATCTACCATAATCACGGCTGTGGTTTTTATGGCAATAGGTAAAGAATTTTTCGCAAATATTTCTTTGGCTGTGGGACTTTTGTTCGGTGCGGCGGTTGCGGCAACCGATCCTGTGGCGGTTATTAGTATTTTTGAAAAACTGGGTGTTCCAAGAAGGCTTAGATTTTTGGTAGACAGCGAAAGTCTGCTTAATGACGGTACAGCTATTGTTATTTTTACGATTATTTTGGAAATAATAGAAAAGAAACTCTCTTCTTATAATATTGCCGTATTTGATTTTTTCTTTGTTGTTGGAATAGGACTTTTTATAGGATATTTAATAGGAATTTTTGCGGATGAGGTTATAAATCGGGTATATGATCCAATGGTTGTTATTACTGTTACGACAGTAAGTGCTTATTTTTCATTTATTTTGGCCGATAGACTTGGGGGTTCTGGTGTTATGAGTACTGTTGCCGCGGGACTTGTTATAGGTACTAAAAGTTTTGAGAAACAGATATATCCTTCAATAAAATTAACAACGGAAACTTTTTGGAATTATGTGGCGTTTTTGGCAAATTCTCTTATATTTTTACTAATCGGGCTTAGTATAAATATTAATATGCTTTTTTATTACTGGCAATGGATTGTAATTGCTTATGTTGCTATGATGGTGGCAAGATATATAGTGGTGTTTTTTACATGGGGTGTATTTGCAAATACTACTTATAAATTTCCTTTTTCCTGGTCTGTGATTATGGGATGGGGCGGTATAAGAGGTGCTTTAACAATGGTTCTTGCCATGAGTTTGCCGGATGATTTTCAGTATAAAGAATTGATAGTAACAATGGTATTTGGAGTTGTTTTACTTTCAATTGTAATTCAGGGTATAACTATGCCTTTTTTGATTAAATTGTTAAAACTCAATATTGCAAAAGAACAAGTGTTGGAATATGAAGAAATAAAAACCAAAATCAAAATGATTCAACAAATAATTTCATATCTGAATGATTTGAAAAATAAAATGCTTATAAGTCAAAATACTTTTGATGAGCTTATAAAAGAATACCGAGATAAATTAAATTCGCTCAGTGAAAAACTTCAATCTTTAAATATTGATATAAATGAATATAAAACAGAAGAATCTTTAAAAATTAAAAGAGAAATATTAATGAGGGAAAAAGATTATTTGCTGGAATTATACAGAAACGGGAATATTTCAAATAAAACATATAAAAAACTCGCCGATGAAATTGATGCGGAAATTTTTGAATTGGAGAATATGGGAATTTAGAGAATACTTAAATATCTCTCAATCCCGTCAGGTGCTATGGTTAGGACATTATTATAATTTCTTGCGGCAATTATATTTGCGGCTGTGCTGATACCTCCGGTAATCCCTTTTTTAGGGAGTTGCTTCATAAACTCAATCGATTCGTCTTCATCTACTAATATAACTTCGTCAATTAAGTTTAAATCAATATTCTCAGGTATGAATCCTGCTCCTATTCCCTGGATTTTATGAGGTTTTATCGGAAGGTTTTTATTATAGAGTTTATTATAAATTACAGGAGAGTTTTCAGGCTCAACAGCAACTATTTTAACGCCTAATGGTTTTAGAATTTTTGCTATTCCTATTATTGTGCCTCCGCTTCCAACACCTGCTACAAAAACATCCGGCTTTGCCTGATTTATTATTTCAAGCGCAGTTGTCTGCTCGTGTGAGAGGGCATTTAGCGGGTTATTGAACTGATTGGTAAAGTAGGCTTTTGTTTTTTTAATATACTTTTTTGCTTCATTTATTGCATCATTTATATTCCCGTCAGTTAAAATAAGGTTTGCCCCATATGCCCTTAAAAGTTTTTGTCTCTCAATTGAATAGCTTTTTGGCATAAAGATAGTAGGCTTGATACCGAATTTATTTGCATAAAAACTAAGTGCTATGCCCGTATTTCCGCTTGTTACTTCCACAATTTCTTTATATCCTTTTAAAAAAGCATCTTTTATCATAAACAGAGCCGGTCTGTCTTTAACGCTACCTGCTGGGTTTTTGTATTCAAGTTTTACTAAAATATTTTCATATTTGATTATTGGTGTGTTAAACATTTTTACTTTTTTCTTGACTTAGAATATAAAAAGATATTCCAATGCCAATAGTCGCTATAATAAGAGCTATAATTAAATAAGTCATTTATAAATCCTTTAATTTTTCAATTTCTTTTTTAAGTTTTATAGAAGTGAGTAATAAAAATATAATTAAAATTATCAGTGTGATATTTATTAAAATTAACTTTGTTTCAGATAATCTGTCGAATTTATTAAATAAAAAGGCTATAAGACCAATTATTGTAGTTAGCCAAAAGAAAAAAAACATTCTCCAAAAAGATACTTTTTCTTTTTGATAATCAATGTCTGCCATTTTAAACCTTTTTTATATTATATCGTTTTTTAAAAGAAATATTCCGCCAATAAGGCTTGAAATTATATTTATAACAAAAAATAAAAATCCAGCCATTACAACGGGTGCGGGGTTTATATGTAAAAATTCGCTTCCGTATAAAAAGGTAAGCTCTCTAAGACCAAGCCCTCCGATGCTTACAGGTATTACACTTATTATCGAAGAGATAAAAAAGAGTATGGAGAGTTCAATAATTTTGTATTTTATCCCGAGTGAAAAAAGAACAAATAAAAATGTAAAAAGTTGCAAAGTTTGGATAATCAGTGAATAAAGCAGGTTTTTAAAAAAAGATTTTTTAAATTCAATAAAGAAAAATTTATGTATAAAATATAAAATAAAAGGCGTTATTAAAAGAAGGCTTAAAAGAGCGGCATATTTAACGGATGTAAAAAATGAAAGAATTCCTAAAAGTAAAAAAATGGCAAAAAGACCTGAAATTCTATCAATCAGCAGGGCTTTTATAATTTTTTTATATCCTGTGTTGAATTCTTTTTGATATTTATAGGCTTTGTAGGCATCTCCTCCTATGCCTCCGGGAAGTAAGGTATTGTAAAACATTCCAAGATAATACAAAATCAGCTGTTTTTTAAATTTGAGATTAATATCTATGTTTTTGAGATAAATATCAACTCTTTTTGCGGAGATAATTTGTGAGAGATTGTAAAAGATAAATGCTAAAAGTAAAAAAAACGGATTTTGAATTTTTATATTTTTAAATTCATTAAAAGGAATTTTATGAAAAATCAGATAAAAAGCAAAAAGAATAAAAAGGATTTTAATTAGAAGTTTTATTTTTTTCATTAGTGATAATTTCTTTGATTTTGTAAGGTTTTTTGCCTTGTGATTCATAATATATTCTAATCATAATCTCAGCCAAAAATCCTGTGGTAATTAGCTGAATACCTGCTAAAATAAGCATTGTCCCAAGAGTTAAAAGAGGTCTGTTTCCAATGTCTTGACCGAATATTTTTAGAATTAAAAGATAAAAATCGATAATTGCCCCCAGAGAAAACATTATAAATCCGACCGTTCCGAAAAAGTGCATAGGTCTTTGACCGAATCTTTGCATAAATACAAGATACATCAAATCGCTTATAACTTTAAAAGTTCTGTTGAATCCGTATTTGCTTGTTCCGTATTTTCTTTCGTGATGTCTTACCGGAACTTCCGTTATTTTAGCGCCGTACATACTGGCTAAGATAGGTATGAATCTGTGAAGTTCCCCGTAAAGTCCTAAATTTTTTGCAACGTCTTTTTTGAATACTTTCAAAGTACATCCATAATCTGTAATTTGTACACCTGTAACTTTTCTTATAATTTTATTTGCGATTTTGCTTAAAAATTTTCTAAAAGGCTCATCTTTTCTTTTTGCCCTTATTCCTGCGACTACATCATAGCCTTGCTGTAATTTTTCTATCATCATCGGTATGTCGTTCGGGTCGTTTTGCAAATCCCCGTCAATCGTTACGATAATATCCCCGTTTGCAACTTCAATTCCCGCCGCCATCGCAGATGTTTGTCCGTAGTTTCTGTTTAGTACTACAAGTTTTGTTTTATTGTTCATATATTTTTTAATCTCTTCTACGGTATTGTCGGTACTTCCGTCATCTACCAAAATAAGTTCGTAATCATAATCTTTGAGTGCTTTGTCGACTTCCTCAATTAAGTATTTAATGTTTTCTTCTTCATTCATTAAAGGCACTACTACTGAAATTTTCATTAAATTCCTTTTTTATAAAATTATACTCTAAATTTCCCAAGCCACATATCAACGCTTATACTTTGGATTTTGTTGATGTTTTGAGCTTTTATCATTATGTTTCTAAGAAGAGTTTTTTTCATCATACCTTCAAGCCGTTTCATAAATTTAAATTCTTTTAAAAATCTTTTGTTCCATTCGTTTGTATAATCAAGTCCGTTTTTAATGGAATAAGCCAAAATTTCAGCGGATTTTATAGCGTAATATATTCCTTCAAAACTAAGAGGCATTACATGTCCCGCCGCATCTCCTACAAAAAAGATATTCTCTTTTTGCATTTGTATGTTTTCTTGCCATGTAGGGATAAAATATCCTTTTGGTTTTACATTTACTCCTAAATAGTTACAAAGTGAGCTAAAACTCTCTCCCACACTTCCTATATGAGTTTTATTCTCATGTGGGAATGCCCATGCGTAGTAATCTCCTCCAAGTTCTTTATCAAAGAAAAATTCACATGTATTGACTCTGTATTCTTTAATCCTTGCATAATGAGTAATAATTTTAGGAACCTCTGCAACACCTGCTGATTTTCTTACACTTGAATTTACCCCGTCTGCCGCTATTAAAATATCATAATCAAATAAAATTTTTTCACCGTTTATATTAACAATTGCTTTTTTGTCTTCAAAACCTTTAAATTTTCCATAAATTAATTTAACGCCTTTTTTTTGAGCCAAATCTCTTAAAGTTTTGTCAAACTCTTCTCTTATAACTATTGAGAGGTTTTTGCCTTTTAAATCTATTTTTGTTTTTTTGCCTTTGTATTGGATTATTACATAATCAAGTACATGTTTGATTATCTCTTTTGGAATAGAATATTCATCAAAAATTTTACTCTTAGTTCCGCCGCCGCAGGGTTTATCCCAGTCTCTGTCCTGAATTAAAGTTACATCAAAACTATCAGCCAAAAGCCTTGCCGCAGTGGCACCGGCAGGTCCTCCTCCTATAATTAGAATTTTCATTCTCTTCTGTCCTTTTTATAATTTAGAGGCTCTTTTGTCTTGGTTTTCGGTTTTATTTTTATTAGTGCAATAACACCTTTTTTAAAGAGTAACTCATAATTAAAATCTTTAAGTGTCGTCACTTTTGTAAGGACAATATCGCCTACTTTCGGATATCTTTTTTCTACTATCATTTTGGCATATACATCAAATGAAGGTGTGTTTAGGTGATACATTACCACATTTTTTATATTGTGTTTTTTAACATAAATTGCGGCCTCTTTTACAGGCAGAGCTCTTACATGTGCATATATCCATCCTACGTAATTAAGTATAAAAATCATACTAAACCCGAGAATCAGGGTTTTAATCTCTTTTCCGTATTTAAACAAAGCTAAAAACAGAATTATTCCAAGGCTTAAAAAATAAAATTTATTAAAATATGGATAAAGCGTGAGTATTGCAACTCTTGTAAAATCTTTAAAATGCACTAAATTTGCTTTCAGATAAAAAGGAAGTATCAAAAGTGTTAAAACAAAAAGTATTAAAGGAAGAGAATATAAAAATTCGCTTTTTATCTTCTCGTAAGCGAAGCCCATAAAAATAAAAAGAGGTGTATATCCGTAAACTACATAATGAGGAAGTTTTGTGCCTGAAAGGGAAAAAAACAAAAATACAAAGAAAAACCATATACTTCCAAATAAAACAAAATCGTTTTTTATAAATTCTCTGATTTTGGAGAGGTATTTTATAAATAGACTCGTCCATGGCAAAAGTCCGATTAAAACAACAGGAATATAATAAAACAGACTGCCTTTGTGATGTTCAAAACTTGTATCAAATCTTTTGAGGTTGTGTTTTAGGAAAAATCCGTCGATAAATTTCATTCCCTGGGCTTTGAATTCCAAAATATACCATGGAAGTGCAATAATCAAAAAAATTATTATGCCTTTTATGTTAAATACATCTTTTAAAAACTGCTTAAAATTTTTGCGAATTAAAGAATAAATAAAATATGTGGCAAGAGGAATTAAAACAGCCACAGGACCTTTTGTAAGAAAACCAAAGCCAATAAACGCAAAAGTGAGTAATAGATATTTTTCTTTTTTTTCAATTATATAAATATAAAGACTAAACATAGAAAAAGCTATAAACATATTAAGTAAACTATCGGCAATTGCCGCTTTTGCAATAAGTCCTATTTGAAGAGCCGTAACCATAAAAAATGCTGCTAAAACTGCCTTTTTTTCATCAAATATTTTTTTTGTAAAAAAGTATATTCCACCAGCCCATAATGTGGCCGCCAAGGCGCTTGGAAGACGCAGGGCAAATTCGTTAAACCCGAAAATTAGAGTGGATAAGGCTTGCAACCAGTAGATTAATATAGGCTTGTCAAACCTTAAATTTCCGTTTAAATAAGTTGTTATAAAATCATGATTTAAAAACATTTCGCGAGTAGCTTCGCTAAATGCGCCTTCGTCCAGATTAAAAAGAGGCGTAATAGACAAAGTAAAATAAAAATTAATTAAAATAGCAAGAAAAAGAAAAATCCGAAGGGTTTTTTGAGACATTTAAAGCCTTTTTTGAAATTATACTGGAAAAACCCTTATTTTGTCAGTATTGAGTTTTTTTCTAAGTGTCTCTTCTATTGCAAAAAGAGTTGCTCCCCCGGCAGAACTGCACGCCGCACACGCTCCTCCGTATCTTATAAATACATGTGTTTCTCCGTTGCTTTCTCTTACATCCACAACTTCCGCGTAACCGCCGTCAAACGCAAGCATAGGCATTATATCTTTTTTTAGTATTTCTTCGATAGCCTCTATTTTTTCTTTTATGTCCATTTCTTCAAATTTTTTCATTTGTGTCCTTTTTATTTTAATATAACTAAAATTTATATTTATATCAAGTGTATCCCAAATCTAATAGGTCCGTGAGCTCCATAAACCAAAAAACTCTCAACATCCGCGGTTTTACTCGGACCTGAGATAAAAATTCCGGGTGTATTGATATATTCCATTGCATCTTCCATTGTTTCAACGATTGAATTTTTATCTAATATTACCACCACATTCTCACTTAAAAAAAGTTCTTTATTATATTCATCTACCCATACAGCCCCGTTTTCCGCAACTCCTAAAAGAGCTTTTGTTTTATGCCATCCATCAGGCACCTTATCCAAAATTTCTCCTCCTGCTTTTTTAAGGTTTTGAATAAATTTATCTAATTTTTCCATTTTCCACTCCGTTTTAGTTGATTATTATATTTAAATACTAAAACTGATAAGGCACTGACTAAATAGAGCGAAACAATTACAAATTTTAGCTAAATAAAGGCGTTAAAAAAGCATTTTGTTTGAGCTTGCGAGTTAATGCTTTTTAGCCTTTATTTAGTGTTAAAAAATTTGTACTTTTTGTTGAGCTCATTTATTCAGTGCTCTAATATATAAACTTTCATTTAATAAACCTTTCTCTTGGAATAACAGGCATGGCTTTATATCTGCTCCATTCACTGATTACTTTTTCAAGCAACGCTTTTGGAGTAAGTCTTATTATTTTGCTAAAAAGTTTAAACATTTTGTCTGAATGCATGGATTTTTCGGCAAATTTAACCATTATATTTTCATTTGTTACATATTTTCTCATTTCACGAAGCTGTTTTGAAAAAGGAATTTTAACAGGGCACACCATCTCACAGCTATCACATAAAGTACAGGCAAATGGTAAATCTTTATACTCATCTTTATCTACAAGCGGGGCAAGAAGCGAGCCTATGGGACCAGGAATTACATAACGGTAGCTGTGTCCCCCGCTTCTTCTAAATACAGGGCAGGTTGTAAGACAGGCAGAACATCTTATACATTTTAGAGTCTCTTTAAACTGAGTGTTTAATCTCTCAAACCTTCCGTTATCTACCAAAATTATTACCCGTCTGCCTCCTTCTTTTTTGCCGAATATTGTGGAATAAGTCGTTATTGCCTGACCTGTTGCACTTCTGGCAAGTACTCTTAAAAACAGCCCCAAATCTTCCATAGAAGGAACCAATTTTTCAATTCCAACACTTATGATATGAAGGTTTGGAAGTATTGCCCCAAGGTCTGCGTTTCCTTCATTGGTGCAAACAACCGCGTATCCTTTTTCGGCAATTAAAAAATTTGCCCCGCTAATTCCGGCATCCGCGCTTAAAAATTCTTTTCTTAAAAGTTTTCTCATTTTACGGGTTAAATATGTCGGGTCTGTGTTACTCTCTCCTAAAATTTCCGCAACGTCTTCTTTTGTGGTGTGAATAGCGGGAAGAACAATATGAGAAGGTTTTTCACCTCTTAACTGAACTATCCTTTCACCCAAATCTGTATCGATTACATTAATACCGTTTTTTTCCAAAAATTCATTAAGCCCACATTCTTCTGTAAGCATTGATTTTGATTTTACGACCTTTTTGGCGTTTATATTTTTAAGTTCTTTTAAAACAATTTCATTATGCTTGTTTGCATCTTTTGCAAAATAGACTTCAATACCTTCGTTTTTAGCGTTTTTTATAAATTCATATACTAATTTTTGTAGATTTTCGATTACATAATCTTTTATTTCACCGGCTTTTGTTCTTAATTTCTCCCACTCTTTAACCTCTTTTATAGCTTTGTCTCTTTTTTCTCTTATAGCCCATAATGCACTGTCATGCCTTGGACCCTGTTTTTTATAAAACTCAACAGCCAGTTCATAATGTTTCATTTGCTTCCCTTAAAACAGTTGCTATGTGCTTAAACTCAGCTTTTATTTTATCTTTCTCAGCCACTCCTTTTAAGTGCATAAGACAGCTCATATCAACTCCCGTAATTACCGGTGTGTCTGTAACTTCTTTTAGATTGTCTTCATTTAATAAATCAACCAATTTACTTTTTCCCATAACATAACTCATAAAGCCTTCTTTAATACTAAACACACCTCCAAACCCGCAACATTCATCTCTTTTGGCTTCTAAAATCCTGCAACCTAAAACATTTTTGACTTTATTGAAATACGGGATATTAAGTTCACTCGGAGCACCTTCAAGAAGCATTCTTAAAGAGTGGCAGGAGTTATGAAGTATTACAGGCGGATGATTTTTTGCCAGGTTTCTTATTTGAAGTATATCATGTAAAAATTCAACAAGTTCAAAAGTTTTGTTTGAGTTTTTAATATCAGCATCTCTAATTGTTGCTACACAGCTGCTTGAAGGGGCCACAACAAAATCATATTTTTTAAAAATTTCATCAAAATTTTGAGGCAGAGTGCTTTCATATCCGCTGTTTAAAAACGGCTGACCGCAACAAGTCTGGTTTCTTGGTATTTCCAAATCAACATTTAATGACCTTAAAAGCAGTACAGTGTCTTTGGCAACATCAGGATATAATTCATTTATATAGCATGGTATAAATAATCCGACGTTCATTATATTTCCATCATATTTTTTACTATTTTATAAACTACATAGTATACAATTGTACTTACAATTAAAGAAGTCACAAAATTCATTTTAAAGAATCTATCAGGCAAAAAACTTGCCCCAAACGCTATAATAAAAGGAACTAGTCTCATTTTTCTCCTTTTTTGTATAATTTTAACAAAAAGGCAAATATGACAGGAATTGTATGCGCTTATTTTAAAGAAGCAAAACTTTTGATTGAATATTTCGGATTAAAAAAGAGGAATGATAAATTTTCTATTTATGAAAATGAAAAAATATCGCTTATAATCTCAAATCAGGGCAGATTAAATTCCGCTATTGCCACAACTTATCTTCTCTCAACACGCAAAATTTCAAATATTATAAATTTTGGAATTGCAGGAAGCAGTGAGTTTGAAATAGGAGAGATATTTTTAGTTAATAAAATAAATAATAAATTTTTCCCGGATATTTTAATTTCTCATCCATTTAGAGAAAGTGAAATAATCTGTTTTGATGAGGTTGTCGAGAGTGGAAATTATAAATTAGTAGATATGGAAAGTGAAGGCTTTTTTAAAGCTGCCATAAAGTTTTTGAAATCCCATCAAATTCATTTAATAAAAATAGTAAGTGATAATTTAGTCTGTTTTAGACCAAGTGATGAATTTATGAATAATTTAATAACCCCGCATTTAAAAAATATAGAAAATTATATAAATTCTTTAAAAGAGCCTAAACATTTTGATTTAAAAGTAGTTGAAGATTTAGCAAAAAAATATGATTTAAGCTTTTCACAAAAAGAGCAGTTAAAAAATAGGGTAATGTATTATCTTTTAAATAATTTAGAATTGCCGGATATTGATTTTAAAAAGTCTGAGCGCAAAAATGATTTTAGGAGAATAATGAATGAATTTAAGATTTAGCCATATTTATGTCGAAAAAAGGGTTTTAAATGACAGTTATGTACAAAAAATTTTGACTAAATTTAAAGGTGCCGAAATTATAGAAATAAACCATTATAAAGACAGATTTAATCCATACTATCAGTCATTCCGGGCGCAAAAACAGGCTCAGTCTCTTATTTTGGCAAAAAAAGAAGCCCCTTTTATATACGGGGCAAGTGAACTTATTCAAAAGCAGGATAAAAACTTTTTTTATACCACTCCTATGTTAAACTGTATTTATGACTGTCATTACTGTTTTTTACAGGGGATGTATCCAAGCTCAAATCTTGTTTTATTTGTAAATTTTGAGGATTTTTTTGATGAGGTTGAAAAGGTTTATAAAAATTTAGGAAATATGTTTTTATCTATTTCATACGATACCGATATTTTAGCGGTTGAAAATCTTTTTGGAGTTGCTAAAATCTGGGCTGATTTTGTAAAGAATAAAGATATTAAACTTGAACTTCGCACAAAAGCTGTAAATGTGGACGGATTTGAATATCAGAAAAATATTGTTTTTGCTTTTTCTCTCTCACCTGAAATTGTAATTGAAAAATATGAAAAATACACACCAAAACTTGATAGTAGAATTAAAGCCATTAAAAAGGTGATTAATAAAGGTTTCAGACCGGTAATTGTGTTTGACCCTATTATTAAAGTACCAAATTACAAAAAAGTGTATGAGGAGTTTATAAAAAAGATTTTTAGAGAAATTGATTATAAAGATATTGAATCAATAGTTTACGGAACATTTAGAATGAACTCAACTCAATTTAAAATTATAAAAAAACAGCTTCTTAGTGATATTTATTATTATCCTTACAGCGTAAAAAACGGTATTGTGGAATATAAAGATAAAGAGGAGATTATTAAGTTTATAGAGAGTTTATTGCCTAATATTAAAAAATTTAAAGTTTGATTTAATATTAATATATTATAATTACTAAAAAAAAGGAATAAATGAAAAAAAGAAGTCCATTAAGAATATTTTTTTCTGTTGTTAAGGCATTGCTTCTTAGGGAAATTCAAACAAGATTTGGCTCACAAAAACTCGGATATTTATGGGCAGTTGTTGAGCCGATGGCTATGATAGTGTTTTTTGCGTTAATTCATGCGAAAATAGGGACTAAAACTTCTTATGATATAGTAACATTTTTAGCTGTTAGTTTTGTTAGTTATAATTTATTTAAAGATATAATTTTTAAAAATATTGATGCTTTTAAGGCAAATAAAAATTTATTTGTTTATAAACAAGTTAAACCTTTTGATGCATTGGTTAGTAGAGCAATTTTGGAAATTTATATTCAAATTTTTGTAGTTATTGTATTAATAGTTATAGGATATTATTTTAATGTAGATATGAAAGCAAAAGATTTATTATTAGTTATTTTGGGATTTTTTTGGATGGCTTTATTTGGATTTTCTTTATCTGTATTGTTCGCAGTTCTTAATTATTTTTTTGAAAATTTTGGAAAAATTATAAGATTAATGTTTTTGCCTATGTTTTTTATATCAGGTCTTTTTTTTACTGCGGATACTCTACCGCCAAATATAAGAAATATTTTGCTTTTTAATCCTGTACTACAATTTGAAGAGATGATTCATGGATATTATTTTTATAGTTTGAGTGATAAATATGTAAATTATACATATATCTGGTTATGGACAATAATTCCTCTTTTTTTAGGACTTTGGCTTTATAGAAAAGTTGAAAGAAAGATAATTATGTCATGATAGTTTTGGAAAATGTTACAAAATATTATAAAACAAATTTAGGTAAAAAGTATATCTTAAAAAATGTTTCTATGACAATTCCAGAGGGAGTAAATGTTGGAATTTTGGGAATTAACGGAGCTGGGAAGTCTACTTTTTTGAGAATGCTTGGAGGGATTGATTTTCCAAATAGTGGGAAAATAATTTCAAATAAAACATTTTCATGGCCTATGGGGCTTGCAGGAGGATTTCAAGGGAGTATGACAGGCAGACAAAATGTGAGATTTGTCGCAAGGATTTTTGGAAAAGATGAAAAAGAAGTAAAAAAAATTATAGAATTTGTAAAAGAGTTTAGTGAAATAGGGGATTATTTTGATATGCCAATAAAAACTTATAGTAGCGGGATGAAAAGTAGGCTCAGTTTTGCTTTAAGCCTTGCATTTGATTTTGATTATTTATTGATTGATGAAACATTATCTGTCGGAGATACAAGATTTAAAGAAAAATCAAAAGAAGCATTAATGAAAAAAATAGAAAAATCAAATGTTTTAATGGTTAGTCACTCTATGAGCGATTTAAAAAAGATTTGTGATGTTGGGATAGTTTTGAATAATGGAAATATTGAATATTATGATAAAATTTCTGATGCAATTGAGAGATATCAACAAATAAATTTAATGTATGGAATAAAAGAAGAGGAAATAAAAGATTTATTTTTTTATAAGCGTAATAAATTTGATTCCTTAGTTAAAGAGGCTTTTTTTATTGAAGATGAAGGTAAATTTTATTTGATATTTATCATTAAATATATCAATAAATATATACTTTTTGAAGTAAATGAAGAATTTTTATGTAAAAGAATAAATCCTACAATTGAAGAGTTATGTGTTCAAAAAAGGGATAATTTAACAGAAGAAAAGATATTAAGACATTTTACGGGTTTTTTAAAAAGATTCAATACAAAAGTTTTTTTGGATATAGAATTACAAAATAAAA
Source organism: Nautiliaceae bacterium (assembly GCA_027038555.1). Lineage (GTDB taxonomy): Bacteria > Campylobacterota > Campylobacteria > Campylobacterales > Nautiliaceae > JALTBU01. Next base: position 18,268 of record JALVVX010000018.1, on the reverse strand, counting down.
GCGATGTTATTTTTTCAAAAAGAAAAGAATTTTTTATTAAAATATTAAAAAATCAAAAAATTAATCTATTAAAAAAAGAAGAGAAAAATATTATATTAAATATCATAAAAAAAATGGAGCAATTATGAGTAATATTAAGACAAAAATTAAAGAAATAATATTTATATTATTATTTATCATATCTTCCATTTATGTTTTATTTATAAAATCAGAACTATATGAGTCGTATTCTAATATAGTAATAAAAAATTTAAATACTAAAACCGCTTCTTTTGGAAGTTTTTCTTTTCTTTTGCCCAGTAGTAGTAATACCCAAGATGTATATATTATTCAAACTTATTTAAGTTCTTTTGATGAATTAAATAAATTAAACAAAAAATTTCATTTAAAAGAGCATTATTCAAGCAGTAAAGTAGATATTTTAGACAGACTTAAACCTTGGAGCACAAAAGAGGATTTTTTAAAATTATATTTAAAAAGACTTGAATATATTTATGATGATAAAACTGGTATAATTAAAATAGGGTTTTTACATACTAATCCAAAAACTGCTTATGAAATAGTAAAAGAACTTATAAACGATGCTAATAATCAACTTAATTATTATAATAAATTAATTGCAAAAAAACAGTTAAAATTTATAAAAGAAGAGGTTGAAAAAAATAAAAAAGCTCTTGAAGAGTCTATTAAAAAACTTGAAGAGTTTCAAAATAAGCATATTTTACTTGATCCTACACAAACAGCAGCGGCGGAATTTACACTGTTATCTAATTTAAAAGCCGCACTAATAGAAAAAGAAGCTAAATTAAATGAACTTTCACAATATATGAATCCTAAAAGTTTTGAAATAATAAGATTAAAAAGTGAAATAAAAAACTTAAAAGCAACTATTTCTAAAATAAAAAAAGCGCTTGCAAATCCAAAAAACAAAGCATTAAATGTATATATCTTTGAATTTGAAAGATTAAAAGGACTTGTTGAGCTTAATAAAGATTTATATAAACAGTCTTTAATACAACTAGAACAATTAAAAGCCGAAATAAATAAAAATTCTAAAATTTTACTTGAAATTACAAAACCTGTTATACCGCAAGGATACAAATATCCTGAAAAATTAAAAGATATTATTACAATTGGACTTGTGTTGTTTTTATTGTATGGAATAATTTCACTAATTCAGGCAATAATAAAAGAACATTTAGATTAAAGGTAAAAAATGAAAAAAATATTACTTTTTTTAATACTTATTATAAATTTAGTGTGGGCTGTAGATATTGCTATGACACAAACACCAGTAGATAGTGAAAATAATATTACTTTAAAAGAAAAACCTTTTGGATATAATTTATTCAAGGGGCATTTTGCAAATATCAAACAATTTATTTATAACCCACATTATAGAATTAATATAGGAGATAAAATTTCCATAGTTTTTTGGGGAGCGTTTGAAAACCAGCTTGTTGTAGAAGTAGATAATCAAGGAAATATTTTTATTCCAAAAGTAGGTGTAATTCATGTATTAGGGCTTGAAGCTTCAAAACTTAATATTGTTATTCAAAACGCAGTAAAAAAAGTATTTAAGAATAATGTTTTTGTATACGCAAATGTATTAAATTATCAACCCGTAAATGTTTTTGTAACAGGAAATGTAAATTATCCAGGGCTTTATCAAGGGCTTAGCAGTGATAGTATAATTCAATTTCTTGATAAAGCAAAAGGTATAAATCTTAAAAATGGAAGTTTTAGAAAAATTTATGTAAAAAGAAATGGAAAGATTATAAGAAGCTATGACTTATATAACTTTTTACTTGGTGGAAATTTACAAATGATGGAATTTAAAAATGGAGATATAATATATGTAGATAGTTTAAAATATTATATCTACGTAACAGGAGATGTAAAAAGGGCTTATAGATTTGAGCTTTTATATCCTGAAATTACTCTTCAAAAATTTAAAAAATATGCACTTCCAAATGAAACAGCGACAAGTGTAATTGTAAAGCATTGGGATAAAAATGGAAAACTTATTACAAAAAAATATAGTATAAATGATAATCCTTTTATTTTTAACGGAGATGAGGTTAATTTCATTTCAGAACATAACGCAAAGCAGATTACTATTAAACTTGATGGAGCTATAAAAGGTTCTCATACTTTGATTGTTAAAAAAGGTACATCTTTAAAAGAGGTTTTAAATGAATTAAATTATTCACCTTTTGCAAATAAAAATGCAATTCAACTATATAGAAAAAGCATAGCAAAACTTCAAAAACAATTAATTGATGCTCAACTTAAAGATTTGGAGCAAAAAGTTTTAACATCAAGCTCAGTTACAACTGCTGGAGCAACAATAAAAAAAGAAGAAGCAGAGCTTATTTTAAACTTTATAAAAAGAGCAAGACAAATTCAGCCAAAAGGGAGAGTAGTTTTAAATAAAGACACAAATCTCTCTAATGTAATCTTAGAAGAAGGAGACACTATATATGTCCCTAAAAAATCTTCAATTGTTACAATCCAAGGGGAAGTTAAAATACCAGGAGCTCAAACTTATGTGCCAAAATATACTCTTGAAGATTATATAAATTCTGTTGGAGGGTTTACCAATAGAGCTGATAAAGAGCATGTATTAATTATTAGACAAAGCGGAAAAGTTATAACATATGATGATACTGCATTTTTCAAAAAACATATAAAAATAAAAAAAGGAGATTCAATATTAGTTTTAGGAAAACCAAGCAGTGAAAATTTACAAATTACAAAAGATATAACACAAATATTATATCAGATTGCTATTAGTGCTGGTGTAGTGTTGAGACTATTTTAAGGGTAAATAATGATTAAAATGATGATAGAAGTAGCAATATATGATAAAAAAAGAGGAGGTGAGTTTTTTAGAATTTTTAAAAAATCTTGGGCTAGATTTAAAAAACATGGTTTTAATGGAATGTATATAAGGCTTGAAAATGAATATAAAAATATAAATCCAAATTATGAAAGAAAAGTGAGCTTAAAAGTAAAAAATATTGATAATGGTTATCAAAAGTGGTTAAAAAAAGAGAAATTTGAAATAAAACTTTTAAAACATACCTCATTTTTTTCAATAATTATCCCTGTGTATAATACTCCTAAGAAATTTTTAGAAAAAGCAATATTATCGGCTCTTAATCAAAAATATAAAAACTTTGAAATATGTATTGTAGATGATAATTCAAATAATGAAGAAACTCTTAGTATTTTAAAAAAATATGAAAAAAACAAAAAAATAAAAATTATATACAGAAAAAAAAATGGTCATATAAGTGAGTGCTTGAATTCAGCTTTAATGTTAGCAAAAGGGGAATATCTTGTTTTTTTAGACCATGATGATATGCTCTCACCTTATGCTCTTTATGAAAATGCCAAAGTAATAAATAAAAATCCAAATGTAAAATTAATTTATTCGGATGAAGATAAAATTGATGAAAATGATAAACGTTTTGCTCCTTATTTTAAAAGCGATTGGAATAAAGATTTGTTTTTTTCTCAAAACTATATAAACCATTTGACAGTTATAAAAAAAGAGATAGTTGATAAAATAGGAGGATTCAGAAAAGGATATGAAGGAAGCCAAGATTATGATTTATTGCTTAGAAGTTTAAATTATATTAATGATAATGAAATTTTTCATATTCCAAAAATTCTTTATCATTGGAGAGCTATTGAAGGTTCTACCGCTTTAAGTCCACAAGCAAAAGAATATGCTACAAATGCAGGTATTAAAGCTCTTAAAGATTTTTTTAACTCTCAAAATAAAAAAGTGGAAGTAATTGAAGGTTTAATTTCTCATTCATATAAAGTGATTTATCCGGTACCTGGAAAGTCATTTAAAGATTTAATTGAACCTTTTGTATATTCTGAGTTAAATAAAAAAATATACTTAAATGCTTCTGATAAAAAAAATGATGGTAAAAAACCATTTATTTCTATTATTATTCCTACAAAAGATAAAGTTGATTATTTAAAAAGATGTATTGATTCTATTTTTAAATATACTTCTTATAAAAATTTTGAAATTATTGTAATTAATAATAATTCTATTGAAAAAGAAACATTTGAATATTTTGATACAATTTCAAATGAAAAAAGCATAAAAATTATTAATTATAATATTCCTTTTAACTATTCAAAATTAAATAATTATGCCGTTTCTCATTCAAAAGGAGATATTTTAGTTTTTGTAAATAATGATATTGAAATTATTTCTAAAAACTGGCTTTGTGAAATGATTCAACATAATTTAAGAGATGAGATAGGGGTTGTTGGAGCAAAATTATATTATGAAAACGATACAATTCAGCATGGAGGAGTTATTTTAGGTATAGGAGGAGTTGCAGGACATTCGCATAAATATTTTAAAAAAGAAGAAGATGGATATTTTGGAAGACTAAAATTAATCCAAAATTATTCGGCAATTACTGGTGCTTTAATGAGTGTTAGAAGAGAAATTTTTGAGGAAGTTGGAGGATTTGAAGAAGAGTTGGCAGTTGCTTTTAATGATATAGATTTTTGCTTAAAAGTATTAGATGCTGGATATAGAAATTTATGGACCCCTTATGTAGAAGCTTATCATTATGAATCAATAAGCAGAGGTAAAGAAGATAGTCCTGAGAAAATTAAAAGATTTAATAAAGAGGTTGAATATATGAAAAATAAATGGGAAAAATATATTTTAAATGATAAATATTATAATCCAAACTTAACTTTAACAAAAGAGGATTTTAGTTTAAGGGAAATAAATGAATAAATACTTTTTTTTACATATTCCAAAAACTGCTGGAAATTTTTTTAATAAATTTCTATCTTTTCAATTTAAAAGTTTTTTAGACCATATTGAAGTAAGAATAAATATTCAAAAAGAGGATGAAATAAAAAAAATTGACTCATTAGATTGTTTTTCAGGTCACATTCCTTTTCCAATGGCTTTAAATAAATTAAATTTACAAAATAGGAAAATTATATCTATTTTTAGAATTCCTATGGAGCAGCTCATATCTCATATAACTTTTGTAAGGGAATTAGCAGAACCCACTGAGAAAGAAAGATTTAATACTCATAGCAAAAGAATACAAGAAATAGCTTTAAAATTAAAAGATACAGACTTATCATCTCCAAAAGAGATAGAAAATTTAATAAAATGGTTAGAAGATAATAAAATTTGGCTTTTTCATGATTCTCAGACCCGTTATTTAGGAGGGGGAGTAGAATATATTAAACCTCAAAATTTAAATAATGCTCTTAATAATTTAGAAAAAATTGACTACGTTGGAATAACTGAAAGATTAAAAGAGTTTATGATTTTACTTGCGATTAAAGAAAATTTTAAACTTATTGAATATAAAAAAGAGAATATTACTAAAAACCGATATGGACTAGATATTAATAATATAAACATAAGAAAAGCTTTGCAACCGCTTATACAAAATGATCAAATTATATATAAATTTGCAAGAAAAAAATTTGTTGAAAACTTATTTGAAACTATATATAATTTTGAAATGAAAAAGGGGCCGAGATATTCTGCTATAAGGGTTGATATGCTATTTAATGAATTAAGGAGAGAGGATGTTTGAATTTTTTAAAAAGAAATCAACTAGTAATATAAATAAAAATCAAAAAAACTTAATAAATGATTTTGATGAAGAAAAATATTTAGAAGCCAATCCAGATGTTAAAGAAGCTGTTGAAAAAGGAGTATATAAAAGTGGATTGGAGCATTTGGAGAAATATGGATTAGAAGAGATAAGAGTAGGAAAAAGGAAATTTCATCCAGAATATGATTTTTTTAATGAAGAAAAATATTTAAAAAAATTTCCTGATATTAAAGAAGCAGTTAAAAAAGGTTTATTTAATTCAGGATTTGAGCATTTTTGTTTATATGGATATAAAGAAATTATTGAAGGTAAAAGAGAATGGAGAAATATAAAAAAAATAAATGTAATTAATAATAATAAAAAAAACATCGATATTGCTTTTAGTGAAAATAATGAGGAAAATGAAGAGTTGTTAAAAGTTAAAAATGATGTATTAAAGTATTATCCTTTTGAAGAATTATTAAATAATACAGAATATGTAGATAATAACTCTAAATTTAAGACAGTTGCAATAATAGCAGAATTATCTTTACCTCAATGTACTAAATATAGAGTTAATCAAATGAAAGAAATATTTTTAAACAATGGTTTTAATGTTGTTATATCAAGTTATAATGATTTTTGGAGGTGTTTAGAGATTTTACAATATTCTGATTTAGTAGTATTTTATAGAGTTCCTTATGGTGTCGAGTTAGAAGTTTATTTATTAGAAATTATGAGATTAGGAATCGATTATTTTTATGATATAGATGACCCTATTTTTGATATTGATGTAGTAACACACAATGAGAATATTAATGATTTAGATTTAGAGATCAAAAAAAATGTAATAAAAGATGCTAATAAATATAAATTGGCTATGTTAAATTTTAATAATTTTATTGTTAGTACACCTGGATTAAAGGAAAATATAGAAAAATTATTCAATAATGTTAATGTAATAATTCGTAGAAATGCAGTAGATAAGGAAAGTTATATAATTTCAAAAGAAATAATTAAAAATGAAAAGAAAAAGAACGAAAATGTAAAATTAGTATATGCTACTCCTTCATTGGCTCATAATAAAGATTTTGAAATAATAAAAAATGTTTTAATAAGATTATTTATAAAATATAGAAAAAAAATAGAATTAGTTCTAATTGGTAATGTAAGTTTGCCAGAAGAACTTAAAAAATTTTCTAAATATATAAAAATAAAACCAGCAGGAGATTATAAATATTTGTTAAATAATTTATATGAATGCGATATAAATTTAGTACCTTTAATTTTCAATGATTTTAATGCTACAAAAAGTAATATTAAATTTATAGATGCAGCTTTAGTAAAAGTTCCTTCAATATGTAGTAAAATTGGGGATTATTCTATTTTAGAATCAGGTAAAGATTCTATTTTAGTGGAAACAAATTTAGAAGACGAATGGTTTAAAAAATTATCTACTTTAATAGAAGATGAAAAATTAAGAAAAAAATTAAGTGAAAATGCTTATATGAGAATAAATAGAGAGTTTAGTATTAATCAAATAGGAGAAAATTTTATCAATAATTTGAAAAATTATATGTAAAGGTATAAAATGAAAAAAAGATTAATGATATTTAATATATTTTTTGCTCCAAAAAGTTTTGGAGGAGCTACAATTGTTGCAGAAGAGTTAGCAAAAAGATTAAAAGATGATTTTGAAATACTAGTAATAACATCAATAAATCATGAGCATATGCCAAAATATAATTCTCTTAGATATAAAGCAAAAAATTTAGATATAGTAGGAATAAATATTCCAAATAATCTAGGTAAATTAGATACTTATATGAATCCTTATTTTACAAATGAAGTTTCAAAATGGATTAAATTATTTAAACCTGATATTGCTCATATTCACTGTATACAAAATATGGGGGCTGATTTTTTTAATGTATTAACATATTATAATATACCTTTTGTTGTAACTGTTCATGATAATTGGTGGATATGTGAGAGGCAATTTATGATTAATAAATATGATAAATATTGTTGGCAAGAGAAAATTGAGTATGATATATGTAGAGGATGTGTATCTAGTATTGCAGATGAAATAAATGTTTATTATGATACTGAATTTAGAGCAGATTATTTAAAAAAACAATTATGTAAAGCTAATAAGATTTTATTTCCTAGTGAATTTCAAAGGAAGTTATATTCAAAAAATTTATCTGATGATTGTAAAAACAAATTGTTGGTTAATAAAAATGGAATTAAGTTCCCTGGAAAAAATTTTGTAAAAAAAAGAAATAAAAAAACAACATTTGCTTTTGTTGGAGGAATTGGACCAATAAAAGGTTTAGATTTAATTATAAAAGCATTTGAAGAAATAGATAATAATAATTATATTTTAAAAATAGTAGATAATACTTTAAATTTAGGTTTTTCTTCTGTAAAAATTGATGATTCAAAATTAAAAGGAGAATTAAAAATTGTTCCTGCTTATACACAAGAAACAATTGATGAATTTTTTTCTGATGTAGATGTATTATTATTCCCATCTCAATGGAAAGAAAGTTTTGGTTTAACTGTAAGAGAAGCTTTAGTAAGGGATTGTTTTGTTATTGCTACTGACGCAGGAGGGGTTATAGAAGATATTATTCCAGAAAAAAATGGTATAATTTTGCCATTGGATGGAGATTACAAAAAATTAAAAATTGCTATTGAAAAAGTTTTAACAAAAGATTTTTCTAATTATAAAAATATGAATACTAATAAAATTTTTGATTTTAATAAGCAAGCTTTACAATTAAAGGAAATTTTGTTTGATGTTTTAAAGGAGAAATAAAATGTTAATTAATAATTTATTTTTAGGTGTAGGTGCTATGAAAGCTGGTACTACTTGGATTACTAATCATTTAAAAACTCATCCTGATATATATTTTACTTATGAAAAAGAATTGGGATATTTTGCCTATTTACATGATGATATGAGTAAATTTACTTTAAGTAATGATTTTAGAATCAAAAAAATAAAAAATTATGTTGATAAATTAGGACATAACATAGAAAGTTTGAGAAAATTATTATATTGGTCGGTAAATTATTTGAGAGATCCTATTGATGACTTTTGGTATTTAAATAACTTTGCACTAAGAGGGAATAAAAAATATTGTGCTGATTTTAGTAATTTATATGCTCATTTAGATGATATTGGATGGAATCATGTGAAATCAGTAGCTAAAAATTTAAAAGTTATTTATGTAATTAGAGAACCATTAGATAGATTATGGTCTCATATTAGATTCCAATTAATGCTTGATGGAAGAATTGAAGAGGCAAAAAGTTGGGGAGAAAAAGAGTTTTATGAATTTGGAAAGCAAGAGCATATTTGGAGAAATTCAAGATATAGTAAAATAATTAGAACATTAAAAAAGAATTTAAATAATAATCAATTACTAATATTATTTTTTGAAGACATTAAATTAGACCCACAAAAATTTCTTAATAAAATTGAAAATTTTTTAAATGTTGAAGAGAGAAAATATGATTTAAAACAACTTACTAAAAAAGTAAATGAATCAAAAGGTTTACAAAAACCTGATTTTTTCGATAATTTATTTAAGGATGAGTTATATGAAGAAATAAAAGATTTAGAAGCATTAGGTATTAATTATAAAGAGAAATGGAAAAATTTTTAAGTATGAAATTATTATTTTTTATTTTTTGTTGTATATCTATAATTAAAGCATATAATTGTAGTTATATGTCTATATCTTTGAATGGGTTGAATAAATTTTTAAAAGAAACAAAATGTAAATATATTTTTATAAAATTTTTTCCTCGTACATATATATTAAAAACCCCTCTATTTTTTAATTTATCTAAATTTGAAGGTATTAAAATTACAGGTGCAGGTATAGGAGTTACAAATTTTATTATTAAAAATAAAGAAGGTGGGTTTAAATTTATTTCTAATAAAAGAAATCATACTGTTGAAATAAGTAATTTTAGTATACATGCAAGTGAAAGACAGATTTCTTATTCAATTTATTTTAAACAACCATATGGAGGTAATCAGCATAAACGGAATATTATTATAAAAAATATTTATATAAATACTTTAAATAATAATAAGAAATTTTTTTTTAAAAAAGCAATTGATATTAATGGAGCTTGGAGACCTTTAATACAAAATGTGTTTATTACAGGTTTTTTTGGGCCAAAAGCTAAAAAAAATAGTAATTTTTCTATGGATGTATGCTTTAATTTAAAAAACACATATTCACCAACGATATTAAATTCTAGATGTTGGTCTAGTAAAATAGGATTAAATTTTGTTTCTAATAAAATTCCTGGGCCTGAAGGAATATTTATTTCATTTTCTAAATTTGTTAATACATTTATTGGAATAAATATTGATTTAAAGTCTATTGAACCGGAAGGATTTATAGTAAATAATCATATTAACTCGTTAAAATATGGAATTAAAGTTATTAATAAAAAATTTTTAATAATTAAAAATAATTTAATATATAGAAATAGACGAAGTAAAGAATATGTGTATGTTTTTTTAAAAAATGTATATAACTCAATAGTAAAAGATAATATTTTTTATTACCCTGTTAAAAAAAACGATATAAATTACACAGATATTATTTTTGATAATTCTTATAAGGTTATATTTAAAAATAATATAATTACACATAAAGTTAATTTAAAATATATTAACCAAAAGGACCCAAATGCTAAATAAGAAAAGATTAACTCATCTAAAACAGCTAGAAGCGGAGAGTATATATATATTAAGAGAAGTTGCGGCAAGTTTTAGCAATCCGGTAATGATGTATAGTATAGGAAAGGACAGTTCTGTAATGCTTCATTTAGCAATGAAAGCATTTTATCCAGCAAAGCCACCATTTCCTTTACTTCATGTAGATACATTATGGAAATTTAGGGAGATGATAGAATTTAGAGATAAAAGAGTAAAAGAGCTTGGAGTAGAGCTTTTAGTATATACAAATCCAGAAGGGATTGAGATGAATATCAATCCTTTTATTCATGGAAGTAAAGTTCATACAGATATAATGAAGACTCAAGCACTAAAACAGGCTCTTAACAAATGGGGATTTGATGCAGTAATAGGCGGAGCTAGAAGAGATGAGGAAAAGAGTAGAGCAAAAGAGAGAATATTTTCTTTTAGGGATAAAAATCACAGATGGGACCCTAAAAATCAAAGACCAGAACTTTGGAATTTATACAACACTCACATAAATAAAAGTGAGAGTGTAAGGGTTTTCCCTCTTAGTAACTGGACAGAGCTTGATATTTGGCAATATATCTATTTAGAACAAATTCCAATCGTTCCTCTTTATTTTGCAAAAGAAAGAGAAGTAGTAGAATATGAAGGGGCTAAAATTTTAGTAGATGATGATAGAATGCCAGAAGAGCTTAGAAAAAAAGCAAAAAAAGAGTGGGTGAGATTTAGAACACTTGGATGTTACCCTCTAACAGGTGCAATTCCATCACATGCCAATACACTTGAAAAGATAATAGAAGAGATGCTTTTATCTAAAACAAGTGAAAGAGAAGGCAGACTTATTGATAAAGACCAAGAAGGAAGTATGGAGAAGAAAAAAATAGAAGGTTATTTCTAATATAAAAATGATAAAAAGGGTTTTAAATGAGTAATGAGTATAAAGCAGGCAATATTGTAAATTATCTAAAAGAACATGAAAATAAAGATATGCTAAAACTTCTGACGTGTGGGAGTGTGGATGATGGAAAATCAACCCTTATCGGAAGACTTTTATATGATTCAAAGATACTATTTGAAGACCAGCTTGCACAAGCAAAACAAGAGAGTAAAAAATATGGGACAACTGATGAAGAGATAGATTTTGCACTATTAGTAGATGGATTACAAAGCGAAAGAGAGCAGGGAATTACTATTGATGTAGCTTATAGATTTTTTTCAACAGATAAAAGAAAATTTATTATAGCAGATACACCGGGGCATGAGCAATATACAAGAAATATGGTAACAGGAGCAAGTAATTCAGAGCTTGCAGTAATTTTAATAGATGCAAGAAAGGGAGTATTGACTCAGACTATCAGACACTCTTTTTTGGTAACTTTACTTGGAATTCAAAATATAGTAGTGGCAATTAATAAAATGGATTTAGTAGATTATTCAAAAGATGTATTTGAAAAAATTAAAAAAGATTATGAAAATATGTTTGAAAAACTTAGAACTTCACTTCCATATAAAACAATGAAATATGAGATTGAATTTATTCCAATAAGTGCCCTAAAAGGTGATAATGTAGTTGAGAAATCAGACAATATGCCTTGGTATAAAGGAAAACCGCTTCTTAGATATTTAGAAGAGATTGAGATTTTAAGAAATGAATTTAATGCATTTAGATTTCCTGTGCAATATGTAAATAGACCAAACCTTGATTTTAGAGGATTTGCTGGGACTATTAGTAGTGGAGAGATAAATGTAGGTGATAAAATAAAAGTATATCCTTCACTTAAAACTTCTACCATAAAAGAGATAGTTCCACCTGTTAATCCTGAAAAAGAGGTTAAACAAGAAGAAAAACTATTAAATAATGCATTTGCTCCTATGGCTGTTACTTTGACATTAAATGATGAGATTGATATAAGCAGAGGAGATTTAATAATAAAAGATGATGAAATAGTGCCAAAATTTAATGACAGCTTTGAAGCAATGATTGTATGGCTTGATGAAGATGGACTTAAAAATAGAGATTATTATCTAAAAATTTATACAAAAGAGACAAATAGTAGAATCTCTAAAATTTTATTTAAAAAAGATGTAAATACTCTTGATAAAGTAGAAGCTAAAACATTAAATTTAAATGATATAGCAAGAGTTCAAATTGATTTGGATGAAAAAATAGCGTTTGATTTATATGAAGAAAATAAAGGGAGTGGAGCATTTATTTTAATAGATAAAATTACAAATAATACAGTAGCAGCTGGAATGATAGTAGGTGAAGCTACAAAAAGAAGAAAAAAAAGAGTCTATACCGAAAGTGAAATTGCGCTTAATAAATTTATAAGAGAGCAGTTTCCTGAGTGGGGATGTAAAGCAATAGAAGAGATAGAATCAATGGAAATCAAAGAATCAATAGAATAGAATTAATAGATTCTATCGATTCTATTAATTCTATTTAAAATTATCTAAAACTATTAAAGGCTAAACTTGTATAAAGAGACAAATATCCGTTCAATCGTAAAAGGAATAAGTTGGAGAATTGTTGCTACAAGTACTACTATGGGAATAGTTTATGTATTTTTTGGAAATGTAGAACTTGCAATAGCAACAGGACTGCTTGAAACTGTTGCGAAAGTTGGGCTTTACTGGGGACATGAGAAAGTATGGCAAAAGGTTAGATGGGGGAGAAAAAGGATTGAACCGTTTAATTTATGGTTTACAGGACTCCCTCTTAGCGGTAAAACTACCATTGCGGATTTAGTATATGAGAAATTAAAAAAACTAGATATTCCAATTGAAAGAATTGACTCTAAGGATGTAAGAGAGCTTTTTCCAGAAGCAGGATACACAAGAGAAGAGAGACTTAGGCATATAAAAAGAATAGGACATTTGATTCAAACACTTCAAAAAAACTCAGTCTCAACTGTGTGCAGCTTTGTAAGTCCTTATAGAGAAGCTAGAAAGATGATAAGAGAGATGGTAAAAAATAATATTGTGGTATATATAAAAGCAAGTGTTGAGACTTGTAAAAAAAGAGATTATAAAGGTGTTTATGAAAAGGCTCTAAAAGGTGAGATAAAAAATTTTACAGGTATTAGTGATATTTATGAAGAACCAAAACATGCTGAAATTGTGATTGATACAGAAAAATTATCACCAGAAGAAGCGGCGGATATGATTGTGAAATATATAAAAAAATATTATATAAGGTAAAAAATGTATAAGTTTGACGAAAAAAGAGATAATATTATTCCAATAACTCATAAAATACAAAGAAAAGACAGAGAAAACATAAAAAATCAAAAATCATGTGTAATATGGCTAACAGGTCTATCTGGAAGCGGAAAAAGTACAATTGCAAATGAGCTAGAATATAGACTTAATAAAATGAAACATCATACATATCTGCTTGATGGAGACAATATAAGAAGCGGACTTAATTCAGATTTAGGATTTAGTGAAAAAGATAGAGAAGAAAATATAAGAAGAATTAGTGAAGTTGCAAAGTTATTTTTAGAGGCAGGGATTATTACTATTACAGCATTTATTTCGCCATTTAAAAAAGATAGAGAAAAAGCAAGAGATATTATAGGTGAAGATTTTATAGAAGTGTTTGTTGATACACCTATAAAAGAGTGTATAAAAAGAGATCCAAAAGGACTTTATAAAAAAGCATTAAATGGAGAGATAAAAGAGTTTACAGGAATAAATTCTCCATATGAAGAACCAACTAATCCAGATATTCATATAGATACAACAAACAATGATATAGTTTCCTCAGTAGATTTAATAATAAAGTATTTAAATGATAAAGGATATATAAATGTATAGTAAAATTTTTAAAATTAATAATTTTCAATTTAATATAGATGATATTATCAATATTGCAAAAAAAGCTGGAGATGGAATTTTAGAGATTTATAATAAAGATTTTAATATTGAATATAAAGATGATAAATCACCTTTAACACAAGCAGATAAAGCTTCTCATAATATAATTGTAGAAGGTTTAAAAAAATATAATTTGCCAGTTTTAAGTGAAGAAGGAAGAAATATTCCTTATGAAGAGAGAAAGAATTGGGAACTTTTTTGGATGATAGACCCACTTGATGGAACAAAAGAGTTTATCAAAAAAAATGGGGAATTTACTGTAAATATTGCGTTAATTCATAAAAATGAGCCGATATTTGGGATTGTTTATGCACCGGTATTAGATTGGGTATATTTTAATGATAATGAAAATGCTTATAAGGTAGAAAAAGAAGGATTAATAAAACTTCCAGTAAAAAGAGATGATAATAAATTTATAATTGTTGCAAGCAGAAGCCATTTAAATGAAGAGACAAAAGAATTTATAGATAATATAAAAACAGATAAACAGAAAGAATTTATTTCTATTGGAAGCAGTCTTAAACTCTGCCTCATAGCAGAAGGAAAAGCAGATATCTATCCGCGTCTTGCTCCTACAATGGAGTGGGATACTGCTGCTGCTGATGCTGTTGTTAGGAAAAGTGGTAAAAAAGTATATAATTATGAAAATGAATTACCTATGCAATATAATAAATTAAATCTTTTAAATCCTTGGTTTATAGTAAAATAAAAAGGAGAAAGTATGAAAGGGATAATTTTAGCAGGAGGGAGTGGGACAAGGTTATATCCGATAACAAAGGGGATATCAAAACAGCTACTTCCTCTTTATGATAAGCCAATGATATATTATCCTTTAAGTGTTTTGATGCTAAGTGGAATAAGGGATATATTGGTAATATCAAATCCAGAGTATATTGATAATTATAAGAGACTTTTTGGAGATGGGAGTCAATTAGGGCTTAATATAGAATATAAGATACAAGAAAAGCCAAAAGGTTTAGCAGAAGCATTTATAATAGGGGAAGATTTTATAGAAGATAAAGATGTATGTTTGGTGCTTGGGGATAATATATTTTATGGTCATGATATTATTGATTTATTTAAAAATAGCATAGAAAATGTAAAAAAAGAGAATTGTGCGACAGTGTTTGGATATTATGTAAATGATCCAGAAAGATATGGGGTAGTAGAATTTGATGAAAGTGGAAAAGTAATATCAATAGAAGAAAAACCAAAGAAACCAAAAAGTAATTATGCAGTAGTGGGACTTTATTTTTATCCAAATGATGTGGTAGAAAAGGCAAAAAAAGTAAAACCAAGTGATAGAGGGGAGCTTGAAATTACAAGTATTAATGAGATGTATTTAAGAGAAAATAGATTAAAAGTAGAACTTCTAGGAAGAGGGTATGCATGGTTTGATACAGGGACTCATGATAGTTTGCTTGATGCGGCAAATTTTATAAGAACAATAGAAAAAAGAACAGGACTTAAAATAGCTTGTTTGGAAGAGATTGCATATCTGAATGGATGGATTAGTAAAGATGAATTAAAGAAAATTGGAGAATCTCTTAAAAAAACAGGATATGGAAAGTATCTATTAAAAATTTTAGAAGATAGTTATTTGAAGGATAATAAATGAAGTTTATAAAAACTGATATTCCAGAAGTTGTAATAATAGAGCCAAAAGTATTTGGAGATGATAGAGGTTATTTTATGGAGACTTTTAGGCAGGATTTATTTGAAAAAAATATAAGAAAAATAAATTTTATTCAAGATAATGAATCTAAAAGTAAAAGAGGGGTTTTTAGAGGGCTTCATTATCAATTGCCACCTTTTGCACAAAGTAAACTTGTAAGAGTTATAAAAGGTAAAGTTTTAGATGTAGCAGTAGATATAAGAAAAAACTCTCCTACATTTGGAAAATATGTAGCAGTTGAACTTAGTGAAGAGAATAAAAGGCAGCTTTTTATTCCAAGAGGGTTTGCTCATGGATTTTTAGTTTTAAGTGATGAAGCAATTTTTACTTATAAAGTAGATAATTATTATGCTCCAGAATATGATAGAAATATAAGATTTGATGACCCTGATATAAATATCAACTGGAATTTTCCAAAAGAAGAAATAATTGCATCTGATAAAGATAAAAATGCACCATTTTTAAAAGATGCTGAAATATTTAAATATGAAGATTTGTATGAGGATGTAAAGTGAATATATTAGTTACAGGTGCAAATGGTCAGCTTGGAAGTGAAATAAGAGTTTTATCAAAAAATTATCCTTATAACTTTTACTTTACTGATAAAGAAGAACTTGATATTACAAATAAAGAGAAAATAAAAACTTTTGTAACTGAAAATAAAATTAATTTAGTAATAAACTGTGCTGCATATACAGCAGTTGATAAAGCTGAGAGTGAAAAAGAGCTTGCAGATTTGATAAATCATAAAGCAGTAAAGTATTTAACTGATATTTCTAAACAAAAAGAAATTCCTTTAATTCATATTTCAACTGATTATGTGTTTGATGGAAAAAATTATAAACCATACATTGAAGAAGATAAAACAAATCCACAAGGTGTTTATGGACTTACAAAGCTAAAAGGTGAAGAGGTTTTTAAAAATTCAAATGCAAAGGGAATAATAATAAGAACTTCTTGGGTATATAGCAGTTTTGGGCATAATTTTGTAAAAACTATGTTAAGGCTTAAAAGTAGAGGTGAACTTGGAGTAGTGTTTGACCAGGTAGGAACACCTACATATGCAAAAGATTTAGCAAAAACTATTTTAGAAATAGTAGATAAACATTATGAAAAATTAAATAGTTTTAAAGCTGAAATTTTTCATTTTAGCAATGAAGGAGTTTGTAGTTGGTATGATTTTGCAAAAAGTATATTTGAAATAAAAGATATTGATATAAAAATAAATCCAATTGAAACAAAAGATTATCCTACACCAGCAAAAAGACCACACTATTCAGTTCTTAATAAGAATAAAATAAAAAAAGAGTTTAATATAAAAATCCCTTATTGGATAGATTCTTTAAAAAATTGTTTAAAGGAAATAGATGAATAAAACTATTTTAGTAACAGGTGGAGCAGGATTTATAGGAAGTAATTTTATTCCATATTTTTTAAAAAAGTATCCAGAATATAATATTGTTAATTTAGATGCTTTAACTTATGCAGGGAATTTAGAAAATTTAAAAGAAGTAGAAAATAATCCAAGATATAAATTTATAAAAGGGAATATCTGTAATAGAGAGCTTGTTGAATATATTTTTAAAGAGTATGATGTAAAAGGTGTTATTCATTTTGCAGCTGAAAGTCATGTGGATAATTCAATAAAAAATCCAGGAGTATTTGTTGAGACAAATGTAAATGGAACATATACGTTAATAGATGTAGCAAAGAATTATTGGATGGAAGAGCCTTTTAAATACAAAGATGAATATAAAGGATGCAGATTTCATCATATTTCAACTGATGAAGTATATGGAACTTTGCCAGAAGATCCAAATATACTTTTTACAGAAGAGACACCTTATGCTCCAAATTCACCATACAGTGCGAGTAAAGCAAGCTCTGATATGATAGTTAGAAGCTATCATCATACCTATGGTTTAAATACAATTATTACAAATTGCTCAAACAACTATGGACCAAAACAGCATGATGAAAAACTAATACCTACAATAATAAGAAATGCTCTAAATGAAAATCCAATTCCAATATATGGAGATGGTAAAAATATAAGAGATTGGCTATATGTATTAGACCACTGCAAAGGAATAGATTTAGCGTATCATAAAGGAAAAGCCGGGGAAACATATAATATTGGCGGACGAAATGAGAGGACAAATATATATATTGCAAATAAAATATGTGAGATATTAGATGAATTAAAACCAAGAGAAAAAGAAAGCTAC
This sequence comes from Nautiliaceae bacterium, assembly GCA_027038555.1. GTDB lineage: Bacteria > Campylobacterota > Campylobacteria > Campylobacterales > Nautiliaceae > JALTBU01. The sequence continues at coordinate 142 of JALVVX010000018.1, read as the reverse complement.
AAAGATTTAATAACCTTTGTAAAAGATAGACCAGGGCATGATAGAAGATATGCAATAGATGCAAGTAAAATAGAAAATGAGCTTGGTTGGAAGGCTGATGAGAATTTTGAGAGTGGTATTGTTAAAACTATTAAATGGTATT
>JALVVX010000017.1:133361-155906 GCA_027038555.1 Nautiliaceae bacterium | reverse complement strand
GCTTAATTATCTCCTCAAAAAATTTATATCTGCAATCCCTTGCGGTTTTTTCTGAGAATTTATCTAAAAAGCACTCTTTAACAAAAATTTTTTTATTGTATTTTTTTGCTAAATTTTTGGCATATTCCACTTCCGCGTTACTTGTCTCTCTTGTATGGTAATTGACAATGGCCATATCAAAAGGAATGTTTTTATCAAGCAGATAAAAAAATAAAGCGGTAGAATCCACTCCTGCGGAGAATGCTAAAAGATTTTTAGTATGCATCTTTTCTGTGAACTATTTTGAAAATTATTATTGTATTGTCTTCAATATCAAATAAAATCCTGTAATCATTAATTCTGTATCTATAAGGAGGATAGAAGTTTTTGAGCTTTTTTATATTAATTACCACCGGATAATTTTTTAGACTCTCAATTTTTTTTAGAATAAATTTAGAAATTTGTTTATCTAATTTTTTTAAGTCTTTCAAAGCTTCTTCATCAAAAATTATTTTCATTCAAACATCTTTTTAACATCATTAAACGAATAAAATTTACTATTATTTTTATTTTTTTTATATTCCACATAATATTTATAATCTTCATCGTTTTGATTAATTGTCTCAATATTTAAAGTTTCGATAATTTTTACATTCTTTAAATTTTTTAATTCTTTCTCATCTTTTACTTCAATAATAGCAAACATTTTTCACCTCGCTTTTGTATATTAACCTTTTTAATTATATCACAATTTTTCCGATTAACTCATCTCCTGCAAGTTCTTGAATATCGACTTTTACCAAATCCCCGACTTTTAAATTTTCTTTTTCGCTTTCGTTTACAAGCACATCTCCGTCTATTTCCGGAGCCCAGAGTTTCGGGCGGGTGGTATAAAAAAGTCCATCTTGTGTAAGTCCGTCAAAAAAACTTTCACATGTTTTTCCTACATACTTTTTAAGACTTTCAGTTGTTGTTTTTTTAACAACTTCTCCTAAAATTTCAGCTCTTTTTTCTATTATTTCTTGTGGAAGTTTGTCTTTTCTTTTGAAAGCCGGAGTGTCTTCTTCATCGGAATATGCAAAAACATTTACCCTGTCAAATTTATATTCTTCAAGAAAATTTTTAAGCTCTTCAAAATCTTCTTCACTCTCTCCCGGATGTCCTACGATTACGGAGGTTCTAACAAAGCTGAATTCCTCTCTCATTAGATATAAAAGCTCTTTTAATTTTTTTACGCTTCCCGGTCTTCTCATGATTTTCAGCATTTTTGGGCTGATATGCTGGATTGGCATATCAAAGTAATTAACTACATTTTTTGAAGAAAATATTTTTCTTATAAGCCTTTTTGTAGTAGTGGCTGGATATAGGTATAAAATTCTTACATTGATATCTTCAATTTTGTCAATTTCATTAATAAGTCTTTCAAGTCCGTCTTTAATACCTTTGTCTCTCAGATACGAACTGCTGTCCTGACTTGCAAGCGAAAAGTCTTTATATCCTAATGATTTTAAATATTTTATCTCTTTAATTATTTCTTCAATAGGGCGCGAATTAAGTCTGCCTTTAAAATTAGGAATTGCACAAAATGCACATTTTTGATTACAACCTTCACTGAGTTTGATATAAGCGTGATAAGCGCTTCCTGTAATAACCCTTTTTTCATTATGTATAAGATAGACTTTTGGTGAAAATTTAATGACTTTTTTTTCTTTCTCGGCCTTTTTTATGAGTTCGTCAATTTTGTCAAAATCCCCAACTCCGCTCCATATGTCAACTTCTGGAATTTCATTTATAAGAGCCTCTTTATATCTCTCAGATAGACAGCCAGTTACTGCTAAAAGTGCATTTTGTTTTTTTTCATTTGCAAGTTCAAGTATGGTTTCAATGGATTCTTCTTTTGCAGAATTTATAAATCCGCAAGTGTTTACTATCAAAACATCCGCTTCATTTGGGTTTTGAGTGATTTCATAATCTTTTAGTTTTGCTAGCATTACTTCCGAATCAACGAGATTTTTTACACATCCAAGAGATGCCAAATAGAGTTTTCTCAACTATTTCCTTTTTTAGTCGATTTTATCAAAAATGATATAATAATGCAAAAAGGCTTTATGTGAAAAAAATAGGGTTTATTATAGGCTTGGTTTTAGGGGTTGTAGGGCTTTATAAAATCGATATGACATTGATAGCGGGGCTTAATTATTTTGGGAAATATGTCTTTTTTGTACTTTTTCAGCTGTTTATAATTTATTTGTATTATCTTTCTTTTAAAAAACTAAAAGGATGGAAAAGTATAGCCGCTTCATTGCTGCTTGGGGTGATACTGTTTTATGGGGGAATTAAATTTCAATTGGGATAATAAATGATAAAAAGAATACTTTTTTTTATAATAATTTTCGATTTGTTGTATTCTTCAACAGTTGTCGTGGATATAAATTATGATGCGGCACATAATTATCAGCATTGTGAAGACGGTGATTATATAACAAACAATATAAAAGACGCTTTGGCACATTCAAGTGACGGTGATACGGTAAAAATCTGTTCGGGAGAATATGATGAAAGTAAACTTGAAATAGATGTTAACATTACTATGGAAGGGGTTGGCGATTCGCCTGATGATGTCAATATAAGCGGTAATGACGGAGAAGTTTTATATACTAACGGTGATTTGGAAAATGTTATATTAAAGAACTTTCATATTATACAAAATGATACCGATACGGCACTTGATATTGACCAGGGAACCAAATTTTTAATAGAAGATATTAAAATCGATTCAAAAGGAGATGGGTTATATTTAAATGATATTTATGATTCAAATGTAAGTGATGTAAATATTCAAAGTGATGAAGAAGCGTTGTACGTAAATAATTCTTATGACGGATTAAGATTAAAAGATTCGGTTTTTATTTCAAATAACAGTGATGCAGTTTATCTAAATAATATATATGACGATTTATTGATGGATAATTGTGAATGTAAAGCGGTGAATTCTGACGGTATATATATAAACAATTCCAATTATGTTGATATTGAAAACAGTTATATTCATGATACGGCAAATAACGGGCTTTTTATAAACAATAATAAAGACAAAGTGGATTTAAAAAACAATCGTATTGAAAATCCGGGTGATTACGGAGTTTATATAAAAAACGGTACAAATCCGGGAACAATACAGAGCAATATAATAAAAAATGCAAATCAAAGAGGTTTATATCTGCTTGAAGATGACGATTCAATCGGATATTATGTAACTAATAACTGTTTTGAAAGCGGGCAAGATAAAAATGCCTTCAATAGAGATGAAAACGCCACATTTGATAAAAACTATTATAATGACTGGGATGGAAGCGGTGATTATGAAATCCCTGATATACCGGTATATGATAATAATCCGTTGGATAGTTGTAATGTAGGAAATGTAAATTATTCTTTTAATGCGGTAAGTGAAATTACAAATAATGATGCAAGTGAAGATTGGGATAATAATGTAACCACTCAAATAGTAAATAAATCTTTTGATGTCTATATTCTTTCAAAAGATGCCGATTCAGGTGATTCGAAAGATGCCAATATCACAAAGGTGGTATTTAATTTTTATACTGAGGGTAACGGCAGTGTTTGCAGTGGAGATAATTATGAAAATGTAGTGATTTGTGATGATTCCACTTCAACTGTTTGTCCAGATACAAATGACAGCGGTGAAGTGGAAATAAGTAATATAAAAATTGATAAAGCAGTACATTGTATTCAAGTTTATATAAAAGGAAAACAAAAAGACAGCGATGAAGACGAACAAGATGCCAATTCAAGTGATGATTTTGCCATTAGACCTGATAAATTTGATATTACCAATATTCCAGATAAAGTTAAAGCAGGAAGTGAATTTAATTTGACAATACTTGCTCTTGATTATTCTGGCAATTCTTCAAAAGATTACAACGAAACACTTCATACGGATGATAATTCAACAAAAGTGGAATATAATATTACAAAAAGCGGTTGTGATAACGGGAAACTTGATTTGATTGACGGAGAAGATTTTGCAGACGGTGAAGCGAATGCAACATTCAAATATAATGAAGTCGGTGAATTGAATGTTACTATAAAAGAGATAAATGGCAGTGAATTTGCAAAAATAGATGCTGATGACACACCTGATGATGAAAGATTTATAACTCCTGTTACCAAAACGGTAACTTTTATACCTCATCATTTTTATGCGGATATAAATGTGAGTAATTTCGATGAAAATTTTACTTATCTTGATAACAATTTAAGTATTTATTCATTGATTGATTTAAATATAACCTCACAAAACGAACAAAATGATACTACAAAAAATTATAATACAAAATGCTATGCAAAAGATGTTGATGTCAATTTAACACCTAAAATTTTCAGACACGATGAAAATTTATCAAAAGATGTAATTTATAAAGTTTTTTATGAAAAATCCACAAGTGGGATTTATAAAAACAGCGATATAAATTTTACAATTGATGAAAGTAATTTTACCACCGAACATAACGGAAGCGCTTATATAAAAATTCATATTAATTTTGAAAAAAACATTTCAACTCCCGAAAGTCCGTTTGAATACAATATAAGTGGTGCAGAGATAAATAACAGCGATGTAAATGAAACTTATGCCGATATAAATGGAAGCGCACTTTTTTATTACGGATTTATAAATATGAATGACATCATAACCGTTAAAGACGATTTTAATATTTCTCATAAAATTACTTTATTCGGTACTAACGGCAGTGATACATATCTTCCTTCAAATACCAAAGAAATAATCATAAACTGGTATCTAAATACTTTGAATAAACAAAAAGATGCAAATATTTCCAATTTTGTAGTAACAAAAGGATATGTTTATAATGATGATGTAATAGATTCGGTGGATGTAGATGTTAATGATATAAACGACTCTTTAAATTTGCATATAAAAAGAAATGATGAAAGTGTAAAATTTGCGGTAGTGCATATTATTGATTCGAATGCTTCTCATCTTTGGTATTCTAAATTCGGCAAAGAATACAACATTTCAAAAGACAGCAGTTGTGCGGAGCATTTTTGTTTTAGTATAACTTGGAAAAGCGGTGAAAATGAAAACGGAGTAATAAGCGGTGACACGAATGGAACAAAAGCGGATGTTAATTCTTCTGGCATAAATAAAAAAGGGGTGAAACTTTTTAGATAGTTATTTTTCTATAAAAATTTTAAAGTCGTTTCCTTCTTTTTTTACGAAAATTTCTTTATTACCTTTGAATGTATAAGTAGGGGAGTTATATGCTTCATAAAACGATACTCTGTATATTTTTTCGTCTTTTGGATTTTGATAAGGGATAATTCTTATATCTTTAAAAAATATTGTAATTTTTTGATGTTTTTTGTTTGCGAATACTCTTTTTTTGTATTCTATAAAACGTTTCAGATTATATCCGTTTGCACGGTGGAAATTTTTGTCATAAAATGAAATATATTTATTTAAATCACTTTTTCTCCAAGCATCTCTCCATTTGTAAAGCATTGAAAGAATAGAAGCGATATCTTCTTTTGAAGCATATACCGGTTTTTCATAGATTTGTAATACTGTTTTTTGATAATTTATAATTTCAGCAAGTTTTTTTAAATCATCGTTATTTAAAACGATACATCCTTTGCTTAAATCAGGTCTGCTTTTCCCGTCAAGCGGTTTTCCGTGTATCCATATACCGTGTCCGTCACGGTGATGGAGTTGGTCATAAAGATTGGGATATGATGTTACAAACGCAAGAGGTCCGTAAAATGTATTTTTAGGTTTTATTTTGTATTTGAGAGAATATACTCCAATAGGTGTTTTCAAATCTCCTTCTTTTTGTTTTTGTCCCGGTTTTCCGACAATAAGATTATTAAATTGAATCAGTTGAGTGATTTTTCCATTGTTATATTTTAATACTTTCAAATTTCTTGTGGTTTTATTACAAAGGAGTATAAATGAATCGTTTTCATAATATCCGTATTTTACATTGATGTTTTTAATTCTGTTTAGCCAATAGTTTTTTGATTGAATGGTTTTTTCGATTTCTTTGATAGTCGGTTTAATACCTTCATATCTGTATGTGTCTATAATAGAAGCAAAAGATAATGTTATCGTTAAAAATATTAAAATTTTTTTCATTTTTTTCCCTTAAATCCAGATATTATCAATAAGTCTGGTTTTACCCACGTATGCTGCTATTAAAATAATTGTATTATCTGGTATGATTTTGTCAATATAATTAAAATCCCTATCGACAAAAGCGATATATTGAAGTTTGTCCACATCTAAAATTCGAATCATTTCTTTTTTAATTTCTTCAATATTTTGTGTTGCGGCTGAAAGTTTAGCTGCTTTTTTTAGGGCTTTTGAGATACTAAGGGCTCTTTGTCTTTCATCAGGTGAAAGGTACACGTTTCTGCTTGAAAGAGCTAAGCCGTCTTTTTCCCTTACGGTATCAACAGGAATTATTTCAAGCTCAAAAAAGAAATTTTTTACCATCTGGTTTATCAAATATAACTGCTGAGCGTCTTTTTTGCCAAAATATGCACGGGTTGGTTTTGTAATATTAAAAAGTTTATTGACAACCTGTAATACACCGTCAAAATGTCCGGGTCTGAAAAAACCTTCTAAAATATAGCCTTTTATTTTTGGTGCTTTTATTAAAATTTCATCTTCATTGTACATATTTTCAGCATTTGGCGTAAATACCGCATCCACACCTGCTCGTTTGCATATTTCAAAATCGGCTTGAAGTCTTCTTGGGTATTTATCCAGATCTTCCCCCGGCAGAAACTGCGTAGGATTTACAAAAATTGATACGATTACATAATCGTTTTCTTCTCTCGCTTTTTTTATGAGTGTAAGATGTCCTTCATGAAGCGCACCCATTGTCGGTACAAATCCTACACTTCCTTTTATTGAACTTCTATACTCCCTAACTTCTTTGGGGGTTTTTAAAATTTCCATTTATTACCTTTTGGTAAATTTTGATAGAATTTTAACAAATAAAACGTAATTTTTATAAAAGGAATCGAATGGATGCATTTGAATACACTGAATTAATAAAAGATTTGGAAAATAAACTTCAAAATATCGAATCAATTTTAAAGCCTGATGAACTTGAAAAAAGACTCAAAGAGATTGAAGAGATGGAAAATGATCCAAGTTTTTGGAATGACCCTAAAAAATCTGCAAAAATTCAAAAAGAGAAAAATATTATTTTAAGAAAACTGAATAAATACCAAAAAGCAAAACAGGCTTTGGAAGATAATAAAGATATGTACGAATTAGCAAGTGCGGAAGAAGATGAAGAAACATTAAACGAAGTTTTTAACGATGTTGAAAATCTTTCAAAAACAATTAGAGACCTTGAAATTGAAGTTATGTTAAGCGATGAAAATGACGAAAAAAACGCAATTGTTACAATTCACCCGGGAGCCGGTGGTACAGAATCTCACGACTGGGCGAGTATTTTATACAGAATGTATCTCAGATTTGCCGAAAGGAGAGGCTGGAAAGTCGATGTTGTTGATTATCAGGCCGGTGAGGAAGCGGGGATTAAGGATGTTACTTTTATAGTCAAAGGCGAAAATGCTTACGGGTATCTAAAAGTTGAAAACGGAATTCACAGACTTGTAAGAGTTTCACCGTTTGACAGTGCTGGAAGACGCCATACCTCATTTGCATCAGTTCAGGTTTCGCCTGAGATTGATGAAGATATTGAAATAGAAATAGACCCGAAAGATATAAGAATAGACGTATACCGTGCAAGTGGTGCGGGAGGTCAACACGTCAATAAAACGGAAAGTGCCGTAAGAATTACACATATTCCCACAGGCATAGTGGTCAGCTGTCAAAATGACAGGTCTCAGCATAAAAACAAAGATATGGCTTTTAAAATGCTCAAATCAAAACTTTACGAGCTGGAACTTGAAAAAAGAAGAGCCGAAGAAGAGGGTAAACCAAAAGACGAAATGGGATGGGGGCATCAGATAAGAAGTTATGTACTTTTCCCGTATCAGCAGGTAAAAGACGTAAGAAGCAATAAAGCTTATTCAAAAGTTGACGATATACTTGATGGGGACCTTGATGAGGTAATTGAAGATGTGTTGATTTCACAAAAAAGTTCCGAAGGATGAAATATTAAAAAAGGTTTAACTTTAATAGAACTTATTTTTACAATTGTAATAATTGCTTTTGTTTTTATGGTTATTCCCAAAATTTTTCAAATCTCAAACAAATCCCTCTCCTTTACTTCCAAAGAAGATGCACTTTTTAATATGTATTCGCAGATTATGGATATTGTTATCAAAGAATACGATGAAGAGAATACTAAATACGACGATGTTTTATTAAGCGGAACAAATGCACTTGAATGCAATACTTCAACAGGGTATAGAATAGGTGGATTTTCAGGAGATAGAAACTGTTTTAATAAAATTAATGAGAGTGATATAGGGCTTGATGTGAATGAACCTCCAAGAGATGATATAGATGATTATGATGGATTAAAATATGATATTTATAGCGGTCATAAAAAATATACCATTGAAGTAAAAGCGGGATATACCGATAACTGGAATGAAAATACATATAATGACAAAATACTTGAATACAATTTTACAAATAGAAGTGATAACAATAAATCTCAGATAAAACGAATTTATGTAAAAATTCTTGATAATAATTCTACAATTTCTTCAATATATTATTACAGTTCAAATATAGGTCATGCGGTTATAAAGAGTATCAAATGGTAAAAAAATCATTTACGATGATAGAGATGATTTTTGTTATTGTGATTTTGAGTTTTATAATAACGGGAGGTCTTTTAGTAACTTCCAAAATATATAAAAGAAATTTTATTGCTGCAAAATATCTTGAACTTTCTTTCAATACCGAACAAACCATTGATAAACTTGCTAATATGCTCTATTACAGGGTGCCTTTATCAGCAATAGGTTATAATCCTTCAAACGGTGAGTATAAAGCTCTTGATGATATAGGCGATGATGAAAATTTTACAGTATTTGAGTGGATAGGATACAGCGCGGATATTTATAAAGATATTAATTTCAGCGGTTTTGCAGATTTATATGCAAGTAACAGGCCGGTTTTAAAAGCTGTTGATTTCAATGCCAGCTTTATAGACGAAGTGGAACAAAATAAATTCCATACCGATAAAGATTTTAAAGATATAACGGGAATAATTTTTGCTGGCAGTTTTGACAGAGGTGAAGAAGAAAGTGAGGGCGATTATAACGATTCGTTTGGTTGGCATGGGGGAAAAGCTAAATATATTTATATAATAGACGATTATAATGTAAGCGATAATGATGCGAATCTTTCGCTAAAAAATTCAGATGGTTCAGATATAACTCATGCAAGAATTTATGAAAAATTTTATCTTGTAGACAGTGCATATGCAGTTGCTTTAAAAAAAGATTTAAATGCCGATAATTGGAATTGCAGTGAATATAATTATTCGGATTTGAAAAATGACGATTTACTTTTGTTTTATGATTACAGACCTTGGAAGGGTGAGAGTTTTTGTGGTGATGGAGGGAGCGGAAGAGTGGAAATATTAAGCGGACATATTGCCGGATTTCATATACAGGCTGTAAATAATCATCTTGAAATATTTTTTAAGTCGCTTTATAAAAGAGGAGGAATTGTGATAAAAGTGTCAAAACAAAAGGTTGTATTTTGAGAGAAGGAATAGGACTTTTATGGGCGCTTATAATTCTTATTTTGATATCGACAATGATGGTTTTTATAGCAAAAATTGCTTTTGTTTCACAAAAACACACAACTGTAAGTTATGCAATTCAAAGAGGAGAGCTTTTTATGCAAAGCTGTTTGGAAAATACTGTTTTGGCGATAGAAGGATATGATAGAAATAAAAATAACGATTGTTTGCAACACATTGTTTTTAATGATGAAAAAAAACGATTTTCTTGCAATGTTGATGTTTTGAGATATTATTGTTATGGAGATTGTGTTTGTGAGAATAAAAAAATTATTCAAACGCCTTTTTCAAACGGATATGTTTTGCTTAAAGTAATCGTTACAAGTAAAAAAGACAATGTGAAACTTTCAAAAATAACTCTTCAAAGGCTTTGAATGAAAGGGTTTACAATGATTGAACTCATTTTTGTAATTGTACTTATGGGATTACTAACTTTTGTGGGACTTTCTTTTATTCCGGATAATACACTTAGTGATAATACAAAAGCTCTCAAAAATCTAATAAATATGAAAATTACAAATGCATTAAGTTATGAAGCCAATATGAGTGATGAAAATGATAAAAAAAGAGTTTGCATCACCTTTAATACAGATAGTTTAAACAGTGAAGAAAATGCTTCAAAAATAAAATATTTTTTTAAAGCTGATATTTCTTCTGATGTGGATACGGTCTGTTTTGATAAATTCGGCAGACCTTTTAAAGATTCGGTGGATGATAAAGATAATAATCTCTTAAATGAAAATATTAAAATTATATTAAAATATAAAAATGACGAACAAGATATATTAATTCACAAATTAACAGGATATGTAGAGTGAAAGTAATTAACGCAACAACACAATATCAATATGTGTATGAAAACGGAAAAGTCATTAAAAAAGAACTTTCAAAAGAAAAAGGCATAATTACTTCTTTTTTGCATCCTAAGCATCTTTTTTCTATTACAAAAAAATTCGATATGCATTTAAGTGAAGAAGAAATGTTTCTTGAAATGGAAAAATATATCTATTCATACCCCGGAATCGATATAAATAAAGAATATAAAAGTGTGTTTTTAAAAATTGAACAGGAAAATAACGTAATAATAGAAGCTGTTTTAATCGATACGAAAGAATTGGAAAAAAATTTAAAAGATATTTTAAAAATATATAAATATATTGATTTTGTATCCCCTTCTTTTTTGGGATGGAAAGAATATTATAACCTTACCAAAACGGAGCCTAAAAACGATATTTTTATATATTTTAGCCAAAATGAAGCATTTTTGACATGTTATAGCGGTGGTCGATATCTTTTTCATAAATCTTTAAGTAAATTGAATACTTTAAGTAAACTTTTGGAAAAAAGCGAAGAGGAAGTCATTGAAATTTTAAATCAAAAAGGTTTTGATATCAGCAGTTATGAAGATGAGAGCGAATTTTATATTATAGATAAATTTTTTAACGAATTTTTTTTAAAAGTTTTTAATATTATAAATTTTTCCTCAAACGAATATCAAATACCTAAATTTGAAAGAATTGTTTTTTATTCTCCTTTTGAAATAAAAGATATTTTTAAACAATATGAAAATTATTGGAGTTTAAACGGTATAGAATTTAAAAAAAGTGCTTTAAAAACGGAGTATGATCATTTGGAGTATTTGATTACTTTTTTTAATGCAAAGCATTACAGCGACGATAATATAAATTTATCCGTTTTTGTAAAACCGCCTGTTTTTATAACGACAAAAGCCGGTAAATTTTTTATATTTTTAATTTTTGCTTTTGTTTTAACCGCGGGATATGGTTTGTATAAGAGTTATTCTCTCTTAAAGCAACAAAATGAGCTAAGAATTTTGCAAAAAAAATTTTCATTAATTAAAAAAAGATACGAAACCACTTTAAAAGCCGTTAAAATATATAAAAAAGAAAACGCTCTGCTTTTAGATAAAATAAAAAATGTTAAAAAACAAATAAATGAAGTGTCTTTAAAAACTGATATTTTATATCAAAAATCTAAACAGCCTCTTTTTTACAATATTCTTGCAAAAATTTCAAAAAGCATGAAAAAACATTCCTTAAAAGCGGAAAAAATTTCAAAAAAAGATAATTTTATTACGGTAATTATTGTTTCTAATTATGATAATACACAAGAAGTCACCTCTTTTATGAATGATTTGATAGGTTATGGATTTAAAAATGTAAATTCTTCGTTTATATCAAATGAAAAAAATTCTTATATTTCAAAAGTGAGTTTTAATTATGAATAAAATAACTGAATATTTTGAAAATCTGGATACCAAAAATACTGTTATGCTTGTTTTAAGTGTGTTAATTGTCTGTTTTATTGCCATATATTATTTAAATGACTATTTTGACAAAAAAGAGTCGGTTTTATTTAGAGAAAAAATAAATATTTTGAAAAAAATCAGAAAAATAAATTCTTTGAATAATAAAATAATGAAAATAAAAAACCGTAACAAACAACTTAAAACCGAATTTAAAGATTTAAACAGTGATTTAATATATCTTTTAAGTGTCATAGATTCAAGTAATGTTTTAAAAATCGATAATAAAAAATTTTTGAAAATTTTACACTCTTATATAAAATCCGGAACCGGTGTAAATGCATCTTTTGATATTGATAAAACAAAAAAACCGAATAAATATCTTTTAAATATATCGGGTTGGTATAATGTGGAAAAATTTTTTGATTTTGCCTACTTTTTAAAACAAATAGAGTCTCCAAAAGCTATTGTTACGGTTGAAGATATAAATATTTCGAAAAAAAAAGAGAAAGTATTTTATGATATGTCTGTAAATATTTGGAGTTTCAAATGAAAAAGATATTAATATTTGTAGCGGTTTTACTATATGCCGATATTTCCGATACATTGGTTAAGATTAAAGAAATTGAGAATTTGAAAAAACATTTTTTAAATGTCGATTATAATATATTTGGAACTAATAAAATAATTATTACTCCTGTCGTTTCTTTGGAAAAAAATCTCAATTTAAAAATATATGCGGTATTTAACAATAAAGTTAATATTAATAATAAATGGTATAAAAGAGGTGATGAGATAAACGGTTATAAAATTTTAAAAATTACCGATAATTATGTGATATTAAAAAAAGAAAACCGAATCATAAAATTAAAAATAGGAACTGATTTTTTAAAGGTTAGGAAATGAAAAGATTTTTCATATTTGTATTTTTTATAAATTTTTTATTCGGTTTAAACTGTGATAAAAAACTTTTTACATTAAAAATAGAAAATCCTATTTTGTTAAAAGATATAGTAAAAAATATATCCAACGAATGTAATATAAATGTGTTAGTTAAAGATGAAAAAGCATATAAACTTTTGAATTCAAACATTGATTTTATAAATATTGAAAATGAACCTTTAAAAAATTTATTACAAATTCTATTTGATTCCAAGGGGCTTTTTTATTCATTAAAAGGTAATACACTCACATTAAGTTACTATAAAACAAAAACATTTAAAATAGATTTTATTCCTAATACGATTACAGGAAACAGCGATTTGAATTCTACTACGAATAATCTTAAAACGAATTATTCGTTTGATTTTTGGAATAATTTGCAAAACAATTTGCAAAATATTTTAAAAAACACCGATAAAATTTATAAAAATCCGGTAATTGATAAAAATGCGGGTCTTGTAACTATAACAGGAACAAAAAAACAATTAAATGAAATTTCAAAATATCTTTATACATTAAATAAAAGATTAAGAAAAGAAGTATTAATCGATGTACATATTTACAGTGTGGAACTTTCAAGCTCTCATAAAACAGGCATTGACTGGTCTAATTTTTCACTGTCTCTGCCGAGTGTTTCAAAACCGATAAGAGGTAGGTATATTGGAGGAAGTGAATCTGTTTTTAATTCCGCTACGTTTAATCTTGGGGCTTTTTTAAATTTCCTGGCACAAAATGGAAATGTAAATTCCATTTCAAATCCAAAAATAGTAACACTTAATTCCCAAAAAGCGATTATAAGCATAGGAGATACGATATATTATAAATATGCATCCGAAATTACTACCGATAATAACGGGAATCCCACTACATCTTATACGATTGGTTCGAAATTTGTAGGGGTATTACTTGATATAACCCCTCAAATAAGTGATAACGGTGAAATAATTTTGAGCATAAATCCCAAAATAAGTTCTTTTAAAGATATAAAGCAACTTCAATCCAAAAGGGATATGCCGCCTGATACAAAAGATAATACGTTAATGAGTGTTGTTAAATTAAAAAATAATGAAACACTTGTTCTTGGAGGTCTTATTACAAATGACGAGCAGTTAAAAGTAAACGGTGTACCGGTTTTAAAAGAAATTCCTATTATAAAGTATCTTTTTTCATCAAGAGAAAAAGTAACTTCAAAAAAAGAATTGGTATTTGTTATAACCCCGCACATTATAAACTTAAATTCAAAAAAAACACTTAGGGATTATGGGTTTGACAAAATTCCAAGTTTAGAGGATTTAAATGTTAAATAAGCTTATTAATGAATTCAGAGATACTGTAAATATTGATGATTTTTTTTCATATTTTAATTTTGAAATCGTAAAAGAGGAGATAATTTCAAGTAAAAACAATCTTATTTTTCTATTAGGAAGCCCAGGAAGCGGGAAAACATTTATGATTAATTATCTTTTGAACAAATTTCCCGATAAATATCAAAAATTTGAAAGAGATGATAAAATTGAAAAAGGAAAAACTCTTTTAATCGATGAAGCACAGCTTTTGAACGATGAAGAGATAGAAAAACTTAGGGTATTGTCGGATACTGGTGTTCAGGTGCTTTTTGCAATGCATGAAAAAGAGGGTGAAAATATTATTAAAAAACCCCAGTTTTATTCAAGATATTATCAAAAAATTTATATGAAGCCGTTAAATTATGAAGAGTTTGAAAAATATGCCGTTAAAAAATTTGAAAAAAACGGTTATCCTGAAATAATTGATAAAAAAATTACAAAAAAAATTTATAAATATTCAAAGGGCAATTTTAGACTTTCAAAAAAAATACTTTTTACCGCTTTAAATCTTCTTGATTTTTCTTTGAGGAATAAACTTAAATATAAAAAATTAGATAAATGTATTTTAGAAATGGCATTGATTGATTTGGAGCTGAAATGACTTTTTACGAACTTGAAAATATTTGCAAAAAGAGAAAAAGAAAAATTCGAATTATTTTGTTATTTGTATTTGTGTTGTTGATGATATTATTATATTTTGGTTGGAAAGCTGTATTATTGGAAGAAAACAAACAATCTAAAAAAACTATAAAAAAAACAGTTAATAAAATTAAAAAAAAGGAGATAAAAAGAAAACAAAAAATACAAAAACCTCAAAATACAAAATTACTTCCTTTGATAGATTTGGAACTTAATGAGAGAATAAAACGAACGGTTAAAATCAAAAAAGAAAAATCGGTTAAAACTAAAAAAGAAAAAACCAATACCAAGCAAAAAGATATTTTACAAAGTTCGAATATTCCTTCTTTTAAAACCTGTATTAATCTTGCAAAAAAATATTTTGAAATGCAAGATTATAAAAATGCTTTAAAGTGGGCAAAACTGGCAAATATTCAAAATAAAAAAAATCCCGCTTCATGGATACTTTCCGCAAAAGCATTATATAAGCAGGGAAAAAAAGAAGAAGCCCTTAAACTTTTAAAAATTTACAATACTTACTATAATAATAACGAGATTAAAAAACTTATTAAGGAAATAAATGAAAACTAAAATATTTTTCATTTTATTATCGATTTGTTTTACTTATGCAAACGTATTAAACGACTTTAAAAATCAAAATTATAAAAACATATGTAATATTAAAACAATCAATTCTCTTAACGACGAAAAAGCGTTGAGTCTTGTAGGTATCAGCTGTGTTAAAACCGACAAATTGTATTTATTGCCTTTTATCATTAAAAAATTAAAACACACTAAAATCGGCAGACTTAATTCTGTTTATTTGTTAACTATTTATATGCAAAAAAAACTTTTATATTCTTTTATGTATGATAATCTGATTATAGATAATTTTGATCTTCCGGATACCGATTATGTAATATCACATGTCTTTTATAAAATCAAAAACAAAGATTATAAAAAAGACAAAAATGTCATAATTATTCATTACAACGATGAGATAATTAAAGTTTATAAAGACGGTGATAAGTTGTTTATTGACGAATATAAACACAATAAACTTATAAAAAGGCATTGGTTTCGATGATAAGAAAAAAAATAAGATTCGGTGATTTACTGATTAAAGAAGGTTTTATCACATCACAAGAACTTAATAAGGCTCTTGAAAAACAAAAAGAGCTAAAATCAAAAGGAATTTTCAAAAGATTAGGTGAAATTCTAATTGATTTAGGATTTATAGAAGAAAAAATTTTGTTAAAAACTCTCTCAAAACAATTAGGACTGGAAACAATAGATTTATACAGTGAAAAGATGGATTATGATCTTTTAACCTCTTTTCCTATAACTTTAATTGAAGAAAATCTTGTTTTGCCTTTTAAACAGGATGATAATTTTATTTATATAGCAACTTCTGATCCTTTAAATTATGATGTTTTTGAAATGATAGAAAGACTCGTTGAAAAATCTTCAAAAATTTATATTGCTTTAAGTAAAGATATATTTCATGTAATAGAAAACGTTAAAAAGTATTTAAAATCAAAAGAGCTTATAAAAAAAATAAGAGAAGATTTAAATGAAACTGCATTGCTTTCAAGCGGTGCAATAGACGAGTTTGTCGATTTTATATTAAATGATGCGATAGATAAAAGATGTACCGATTTGCATATTGAGCCTCAAAAATTTAATTTTTTGATAAGGGGAAGAATTGACGGAGTTTTAAATGAGCTTTTTTCATTCGATAAGGATATTTATTACCCTCTTGTTTCGAAAATAAAATTATTGGCTTCTTTGGATATAAGTGAAAAAAGAAAACCGCAAGATGGGCGTTTTTCCAAAGAATATAACGGGAAAAGTTATGATTTTAGAGTTTCATCCGCTCCTGTGATGCATGGCGAAAGTGTAGTTTTAAGAATTCTGGATCAGGAAAAAATACTTTTAAAAATGGATGAACTTGGAATGAGTGAATATAATCTTAAAAGATTTGAATATCTTATCAAAATGCCATATGGAATGGTATTTGTAACAGGACCTACGGGAAGCGGTAAAACAACAACATTGTATGCGGCTTTAAATGAATTAAAAGGTCCGCAAAAAAAAATTATTACCGTTGAAGATCCGGTTGAATATGAAATTCCTTTAATTCAACAAATACCTGTTAATTATAAAATCGGTTTGACGTTTGCGAATGTAATTAAAAATATTTTACGGCAAGACCCCGATATTATTATGATAGGTGAAGTGAGAGATTCGGATACGCTAAAAACATCTACTCAGGCCGCTCTTACAGGTCATTTGGTTCTTGCCACTTTGCATACAAATGATGCAATAAGCACAATTACAAGACTTATTCAAATGGGTGCCGAGCCTTATATGGTGGGAGAAACTTTACTTGGAGCAATAGCACAAAGACTTATAAGAAAAATATGTCCTTATTGTAAAAAAATTTACAAACCGGAAAAAGAGGAACTTGAAAAAATAAAAAAATATATAGATGGTGAAAATTTGACTTTTTATATGGGAAGTGGTTGTAAATATTGTAATTTTACCGGATATTTGGGGCGGGAAATGATAAGTGAAGTTTTGATTATTACACAAGAGATGGCAAATCTTATAGCGGAAGGAAAAGAAAGAAGTGCTGTATTGAATTTGGCTAAATCGGAAGGATTTGTCTCTATGATTGATGATGCGATAACGAAATTGAAAGATGGAATAACTACTATCGAAGAAATTTTAAGGGTTGTAAAAATTGATGTTATATAAAATAGATTATATACAAAAAGGAAAATTAAAAAGTGCGAAAATAAAAGCAAACTCAATATATGAAGCTTTAAAAGAATTTAAAAGAAAACATAATGGAATTATTAAAAGTATTTCCGAAATAAATGAACCTACATTGATAGAAAAAATAAAAGAATTTTTTATTTCCGAAAATATAAATAATGAAGAATTTATTTCCGTTTTAAATCAGCTTTATGTAATGGTTGAGGCGGGGATTTCTATTGATAACGCTTTATCTCAGGTGCTTATAGGAATAAAAGATGTTAGATTAAAAAAAATTCTTGAAGAAATATATAATAAAATTAATTCAGGTTATTCTTTATATGATGCTTTCAAACCTTATGAAAAGAACTTGGGAGTAATAACAATTGCAATGATAAGACTCGGAGAAGAGAGTGGAGATTTGGCATTTGCTATTAAAGAACTCAGTGAAATTCTAAATGAAATAGAAGAAAACAGAAAAAGATTCAAAAAAGCTACAAGATATCCTATATTTATAATAATTGCCATGATAATAGCTTTTGTTGTTGTAATTTTATTTGTTATTCCACCTTTTAAGTCTATTTTTGCACAGCTTAATACTAAGTTACCTCTTCCGACAAGATTTCTTTTATGGATGGAATGGGCAATTAAAAAATATGCTTTGATTATTCTCTTTTTGTCTGCAATAATTTTCGGAGTAACGAATTATTTATATAATAAAAAAGAAAGTTTTCGTGTTTTCATAGATAAAATAATGCTCAAAATTTATATTTTAGGAGATGTTATAAAGCTTGCGATGATAGGAAGATTTGTCTTTGTGCTTTCAAGTCTTGTAAAAAGCGGAATTCCGATAGTCGAATCAACGGAGATTGCTTTGAGTATCGTTGAAAACTCATATTTAAGACAAAGACTTTCTTTCATTAAAGATGAAATTGTAAAAGGCGGAAGTATAAGCGAAGGATTTAAAAATACTTCTCTTTTCGAGCCTATGATAGTACAAATGGTAAAATCCGGTGAAGAAAGTGGAAGTCTTACTAAAATGTTTGAAAAAATTGCCGATTATTATTTGAACAAATACCGATACATTGTGGATAATATCGCAGTTTTAATCGAACCGCTACTTATAGCGGCTATTGCCGGATTTGTTTTTACATTAGCACTCGGAATATTTTTACCGATGTGGAATTTGACAGAAGCATTTAAATGATGAGAAATCTATGTAAAAAAGAGAGAAAGTGAATATTGAAAGTGGAAGTGTAGCGATAGCTTTAATAAGTGGAATTATTTTGGGATTTACACTTTGGATAATAAAAAAAATTTCTAATATATAAAAGGAAATAAAATGAAAAGAGCATTTACTTTAATTGAACTTATTTTTGTGATAGTAATTATAGGTTTGCTTGCAGCTGTTGCCGTGCCTAAATTTCTTAATTTAAAACAACATGCAGAAGCAAATAGTATTGTTAAAACGACTGTTGATGCAGCACAAGAAGCGGTAGAAACAGCTATTAATTATAGAGACCTTGAAAACAACACATCTTTTAAACTTAATGATATAGTTAATTTAAAAGGCAAAGGATGGAATTACGATTCAAGCACTTATGATGGGAAATATTATTATGATGATAACGGCAGTACCGTATCATCTGTTTTACTTGATTTAAATAATTCAAGAGTTGAGTATTCTATCGACTGTACTAAATTCAGTGATTCAAAAACACAAGATAAATGTAAAGCATTGCTTGGCAATCAAGATTCAGTGGATGTAAACCTTTCTTTCTGATGAAAAAAGCATTTACTTTAATTGAGCTTATTTTCGTAATAGTTATCATAGGCCTTTTGGCCGCTGTTGCTATTCCTAAATTCATAAATCTTACATCTCATGCAAAAACTGCTTCAATCAAATCGGTGATTTCATCGGTCCAGGATTCGATAGAAAACATTCATGCAAAATGGCTTGTTAATGAAGATTTTGTATGGGATGCGGACGGCGATGGGAATAGTGATTTGAATGACAACGGTTATCCTGAAATACTTGACAGTGGTAAAGATGAAACGGCTCTTTTCAAATATGTTTTGAAAATACCTGTTTATGCTTGTGGGAGCAAGACACAAAACTGCTGGAAAGAATATGATGACAACAGATATGAGTATATTTTTAATTCCGATAAGATACTCAAAATTGATTATAACGATACAAAAGGTCTTTTGGAATGTGTTGATGGTGATGGGGTTACAAAAGAAGAGTGTGAAAAAATTATTTATTAGGAATTTTTATAATAAATCCTTTTTTGTCTTTACAGATATCTATTGAACCGCCGTGTTTATTAATAATTTCTTTGCTTAAAGCAAGACCTAAACCGTGACCTTTTGTTTTTGTTGATTTAAATGGTTCAAATAAAATATTTTTATTTTCAAACCCTTTTCCATTATCGGATATTATAAAAATATGATAGTTGTTTTTTATGTATTCAATATTTATAATTCCTTTTTCAATATCATATTCTTCAATGGCATCAATAGCGTTTATTATAAGATTTTGGAAAACAAGAAGTAATAAATCGAAATCTCCTTTGATATTTTCGTTTGTTTCGGGATAATTAATTTCTATTTCTTTTGAACGTGGGAAATATTTGATTATTTCATCAATTTCTTTAAAAAGTTTTGAAATTGCAAACGTTTCTTTTTTAATGTTAATGCCTTTACTAAAAAGTAAAGTAGATTTGATTATTCTCTCGACACGCAAAAGTGAACTTTTCATTTCGTCAAATATTTCATTTTGAGGGCATTTTTTTCTTAAAAGGGAGAGATAAATATTAATGGAAGAAATGGGGTTTCTTATTTCGTGTGCAAGATGTGCTGCCATTTGTCCCATAGCTATTAGTCTTTCATTTCTTTTTTGTTCCGTTATGTCTGTTGCCGAAACAATTTTTTTATTTTTAATATTTGATGATTGAACTAGGAAATACTTATTTTTTATATTTATTTCTCCATCTTTTGGTATGTCTTTAAATTCATTTGTTTTGGAATTTTTTACTATAACTTCACCGTTTTCATCGATAACCCAAAGTGCCTGGGGCAAAAATTCAATTACTCCGTTTAAAATATTTTTTAATTCTTTAAATTCTTTTTCCACGATATAAGTTCGGGCTATAAGAGTTTCAAGATTTTCCAAAAGTTCTTTTTCTGATTTAGGAAGCTCCATTTTAGGCCTTTTTTTATTTGTTATAATATCAAATTAATATTAAATTAAAGGCGGCATATGGGGTATAAATATAATAATTTTTATGAAATGATTGAAGAAAATGCCAAAAAATATAAAAATAAACCGGCTTATTTTATTGATGATAAAAAAATAACTTGGGGAGAGTTTAAGAAACAGGTAGATACTTTTGCAAGAGCACTTCATTTGATAGGAATTAAAAAGGGTGATAAAATACCTTTGCTTGTAGCAAATTCCCTTGAATTTATTATTGCAATGCAGGGAATTCAAAAAATCGGAGCTGTTGCAGTGCCCGTTAATACTTTTTTAAAAGAAGAAGAAATTGCTTTTATTTTAAATGATATTGAAGCGGATATGCTTATAGCCTCAAAAAAACTTCAAAACAATATTAAAAATATAAGAAAAAAAACAAGTGTTAAAAAAATTATATGGGAAGGTGATGTCGAAAAAGTAGACGAAGAAAATATCTCATTTAATGAAATACTCTCGACATTTAATTCTCATGAAGTAAAAGATACCCCTAAACTTGATGATTTAGCTTCTATTATTTATACATCAGGTACAACAGGCAAGCCAAAAGGTGCAATGCTTACTTATAGAAATATATTTTCGAATATTTTGGGTGTAAACGAGCTTGTAAAGCTAACACAAAAAGATAGATTTATCGCTTATCTTCCGATGTTTCATTCATTTACGATGACTGTAAATCTATTGCTTCCTATGTACAGTGCATCAGCGGTTGTTATAATCAAATCCATTATGCCTTTTAGCAATATTATAAAACAAACTCTTCTTAAAAGAGTAACTATCTTTACAGGTGTACCTGATGTATATTCCGCACTCTCACGAGCCAAACTCCCTTTTTATTTTCACTGGTTTAATAAAGTGAGATTTTTTATCTCCGGTGCTGCTCCTTTGCCGGGAGAAGTATTAAATAGATTTTCCAAAAAATTCAAAAAAGCCAAACTTCTTGAAGGATATGGACTTAGCGAAGCTTCTCCTGTTGTAGCCGTAAACAGACCGGAGCTTCAAAAGCCAGGTTCTGTTGGTCCCGCACTGCCTGGTGTTGAAATTAAAATAGTAAATGATGAGCTTGAAGAAGTGCCTACTGGGGAAGCGGGGGAGGTAATAGTAAAAGGTGATAATGTAATGCAAGGTTATTACAAAAGAGAAGATGCCACCAAAGAGACAATTATTAATGGCTGGCTTTTAACCGGTGATATCGGTAAACTTGATAAAGATGGATATTTGTATATTCTTGACAGAAAAAAAGATTTAATAATATGTAAAGGTGTAAATATATATCCAAGAGAAATAGAAGAAGTATGTATGAAATTTCCAGGTATCAAAGAATGTGCGGTAGTGGGTAAAAAAGATGAAATAGTCGGTGAAATACCCGTTGCGTTTGTTGAACTTGAAGATGATGCGGAAGTAAGTGAGATGGAACTTAAAAAATTCTTAAAACAACATCTTGCAAATTATAAAATTCCAAAACATATCTATTTTGTAGAAAATTTGCCAAAAAATGCAACAGGAAAAGTCCTTAAAAGAAAATTAAGGGAAAAAATTGATGAATATGTAAAAGAGGGAGAGAGTAAGTAGTGAGGATGTGTAGATGGGTAGATG
>JALVVX010000017.1:103023-133261 GCA_027038555.1 Nautiliaceae bacterium | reverse complement strand
AAAAAAGAAAAATTAAAGAGCGGCTTTTGCCTGCTCAACTAATTTAGCGAATGCTTCCGGTTCGTTCATTGCTAAATCAGCAAGAATTTTTCTGTCAAGCTCAATTCCGGCTTTTTTAAGACCGTTGATAAATCTTGAATAGTTTATATCGTTTAATCTGCAAGCCGCATTGATTCTTACTATCCAAAGTTTTCTGAAATCTCTTTTTTTCTGTTTTCTGTCTCTAAAAGCATATACTAAGCTTCTTTCAACTTGTTCTTTTGCTTTTCTAAAATGTTTTCTTCTACCTGAGTAGAAGCCTTTTGCCATTTTTAAGATTTTTTTATGTCTTTTTCTTCTGACTGTTCCTGTTTTTACTCTCATTTACTCTCCTTGTTTTTGGCGTGCAACTTTGTGCAACTTAGCGCAATGCGCGAAAGCTTCAAGCTTTACTTAGCCTCTTCTTCACTCAAATTAGATGCAAAGTAATAATTTTACTTCTTTGATGTTAGTAGCATCTACATATTTAGGGGCTCTAAAATTTCTTTTTCTTTTTTGAGATTTTTTAGTTAAGATATGGCTTCTATAAGCGCTTCCTCTTTTGATTTTACCGCTTTTTTTAACTTTAAATCTTTTAGCCGCCCCTCTGTTTGTTTTCATTTTAGGCATAGCTACTCCTTTTTGGGTTTGAGGTGTAATTATATCAAAAAATTTTATGATGCGATAATAATAAAAAGTTTTTTAATGAATCTTAAATAATATTAATAAAGCCTAAAAAATGGATAACGAAGATTGTCGATATTTTTTTAAATAATTTTTAAGATAAAAATGCCATATGATTATTTAAATGAAAACTTAAATGTTTTGAATTCAAATAGATGTTATTCAATAATTTGGAAGTTACTTCAAAAATTTTTGAAAGAATAGAAAAGAAGCTTGAAAATTTAAAAATAAACGATATTAAATACTTTTGTATGATACAGTTCCTGAGATTAATTATGATATTTTGATGGCAATAGTGCGAAGAGAAATTAATTAAAAGGGACTAAGGCACTTCCCCATGTAAAACCTCCTCCGAATGCATCAAGAAGCATTAAGTCGCCTTTTTTAATTTTACCTTCTTTTACCATATCGTTAATTGCCATAGGAATGGATGCCGAAGAAGTGTTTCCATATTTATGAACTGTAAGAACGGATTTTTCTTTTGGCATATCAATTGCTCTTGCCACAGCATCGATAATTCTGTAATTTGCCTGATGAGGTACGAACCAGTCTATATCATCAGCTGTCAAATTATTTCTTTTAAGTATGTCTCTAACTGATTGGGAAAGAGTTTTAACGGCTACTTTAAAAGTTTCATTTCCTTTCATTTCAAGCCAGATTCTGTCTGTCTCACAGCCATATTTGACTCCGCGTCCCGGAGTTATAAGATAATCTTGATATTTTCCGTCGGCATTTATGTCTACATCAATTATCGCTTCTTCTTTATTTTCGGTAGCGCTGATTATAGCCGCACCGGCACCATCTCCAAATAAGACACATGTGGTTCTGTCTTTCCAGTTTACTATTTTACTAAGTGTCTCTGCACCTATGATAAGTACATTTTTATACATTCCGCTTTCAATAAATGCTTTTGCATGAGCCAGTGCATAAATAAATCCGGTACATGCTGCACTTATATCAACAGCAGGTCTTACAATTCCAAGCTTATCAGCCACTACACATGCGGTGGAAGGCATTGTAAAATAATCAGGAGTAATTGTAGCTACAATTATCATATTGATATCTTCTGGTTTCATATTTGCATTTTTAAGAGCATCAAGAGCGGCTTTGTAAGCCAAATCGCTTGTTACTTCATTTTCTGCGATATGTCTTGTTTTTATACCTGTTCTTTTTGTTATCCACTCGTCATTTGTATCGACTATTTTTTCCAAATCTTCGTTTGTTAATATTTTAGGCGGGACATAAGCGCCGATTGATGTAAATTTTGCATACATTAATGTGCCTTTAATGATTCTTTAATTTTTCCGGTTACATCGTTTTCTACATATTTTACAGCTTGAAAAATCGCATTTTTTATAGCTTTTGAATTACTTTTACCGTGTGCTATTATAACACAACCATTAACTCCAAGAAGCGGGGCTCCCCCGTATTCCGCGTAATCGGTTGCTTTTTTTAATCCTTTAAACACAGGTTTTAATAATAAAGCACCTATTTTTTGTAAAACCCCTGATTTATTTATTTCATCTTTTATAAGTCTTCCGATTGTTTCGGCTGCACCTTCGCTTGTTTTAAGGACGATATTTCCTATAAATCCGTCAGTAACCACAACATCGGATTCTCCTTTGAAAATATCGCTTCCTTCTACATTACCAATAAAATTAGGAAATGAATTTTTAAGCATTCCAAAAGCTTCTTTGGTAACAGTATTTCCTTTGGTGTCTTCTTCTCCGTTACTTAAAAGACCGAGTGTAACATTGTCTTTATTTAAAAACGCTTTTGCATATACTTCTCCCATTAATGCAAACTGAAATAAATTTTGAGCATCACAATCCACATTTGCACCTGCATCAAGAAGAAGAGTGTATGAACGTTTAATGTTTGGCAAAAATGTAGAAATAGCAGGTCTTTTAATACCTTTAATGCGTCCTAGTCTAAGAGTGGCAACACTCATTGAAGCACCACTGTGACCGGCTGATACTACTGCATCCACTTCACCATTTTTCAAAAGCTCGATAGATTTATAAATAGTGGATTCTTTTCTTTTAAAAGCCTCCGTTGCACTCTCATCCATTTTTATAACATCTTCACTATTTATAAACCTAACTTTATCTTGTAGGTTTTGAGGTATAAGAGGCTTTAATTCTTTTTCAGGTCCGACAATATATGCTGTAAAGTCTTTTTCTTTTAATGCTTTTATTGTTCCTTCAATTATTGGTGCGGGACCAAAGTCCCCACCCATTGCATCAATTGCAATTCTCATTAATACTCACCACAGCTTGGACATGCTCTGTGAGGTCTTTTGTAAGCCCCGCAGTGTTTACATTTCACAACTGTTGAAAGTTTGATTTTATAATGAGTTCTTCTTTTTGCCGCTCTTGTTTTTGAATTTCTTCTCTTAGGAACTGCCATAATATCTCCTTAAAATACTTTGTTGAATTCTTTGTTTTTACAACTTTCGCAGATATTGGAAAAATCATTCTTTATTGATTCGGCTTCACTTTTTATAATTTCGTCAATATTTAATTTTTCCTGTTCTATAATATCATATTCTTCATCAAATCCGTTAAAAGGCGGTTTGACAACTTTGAATTTTATATCTTCATCAATATGTTTTCTAAAAGGTTTTAAACATTTAACACATTCAACTTCAATATCACCACTAAGTTTTCCGGTAATAATATATTCACCGTTTTTTGTTTTCTCACTTTGTGCTTTTAGTGTTAAACCTTCTTTTGTTTTATTGATTTCCAATTATAAAATCTCTCTTTCGGCAAAGAAAAATGCAATTTCTTTTTTTGCGTTTTCAAGAGAATCGCTTCCATGAACCGCATTTGCTTCAATACTTTCGGCAAAATCCGCTCTTATTGTTCCAGGAGCTGCTTCTTTTGGATTAGTTGCACCCATAAGTTCTCTGTTTTTAGCTACTGCGTCTTCACCTTCAAGTACCATAACTACAACAGGACCGCTACTCATATAATCGCATAAATCATTGAAAAACGGTCTTTCTTTATGAACTTCATAAAATTTAGCAGCATCTTCTTTTGTTAATTTGATTTTTTTACATGCTGCAATTCTAAGGCCATTGCTTTCAAATCTGTCTATAATTTTACCAATAACGTTTTTAGCCACTGCATCTGGTTTAATAATTGAAAGAGTTCTTTCCATATTTTCTCTCCTTATGGTTTTAGAGAGGAATTATACAAAAATTTGAAGGAAAAAAGAAGAGAGACTTAGCAAGTCTCTATTGCAGGAGTTCCAGCTTCACATCTGTTTGGATGACAAGTTTGTCCTTCTTGACATTCATCCCAAACGATACATCCCTCTGTTGGACATGCTTCAGCACATGCAGGTGTGTCATAATATCCAACACATTCTACACATTTGTCAGGATATACATAGTAAATTTCTTCTCCTGTTGGGTTTTCGCTGTCATCAACGATAGCTTCTACCGGACATTCATCTATACAAGCTCCACAGTTAATGCAGATATCAAGAATTTTTACTGCCATTTTGACTCCTTTGTTTTTATTTAATTGTACTTAAAAATATATCATTAATATCTTAAAATTTGCTTAAAATTGATTTATATCAATTTTTTTATTACTTTTTGTAACTCTTATTTTAAATTTAAAAAATCTTTTATTTCTTCTACTTTATTTGTTTTTTCCCAACTGAATTCTTCTCTTCCGAAATGCCCGTATGCGGCTGTTTTCTTATAAATAGGATTCAATAAATCAAGACTCTCAATTATGCCTTTTGGTGTTAAATTAAATATTTTTCTAACAGCCTCTTCAATTTTTTTCTCATCAACTTTTGCACTGCCATGGGTATCTACATAAATACTTACAGGCTCAACCACACCGATGGCATATGCTATTTGAAGTGTAAGTTTATCAGCCACGCCTGCCGCTACAAGATTTTTTGCAACCCATCTTGCCGCATAAGCGCCGCTTCTGTCAACTTTTGTAGGGTCTTTACCGCTGAATGCTCCCCCGCCGTGAGGTGCCGCTCCTCCGTATGTGTCAACTATAATTTTTCTTCCTGTAAGTCCCGCATCTCCCTGAGGACCTCCAATTACAAATTTTCCGGTAGGATTTATGAAATATTCCACGTTTTTACTTAGTAAATGTGCCGGTATAACCTTTTTAATTATTTCTTCAATTACCGCTTCTTTTATTTCGGAATAGTTAATATCAGGTTCGTGTTGCGTTGAAACAACAACTTTTTCAACACTTACCGGTTTTCCGTCTTTGTATTTTACGCTTACCTGGGCTTTCCCATCAGGTCTTAGCCATGGAATAATAGCTTCTTTTCTTGCAACGGCAAGTCTTTTTGTAAGTTTGTGTGCATACATTATAGGAAGAGGCATAAGCTCAGGTGTTTCGTTGCATGCATAACCGAACATCATTCCCTGATCTCCCGCACCTATCTCTTCACCTTTTTCAACACCCTGTCTGATATCGGGACTTTGTTCTCCTACACCGTTTAAAACTCCTGCCGTTCTGTAATCAAACCCGTATCTTGCATCCGTATAACCTATTTCTCTTATAACTTCTCTTGCAATTTCTTGCATAGGTGCATATGTTGTGGT
The DNA here is from genome assembly GCA_027038555.1 of Nautiliaceae bacterium. Lineage (GTDB taxonomy): Bacteria > Campylobacterota > Campylobacteria > Campylobacterales > Nautiliaceae > JALTBU01. Next base: position 127,968 of record JALVVX010000017.1, on the reverse strand, counting down.
TTTAAGTTCACCCGCAATTATGCAGTATCCGTTGCTAAGAAGAGTCTCACATGCAACTTTTGCATTTTTGTCTCTTTCAATAATATAATCAAGTATCGCATCGCTGATCTGGTCTGCCATTTTATCAGGATGACCCTCCGTAACACTTTCACTGCTGAAAAGATATTCCCTCATTTTCTTCCTTTTAATTTAGATATGAGAGATGAGAAATGAGAGATGAAAGTTCAATTCTTCCTCATCTCTTTTTTCTTTTTTCTCATCTCTTTTTTTGCATACTCCTATTTTGAAAATACTAAATTTTAGCATTTTCAAAAGGCAAGAATATGTATGAAAATTATATCAAATTACTGTAAACACTCTTTTGAAAATTGAGAAATTTTATTAAGTATTTTCTTATCCGAGGAATGAATGGAGAAATATTTATTATGAAGAGGAGAGTTTTACATACAGTTATGTATAACAAACTGATAATTTAAAGGATATTAATAAGTGGATAAAATAAAAGGAAGAAAAAAAGAAGTTTTTTTTATTTTAATTTACTTCTTACCTCTTTTGCGGCTTCAACCATATTTTTAAGACTTGGTTTTACTTCTTCCCATTTTCTTGTTTTCAGACCACAGTCTGGATTTACCCAAACTTTCTCAGCTGGTAAAACTTCTAAAATAGCGTCAATTTGTTCTACCATTTCTTCTTTGCTTGGAATTCTAGGAGAATGAATATCATAAACTCCAGGTCCTATTTCGCCTTTATATCCTCTTTCTTTAAAGATTTTAAGAAGGCTGTTGTCACTTCTTGCGTTTTCAATAGAAATAACATCAGCGTCCATATCTTCAATTGCATCCATAATATCGCTAAATTCGGAATAACACATATGAGTGTGAATTTGAGTTTCAGGTTTTACGCTTGATGTTGTGATTCTAAATGATGTAATAGCCCAGTCTTCATATTCAGCTCTTTTTTCATCTCTTAGAGGATATCCTTCTCTAAGAGCGGCTTCATCAACCTGAATTACTTTAATTCCGGCCGCTTCAAGAGCTTCTACTTCATCTCTAATAGCTAGTGCCATTTGATATGCAGTTGTTCTTCTGCTTTGGTCATCCCTTACAAAAGACCAGTTAAGCATTGTAACAGGACCTGTTAACATACCCTTCATAGGTCTGTTTGTTAGGCTTTGAGCGTATGTAATCCACTCAACAGTCATATCTTTTGGTCTGCTTACATCTCCGTAAATAAGAGGAGGTTTTACACATCTACTTCCATAACTTTGAACCCATCCGTTTTGTGAGAATGCTACACCGTTTAACTGTTCACCGAAATATTCAACCATATCGTTTCTTTCAAATTCACCGTGAACTAAAACATCAAGGTCTATTTCTTCTTGGAATTTTACAGCGTCTTTAATCATTTCTTTAATTTGTGATTTATATTCTTCTTCACTGATTACACCGTTTTTATAATCTCTTCTTAATTTTCTAAGTTCAGGTGTTTGAGGGAAACTTCCGATAGTTGTTGTCGGAAGAACAGGGTATTTCAGATTTTCATGTTGAAGTTTAATTCTTTCTTCAAAAGGCATATTTCTATGTTTGTCTTTGTCAGTAAGATTGGAAACTCTGTCTTGAACGATTGTATCGTGGATTTTTTTAGAAGTTTTTCTTGTAGCAATTGCAATTTTATTGCCTTCAAGCACTTCTTTATCGTTTTCACTTAATTCTTCGTTTTTAACAAGTTTATTAATTACTCTTATTTCATCAAGTTTTTCAAGTGCGTAACTTATCCAAGATTTGATATCTTCATCCATTTTAGTTTCATATTTAAGAGTGTATGGTACATGTAAAAGTGAACAACTGCTTCCTATATGAACTTTATCGCTATCAACAGTTTCAGTTAAACCTTTTACAAATTCAGCTGATTTTTCAATGTCGTTAACCCATACGTTTCTTCCGTTAACAATACCGATTCCAACTTCTTTTCCGGCATCTACAAGGGCTTTGATTTTATTCTCTTCACCCGCAACGAAATCTAAAAACATTCCTTTAATTGGAGTTTTAGCAAGTACTTCATTTGCTTCGTTTGAATGTTCAAAATATGTAGCAACGTAAATATTGGCATCTTTTGCAAGTTCATTATAAACTTTTTCCAAAAGTTCAAGGTCTTTTGTATTAGGATTTGTTACAAAATAAGGCTCGTCCATTTGAATTTTATAATCTTTAAATTCGTTGATAATTTCTTTGTAAACAGGGATTAATTTTTCTATGATTTTATCCGCATCACCTTCAACTTTGCTTAGTCTTACATAAGTAATTGGTCCAATAAGGTTGATTTTAGGAGTGATTCCCAGCTCTTTTGCTTCTTTTAATTCTTCTTTTATTTTTTCAGTATTTGCTTTGAATTTCATATTTTCATTAAGTTCAGGGACAATGTAGTGGTAGTTTGTATTAAACCATTTTGTCATTTCCATCGCTTTGTGGTTTGCATCGCCTCTTGCCATTGCAAAATATCTGTCCATACAATTGTCTATATCTTTATATCTTTCAGGTACAGCATTTAATATAACAGTTGTATCAAGCATATTGTCGTAAAAACTGAAATCATTTACACTAATCATATCAATACCGGCATTTTTTTGATAAATCCAGTGTCTTTTTCTAAGGTCACTCGCAGTTTTTTTAAGTTCATTCTGGGAAATTTTTCCAGCCCAATATGCTTCAAGTGCTTTTTTAAGCTCTCTTTGTTCGCCGATTCTTGGGAACCCGATAACGTAAGTAGCCATTTGTATCCTTTTTTGGCGAAATTATAACAAATAAATGAAAATAAAAAAATCAAGGAAGAGAGTAAATTTCTTTAAAGGCTTTAAAAACAACTTGATAAAGCTTTGTTTTAAAATTTATTTGATTATCATACATATAAACGGAAAAATCATTCATCAGATATTCGTCTCCGCCGCTGAATTTATTATATATGTTATTACATAAAATTGATGCCGAATAATTAAGCCAGTTAAATTTGATATCGCTTAATAGTAATTTGTTAATATCTACAAGCTCCAAAGGAGGGTTAATTATTGAATTGGCGATTATTAATTTTTTTAAAGCTTCACTTTGGCTTATAGCAATTAAAACCGGGGTAAAATTTATTTGAGTTGATAAAATAAGCTTTGGTTTTATGTTTTTATAATAAATATTGGCTAAAATCCGGACGCTTTTTTGAGGTGAAGTATTTAAAAAAACATAAGAGTTATTTAAAATATTGTAATATATTCGGCGATAAGCGTAAGCTTTTACATTAAAAAATTCTGTTTCCATTGCATAAAGTTTTTGAGAAGTGAGTGTTGCGTCATTTATTGCAATAACGTTGTTTTGGGTTATTAAACTATTTAATTTATTTATTTGCGATTTGTAATCTATCCCTCCGAAATAAAAGTTTGTAGTATTTATATCCGTATCGTATTTATTTATCATAGGAAAATAAAAATTATTATTGTATTGTGAAAGTTCATTCAAAGTATTTGTATTATATGTATAAAATATGATATTTTTATGTTCCAGTGCTTTTTGTATTTCATTGACATCATATATATTTAAACTAAATTCTACGTTTTTATATATAAGATATGAATTTAAAGAGTTGATAATGGAAGATAAATACGGTTTAAATAGTTTTTTATCTATTACTACGGCAATATCGAGTGAGGGTTTTACTGTTTTTATTGTATTAATAAACACTTCTTCGTAAGTTGCATTTGTTTCTCTTGAAACATATGATTCGTTTGTTTCATCGTTTTCATAAGAAGGGATTTGCGATGATGAAGTATCGGTTTTAGTTTTGTTTTCTTCTATAACAGGAAGATTATAAATGATTATGCCGTTAATATTTCTTGCGTTATCGGTTGTGTTTTGTTCCGGTTCAAAAGGATTTTGATCTGCAAATAAGAAAACAGATAATATTAGTATTAAAATTTTTCTCATAACATACTCTTTATTAGTAAAAAATCTTTATAACTCTCTTTTTTGGCACTCGGGTTTCTAAGCAGGAAGCTTGGATGATATGTCGGAATCACTTTTTTTCCTTTATATTCAAATATTTGTCCTCTGACTTTGCTAATTGGCATATCGCTATCAAGCAGATACATAAAAGCCGTTTTACCAAGACATACAAGAATTTCGGGGTTTATTATATCTATCTGTTTTAACAGATAAGGCTTGCATGTTTGTGCTTCTTCTATTGTGGGAACTCTATTGTTTGGGGGTCTGCATTTTACTATGTTTGCTATGTATACATCTCTTCTTTCAAGTTCCAAAACGGTATTTATTATTTTTGTAAGAAGTTTTCCGGCTCTTCCTACAAACGGTCTTGCGGTTTTATCTTCCATTTCACCAGGTCCTTCACCTATAAACATTAGTTTTGCATTTGGATTTCCCTCTCCAAATACCACATTTGTTCTTGTTTTAGATAGGTCGCATAATGTGCAGTTTTTGCATATTTTTTCAAGTTCTTTGAGTTCATTTGGCATTTTTATATTCGCTTCTTTACTTTCAAATCCTTCAAAGTATTCAACCCCTGATTCTTTTAGTTTATAGAGGTATTTGAGTTTGGCTAAGTTTTTCATCTTCCCTCTTTATAATCGTATATGTAGGATAAGCTATTTTTATATCTTCTTCTTTATTGAATGCATCAAGTATTTCTGCTGAAATTGTACTTCTTAGATTTAAAGGTGCATAATTATTAAGATACCAACAGCTTATTCTTATACCGTTTTCTTCTATAAATGTAAAAATTCTCGGTTCAACGTTTGATGTTTTTATATTATAAAAACTTTTAAGTTTTTTAATTCTTCTTTTGGTTATGTCGGTATATCCTTTTGAATATTTATTTACTATCTCTTTTGCAAGGTAAACTGCTTTTTTATAATTTGAATCAAATGTTATCGTAATATCAATACCGTCCCATATGGTGGTAAGTCCGTGATGTGTATAATTAAATACTGGTTGAGTGAAAATTATATTATTCGGGACGAAAACTATTCTTCCAGCCCTTCTATTGTATAGATAAGTGGTTAGTGTCACATCTTCATATAAAATTATTTTAGTCAGTGTTATATCTATTACATCTCCTACAATTTTTACGTTACCGTTTTGTAAATATATTTTTATTCTATCGCCTACCTTAAAACTACCGCTTGTCATTATAACAAACCACCCGAAAATATTCATAAACCAGTCTTTCATAGCAATTGCAATACCGGCAGATGCAAATCCCAAAATAGTAATAACATATGTTGCATTATTAATATAGAAGAATGAGATTATCATAATAATAACAGTTATGTTGATGAAATTTATAATTTTATTAGCGATATAAACCGATTCGTCTTTAACATATTTTTTTATTACAAATTTAATAAATGTAAAAAATAAAATACTTAATGCTATTAATATGGCAAGAGTTATTAATTTATTTATTTCTTTTTTTATCTGTTCTTGAATATCCGATTTATAAATATTGGCCTGAGAAGCAATAGAATCAAGTTTTGTTTTGTAAACACTTTTTATCATTTCAAAATCATTGATTATTTTTAAAAGTTTATCGTCTTTAATATGCGCTTTTTCTTCTTCATCATATAATTTTTTTAATTTTTTATATGTATTCATAAAGTTAATATACCCAAGGTGATTATTTTCGAGAATGTTTTTAAGTTTTTTTTCGTAAGAAATGGCACTAAATATTTCAAAGGGACTGTTTAATTGAGGTGGAGGAGGGACTTCTTGTAAATTTACCATTGTTTTAAAAATATCTTTATTATGTTTTAAAAGTTCAAGCTCAGTTTTTATAGATTCATATTTTTCTTTATATTTTGAATTTTTTCTTGCAAGATATTGATATTTTTTTAATTGTTTTTCAAGTTCTTTATAATGTAAATAAGATAAATATTTTATATAAAATTCATTTTTTGAAAGATCGTTTTTTAGAAATTGAATTGTTTTTAAATTAATGGAATTATTTGTGTCTTTCAATGCATTTGAGGTATTTGTATCGGCAAATAAAAACAGAAAAAAAGAAAAAATTAGAAAAAATTTTTTCATTCGAATTTCTCCAATACTTTTAATACTTTGTTTTTATCTATATTTTTTATAATTTTATATTCTCCTATTCTTTTTGGAATAATAAATTTTATCGTATTATCAGTTGTTTTTTTATCAAGAAAAAAATGATTGTAAAATTCTTCTTTGTCTTTTATTTTAAATTCAACGGGTAAATCGTGTTTTTTCAAAACGTCTTTAATTTCCTTGGCTTCATTTTCACTCAAATATCCAAGCTCTTTTGAGAGTTCGTTTGCCATAACCATACCTATTGCCACAGCTTCTCCGTGAAGATATGTTTTATAATTTGTCAGATTTTCTATTACATGTCCGAAAGTATGACCGTAATTTAGAACGCTTCTTATGCCTTTTTCTTTTTCATCCTGATTTACGACTTCCGCTTTAAGCTCAACGCTTCTTTTTATCATCTCTTCAAGACTCAGTTTTCCTTTTTTAATTTTATCAAAAAATTCTTTATCAAACATTACAGCCATTTTAATAATTTCAGCCATTCCAGCTGAAAATTCTCTTTTTTCAAGAGTTGAGAGAAAATGTGTGTCTATGTATACGGCTTCGGGTTGATAAAAAGAACCTATTAGATTTTTACCGTATTTGTTATTGATTCCCGTTTTGCCTCCTACCGAAGAGTCAACCATTGCAAGAAGGGTTGTAGGTATTTGAATGAATTTTATTCCCCTTAGAAAAATTGATGCTATAAATCCCGTCATATCTCCTATTACACCGCCTCCAAAAGCTATAAGGGTTGAATTTCTGTCGAATTTTGCATCAAAGAGCCTATCAAGTGCGTAATTTACACTATCGAAATTTTTATATTCTTCCCCGTCTGGCAGGGTGATTATGTGCAGTTCTTTTGTTTTAAGATGGTTTGTAAGATAGTTTATGTGAAGTCCTGAAACTTTCGGGTTAGTGATAATTGCCGTTTTTGTCGGAATTTCAATTTCAGGCAGTTTGTCAATTATTATATCATATGTTTTTGTCGGGGTTTTTACATTAACTTTCATTTTTTTCCTTTATGATAGGTATTAAAAACTGATTGAATTTTTTAAGCAAAAGATAAGAATATTCTATTTTTGGGAAAAGTATCTGTTTTATTTTGCTAACAGGCGATTTTTCAAACGCTTCTGCTATACAAATATTTTTTTCTTTGTTTAATTTTATAATGGGATTTTCTTTTGTTGCACTGAATTCGACATTGTTAAAATTAAAAAGTTTTGCAAGATGTTTAATATATTCGACGGTTTCGGTATTAGGATTTTCAGGGTCTGCGTTTAGGAATCTGAGTTTGATACCAAGTTGGTATGACAAATCAAAAAGGGTTGAGGCTATTTTTTTGATATTGTTTTCGTGAAGTATCACTGTTAAATTATTGCATTTTTTAAGCGATTCAATACCTTTTTTAAATATAGGTTTTTTAATTTCATAAAATGTTTTTGCATATTTTTCAAAAAAGTAATTGTTTGTAATTACAAGCCCGATATTAAGCTCATTTATATCTTTTATAAGTTTTTCTTTGTAATTGGTTATATGATAATCAGTATTAATATCAATGTTTGGAAATTTAAAAAGTTTATAGAGTTTTACATTTGTTGAGGGGTTTATTATGGAAATAATAAGTTTTTTGTGTTTTAATTTTCTGTGCAATAAAAGGGCACTTTTTAAAAGTTCGGAAATTTCTTTTTTATCTGTATTTTTTATATCAAGCAAAATATAAATATTTTGTCCGTATGGTTGAGGAAATGAGCCGATATTTTTTCTGATTTGATTGTAAAGCTCTTTAAGTGTTTGAGGTTCTCCTATTAAAAGAAGTTTGTCATTAGGCAGAATGGTTGAATTTTTAGTAACCATTCTTAGTTCGTTTTGTCTGTAAATCCCGGCTATTTTTACATTGTATCTGTCTTCAATATATGAGGGGGATTTATATACAAAAGGTGAAAATACAGGAACTTCGACTTCCATTATTTCACCTTTTCCAAGTCCTATGTCTCTTGCATAAAGAGGAATTCCCGGTAAAAAATCTATTATTTTGTTTGTCATAATTTCAGGAATGTCCAAAATTTCTATATTATTTTTTTGCGGGATATTCTCAAAATTCATCCAAAATTTAACAAAAAGAATAGGCGATTTTGAAAATTTTACTTTGTTTATAACAAATTCGGCTTCTTGTTTGTGTTTAATAAATACAATGATTTTATTAAAATCTTTATAAATAAGATTTTTGTATAAATCATATGCCAAAAAATTTATTTTATAAAAAAAGAGATTTTCTTTTTTTTCTTTAAAAGGAGCAATAATTTCATCGTTTTCATAAATTATGTGAAATTCTGCAAGATTTAAATGGTGATTTACTATTTTTTTTATCAAAAGTTCTGATTCTCTTGCACCTGCAAAAATTAAAATTTTATTCAATAATATCCTTTTTGTTAAAATTTCACAAAATTATATCAAACATTTAAAGGTTATTTATGGAATTTGCAATCAACGCTACTGACTCGAATGCCAGGGCTACAACAATAAAAACAGCTCACAGTGAAATAAGAACACCTATTTTTATGCCGGTAGGAACTGTGGGGGCAGTCAAGAGTCTTGACGCAGTTGATATGATGGAAATTCTTGATGCTCCTATTATTCTTGGAAACACATATCATCTGTATTTAAGACCTGGTGATGAAATAGTAAAAAAACTCGGAGGTCTTCATAAATTCACATCTTATAACAGAAGTTTTTTAACGGACAGTGGCGGTTTTCAGGCGTTTAGTCTTGGGGATAACGTGAAAATCAATGATGAAGGTATATGGTTCAAATCGCATATTGACGGTAGCAAACATTTTTTTTCTCCTGAAAAAGTTATAGATATCCAATATAACCTCAACAGCGATATTATGATGGTTTTGGATGATTTGATAGCGCTTCCGAATACAAAAGAGAGAATTAAAAAATCAATTGAAAGAACCACTGAGTGGGCTTATAGAAGTTTGGTTCATCATATAAAAAAAGGTAAAAAAAACAATCTTTTTGCAATAGTTCAGGGCGGAACCGACAAGGATTTTAGAAAAATTTCAGCAAAAAGTCTTGTAGGACTTGAATACGAAGGCCATACATTTGACGGATTTGCAATAGGCGGTCTTAGTGTAGGTGAAGAAAATCAGGAAATGTATGATACGATTGATGCGACAATACCTTATCTTCCGCAAAACAAGCCTAGATATCTTATGGGGGTCGGGACGCCTGAGGATATAATAGAAGCAATTGATAGGGGTGTTGATATGTTTGATTGTGTGATGCCTACACGTAATGCCAGAAACGGATATTTTTTTACATCGTTTGGCACGCTTAGAATCAAAAATGCAAAATACAAACTTGATGAAAGTGCTATTGATGAAAGATGTAATTGTTATACATGCAGGAATTATTCAAGGGCGTATTTGAATCATCTTTTTAAAGCAAAAGAGCTTACATATTTCAGGCTTGCATCTATTCATAATCTTCATTATTATCTAAATCTTGTAAAGAGTGCAAGAGAGGCTATTATAAAAGGAAAGTTTCAAGAATTTAAAAAAGAATTTTATTCTCTCAGGGCTCAATAAATTCTTTATTTAAATAATTTGTAAGTTCGAAAATTATCTCTTTTTCTCTTCTTGTAATATATTTTTCAAGTTCTGCTTCTTCTGATGGGGTAGGTTCAAAATAGAAATGATATCTGTAATAATCGTCTAATTTGCTGATACTTCTAAGTTCTGCGGAGAAATTAAAAATAACTTCTTTGTCTGTAAAAAGTTTGAATTTTACTGTTGCAATGTCGTTTATATTAAGAGGAATATTTTTCTCACTAATGATACTTACACCTTTTACGGAAATATCGTAAATTTTGCCGGTATAATTGTGTTTGTTTACTATAATTACACTATTAACCGTCTGTTTTGGTTGTACTCTTATATAGTTTCTTTTTAAAGCGTCTCTTTGTATCTCTTTTATATCGGATAAAAGAAGTGTTTTTTTATAAGTGATTATATCTTTAACATATGCTTTAAAGGTTTTATTTGTTTTTGTATCAAGCAAATAAATCTCTTTTTGAAATTTTGCCGCAATAAGCTGATAATTATTCGCACTTACCAATACAGTGTTTTTTTCTTTGTCTATTTCAATTATTTTGGATTTATTTGATATTGGTATTCCTTTGTATACACCAAACAAAATAAGAGTCGAGTTGCTTTTGTAAAGTTTTTCCAAAAAGAGAGGAACTCTTTCTAAAATATGTTCTTCTTTTATATGCGATTCTATAAATTTTTGGTAAAAATCAATAAGAAGAGATAAAATTTTTAATTTTTCTATATCGGATTGTGCAAAGATATACTTAATATAATGATTGGCTATTAAAAGAAACGTTTTATTCAATATTTTGTTGTCTATTCGATTAAGTGTTAAAAATTCTTTCATTTCCAAAAGATATTTAAAATTACCGCTTTTAAGAGCCGGATTTATAAATAAGGAATCATAAAAATTTCCTATTAATTCTTTTGTATCTTCGTTTATTATCAATTGAGGGTAATTTTTTTTCAGGAGTTGTAAAAAATTTATTATGTATAATTTTTTATTCTCTTTGAAAAATTTACTCTCATTTAATAAAAAAAAGTAAAATTTTTCTAAAAATAGATTTTTAGTATTCATTTAGTTCCTATTCATAAAAGCTTACCGAGCTTTTGCCAAATTTTCTGGTTTTTGTTTTTTTATATTTTCCGAGTATTTCAGGAAAAGTATAATCGCTTTGATGCTCAATAAGTATTTTTTCAACATTCATTTTTGGCATTGTTTTTATTAAATTTTGAACTTTTTCGTATATATCCTCATATCCTTCTCTTATTGCAAAAGGAGGATCGAAATAGAAAAACGCTTTGTCTTTGTTTCTTTTAAGGTCGTCTATAACATCCCAGACTCTATCAAATGCGTCGCCTAAGATAATTTCACATTTTTTTGCGTCTTCTTTAAGTGAATCGATATTTTTTTTAAGAACTTTTGCGGCGTTTGGGTCTTTTTCTATGAAATAGGCTTTTTTTGCCCCTCTGCTTATCGCTTCAAGACCGATGCTTCCCACACCGCTGAACATTTCTACCCATATGGAATCAGGGACATCGAATTGAAGAGAGTTAAACACCGATTCTTTTAGTATCTGCTTTGTACTTCTTGTAGTCTCTTTTTCATTCATATAGAGTTTTTTGCCTCTATATTTTCCGCCTATAATTTTTATATTACCCTTTTCCATAATATTCCTTTATCAGTTTTTTAAGGTTTTGCGAAAAATCGTCAATCAATAAATCAAGCGCCTCTTCAAAAGAGGGTCTTTTGGATTTAATGTTAAATAGCTTTTCAAGCTGTATTAAAAGTGAAGTTTTGGTAAAAGGTTTTTTAATGTCTTCTCCTATGATAATAGTCCCTTTTTTAGGATTATCGCTTATTACGATACCTTCTTCACTGATAAAATCTTTTAAAAAAATTTCCAAAGACTCCTGTAAAAGTGGAGAATCGCAATTGATTTTCAGTTTCATATCGGCCTTTTTATATAATTTTATCAAAAATTTAAGTTTTTTTTAAATTTTGACGATATATATTGTAAGAAATTCAAGGAGATATTATGGATATATTTAGCGGTATAAGAAATATCCAAAATAATACTTATGATAAACATTTCGAAAATGTTAAAAAAAACAATGAAAATATAAATAATCGAAAAATTGAAGAAATTCAAAAAGACATTTTACAAAAAAAATCCAAAGAAGAAATAAAAAGTGAACTTCAAAAGGTTGTCAAAGAATTAAATGAAGCTATGAATCCTTTAAATACGGATTTGGAATTCAAATATAATAAAAAAGTAGATGAATTGACCGTTTTAGTTGTAGATAAAAAAAATGATAGGGTAATAAGAGAATTCCCTCCGAAAGAGGCTTTAAAATTAATGGAAAAAATGAGAGAGCTTGTAGGAATGTTGTTTGATAAAAAAGGATAAGAAATGGGTGATTTTGGAGCATTAAGCTCGCTTGGAATAGGAAGCGGAGTATTAAGTTATGATGTAATAGATAAATTAAAAAAAGCCGATGAGCAGTTAATGATTGACCCTTTGAAAACAAAACTTGATTTAACAAAAAAAAGAGAAAAAGCTTTAAGCGAATTTATTACAATAGCTTCCACTGTTAAAACTGATATTATGGATTTAGCAGATGGGACGCTTTTTGCAAAAGTTAATACAAGCGTGAACGGCGGCAGTGTGGATGTAAAAGCCAATGACGGAGTTAAACCTCAAAGTTTGGATATAGATGTGGAAAATCTTGCCAAAAACGATGTTTATGAATCAAAAGGTTTTGCTTCGAGTGATGATACGATAACGACAAATGACACAACGTTAACTATCGGAGTAGGAGGAAGTAGTGTAAGTGTTAATCTAAAAAGCGGAGCAACTTTAAGTGATTTAAAAGATGCCATAAATAATGCAGATGCAGGAGTTACGGCACAGATAATTGATACTGGCGTAGGAGACAATCCTTATAAACTTATTTTAAAAGCAAATGATACGGGGGCTGATAACATAGTGCAGTTTGATTATTTCGGAATTGATGATTTGGGATTAAATGCCACAACTTATACATCGACCAATTTTAATTCAGATACCGATTCAATCAATAACAGCGGAAGTACTCAAACATTTTCTATTACAGTAAATGGAACTAAATATTCAATGAATGTGAGTGATGGTGAGAGTGTAAGTGATTTTATAAATGATTTAAAAAATGGAAAACTTACTGATGCAAATGGCAATTCCATTACTGTTGATGCTTCATATAATAACGGAAATATCGAGTTTAATTTAAATGCAATAGGCGATATTTCAATTGACGATACCAATCTTTTAACACAGTTTAACGATAATACCGATTTTACAAATCAAAACAGACTCCAAACCGCTCAAAATGCAAAATTCAAATATAACGGTGTAGAAATAGAAAGAGAATCAAATAAAATTGATGATATTATTCCGGGAGTTACAATAGATTTGAAATCTACCGGTTTTTCTCATGTGGAAATAAACAGCAATGTAGATGAAATAACAAAATCGATTCAAAAATTTGTTGCCGATTTTAATGCAATGATTAGCAATCTTCAAAATTTAACGGCTTTTAATGAAGATACCAAAAGCGTCGGCCTTTTTCAGGGATTTAGTGAATTTATGATGCTTCCAAGACGACTGACAAACGATATTTTCGGTAATATGCTCTCATACGACACTACAAAAATTGATTTTGATGGAAATAAATATACTACAAAAGGAATTTTTTCAGCTGCTGATTTGGGATTTAGTCTTAATCGAAGCGGGCTTTTGAGTTTTGATGTTAATAAATTTAAAGAAAGTTTCGAAAAACATCCCGATTTGGTTGAAAGATTTACATCAACGGCATTTACAAAAGTTAAAACCGATTTTGATTCCATTGCAACGGGTAATAATTCATCTTTGGAACTTCTCTCACAAGAGCTTAAAACACAAGAAAAAGATTATGAAAAAAGAATTAAATCACTTAATAATTATCTTGAAATCAAATACGAAATTATGGCTAAACAGTTTTCGGCATATGACGATATGATTAATAACTTCAATACTATGAGTAATGCTCTTGATATGGCTATTAAACAGGCATTGAACTCTAAATCATAAAGGTAAAAAATGACTTATAATAATAATTTGATTAATAAATACAATCAGTTGAATATTAATGTTGAAAATCCTGCAAAACTTATCTTGATGCTTTATGAGGGAGCATTACGTTTTGCAAATTTTGCAAAAAAATCCATTAATGAAGAAAATGTGGAAAACAAAGCAAAATATATCAATAAAACCATCGATATTTTTGTAGAACTTATAAATTCTCTTGATTTTGAAAAAGGAGGTGATATAGCATATTATCTTAACGGACTTTATGCTTATCAAATTAAACTTCTTACAAAAGCAAACGCAGAAAATAAAACAGAATATATCGATCAGGTAATTCATGTGATAAAAGAGCTTATCGAAGCATGGAAAGAAGAAACGGGTGTCAGCTGAAACATTTACCTTAAACGAATTAAAACTCGCTTTTATAAATGAAGATATCGAAAAATTAAAAGAATTGAGTGAAAAAAAACCTGAGTTTTCGAGCTTTGAAGAAGCAAAAGAGATTCAGTCATATATAAAAAAAATAAACACTCTTCTTTATGCAAAGAAAAAAGAAATTTTTAACGAAATGCAAAAGATAAAAAAATTAAAAGAATTTCAAAAAGAAAAAAATGCAAAAAATTTCGATTTCAAAGGATAGGTTTAAAAAAACTGCTTCCGCTTCCGCTGAAAAATCCTTTATCTAAATATCTGTTTAGTTCTGGATATAGCATTAATGCCGGTTTTAATAAATCGTTAAGTTCGGCGGGAGAATAATTTTTTAATATCTCTTTTGTCTCTTTTTTATCAAGCTCAGTTGGTGCCGGATTGAAAAATTGCTCTTTATACATTCTGTAAACATCAGGTGTTGAACATTCCACAGGAGGTGTAAATACTTCGATATCAATAGCTTTTTCATCTCTTGGTTTTACAATGTCACCTCTTGCGTAAACATCGGCCACATCGCAGTCATAAAGGAAAAACGCTACGTCACTTCCTATTTTTTTACCGATATTTACAAGTTCCTGCGTTGAGAGATTAAGTCCGCTTTTTTCATTTACAAGCCTTAAAAAAGCCGCGGCATCACTGCTTCCTCCGCCAAGTCCGGCCATTTCTGGGATGTTTTTATGGATTCTTATCTCTTTTCCTATAAACCATTTTTTGATATCCGGATATTCCTGAGTGAGGGCTACATATGCCTTAAATACGGTGTTGTCTCTTAAAACGCAGTTTATGTCTCCTACTATGTTGAATTTTTCAGCGTCTACTATTTCTATTTCGTCATATAAATTTTTAACTTTCATAAATCTTGAATTTATCAGATGATAATAACCGTCATGCCCTGTGATTTTTAAAAAAATATTAACTTTTGCATGTGCTTTTATTTTCATTTATAACCTTTGAAAAGTTTTTTATTGTAGATATATCTATATCTTGCGCGGCTTTTATATTTTCGTCTTTTATGTTTTCTATAAGTTCACCTCTTAAAATAGAAATGTTTTTTGGAGCTTTGATGCCTATTTTTATCTGGTTTTTATCAATTGAAAGTATTACTATTTCAATATCATCGCCTATTTTAATTTTTTCATTTATTTTTCTTGATATGACTAACATATTTTAATCCTGTTTACCAAATATTTTATCTCTTTTCCTATTTCCACAATGCTTAAATAATTATCCGTTTTTAATTTATAGATACCTTCTTTTTTTACAGAGAAATTATTTATATCAAGTTTTCTTCCCAAAAGCAAATCTTCTTTGTTTTTGTAACTGTTCTTTTCAGGCCATATGTAATCATAAGGATTTAATTTTTTTTCACATTCATATTTAAATTCTCCTTCTTTTACCCTTTCAAGATATGTAAGTGTCCCGATACAGCCAAGTTTTCCTGCAATGTCATAACCGAGCGTTCGTATAAAAGTGCCTTCGCTTACACTTGCTTCAAATGTTATAAAGGGATGTGAATAATTTATAAGTTTTATATCAAAAATTTCTATTTCAATCTCTTTTTCTAAAAATTCACTGCCTTTAAACTCTGATTTTCTTTCTAACTCATAAGCTCTTATGCCGTTTATTTTTTTAGCCGAATAAACGGGAGGAAGCTGTTTTTGTTTTCCGAGGAATGATTTTAAAACTTCTTTTATTTTTTCAATGTCTTTTTGCTCACATTGATTAATTTTTTCAATTTTTTCAATATCAAGAGTAGGGGAATAGGCTCCAAGCATCAGAGTCGCGATATATGTTTTTGGTGTTTTTTTTAAAAACCTGAACAGCTTTGTATGCTGCCCGCTTGCGATAATTAGCGCCCCCCTTGCAAACGGGTCAAGTGTTCCTGAAAATCCCATTTTTTTAATACCGTATTTTTTCTTTAACTGATTTAAAAATTTGTTTGAGCTGATAAACATAGGCTTGTTGGCTACAAACAGCATATTTTTACAATCCATCAATTTCCTTTAATAGTATTTTTAATTGCTTGTTTTTAAAATTAAAACTTAAACTTATTGTTCGCTCTACATTACCTGGAACTTGGAACTTGGAACTTAAAACTTATACTTTTTACTCCAATACACCCATTCACTCATCTTCTCATCCACCCATACACCCATCAACCCATCTGTCATCTACGCTTTTTCCACAAAATCACTCAAAATTTCTCTGATAACCCCGCCAAAATCGATTTTAAGTTTTGTTTTTCTTCCGGCTTTATTTATTCCAAGCACTCTTCCGGTGCCGAAAACTTTATGTTTTACAAGAGTTCCTTTTTTGATGGCTGAGGATTCATTGAGATTTACTCTTTCACCTCTTATAAGTCCGGCTTCTGTTAAGAATCTGCTTTTTGAGACTCTGCTTCTTTGACCTCTTATGTATCTGCTCTCCACATGGCTTAATGTAAGTTCTTTTCTGGCTCTTGTAATAGCGACATAAGCAAGACGTCTTTCTTCTTCTATATCCGCATCTCCAAGAGGAAAGAATCCTTCTTCCATACCTATTACATAAAGATGATCGAATTCAAGGCCTTTACTTGCATGAATTGTCATAACGTTTATCATTTCGTCCGCTATTTTGTCCTGGTCGCTTTCAAGGGAGAGTTCGTTTAAAAATTCTCTTAAATTAAGATCGCTTTTTTCATGCATAAGACCGTAAAATTCTTCTATGTTTCTTGCCTTGTCTTCATCTTTGTAGCTTTTTGAAAGTCCAATTGTCTCTTCAATAAGCTCAGGCAACTCTTCAAGGGAAGATTTTGATAAAAATTCAAGCGTATTGACAAAATCTTTAAGAGTTTTTGCCGCTTTTTTGCTTAAAAAGTTTAAATCGTTTTCTTTTATAAATTCAATAAAAGATTTTTCACCCTTTGCATCTTCAAGTTTAATTACAGATGTTTTACCAATACCTCTTCTTGGTTTATTTACGACTCTTTTAAATGAATAATCGTCATGAGGATTTACAAGAAGTCTTAAATAGCTTATCAAATCTTTTATCTCTTCCCTTTCGTAGAATTTCATTCCTCCTACAAGTTTATAAGCTATTCCTTCATTTCTGAGCCCGTCTTCAATGGAGCGCGAAAGGGCGTTTATTCTATAAAGAATGGCTATCTCTTTTGGGCTTACTCCGCTATCAATTAGTCTTCTTATTTCTCTTGCTATCATTTCTGCTTCTGCAATTTCATTGTAATTTGACAAAACCCTTACTTCTTTTCCGTCACCCTTTGCGGAAATAAGTTTTTTATCATATCTGTTTTTATTAAAAGATATCAGTGAATTTGCGGCGTTTAATATTTGATTTGTAGAGCGGTAGTTTAATTCGAGTTTTATAACTTTTGCGTTAAAATCTTTTTCAAAATCAAGGATGTTTTTATGGTTTGCACCTCTGAATCCGTAAATACTCTGGTCATCATCTCCGACCACACAGATGTTATTGTGTGTTTTACACAGTTTTTTAAGTAAAAGCAATTGAATTTCATTAGTGTCTTGATATTCGTCTACCATTATGTATTTATATTTTTCGCTTATTTCTTCGCTTAAATCGTCATTGTCATTTAATATTTCATATGTTAAAAGAAGCAAATCGTCAAAATCCACAAGGTTGTTGTCAATAAGATATTTTTGATATTTGTCGTATATATGAGCCATTTTTTTGTAAGTAGAGTCATTTGCAAGAGCATAAACCTCATCGGGGCTTAAAAAAGAGTTTTTATATTTGCTTATCTCTTTACTCATAAAATTGGGCGGCAGTTCAGTTGATATCTGTTTTAGAATTTTTCTTTGGTCGTCCATGTCGATTATTACGAAATTATTGTCTCTGTTTAAAAGATGAATATAAAGTTTTAAAAACAAAAGTCCGAATTTATGAAAAGTTAAAAGCAAAGGAGGGTGAATTATTTTCTCACTATCTATCATACCAAGCGCTCTTTGTCTCATTTCGCTTGCGGCTTTATTGGTAAATGTAAGTGTAAGAGTGTTTGCCGGGTCTATTCCTAAATTTAAAAGATAAGCAAGTCTTGTGGTAATTGTCTTGGTTTTTCCGCTTCCTGCCCCTGCTAAAATAAGAAGTGCGCCGTCTATATGTGTGGCCGCTTCGTATTGGGATTCGTTTAATTCTTCTAAGAATTTCATTTTACTCCATTTTTATTTTAATTATATCAAAAAAAGTTTTGCAAAAACTTATAAGTTTTAGTTATAATTATCATAATTAAATTTGGTAAGGAAGGTGATGCTTACAAAATATCTGGATAAAATTTATACCTTTTTGGTTATTAATAAAGAACTCAGTTTTTCAAAAGCCAGCAAAGTGCTCGGGATTTCTCAGCCTGCTGTCACACAGCAGATAAGAATTCTTGAAAAATATCTGGGAGTAAATCTTTTTGAGCGTAAAAAAAACGGCGTAATGCTGACAAAAGAAGGCCAGAATTTTTTAAAAATAGCAAAAGAATTTGAGAGGTTTTTAGAAGAATTTGAAGTGAAAATTGATAAATTTCAAAATCTTGATATGCCGTTTATTATGGGAGCATCACCTACTGTGGGGAGTTACAATCTGCCTGAGTGCATAAAATATTATAAAAATCTTATAAATAAAGAGATAAATCTTGTTATAAAAAGTAACGACGAATTATTAAAAGATGTGAAAAATTCAGTAATTGATATGGCATTTGTTACAAAGAAAAAAGACAATGATTTAAAATATGTAGAATGGATAGATGACGAGCTTGTGGTTTTTTCAAACAAGCCTCTTCCCACTTCCATTGAAATCGAAGATTTAAATAATTACAAAATGATATGCAGGGAATCAAATTCTTCAACAAGGGATTTTATTAAAAAAACATTTCAAAAGCATAATTTCGAATGTGATAAATTAAATATAGTAAGTGTGGTACATAATTCCACCGCACTTAAATATACGGTTATGAATTCTCCTGAGCAGGTTGTATCGATAATTTCTAAAATGGTAATAAAAGAAGAGCTGAAAGAGAAAAAACTTTTTTCAGCCAAAATCAAAGGGGTAAACCTTAAAAGAAAAACTTATATAGCGTATAAAAATCCTACAAAAGATATAAACGCCATACTTAATTTTATTAATTCATAAATTTTTTATTTCTGGGATTCAGTTCAAACGGATTTTTCGGTTTTTCTTCTTTTGGTTCGTCAAAAGTGGCGGTTATATTTATGAAAAGAGGCGTTTCTTCGTGAGTTATTTGAACAATCGATTTAATCGGCACACTTACAATGCTTCCGATGTTTTCTTCTCCGAATCCGGCTTCAAAAATAAGATTTTCATTTTCTATTCTTGCACTTTGAAGAGTGTAATTTGCAAGCGAAAAAAGTATCATTTCCCCAAAAGCGCTTGTTATATGCTCAGGAAGTACGGGATTAAATTCAATTTTTTTTGTTACGCACAAAATATCAAATTCATATTGTTTAGAAAGCAAAAGAGACAATATCTCTTTTGCGTGTTTTAGTTTAACAGGCCTTAAATCATTTATTATTTCTAAATTCATCGCTCAGCTCCTTAAATTCACTCATCATCTCTTTTACTTCAAGCATTCCCTTTTGCCAGAAATTTTCATCTTCGATATTTAATCCGAAAAGCTCTTCAAACTGTTTTTTAGGAGGAAGACTTCCGCCCTGGCTTAAAAATTTAATATATTTTTCTTCAAAATTTTCATAGCCTTCTTTATAAAGTCTGTAAAGAGTAAGTACCAGAAGCTGGGCGTATGAATATGAATAACAGTAAAACGGCGAATGTATAAAATGAGGAATATAACTCCACCAGATTTCATAGTTTTTAGTAAGATATACGCTGTTGCCAAACATTTTTTGATTTTCTTCCATCCATATTTTGTTGTAATCTTCCGGTTTTAATTCATCAAATTTATGAACTTTTCTCTCAAAATTTGTAAATACTATCTGTCTAAACAGAGTGGCGAAAACATCTTCGAGTTTTCCTGCATAAATTTCAAGAAGTTCTTCTTTGCTTAAACTTTTTTTAATCTCTTCAAATAAAAGCATTTCTGCAAAAATACTTGCTGTCTCAGCCGTTGTAAGAGGGGTGTCTTGATTTAAATATCCTACTTCCCTTGCCAGATACTGATGTATCGCATGACCGAGTTCGTGTGCTAATGTAAAAATATCCCTTCTTTGGTTTGTATAGTTTAAAAGAACATAAGGATGCGCCGCAGGAGTGGCTGAATGAGAAAACGCCCCGCCTCTTTTTCCTTCATTCGGGTATACGTCAATCCATCCTTCATTGAATGCTTTAAGAGCAATTTCATAAAATGTTTCAGAAAAGTTTTTAAATGCCCTTAATACCGTCTCTTTTGCTTCTTCATAGCTTATTTGAGGGTTTGAATCGGTAAATTTTAAAGGTGCGTATCTGTCGTAATCGTATAATCTCTCATATCCTAAAAGCTCTTTTTTTATATTGTAATATTCTTCTACAATCGAAGTGTTTTTATTTACCGTATCGATAAGCGCATCAACGCTTTTTTTAGAAACCCTGTTTGAGAGGTGTCTTGGCGATTCAGGGTCATCGTAACCTCTGATTTCCACATAATCAGTTTTCCAGTCTTTTTTTATCTGGTTGTATATAAAAGCAAAAAGTTCCTGATGGGGTTTAAGCCCCGTTGTGAGACTTACTTGGGCTTTTTTTCTCTCATTCCTGTCATTTGAATAAAGTTTACTTAAAACTTCTTCTTCGCTTAGTTTTTTACCTTCAAAAAAGAATTTGAGCCTGCTTATATGTTCATCAAACAGTCTGACAAAAGCGGATGAGCTTGTCAAATCTTTTTTCATCAGAATTTTTTCTTCTTTTTCGCTGAGTTTATAAGGCGCTTCTTCTTGCAGATGAATAAGATAATGTTTGTAAATTCCTGCGTTATCTATGAATCTTTGCTGTTTATCAATAGGCAGATAAATAAATTCAAGCTCAAACCATATTAAATGCTCTTCTGCTTCTGTCGCAAGTTTTTGAAAAGTTGCGAGAAAATTTCCTTTGCTTGAATCGGTGGCAAAAATCAGATAAATATAAGTTAAACTTCTGCCGATGTTTTCAAGAATTTCTTCATATTCTTTAAGCACTTCAATAAATTCATCAGGATTTAGCGTATAAAGCCTGTTTTTATATTTTTTTTCAAATTCTTCGGCTTTGAAAATCGCTTGTTTTAAAAACTCTTCCGCTTCGGGGATTGAATTGAAAAGTGCACTTAAATCCCAGTTCATTATATTCCTTTTTTATAAAATTATATCATAATCGTCTATTTCGTAAAATCCCACAATTGCGTTTATCATAGCCATTTTTTTAAAATATTTCAAATCGCTTTTGTGTATATTTTCTTCTTTTAAAAACCCTTTATCCAAAAGTTCGGCTCTTTTTGTCCCTTTTAAAAGAGGATATTTGGGAGTTACCCACTCGCTTCCGGTGTAAAAAGCAAGATTTGAGATGGAGGTGTCCGTTACAAGAGAGTTTTTTATTAATATCAGTTCATCATAAATTGAGAATTGAGAATGTAGAATTGAGAATGATTTTCTGTTTTTGTATTTATATGGGTAATCAAAATCAATTTCAATTAGCTTAAATTTTTTAAATTCTCTTCTTTTTATAGGAAAATATTCTATGTTTTTTATTCCACTTTCATCATAAGTAAGCCTGACTCTCCATTCTCCATTCTCCGCTTGGAACCCGGAACTTAAAACCTGGAACCTGGAACTCGGAACTCGGAACTTAAAACTATTTATCGTTTTTTCCATTCTTTTTAAATGATACTCTAAATTAACAATTTTGCCGTTTTTTACAAGAAGTGTTTCAATAAATTCCATTTTTTCCCATTGTATAAAATTTTTACAGTTTTTTTATTGCTGCTTTTTCTTTCTTTGTTATAATTATCTCAAAATTAAAAAAGGAGAGCAAATGACAGCAAAAGAATTTTTGCAAGAGTGTAGAGACAACGAAATTGAATTTGTTGATTTCAGATTTACGGATATAAAAGGTACTTGGCATCATGTAACATATGATATTGAAGCGCTTGATGAAGAAGTTTTGGCAAACGGACTTCCGTTTGATGGTAGTTCTATTCCTGCTTGGAAACCGATTAATGATTCAGATATGCTTTTAAAACCGGACTTTGAAATAGGAACTCATTTTATCGACCCGTTTACAGCAGACCCTACAATGGTAGTATTTTGTGATGTTTACAATACTGATGGAACTCCATATGAAAAATGCCCAAGAAGCATAGCTAAAAAAGCTCTTAAATATCTTGAAGAGAGTGGAATCGGTGATGTGGCATATTTCGGACCTGAAAATGAATTTTTTGTATTTGACAATGTAATTATCAAAGATGAAATCAACTCTCAATGTTACGAAGTAGATTCAAGTGAAGGTGTTTGGAATGATTATGCAGAGTGGGGAGATGAACTTAATATAGGACACAGACCAAGAACAAAAGGCGGATACTTCCCGGTAGCTCCAATTGACAGTATGGTTGATTTAAGAGCTGAAATGGTAAAAGTTTTAAAAGAAGTGGGACTTAAAACATTCGTAGTTCACCACGAAGTTGCACAGGCTCAGGGTGAAATCGGTGTAAGATTCGGTACACTTGTAGAAGCGGCTGATAATGTTCAAAAACTTAAATACGTGGTTAAAATGGTAGCTCATCTAAACGGTAAAACTGCTACATTTATGCCAAAACCTCTTTATGGTGACAACGGAAATGGAATGCATGTTCACCAATCAATTTGGAAAAACGGTAAAAACTTATTTTATGATCCAAACGGATATGCAAATTTAAGTGATGTTGCAAAAAAATATATTGCTGGTGTATTTGCTCACGCTGATGCTGTTGCGGCATTTACAGATGCGTCTATGAACTCATACAAAAGACTTCAACCTGGATTTGAAGCTCCAAATATTTTGGCTTACAGTGCAAAAAACAGAAGTGCAAGTTGTAGAATTCCTTTTGGTGCAGGCGAAAAATCAGTAAGAACAGAATTTAGATTCCCAGACAGCTCAGCAAATCCTTATCTTGCGTTTACAGTAATGCTTCTTGCGGGGCTTGATGGAATTAAAAACAATCTTGAAATTTATGAAGCGGCAAGAGAGCCTCTTGATGAAGATTTATTTGAACTTTCTCTTGATGAAATTAAACAAAGAGGAATTAAAACACTTCCTGCAACACTTAGAGAAGCGATTTATGCTGTTGAGAGAGAGTATGAAAATCCAAATAGCTTTTTAAAAGCAGTTATGAGCGATGATTTTATTAAAACATATATCGATTACAAATATGAAACTGAAATTATCCCTGTTGAAGGAAGACCACATCCATATGAGTTTGTTACAACTTACTCTTGCTAATCCTTCCTTTTTTTCCTTTTTTGTTATAATCCGGATAAAAAAGGTATTATTTGCTAAAAATTTTATTAATTGAAGATAATAAAACCTACCAAAAAGCAATTGAAAAATTTATTTCAAAAGATATTATTTTTGTCAAATTTGAAATCATAGAAACATATAAAGAATTAAAAAATATCGACATAAGCGAATTTGATATAGCAATTTGTGAATATATTCTTCCCGATACCAAAAAAGACGAACATATTGAATATCTTTTAAATCAAAATATAAATATAATTGTGCTAACAAAATACCATGACAAGAGTATAAGAGAAAAATATATTGATTTGGTTCTTGATTATATTTATAAAGATGATGTAAATACATTCAGATATTTAACACAGCTTGTTAAAAGATATAACAAAAATAAAAAGAAGAATGTTTTAATTGTAGATGATTCTAAAATCATAAGAGACAAAATTTCCCAATATCTCAGACTTTTTAATTTGGAAGTATTGGAAGCGGAAAACGGAAAAGAAGCAAAAGCATTATTGGAATTATCGGATAATGTGTCTTTAATAATAACAGATATAATAATGCCTGTAATGAACGGTTTTGATTTAATTAAAAGTATAAGAAAAGAAAAATCTTTTGAAGAACTTCCTATTCTTGGAATATCAGGATTGAATGATAATATCGAAACAATCAAGATACTAAAATACGGAGCTAACGATTTAATTAAAAAACCGGTTTTAAAAGAAGAACTTTTGATAAGAGTAGGTAATCTTTTAAATCTTTATGATTTTATAAATCAATATAAACAAAAATCTGAAATAGATTCTTTAACAAAAGCACACAACAGAAATATACTTGAAAGTAAAATAGATTCTCTTTTTCATATTTATGATAAAAAAACAATTGCAATGCTCGATATAGATTATTTCAAAAAAATCAACGATACATACGGGCATCAAATAGGTGATGAAGTGTTAAAATATTTTGCAAAACATATTAAAGAAAATATCCGTAAAAACGATTTCTTAGTAAGATACGGAGGAGAAGAGTTTTTGATTTTTATGCCCAATACTACAAAAGAGGAAGCTTATGTTGTGCTTCATAAAATTAAAAACACTTTAAAAAGTGTTGATGGTATCAAATTTACATTTTCTTCCGGAATTGCAGATGAAGGCGATACACTTGCTGAGATGATTAAAATAGCTGACGAAAGATTATATACAGCCAAAAAAGAAGGTAGGAATAAAATAGTTTTTAAATAGGGATATACACTTTATCAATTAATTCTTTGTATTCTTCATAAACATTGCTGTCTATTGTTATTCCGCCTCCGCTTTT
>JALVVX010000017.1:27833-102923 GCA_027038555.1 Nautiliaceae bacterium | reverse complement strand
TTTTCAATATATCTGATAATAACGGCACTGTCCAAAAATGTTTTTTCATCTGTAATGCCGAATATTCCTGTATAATATCCTCTGTTATATCCTTCAACTTTTTTTATGATTTCAACCGTTTTTTTCTTTGGCGTACCTGTGACAGAGCCTGCCGGTAGTAGTTTTAATATTATTTCAAGCCAGTTTTTATTCCAGTTTTTAGGAAGTGTAGCTTCAATTTCACTGCTTATTTGCAGCAGTTCTTTATCTCCGGCTTTAATTTTGTCAATAAATCTGAATTTATTAACTTTTACATTTTTTCCTATTATCCCCAGGTCGTTTCTTAGCAAATCCACTACCATCGTATGTTCGGCCATCTCTTTTATATTTGATAAGATTTTTTCTTTTGCATTGGGGATAGATGCATCTATTGTACCTTTCATAGGATATGTGAAAATTTTATTATTTTTAATTTTTACAAATCTCTCGGGGGAAAAGCATACAAATTTATCTTTAAACAATAGTTTAAAAGGTGCTTTTGCGATATTGTAAATTTCTTTTAATGTAACGTTGGTTTCTATTTTTGTGGGAAAAGTAAGGTTTAAAAGATAAGTGTTTCCTTTTTTAATCTCTTCAATTACCATATCAAATGCTTTTTTATATCTCTCAAACGGTATCGGGTGTTTTTTTAGGTAAAATGGTGGATGGGTTGAGGGGTGGATGTGTGAATGAGTGGATGGCTGGATGGGTGGATGGGTGAATGAGGGAAAAGAGAAATAGATGTTTTTTAAGTTTTTAATATCTTCAACAAAGACATTTCCGTCAAAATCTATTAAAAAAAATTTTAGTTCATTCTCCATTCTTAATTCTCAATTAAAAATTTAAGAATTCCCATTCTGACAGCAACGCCGTTTTTTACCTGTTCCAAAACAAGACATCTCTCATCGGCCAAAACTTCATCGCTTATGTCAATATTTCTGTGTACGGGTCCTGGGTGCATTATTAAAATATTTTTATCTTTAATCAAATCTTTTGTAATTTGAAAATTCTCGGCATAGTCTTGCAGTGAGGCAAAACTTGGTTGTGAATGCCTTTCTGTCTGGGTTCTAAGGCTTATAACGGCATCTGCCCATTCAATCGCTTCTTTTAAATTATGAGTTTTTGGCAAAGAGCTTTTTGGGAGAAAATGCGGAGGTCCCACAAGCAGTACTTCGGCTTGGAATCTTGTAAAAAGTTCAATATCCGAATTTGCAACCCTTGAATTTCTTATATCTCCGACAATTGCAATTTTTTTTCCTTTTAAATCTCCCCATTTTCGCATTAACGTAAATAAATCCAAAAGTCCTTGGGTAGGATGCTGATGGGCTCCATCCCCAGCATTGATTATAGAACTTTTTACATATTTTGAAAGAATTTTAGGCACTCCTGCACGGTTGTGTCTAACGACAATTGCACTTGGACCCATTGCGTCAAGATTTGCGGCGGTATCAAAGAGTGTTTCGCCTTTTGCTGTTGAACTTCTTGCCACATCCAAATTTACCACATCAGCTCCAAGCCGTTTAGCCGCAATTTCAAATGAACTTCTTGTCCTTGTGGAATTTTCAAAAAAAACATTTATAATAAGATGACCTTTTAAATCGTCTCTTTTTTTCTTATCAAGATATTCATTGGCGTATGTAAAAATTCGTAATATATCATCTTTGTTGAAATCTTTTGTGTGGGTTAAATGTTTTGACATTTAATTCCTTTTTTGTATAATTTTACTATATCTTAAATAAAAAAAGGAGAGAAAATGAGTTTTGGAATGATTGTAGGTGTTGGATTTGGTATTACAATTGTATTTATTGCTCTTGTTTATTTATTTTTATTTGGTGCAAAACCTGAATAAAATTAATATTTCAATTTTAAATATACCCGTAGAGGCGGCTCATACCTTTCTACCGTTTTTGTTTCATCTTTATTTAAAAAACTTTCCAAGCTTTCGCCTTCTATCCATTTGGTTTTACGCTGTTCATTTGTAGTTGTGTATCTTTTTCCTATGAATTCGACATCACTGAATTTTGCCCTTTCTATCCAGTTATAAAGAGCTTTTAAGGTAGGTATAAAATATACGTTTTTCATTTTGGCATAACGCATAGGAGAAAGAGCATACTCTTTGCTACCTTCTATCATCAGCGTATCAAGAATAACTTCTCCGCCTTTATTTAGTCCGGCTTTAAGTTCTTTTAACATATCAATAGGGTCTTTTCTATGATACAAAACCCCCATACAAAATATCACATCAAATTTTTTTTCATAATACGGAATGTGTTCAACTCCAAGAAGTTTATATTCAATATCGCTTTTAATAAATGAATTTATAAAATCAAATTGGAGATTAAATAAAGCGCTCGGGTCAAATCCTGTTATGCTTTTGGGATTCATTTCAAGCATTCTGAACATATAATATCCGTTGTTGCATCCTACATCCAAAATATCTTTATTTTCCAAATCAAGATGAGGTTTGAGCGAATTCCATTTAATATAGCTTCTCCATTCACTGTCTATAAACAGATCGTTAATTTTAAAAGGGCCTTTTCTCCAAGGTTTTAACATTTCTGCCAATTCTGAAATTTTAGGATTTTTTTCAGTTTCAATTTCAATGATGTCGTTTAACTTTACACTTTTAACTTTTAACTTTTCATTTTTAAACTCTTCGAGTTTAAGATATATTGGTTTTATATTTTTCCATTCAAACCATTTTTGGCGCTCTTTTAAAATTTCATCAATATTCAATGTTTCTCCTTAATTGCAATCAAGACAGATTTTCTTTTTTTGTTTGAAATTATATATATTATCTTTGCAATTTATATAATGGACTCCGTATAAATCGTAATTTTCTTCACATTCGGGATAATATTTCAAAGAAATTCCTCTTTTGTTGACACAAGCTGTTAAAAAAAGTGCTATCATTATTAAAAGGATATATCTCATTATCTGCCTTTTTGATAATTATATCAAAGGAGAAATAATGTATGAAAAAGTAATAGAGCTTTTTAAAAAAATCTCTCAAATTCCTCATTGTAGTTCAAATACTCAAAAATTACAGGGATTCATAAGTGAATATGCAAAAGAAAGAGGATTTACTGTATTTAGGGACAATTACGGAAATGTTTTGGCATATAAAAATAAGCCAAAACTTGCACTTCAATCCCATATTGATATGGTATGTGTGGGAGATGCTCCTAAAATTGAAATAATTGAAGAAAACAGATGGTTAAAAGCCAAAAATTCTTCACTTGGAGCGGATAACGGTATAGGTGTAGCTATGATGCTTGCATTTATGGATAAATATGATGATATTGAATATCTTTTTACAAATGATGAAGAGATTGGCCTTATAGGGGCAAAACATCTTGAATTTAAAATAAGTGCACCTTATCTTTTGAATTTGGACAGTGAAGATGAGAGGGAAATTATTATAGGTTGTGCCGGAGGTGTAGACGCTGAGATAAAATATCCTTTAAAAAAGGAAAAAATAAAAGGCTGTATCGGTAACGTAAGTGTAACGAATCTACCTGGGGGTCACAGCGGAGTGGATATAGATAAATATATTCCCAATGCCATAATAGAACTCTTATACAAAATTGAATCTATCGCATCGATTAAAGGAGGGGAGAGAAGAAATTCAATTCCCGCAAATGCTTATGCAAAAGAGGTTTTTGAAGGTAATGAGGATATTGAAGTTTATACGGACGATTATTTAAAATTTTTAAGAAAACTGCCTCACGGAGTGCTTGAATATGATTTTGAATTTAAAATTCCAAGCAAATCGGTTAATTTCGCACTTATTGATGAAGATAAAATAACCCTCAGTGCAAGGGCAAATACAAATGAAAAACTTAATGAAATGAAAGAATATATTTTATCTAAAACATACGGGTGTGAAGTTTTATTTGAAGACGAATATCCCGCCTGGGCACCTGAGAAAAGCGAACTGGCTTTAAAACTTCAAAAAATTACCGAAGCAAAACTGAATGTCATTCACGCAGGACTTGAATGTGCAGTATTAAAAGAAAAATTTCCTGAGGTTTCAATGGCAAGTTACGGACCTCTTATTGAAAATCCCCATTCTCTGCGTGAGAGAGTGAGTCTGGAATCTGTCAAAAAAGTTGTAAATAATGTAGAAGAGCTGATTAATCAAATATAAGGAGGAAAAAATGCCTATTATTGAAGGGATCGTAAAATTCAGACAAGAAGATTTTGAAAAAGAAAAAGAGTTTTTCCAAGGACTTAAAGAGGGGCAAAAACCGCATACTTTTTATGTGGGATGCTCAGACAGCAGAGTTGTACCAAACTTAATTACCAAAACTCTTCCGGGAGAGCTTTTTGTGGTAAGAAACATTGCAAATGTCGTCCCGCCTGCCGATAAAAACGAAGGTACTTTGAAATGCACCGCTTCAATACTGGAATATGCCGTTAAATATCTGGAAGTCAAAAATATTGTTGTTTGCGGACACAGCAACTGTGGAGGGTTAAAAGCGCTTTTTTATCCCCAAGAAAAACTTGAAAAACTTCCCCTTGTTAAAAATTGGTTAAGACTCATTGAAGATTTAAAAGAAAAAGTAAAAGATATAGAAGATGAAAAATTAAGAGAATGGGAAATAGAACAGTTAAATGTTGTAAGACAGCTTCAAAATCTTTTAACTTATGATTTTGTAAAAGAAAGAGTGGAAGATGGCAGACTTAATTTGCTTGGATGGTATTATATAATCGAAAGCGGAGAGGTTTTTAATTATAATTTTGAAACGAAAGAGTTTGAGCTGATAAATTAAGGGTTTTTATTAAAATAGCTTACAACACCGTCTGCAATTCCTTTTGCAAGACGGCTTTGATATGAAGGATCAAAAAGTCTTTTAGCTTCGATAGGATTTGTTAAATATCCTGTTTCTATCAAAATAGCCGGCATTTGAGTACCTACAAGTACCCAAAAAGGTGCTGGTCTTACTCCTCCGTTTTTTACATTTGAAAATTTACTTCTTAAATTTTGTAATATAGAATTTTGAATATCAATGGCAAGTTTATTTGATGAAATTATTCTGTCTCTATTTAAAAAATTCAGAATTACCCTTTGATCTAAATAATTCAGACCTTTTACTTCTTTATTTTCCAATCTTGCCACTCTTATTGCTCTTGAACTTCTTGTAGGAGAAAGGAAATATGTTTCTATTCCATGAGGCGAATAGATGTGATTGGGTGCAATATTACAATGTATGGAAATAAACAAATCCGCATGTTTTTTGTTTGCAAAGTGTGTTCTCCATTTAAGTTTTCTAAAAATATCGGATGAACGTGTAAGATATACTACATACCCTTTTTGTTGTAAATATTTTTTTACTTTTTTAGCAATTTCTAAAACAGCAATTTTTTCCTTCCTTCCCCCGATTCCTATACCTCCGCTGTCTTTTCCTCCGTGTCCCGGGTCAATTACTATGATTTTTTTATTTTGAAATAAAGAGTGAGATGGTTTTTTAGGAACGTTTAAGCTGTTTTTGTATTTAGGAGAAGTGAAATTTTTTAATGATTTATGTGAAGTTATTAATTTTTTGTTTATTAAATTAGATATAGGAGAAATTATAATTTTATTTTTGTCTTTTTTTATATTAATTTTAATAGGTTTGGTTGAGTAATAGACTATTCTTACAATATTTTTTCTAAATTGAGCTATTTTTAGTTTTAAATTTTTATTTATTATTTTTTTTATATAAGGTTTTGGAGTAATTGCATATTTTAAATCAATTACTTTTTTATATAATTTTTTCGATTTTATATCAAAAATTCTATATACGCGAGCATTTTTTATTTGTAAAGGAGTATATGAAAGAATATTTATATAATTGTTTTTATGTGTTTTTTTATTTTTTTGATATTTATGATTAACTTTTTTTAATTGTTTTGTTTTAAAGGAATGATTTGTTTTTTTTGAAGAAAGTTTTGATAATTTGTTT
Organism: Nautiliaceae bacterium; assembly: GCA_027038555.1. GTDB lineage: Bacteria > Campylobacterota > Campylobacteria > Campylobacterales > Nautiliaceae > JALTBU01. Next base: position 96,957 of record JALVVX010000017.1, on the reverse strand, counting down.
TTATAATCACTTATGTCAAAATGCAAATAATTTCCACATTGAATCAATTCTTTAAGTGCTTTTATTTGCTTTTTTTTGTCATTATTCAACAGAGCATTTATGTAAATTTGTTGATTTTTATAATAGTCCTGGTATGCTGAGTTGAAATTTGACGTATTACAGGAAAAAGAAAATACGAAAAAAATAAAAAATAAAATAATTCTCATTCTCCGCTCAACTCTTTCATTAAATCTTTTACATGCATAAGTTTATCCGCCTTGTATGCATAAGCCCCGCTAAAATAAAGTCCTAATTCTTCATCCCCCATATAGGCATCTGCAAGTCTGTCTGCTATGCAATATCCAACTTTTTTGGCTTCTTCACCTCTGTGGCAAGGAAACACGCAGTTTGAGATACATTTTATTTTTGGACCTTCTTTTTTTTCTACTTTTTCGATAAGTTTTGTCCTGATTCCCCTTGCTGGGTATCCCACAGGTGATTTCATAAGAATAATATCTTCTTTTTTTGCACTTAAAAGTGTCTGTTTAAAAGTATCGCTTGCATCGCATTCATAAGTTAAAGCGAATCTTGTACCCATTTGAACCCCGTTTGCACCGAGTGAGATGAATTTAAGTATATCTTCGCGCGACCATATTCCTCCCGCGGCAATAACAGGAATGTTTTTATCCCATTTGTCAACTTCTTCTCTTACATCAGGGATTAAATGTTCAAGTTGGTTTTCTTCTTTGAAACATTCTTCATACTTAAATCCCTGATGACCGCCGCTTAACGGACCTTCTACAATAACGGCATCAGGAATTCTGCCGTATCTTTTTTCCCATCTTTTAGCGATAAGTCTAAAAGCCCTTCCTGTCGAAACTATCGGTACAAGTGCGACATCTGGAAAATCTTTTGTGTATTCGGGCATATCCATAGGAAGTCCGGCACCTGTGATTATGATATTTGCACCGGCTTCACAAGAATCTCTTACAACTCTGCCGTAATCGTTAATAGCGTATAAAACATTAGACCCAAGCGGAGCGTCACCACATATTTTTCTTGCATTTTCAAAAATTTTATTTAAAGCCTCTTTATTATAAAAATCTTTTTCGCTAAAAGGTCTGCCTTCAATAAGTTCTTTTGCATATTTTTTGTTTTCATAATATCCCGTACCAACTGCACTTATTACGCCAAGACCGCCTTCTTTGCTTACATTTCCTGCTAATTTGTCCCAGCTTATACCAAGTCCCATACCACCTTGAATTATAGGATATTTAATCGTGTGTTTTCCGATTTTTAATGGTTTTAGTTTATTCATTTCAACTCCGTTATTTTACTTTTACTTTTGCAAATTTTCTTTTTCCGATTTGTAAAATATATTCTTCACCACTTTTTAGATCAATATCCTGACTTGATATTTTTTCCTGATTGATTCTGACAGCTCCGCCTTTTATATGGCGTCTTGCTTCACTTTTTGAAGATGCAAGTTTAGTTTCAACTAATGCATCTACTATATTCATCGGTTCTATTTCAAATTCAGGAATTTCATCAGGTAATTTGTTTTGTTTATGTATTTTATCAAAATTTTCTTTTGCTTTTAAGCCTGCTCCTTTTCCATGAAATCTATCTACTATTTCAATAGCAAGCATCTCTTTTATTTCTTTTGGGTTTCTTCCGTTTTTAACTTCTTCTTTTAATTTTTCAATTTCCTCAATTGATTTGTCACTTAAAAGTTCATACCAATCCCACATAAGCTCATCTGAAATTGATAAAACTTTTGCAAATATAGTATCTGGGTCTTCTGTAATTCCTATGTAATTTCCAAGGGATTTACTCATTTTATTTATACCATCAAGTCCTACAAGAAGTGGCATCATAATAACACTTTGTTCTTTTCCCACATTATAGACTTTTTGCAAATGCCTTCCCATTAACAGATTGAATTTCTGATCTGTTCCACCAATTTCTATATCGCTTTTAAGAGCAACGCTGTCATACCCTTGTAAAAGAGGATAAATAAATTCGCTTATGGCGATAGGAGTGTTTGATTTAAATCTTTTTTCAAAATCATCTCTTTCAAGCATTCTTGCGACGGTATAAGTGGTAGTAAGCTCTACAATTCCTGCGGCTCCAAGGGCATTTAGCCATTTTGAGTTAAACACTACGTTTGTAAGTTCCTTATCGAGTATTTTAAATACCTGCTCTTTATAAGTTTGGGCGTTTTGAGCAACTTCCTCAGGTGTTAACATTTTTCTTGTTTTGTTTTTACCGCTTGGGTCGCCTATCTGGGCTGTGAAATCACCTATTAAAAACTGAACTTTTGCTCCGTATTTTTGAAAAGTTTTAAGTTTTTGAAGTAATACGGTATGTCCTAAATGAAGGTCGGGAGCAGTAGGGTCAAATCCGGCTTTAATAGTAAATCTCTCCCCTGTTTCAAAAAATTTTTTAACAAGTTCTTCTATTTTTTCAAGCCCTATTATTTCGCTTGTTCCTCTTTGAATTTCATTTAAAGCTTCTTTTACTTTATCCATAAATCTCCTTTGTTGTGCGTGTATTAAATATTTTATATGTTATATGCATCTTTTGTCGGTATAAATTCTATTATATTGTATTCTTTTTTTATTTGATGTTTGATAAAGTCGAATTTTTTGTTTTCAAATTCAATTTCCAGTTTACAATTGTTTGACTCTTTCCCAAGGTCTATCGAATGTATGAAAATATCCATTTTTGTCAAAAAATTAACAAATTTTGCAAGTTCACCTTTTTTATTTGGCAGAGAAACCACTAAAAAATATCTGTTTTGTCGATTTGTTATCCATTTGACAAAAACGGCTTTTTTTATAATTTTTTCCGCATTATTACAAAATCTATGGTGAATTTCAACTTCTTTTTTATCAAGAAGTCCCATAATTTTATCTCCGACTTTCGGATGACAGCAATAATTAAATCTTATATCGTTTATCGGCTTATTGCTTAAAATAAGTAGATTTCCGAATTTATATTCTTTAAGAGTGGTGTTTTTAAAATAGATTATTTTTCTTTTTTTTATTGTTTTTACAATTGTTTTTACGACTTCTTTTAAAAATTTTTCATCATCTACAATATTAGGTATTTTTTCACAAAGTTTATTTGCTTTTATAAGGGCTTTTATTTTAATTTCATCCATATCGAATATAGTGGATAAAATTGCAACAGCAAGTTTTCTGTTTATCTCTTTTTCTTTTTGACGGCACAGTTTTCTTTGTTCGTATTTTGCTTTACTGGTTTTTAAGGCATTTATCCAAGTACATCTCGGTATTATTTCCTCTCCTGTAATGATTTTTATCATATCACCTGTTTTTAGATGATGAAGAAGTGACACTTTTTCTTTGTTAACAATGGCTCCAACGGCTTTGTTCCCGATATCCGAATGTATGGCATAGGCAAAATCAAGAGCTGTTGCACCTCTTGGAAGTGTTATTGTTTCAAATGAAGGCGTATAAACCACTATATCTTCACTGAAAAGATCATTTTTAGCAAGTTCGTAAAAATCATTTACATTTTTTTCATCAAAATTAATATTTTCAAGCCATTTAACATCCGGAATAGCCGTATTAAGTTTATATTTCCAATGCGCCGCAATACCGAATTCGGCATTTTTATCCATATCAAATGTTCTTATCTGTGCTTCAATAATGGAGTTTTTATCATAAACGGTAGTGTGGATTGTCTGATATCCGTTTTCTTTTGGAATGGCGATATAATCTTTAAATCTTGAAATAAGAGGCCTGAAATTAAGATGAATAAGTCCCAAAACATCATAACACTGAATAGGTTCTTTTACGATGACTCTTATTGCGAGTAAATCTAAAACTTCTTGAATTGAAATACCTTTTCTTTGCATTTTCATATATATTGAATAGTAATGTTTTATTCTTGATTTGATTTCAAATTCGTCTTTTAAAAATCCGTTTTCAAGCATAAGTTTTTGCAGTTTTTGAATCATTGAATTGAGTTTTAACTGAAAGTCTTTTTTATTTTCCTGAATAAATTTATCGATTTTTTTATATTCTTCGGGCATCAGATATTTAAAAGACAAATCTTCTAAAATATTTTTAATTTTAGAAATCCCGAGTCTATGGGCTATCGGAGCATAAACCACAAGTGTTTCTTCGGCTATTCTTTTTTGTTTGTGAGGGGGCAGTGCATCAAGGGTTAGCATATTATGGACCCTGTCACAGAGTTTAATAATAAGTATTCTTATGTCTTTTATTGAAGATGTAAGCATTTTTCTAAATGTCAGGGCTGATTTTGTGAGTTTTTCATCCGAATCACTTGGAATTAAAGATTTGTCTCTTATTTCAACAATTTTTGTAAGGCCTTCGACAATATCGGCGACTTCTTTACCAAATTCTTCTTTTATATAATAAATAGTATATTCCGTATCTTCTACAACATCATGCAAAAGGGCTGAGGTTATAACATCTTCATCATCGCTGAAATAACTTGTAATGGCTGCTACAAGAATAGGGTGTATTACATAATCTTCACCACTTTTTCTTTTTTGTCCTTTATGTGCTTTTATAGCAAAATCAAGAGCTTTTTTAATTTTCGGCGTAGATATGCGTGAGAGTAGAAGCGAAGAAGCTTCTTTTACATCTTTTATATTTGTGATTCTTTCTAAAAATTCATTAAAATCGATCAAATTTCTTGAACCTTAATAAGGCCTTCGGCGATTTCCATAATTGCAATTTCAGTTAACTGCATATTTTTTTTAGGAAGTTCTACAAGCGGTTTTGCGCCGTTTAGTAGTTCATTAACTCTTTTTGCGACAGCTTGTGAAAGTAAAAATCTGTCATAATTTACTCTCTCAAGTGCTTTTGCGTTTACCTGTTCTATTCTCATATTACTCCTTTACTATTGAATATTTTGCATCGGGGTTGTTTTGTAAAATTTTAAGTAAATTTCCTTTTTTAAACATATTACAAACAATAATCGGCAGTTTGTTTTCTCTTGCAAGTGCGATTGCCGTATCATCCATTACTTTAATATTTTCTTTAAGAGCATCTTCATATGAAATTTCTTTTAAAAGTTTAGCATCCGGGTATTTGTTAGGGTCTTTATCATAAATCCCGTCAACTTTTGTAGCTTTTATAATTGCGCTTGCGCCTATTTCACTGGCTCTGAGTACTCCTGCCGTATCCGTTGTAAAAAACGGATTTCCAGTACCTGCGGCAAATATTACAACCCTTCCTTTTTCAAGATGTCTTATTGCACGTCTTACTATGAAATTTTCGGCTATTTCTTCCATTTTAATTGCGCTTTGAACCCTTACAGGCACATTATCGCTTTCAAGTGCCTCTTGCATTGCAACCGCATTTATTACAGTTGCAAGCATACCCATATAATCACCGCTTGTACGTTTGATAATACCGTCTTTTGCCGCGCTTACTCCTCTTATGAAGTTTCCGCCGCCTATTACAATTGCTATTTCAAAACCTGCGTTTTTAACTTCTTTTATTTCATCTGCAAGATATTTTAAGACTTTCGTATCTATTCCAAAGCCGTTATCGGCTGCGAGTGCTTCACCTGAAAATTTGATTAGGATTCTGTTGTCTTTTCTTTTCATAAGCGTGCCTTTTTAAAATGTAATTTTACCATAAATTATTTCAATAAAATCACCTTAACAGGGTTAATTGGTTTTTCTTTGTATGTTACTTCAAATTCCAAAGCATCTTTAACTCTTGCGATAATCTGACCTCTTTTTACATACGAACCTTTTTTAAGTAGAGGTGAGATTTTATCAAGGTTTGCATAAATGCTAAAAAGATTGTTTTTGTGTTTTATTACTATGATTTTTTTATCGTTGTTTTCACCTATGTAAACAACTTTTCCGCTTAAAATACTTCTTACTACACTGTTTTGTCTGTAAGGTTTTATGGTTATTGAATCGTTATAAACTTTTATTTTGTAAATAGGGTCGATATAAGAGCCGAATTTTTTTATTATTCTTCCTTGAATAGGAGCAATTGTTTTAGAGCCCTTGTAATTTGCGATTTTAGGTTTGAAATACGCATTTCCTATTTGTGTCACATTTGTTTTTCTCTGTTTTATAATATTTAGTTTTACGAGTCTGTTTTGCAGAGCTTTTTGTTTTTTTATTAAATTTTGAAGCTTTGATTTGTATTTAAGTTTTTGCGAATTTAATAATGATAGCTCTTTTTTCTGTTTTTTTAGAAGTTGAGAGAGTTTTTGTTTTTTATTTTTTAATTCTTTTTGTTTTTGCAAAATTAAATCAATGGTATCGTTTACGCTTTTTATCTGTTGAAGTATTTTTTTATTTTGTGAAGTTAGAGTATTGATTTTTTTTGAATATTTTTCAAGTATTTTTTGTGAAATTTCTTTATTTATCAAATCATTTACATTTTCTGATTTTATGGAATTAACAAAATAATTCTCAGAAATAAAATCGGTTATTTCGTTTTGAATTTTTTGTGCTTTTGTTTCATATCCTTTTTTAAGGTCTGTAAGTTCAGAGAGCTTTTTATTTGAATCTTTAAGCTGATTTTTTAAAATATTTATTTGTCGGTTTAAATTTATGATTTGTTTGTTTAAATTTTTAAGGTATTTTTCTTTTTTATTTATTTCAGTTGCGAGTTTATCCAGTTTTTGATTCATTTTAGATATGTAATATTTTGTTTGAATAATCTCTTTTTTTGTTGAGGTAACATTTGCACCAAATAAAAAAGAGAAAAGAAATATAAAAACTACAACTCTCATTTTTTCCCTATTACGACGATAATTGAACTTAAAAAAGAAATTAAGAAACTGATTAAAAATAATATTCCGAAATCATTTAAATAATTTATTTCAAAATTTATACCAAGATCATTTATGACTTTTTCAAAAATTGCCGAATTTATCGTAATGTAAATAAGTCCGAAAGTGATTATTAACGATATTAATGAATCTATAAAAGCAATTTTAAAAAGTGCGGCTCCTCTAAACCAAAAAGGTGCACCAAAAAGTTCCATAATATACATTCTTTCGTTATGAAGGAGTTTCCATACTTCAAGCTGTTTTACAATAAGCAAAAATCCCAAAACCGCTATTAGGTACATAAATGTTTTGGAAATTATTTCAAGAAGCATTAAAAGATTGTATATTTTGGTCTGCGAGCTTGATTTTGTCATAACTTTTTTAATGAATGGCTTATTGAGAAGCTCGTTTTTTATATTTATAAGTTCGTTTGGAGAAGGAAGTGAATTTAATTTTAATTTGTAAAAATGCGGCATTGTTATATTTGAAAAATCGATATTTTTATATTTTTTTTTCAGTTTGGAAATTTCGTTTTTAATGTCTATTTCTTCAAGCTCTCCCAAATTATCTATATCTGCTTTTGAAAGTGTGGAAGTGCTGACTATAACGATTGAATAATTATCAATAATGTTTTGTTTGTATTTTTCCAGTATCTGTGAGAATGTTTTAAATAAAAAAATACTAAAAAGTATTGAAATTAGTGCAAGTATTAGTGTTAAGTGGCTTTTAAGAGAGCTCATAAACTTTACCTTTTTCTATATGTAATTGTCTGAAATTTATTGAAAAATTACTTGGAATGGAGTGTGAGGCTATTACTATGGTAATTCCGAGTCTGTTTGCTTTAATAAAAAGGTCCATTACAAGTGAAGCCGAATATTCATCAAGACCTGATATTGGCTCATCCGCTAAAATCATTACGGGATTATGTATTGTGGCTCTTGCAATTGCCGCTCTTTGCTGTTCGCCACCGCTTAGCTCTTCTGGGAATTTGTCGGCTTTATGTGAAAGTTTTACACGGCTTAGATACTCCATTGCGAGATTTTCGGCATCTGTTTTATTTACTCCCGCAATAAGCAAAGGAAGCATTACATTTTTTAAAATATTCCATTCGGGTATTAGTTTGAAATCCTGAAACACAATTCCAAGATGTTTTCTAAGAAGAGCGAGTTTTGATTTGCTTATATTATTTAAATTAAACTCACCTATCATAAGCTTACCTGAATTTGGCTTTATTTCTCCGTATAATGATTTGATAATTGTTGTTTTACCGCTTCCCGAAACCCCTGTTAAAAATACAAAATCTCCACTGTTTATTGTAAAAGAAGACGGTGTTATAATTTCTGAATTTTCGTATTTTAAACTTAGATTTTCCGCTATTACAATTTTACCCATTAAAAAGCCTTTTTAGTTTTTCATGTGCCAGATAATTTTCTTTGATTGGTGCCGGTTTTTTGAAATAATACGGTATTTGTTTGTTTACTATATATATATGTTCCGGTCTGTTGAAATTACCAATAGTTGCTCTTATTAGTGAATCGTTTTCATTTATTTTATATTCTTTTTCAATATGAATTACGAAATTATCGTAAACTTTGGGTGTAAAATCAAGACCTACGAGTCTTTTTTCAAATACAAAATCGTAATTTTGATTAATTTCTGGTGAAATTTCAAGAGATTTCATAAATATATCATAAATATTTTTCCCTTGTTTTATCCATCTTTCTTCATATTTGCTTGTAATTTCGTAAGGGATGTTTTTTTTTACATTTATATCTATTTTATCCTGTTCAAGAAATTTTTGAAGAGAATATGCAAAATAATTTTCAGAATCTGTTCTTAAATGTAAAAATCCGCCTTTTTGAAGGGCTCTTTTTGCTTCATTTATAAAATCGGTGTTGATTACTCTTCTGTGCTCTTTTTTATCCCAAGGGACTGGGAAATGTACATAAATCGAATGAAGAGAATTTGAAGGAATTCTGCTAAGAATCAGTCTTGCGTCGTGATTTATTATTCTTATGTTGTTAATTTTTTCGTGAACGATTCTTCTTAAAACCTGCTCAATTGAAGGTTTGTGTATTTCAATGCCTAAAATTGTTTTTTCAGGATATTTTTTTGCAAGATGAATAAGATGTCTTCCGCTTCCAAACCCCACTTCTACTATGTCAATATTACTTAAATCGTATGTAATTTCAAGCAGGTTTTTATTTGGAAGTTTTTCTTTAATTCCGCTTATGTTTTCAAAAATGATTTTTGCATCGTTTAATTTTGCAAAATCAAGATAAGCTTTTTTTATTTCGCTTATAACTGGTCTTGTGATTTTATCGTATTTTATAAGATATCCGTTTTTGTGTTTTTTTACATTTATAAGAAATTTTGCATTCTCCGTTTTTACGGCTATAAGATTTTCAGCTTTAAATAAAAATTCGCATTTTTCCCCCTTTAAAGGGAAATTTAATTCTTTTATTTTATCGATTAGTATGTGAGGCATTACTCTCCCACCTCCACAACAGCAGGTTTTTTAGATATAAGACCGTATTTATCAACCTCATAAATTTTGTATTCATATGAATGTTTCGGATTAATAATATCTGTGAAACTGTTGGAGTTTGTTATGAATTTTTTTTCATTTGATTTGAAAAATCCAAGATTTTCTTTTCTTATTATCAGATATTTTGTAGCTCTGTTATCAGGAGATGTGAAAATAAATTCAATCTGATTTCCCATTTTGTTTGTAGATACGATTGGTGATGCCGGTTTTGGCAGAGTTTCTCCCATTACAGCCGGCGAGTCGCTTAAAAGCGATTCGGTATTGTGTTTAGATACAGCTGTTACTTTGTAATATCTTATAAAACCGTCTTTATTTATGTTATCCACAAATGTAGTGGATGAGGTTTTTTTATAAAATTTAAAATATCCATCAGGTGAATTTGAAATATAAATTTTATAATAAACAGCGTTGTTTACAGGTGAGAATTTGAGCACTATTTTTTTAGGAAGATTTGTTGTAGCTGTAACATTCATAACCACGGGCGGTTTTGGAAAAGTTGAAACAACAAATGTTTTTGAAGGAAGAGATTTTATCCCGTCAAAACTTTTTGCAAAAATTCTGTATTTATAAATTTTTCCGTCTTTAAGTCCGGAGTCTATATATTCGACATTAAGTCTTGGTTTGAGAGTATCCAAATCTTCCCATCTGGCTTTTTCATCGTTATATCTTTGAATGATATATTCATCCACCCTTTCGTTAGGATGAGGTCTGAAAATAAGTTTTACGCTTCCTTTCACAAGCGGTTTTGCTTCAAGTATTATAACGGGTGCAAGTTTTGGTAGTGTTGAAGTTTGGACTTCTTTTGCAAGTGAAGGAATTCCTTTTTTATCGAAAGTTGCGATTTTGTATTTATAGATATGAGCTGGTTTTAGTTTTGTATCTACATAAATCGATTTATAAGGGTTTTTAATTGTTGTGATTGCTTCCCATTTTTTGTGTTTAAAATCATATCTTTGAATATAATATCCGCTCATCGAAGGTATCGGAGACCAAAAAAGCGCTATTGCATTTCTATCGGGATATGCTTTGAATTCTTTTACAGTCGGTAAATTTGGATTTGATTTAAGAGGCTGTTTATTTGGACTCAAATTGGCACAGCCCGTTATGATTATCAAAGTAGCGGCTGAGATTATTAATTTTTTCATCGTTAATTCCTTTTAGTAAAGATTTAAAATCGTCAAATAATGGTGCTATTATACTAAGTTTTTTACCGTTTGGATGGATAAAATACAACTCTTTTGCATGAAGCATTGTTCTTGGTATATTTTGAGTTTTTTTACCGTATGTTGTATCTCCTAAGATATATCTCCCGATTGAATTTAAATGTACTCTTATCTGATGTGTCCTGCCGGTAAAAAGTTTTGCGGCAGCAAGGTTTTCTTCAATCGGGACAAAAAGGGTTTTGGCATTTCTTCCTCCTGGAACTACCGCCATTTTAAGTCTGTTTTTTGGATTTCTTGCAATTGGTTTATTTACACATACAACTTCTTTTAAAGGATGGTTTAATAAAAAAATATAATATCTTCCCATTGATTTGTCTTTTAGCTGGTCAGATAAAAACGCGTGGGTTTTATTGTTTTTAGCTATCAAAAGCGCTCCGCTTGTATCTTTGTCTATTCTGTGGACTATTCCAAATCTTTCTTCTCCTGCCAGGTTTGAAAGCGAATATCCTTTTGATTTGAGCCAGTCTACGACAGTTGGTTCTTTTACGCTCGGGGCAGGGTGTACTACAATTCCTGTTGGTTTGTTTATTACCAGCAGGTCTTCATCTTCATAAAGAACGGGTATGTCGAAATTCACTTCTTTTTTTTCACTTTTTTCAGATTCGGGTATTTCATATTCTACAATATCCCCCGGTTTTAATTTTACACCGCCTTTTTTGACGGTTTTACCGTTTATTTTAACAAAGCCTTTTTTTATGAGCTGTTCTATTTGGTTTCTTGCTATGTCAAGCATTCCAGATAAAAATTTATCAAGTCTTTCACTCTTATTGGCAGCTAATTTCATTTTTTCCTTTTTTAGTTTATTATATCAAAAATGCTTAAACAGTGGGTAGTAGGTAGAGTTGAGTATAAGTGCTTATTGTTTAGTTAAACTCAAAACTAAAACTCTTCCCATCCACTTATACCACCAACAACTTATGCATTCTTCTTCCTACTTCCCACTTCCTCATCCACCCATCCACCATCCCCGTCTTGACAAAATTTTTTAATTTCACTAAAATCGCAGAAAATTTACTGCTGAAAACTTCAAATTTATCTACAAGGATTAAATCATATGGAAAATCAAAATATGGAAAATAATACACAAAGCACAGAGTCCCAACAAGCCCAAAAAGAGAATTCCGCTCAAAAAAGCACAAATGAATCTAATTCAAATACTAAAAAGCAAAGAACGCATATTCCGGTAGAGGGTTACACTATCGAAACACTTAGAAATATGCCAACAGACGAACTTATTGAAATAGCCAAAAAATTAGGTGTTGAAAATCCTCAGGAATACAAAAGACAGGATTTAATGTTTGAAATACTTAAAACTCAGGTTCAGCAGGGCGGATATCTTTTATTTACAGGTATACTTGAAATAATGCCTGATGGATACGGATTTTTAAGAAGTATCGGGGGGAATTTTGAAAATTCGGTAAATGACGTGTATGTTTCACAAACTCAAATTAAAAGATTTGCACTTCGTACCGGGGATATTGTTACAGGCCAGATAAGACCCCCAAAAGATCAGGAAAAATATTACGCACTTTTAAAAATTGAAGCGGTAAATTACCTCCCTCCCGAAGAAGCGAAAAAAAGACCTCTTTTTGATAACTTAACACCTCTTTATCCTCAGGAGAAATTAAAACTTGAATATGAACCTACAAAATTAACAGGAAGAGTCCTTGATTTGTTTGCGCCTATCGGAAAAGGTCAAAGAGGGCTTGTAGTAGCACCTCCAAGAAGCGGTAAAACAGTGTTTTTGAAAGAAATAGCACACGGAATTACCAAAAACCATCCGGAAGTGGAACTTATGGTTCTTTTGGTTGATGAAAGACCAGAAGAAGTTACGGATATGCAAAGAAGCGTAAAAGGCGAAGTTTTCAGCTCGACTTTTGATAAACCGGCGCAAAATCACGTAAGGGTAGCCGAACTTGTAATAGAAAAAGCCAAAAGAATGGTTGAAATGGGAAAAGATGTAGTTATTTTACTTGATTCAATAACTCGTCTTGCAAGGGCTTATAATACTGTAACACCTGCAAGCGGAAAAGTGCTAAGCGGTGGTGTTGATGCAAATGCTCTACATAAACCAAAAAGATTTTTCGGAGCGGCAAGAAATATTGAAGAGGGTGGAAGTTTAACAATTATAGCGACAGCTCTTATTGATACCGGTTCAAAAATGGATGAGGTTATTTTCGAAGAATTCAAAGGTACCGGTAATATGGAAGCGGTACTTAGCAGAAGAATTGCCGATAGAAGAATTTATCCTGCAATTGATTTGCTTAAATCCGGAACAAGAAAAGAAGAGCTTTTATTAACCCCGGAAGAACTTGCAAAAGTTTGGGCTATTAGAAATATTATAAGTGAAATGGATGAGATTGAAGCTCTTAAACTTCTTTATTCAAAAATGTTAAAAACAAAAAACAATCAGGAATTTTTAAGCGTTATTAATGAATAGATGTGGTATTTTTGACAGTGGAATCGGCGGTATTAGCGTAGCAAGAGAGATTTTAAAAGCAAATATTTTTGATGAAATAATATATTACGGGGATACTGCAAGGGTTCCGTATGGAAATAAAAACGAAAGTACAATTATCAGATATTCTCTCGAAGCACTTGAATTTCTTAAAAATTTTGATATTGATTTTTTAGTTGTAGCGTGTAATACGGCAAGTGCTGTGGCTGTTGAAGAGCTTAGGCGTGAAGCTGATTTCCCGGTTTTAGGAGTAATTGAAGCAGGGGTTGAAGCGCTTAAAAACGAAGATAAAAACTCTAATATTTTGCTTGTCGGTACAAAAAGGACGATAAAATCAGGCAAATATCAAAAATTGCTTCAAAAAAACGGATTTAAAAATATTACTTCAATAGCCACTCCCCTTTTTGTACCTCTTGTGGAAGAAGGTCTTATTGAAGGAGAAATTACGGATAAAATTTTTGATATGTATTTTGAAGGTATCGATAAAGAAAAAATAGATATCGTAATATTAGGCTGTACCCATTATCCTTTTTTAAGTAAAACTTTTAAAAAACATTTCCCAAATGCAAAACTTATCCATTCAGGACAGGCAATAGTAAAAATGATTCGAGATAATTTTAATTTTATTCAAAAAAACAAAACTTCAATAAAACTTTTTTCAAGTGATAATCCGGAAGAATTTAAAAAAGTGGCAAAAAAGTGCCTTGAAGAAGTTAATTTTTAAACTCGAAGTAAAATTTATGTAAAATTATGTTATAATGAAGAAATTGAAAAAAGGATTGAAAATGAAAAAGCTAATTTTAATGATAATTTCTTTTAACTTTTTACTTGCAGAGTGTGGTGTATTTACAAATGTATTGCAAACAAGAAAAGATCCTTCGTCGATAGATGTAAATAGTAACAGTGTAGCTTATATCTATGACTCACCAGGTTGTGTTTTGAATACTGGTAGTGTATATAGAGATGGTGATTATGGCTTAAAATGTAAAGATGGATTTGCAACGGCATCAGGCATTTATGCTAAAAGTTTGGATATAAATTATAGTTTCACTCTTTTAACACCAAATGTTTCTGAATATCCAGGGGGAGGCGATAGTTATGAAATTACAGAAGATAATGAAACTTTAAATAATGACAAATATAATAATATTACTCAAAATGACAATCATTATAATTTTACTTGGGCTCCGAGTGGTGATGATATAGGTGTAAATAAATTTGATAAGATGCTTAATACCGTAACAATTGATAACATTGAGAATAAAGATTTAAAAATAGGTAAATTTATCACTGATTCAAATGATAGAACTACTTTAAACTTAAAACAAATTCCAAATAATATTAAAATTTACAAAATTGAATCGACTGGAAGCAATGTTTTGTCTTTTTTAACAGCTGGAAATGAAGGCATGGAAGCAAAAGATAATATTGAAATTGATACTTTTTTACTTGATAGCAATGCAGAGACTAATATAACTTTAAAAGCTCCTAAAATAATTATAAGAAAGTTGGATTTAACGGGTGGTAATAATCATATTACTATTTATGCAGATGAAATTGATATTGATGAGATTGATTTTGGAGAACAAAGTACTCTTAATATACATCCTTATACTCCTGGGAAAAAAGTTAAATTTTATAACAGACAAACGAATATATCTTCAAGTTCTCAAATGATTTGGGATAGTGGTGATTATTATATTAAAGATATTGATATTCCTATTAGTGGTAGCGGTAAATCTTTTGTAAATGCAAGTAGTGAAAACGAAATAATAAATTTATATTTAGACCCTTTAAGTCAAAATCATGATTTTGAAGTAGGAAAAAATTTCGGGATAAATAGCGAAGGTTCCGGTGGTCAATTTGGTAATAATCCTCCGGCTAATTTTAGAATTTTTGTAAATGGCGATTTTGAAGTTGGTGATGCCGACTCTGCTAATGATGGTACAACTGTTAATGCTCTAATTTATTTAGAAGGAGAAACTAATTTAGGAAAATATACATACGTTAGAGGAGCTATATCAAGTTATAAAACTATTACAATAGGAAATGAAAGTCAATTTTATTGGGATAAAAGTATTGAATCTCTTCCTGAGTCTCAGGCTTGTCTTGCTCAGGTGGTTTCATCTGAAAAGGATAACTATTATGTGTGCGGTCTTTTTAAGGGTCCTTTAATTACTTATGATACTATTCAAGGTAACGGAACCAAACCGAAAGTATGTGGAAGTGAGAATCTTTTTGCCAATAAAGTCAATAATATTGATTATATAAAATGTAGTTTAAGTCAAAGTTGTGATAATGCTACTAATTGTAACGTAAAAAATCCTCCTGATAATAGATATAATCCTAATTTATTGGAAAGTAACCAAACAACACCTATACCAGAAAATTTGTATTTTACTGAAACCGATTATGAAAATTACGATTTTGATTCACCAAATTTAGTTTTGAATTTTTATCCTCGAACACGTTATTCCGATAGTGATACCAATTATTCTACTTTTGGTTCTTGGACTTTTAAAGAGAATAATATAACGCTCAATTTTAAACCGGGTGATTATTATTTTGATGATTTGACTTTTAATGGTGATAATATTCATATAAATATACTCGATGGTGGACCTGTAAGAATATTTGTTAAAGAAAATTTAAAGTTTGATAAAAACAATGTTTATATAAATGATAATGGGGATGAAAACAATCTTTTTATATATGTCGGCGGTAATATGGAGTTTAAAGATACCGAAAATACTCCATTGCATATATATGCATTTAGTTATGTCAAAGGAAACGTTGAATTTAAATCAAGCTCAGATGATTTTTACTGGTATGGGGGAATAACAGCCGAAGGTGATATCACAATAGATTCTGATTATGCACATTTTATATATAGAGGGACAAATGACAAACTTGGGTATGGTGATTGTCCTTTATGTTATGCAGACCAGATAAACGGGCATTGGATAAGTATTATGGACTTTTTGAAAATGACTTTTAAAATGCCAAAAAGGTCGGCAATCATAAACGAATCAAATCAAACATTAAAAGATTTGAATGTAACATTAAAAGAAACTGACCCGAGTTGGTTTACAGGTACAACTCCTCAACTCTATAGATTAATTGATGAAAATAACAATACTGTATTTAAAGACTTGGAAAACAATACGACTTATCAATATCATAATGATTTGTTAGATACAACAATTAGTTTACCACCAATTATTAAAAAAGGTAAAGGAGTTGTTACTGCTCCTCCAAGAGGAGATATTCAACCTCCTGTTGGGGCGAGTGATATACAAACAATTTCTGAAACCACTGCATATTTGGGAGAATATAACGCAACGGGATTTGAGCATTATAATGCTTTGGAGACAACTTTTGGAATTGATACAACTATACAAGGTAGTAACTTAAATAACTTTTTTGCAGATTATATCGATGAATATGGAAGATATTATAAAAATATTAAATTGGATTATTGTGGAAATGTTCCTGCGACATCTTTAAGTAATCCTTCTGATACTATTGCTTTAATTGATGCTTGGGATGCAGATGAAAATATAACTCATAGAGTTATCAAAACCAAAATAGTAAATAAAGAATTTAACTTAACAATTGCAGGAATTGAAAATAATCAAGAAACCTCACTTAATAAAGGTAATGTTAAGTTTGCATTATATGATGTATTTAATCAAACGGAAATTACTCCTTTTTATGATTTTAACACTTCAAACGCTTCAATCGAGCATAAGTTTAATATAAGTAAAAGCGTAAAAGATGTAAAAGTTGAATTTAAAATATGTGCGGATGTGGATTCTAATGGAAGTTTGATTATAAAAGATTCAAGTCAATGTTCAAATGCGGTATATCAATGTAGAGAAAATCCTGGAACAGTAGCATGGAGAAAATGTTTTTCAAGTGATGACTTTGCAATAAGACCATATAAATTTGTAATCCAAAACGCTCCAACTGTGGTAAAAGCCGGAGAAGAATTTAATATTACTGTAAAAGCACTTGATTATCAAAACAATCCAGCACAAAATTACAATGAAATTGTATCTGTTGTTAATTCGCCTAGAATTAAATATATTGATAATGATGCAAACGCAACGAAGTTAATTGATATAACTTCTACAAACAGAAAATTTTCTAACGGAGTGGTTACATTAACTTTAAGATATCCTGATGTAGGAGAAGGAAATATTACTATTGATGAAGTTAACGGCAGTGAATTTGCGCTTGTTGATGCTAATGATACCAACGTTTCTGCAAGATTTATACAAAGTGCAAGAAGAAGTATAAAATTTATTCCTTTTGCATTTAGAATAGATGCAAAATATTCAAATTTTAACAATTCTTCTTTTACTTATTTATCCAATGATTTGAATATGTCATCAAATCTTGATATAAATATAACAGCAATTAATAAAGATGGTAATGTTACCGAATATTATAATAACACTATGTATGCTAAAAACATTACATTAACAATCACTCATTCGGTACCGAGTAATATTAACAGTGTCAGATATATGGAAACTTCTCAAAATATTATTCAAAATACCAATATAAACAATCCTATTCAATTGAGTTTAAATAAAAATTATTTTACTACATCTCACAAAGGAGAAGCCTATATTCATATTAAGATAAACTTTCCAAGAAACAGCAGAAAACCGGTAAATAATTTTAATTTTACGATAAATGATATAAATGTAACAGATAATGATGCAAACGGTTCTCAAACTCTAAATCAATCGGCTCAGTTTTATTATGGAAGAATATTTATCGATAATGTTGCCGGATATAATTCAACATTAAGCGACACAGCAAAATATCAATATTGGAATAATAACGACTGGGTTTTAAATACCAATCATATTAATAATTCTTTTGGTGAAATAAAATCCCTTTACATTAATTCCAGCGATGTTAATTATTCAAAAGATAGTTTGAGTAATGGTTTACAAAAAGTTACATTAAGCACTACACATGCACTTCCTTATAAAGTAAAAGTTCATGTCGCAGTTCCAAGTTGGCTTTGGTATCATCCGTTAGCAAAAAATTATCAAGACCCATCTGCAAGCAATCAAGACTGTTTAACTCATCCTTGTTTTAATGCGTTTTTTGAAAAAGATTCAAAAGGATGGGGTGGTGTAGGAATTAATACTAAAAAATATAAAGAAACAAACCGAACATCCGAAATGAATTCATCTTTGGATAAAATTAATGTAAATAAAAAATCAGTTAAAAAATTAAATTGGTAATGTCTTAATAAATAAGGAATAATAGTTGAAAAAAATCATCTTTTTTCTTTTTTTTCTCCTCTTAAATGCATATGACTGCAACAATCCCTTATTAATCGAAAAATTGAATAATGTGATAAATAAATCGTCCTATTCAGTTATGCAAAGTGATACTTCGGTTGTATATACTTTTAATGTAAAAATAAAAGGTAAAGTGGATATTAATCTTACTTCAAATAAAAATTTTATTTTTAAAGCCGGCAAAAACAGTTGTGTAACAGGTGAAAATATTTCGGCTAAAAATGTAAATTTTAATTTATATGTGAATCCAGATGATAAAGTTTTTATAAAAATCGAAAAAAAATCGTCACAAGTTGTAGGTAAAATAACTTTTACTCCGGAAATAATTGAAGATACTCACGATATTTGTTACCGACAAAAAACAGAAGATGGTTTTTTCTGTTTTAAAGATCCTCTTGGTATTCCTGTTAGCGGGGGAATTAATTGTAAATATACTTATGATATTGATGTTTTTGGAAGTCTTGAAAATGTTATAATTGATCATGTAGACCCGACCTTATTTCAAGGGAATGCCTTTAAAAGCTGCGGCATAAATCCTCAAAGTACGGATAAAACATGTGAAATTGCCAATAGAATTGATTTGTGGAAATTCGGTTTTCTTGATAAGTCCCTTGAATATAATTTAAACAATTTAAGCAGTGATGATAATCTTTCAATTTGGGTTAAAAGTATCGTTAATTTAGAGCTTTTCAGTTCGGAAAATACTTATGTAAGATATATTAAAAATGGTTATCTGCATATAGGAAGATTAAATCAATGTGATGATTATACAAAAGCAAATCTTTTGGATTTTAGAAAAATTTTTGATGAAAAAATAAACGGAAAATTGTTGGTTACTGGAAACACAAACCTATGTAAGTCAGATAATGAAGGCAAGTGTATTAATCCTTCAAAAAGCGATAATAACGATAACGTCAATTTAAAATATGTAAAAATCAATAATGAATCTGATGTTTCGTATGCAAAATTAGATTTAAAAAACGGTGATGAGATTGTTTGGGCCGGACTTTTTTGGCAAGGCAGGATAAAAACTGAAAATCCAAACGAATCTGAAAAAGTAAAAAAAGCAAAAATAGTTAAATTTAAATTGCCAAATGAATCTGAATACAGAGAAATAGAAGCGAATAGTGACTCTTTTAACTGGTATTATAGCGATAAATACAATATTTTTGATTATGCAGGGTTTAGAGATATAACGGATATAATCAGAAATGCAGGCGGGGGAAAATATTATCTAAAAGATTTACAATTAAGCGAAGGTAAAGACTCATCCGGAGGTTGGGCATTAGCTGTTGTTGTTAAAAACAGAAATTATACATTTAAAAAAGTAGTTGTTTATCAGGGATTTAAACCTTTATGGGATAAAGATGGATTTGATAAAGAACTTTCAATTAATGTAGATGGTTTTAAAGCTAAATCAAAAGGGAAAGTAGATTCTTCATTGGTCTTTTTTGCAAATGAAACAGATTTAAATATGGCAGATGATATTAAGTTTAATAATAAAACATTAAGTGATAAACTTAATCCAAGCAATGATATAATGAATTCAACTGTTTCAACTAATGGTAAAAATGTAAGTGAGAGATATCCGAATTTTGTAAACAATCTTGGTATAAATATTGATAAAATAGATTTAAGCGATTATATAAATAATTCTGAAACTAACGCAAATATAAAATTTAAAACCGATAATGACAGGTATCTTTTATCAATGGTAGGGTTTTGCGTAGAACTCGATATTCCTAAAATCTGTTATTATAATATGAGAATATATGATGAAAACAATAATACTGTAAATATTGATGATATTAAAAAAGGACAAAAATATTTCATTGAGTACAATATTAAAAACGAAGAAAATTTTCCTATTGAAGATTTTTATGTAGTTAATCAGTTTAACTCACTTTCTTATATAAAAAATTCCACTTATGTAAAAAATGCAAATCAGCAAAATCTCAATCATATAGACGACAATGCGTCATTGAATGACTTAAAAGTTTTATATTCAGATAAAACACTTAAAATAGGAAAAATAAAAGATAAAGATAATTACTTAATGCCGTTTGATAAAGAAAAAAACAATTATGCAAAAATCAAGTATCAGACAATGGGACTTTTTAACAGTAAATATGATACGGCTATTTACGGTGATTATTATTTTACAAATGCTAATTACAGTGGGTTATTGGCAAAATGTGTTGACGATAAAACTCCGCCTTCAAATATAATAGGAAATTTTGATGCTTTTGATGCTGATGAAACTTCTGCCCACAGAATAATAAAAACAAAAATTGCAGGAAAACCTTTCGTTTTAAAAATTGTATTTATTTCTCCTCAAAATGCTGCAAATTTAGTAAACGGAACAAATGTATTCTTTCAGCTATATGATAGCAATACGAATAATCCTATAACAAACTTTGAGCCTTTTTCATTGGTAAGAATGATGATTAACAAATCGTTTAATGTGGATAAAGCTTATAAAAATGTAAAAGTAAGGTTTAAATACTGTACAAAAAATTCTTCGCTTGGAATGATTTATCCTACACAGTTATGTGATAATCATACACCGGGATACACTTATGATTACAGTTTTAGCAGTGATTCTTTTGCGATAAGACCTTATAAATTTGTTTTGAGCACCCCGATAAAAGCAACGGCAAATAAAGAGTTTAATTTAACGGTTAAAGCGGTTGATTTTAATAATAATGTTTTGAATAATTATAATGAAACAGTAAGTTTTGTTTCTTCACCAAAAATTGAATATAACGAAACTAAACCGGGATGTAAGCGTGGAAATATTACTTTTAGCAATTTTAATTTTCACAACGGAGTTTTAAATACAAATGCCAGATATAGCGATATAGGAAATTTAATTTTAAAAATAAAAGAGATTCAAGGCTCTGAATTTGCAAAAACCGATAATTCGGATACTCCATGGAATGATAGAAAGATAATTTCGGATTCTAAAACTATTATAATAAAACCTTATAAATTCTTAATTTCCGGGCAATTAAATAATTTTAAAAATAAAAACTTTACTTACATTTCAAACGATTTAAATATGTCAGCAGAGCTGAATGTGAGTGTTAAAGCGGTAGGTTTTAACGATTCAAATATAAATAATTACACTAAAAACTGTTATGCAAAAAACACTACATTAAAGATTGAATTTAATAACAATCAGCCAATAAGAAAACTGCTAATGAAAATCGACGGTTATAATGAAATAAATACCGATCCTATAATCGGATATATTGAGCAGTCTTTGCAAAAAAACGTGTTTGAGAACAATTCAACTGCACAACTGAATATAAAAATTAATTTTGAAAAAAATTATAGAACTCCAACCGGAGATTTTAATTTTACAGTAAATAAAATTGAAGGAAACGACGGTGAAATTAACGGTACCATGTCAAATGTACCGGGAAGAGCACATTTTGTATATGGTTATTTTAAACCTTATGACATAGCTGCATATCCGAAAATTTTTGGCAATTCTTATCAATTGGATTTCAATTATAAGATTTATTATTTTAAAAACAATAAAGTATGGATTTTAAATAAATATCATAATTTCGGTATATTCGGAGATGTAAATATTTCAAAAAGTTTTGGAAAAGATATCTCTATTCAAAAAAGCATTGTTAATAATGGGATATTGAAGATAAAATTTATTACCAACCATAGTATACCTTTTAAATCAAAAGTGCATTTATCAATTCCAAGCTGGCTTTGGTATCATCCTTTGGCTGAGGGTTATCAAGACCCGTCCATTTTTAATCAAAATTGTCTAACTCACCCTTGTATTGGAGTTTCATTTTTAAATGAATCATTAGGATGGGGTGGTGTAAGTAATAAAAATAATAAATATAATGAAAATAATAGAACTGGTAATATAATTCCTTCTTTGAAAAAAATCAATACAAATAAAAATACCCTTAGAAAATTAAACTGGTAACCTTGACTTTTCTCCCTTTTTCTTTATAATGAGACAAAAAGGATTTAATTTGTCTCTTTTTGAAATTTTCAAACATTATATAAATAATAACGAATTTTATAAAGCTCATGAAATATTGGAAGAATATTGGCATACAATCAGAAAAACAGATAATCCATATAAAAACGTATATAGAGGTTTTATTAATGCCGCTGTGGCAATGGAACTTAAAAAAAGAGGAAGAAAAAATTATAAAAAAGTATGGGCTACCTATGAGAAATACAAAACACTTTATATTCAAAAAGAAGAGTTTAGTGAGGTTATGAATTTTCTTGATTCAAAAAGACCTTTTTAATACCTTTCCCAAAAAAATCTTATCCATTCATCTGTTTCATGACAATAATAATCGGGTTTAAATTTTGAAGAGGGTTTATAAAAAATAGCAAATGTTTTGAAATTAATATCGTTGTATTTTTCTTTTAAAATTTTAAGTGTTTTAATAAAAGTATCACCGCTATCACTTATATCGTCTACTATTAAAACATTTTTATATCCGTGAAGATTAGGTATATTAAATATATCAATTTTTTCTTTTTTTTGTGTTTTATTGTAAGATATTGCGTTAATTGTAAAAACTTCTCTTATATCGAAAATTTCTGCCAAATGGTGTGAAAGAGTAAGTCCTCCTCTTGCTATTGCCACAATAGCATCTGGTTTTTGAATTTGCAGATTTTGAAGGTCTTTTTGAAAATCGCCGTAGGTATAATCTCTCATACTAATCCTTTTAGATATAATTATATTATGTTTTTATAAGGAAGAAAATGGGCCGTTTTATTTTTAAATTTTTAAAGGAATTAAATTCCGCATCTTCTTCAAAATCAGTAATTATTGCTATTATTTTAGGAGTTATTGCTGGTTTATTGCCGGGATTTAATTTTTTTACTTTTTTGATTTTTATAATTGTTTTAATTTTTAGAATACCGATAGCATTATTTATAGCTTCATATATATTTTTTGATTTTGTTGGATTTTTAATTGAACCATTGCTACATAAAACCGGATTTTGGTTATTAACAGCTTCATTTTTAAAACCTTTATGGACTTTTTTTTATAACCTGCCACTTTTTAGATGGAGCGGATTTAATAATACAATTGTAATGGGCGGATTAATATGGGGGATAGTTTTTGGAGTCGTTTTATATTTTATACTTAATAAATCAATTGAATTTTACAGAAAAACAGTATTTGAAAGACTTAAAAAAATAAAATATTTAAAATGGCTTCTTCCAAATGAAAAAAAAGCTCTTTTAAGATTATCTGGTATCGCATTTATTTTGGGTGTTTTTGTTATTGTAGGTTTATTTTTTACTTTTTTGTTAGACCCTATTGTAAAATACACACTTGAAATTTCTTTATCAAAAATTCTTCATAAAAAAGTTGCTATTGAAAAAGTCGACACTTCACTGAAAAATTTATCTGTTAATATTGTAGATATGCAAATAGGGGATATTTTATTTAAAAAAACATATACAAAACTTGATTGGAATAAACTTATTTGGAGAAAATATAAAATTGATGATTTGCAGATTTTTGCACAAAGTAATAAAAATATTTATGATTTAATCATAAAAAACAGAACAAACAGTGTTACTAATACTCTGAATAAAATTTCACATATAGACATAAAATTTCCAAGTCCAAAAGAATTTTTGGCTAAACAAGATTTAAAATCCATAAAATCCCTTGAAAAGTTAAAAAAAGATTATGAAACAGCAAAAAAAGATTTGCAGAATTTAAATATACAAAAATACAAAAATGAATTTCAATCAATCCAAAATCAACTTGAAACCCTTAATAAATCAAAAATAAAAAATCCCGCTGATTTGCAAAAACTTATAACTGAAATTAATAAAATTAAAAAAGAAACCCAAAATATTTCAAAAGAAATTAAAAATAATAAAAATTTACTTATTAATGATAAAAAGATTCTTGAAAATGATTTGAAAAATTTAAAAATTGCACTTAATGAAGATAAACAAAATATTGCTTCAAAATATAAAATGATTAAAAATAAAGAGTATGTGAAATTTACAGAGAGTATTTTAAAACCTCAGATTGCAGAGTATTTGCAAAAAGCATATGATGTTTATAAAAAAATCGAACCTTATCTTCACTCTGAAAATAGAGAAAAAGAAGAGTATGTCAGAAGCAGAGGAGTTTATATAAAATTTAAAGATAAAGTAAAATACCCGGATTTTGTTCTTGTAAAATCAAATGCAAAACTTCAAACTTCCATTGCAAAATGGAATTTGAGAGCGGAAAATATTTCTGATAATCAATCACTTCTTAACAAAAAAGGAGTAATTGATATCAAAGGAAAAAGTAAATTTTTTGATGTCGGAATGAATGTGTCTTATTTAAAAAGAGTTGATTTTAACGGATATGGGAATAATATAAACGTTAAAAAAATGAATTTGGATTTTGCTAAGATGGATACTTTGGCAAATGTGAAAATAAAAGGTTATTTACAAAAAGAGGATATTTTTTCTAAAATATCAGCCTATTTTAACAAAGTGAAATTTTATGATTTAAATAAAGAACTTTCAAATGTAATTAAAAATTTGGATTTTATTAAAAAATTTAAACTTATCATAATTATAAAAGGCAGTATTAAAAAACCTGAAATTAAAATAAACAGTGATTTGGATAAAATTATTTCCAAAATGCTTAAATCAAAAATAAACGGCTTAATTAAAAAACAAAAAGTTAAAGCACAAAAACTGCTTGATGAAAAAATTAATTCAAGTCTTAAAGGAATAAATATTGATATATTCGATTCAAAAATAACGGAATTAAATTCACTTGAAAAGATTAAAAAATTGGTAAATAAAAAAACATTGGATATAATTAAATCTAAACAGAAAAGTTCAGTTGGGGGTGCTATTAAGAATTTATTGAAGTTCTGATGGTGCCTCGGGACGGAATCGAACCGCCGACACAGGGATTTTCAGTCCCTTGCTCTACCGACTGAGCTACCGAGGCTCGGAGTGAAATTATATTATACGATTCTTAAATTAAGCTTAAAGGAGATATAATGAAAAGATTGTTAGGATTGATTGGAGCAGGTGTTATTATTTTTAGCGGTTGCTCTTCAAAAAACGAAGTTCAAAAAGAACAAATATGCCAAATTGATAATGTAAATGCACCTGAATGGATATGTAATGGAGGTAATGTTAAAGATATGATTACAGGTGTGGGAAGTGCAGAGCCAACGCCTCTTGGATTTAATTATCAAAGAACAGAAGCCATTTCAGCGGCAAGAGATGAAATTGCAAGGAAAATCAGTATAAGAGTTAAAAATATTTTCAAAAGATTTGAAGCAAGTACAGGAGCAGGTAAAGATGTAACGGTAGAAAAAGCCACTGAAAACGTTTCAAAACAGCTTGCATATGAAACACTCAGAAATTCAAAACTTTTAAAGCTCTGGAAAAGTCCAAAAGGAACACTTTATGTTTTAGTGGGTATGCCAAAAGAAGATGCCATAGAAGGTATTAAAACTTCACTGCACAACAAAGAAGCACTTTATCAAAAATTTCTTGCTAAAAAATCATGGGAGGATTTGGATAAAGAGATAGATAAAGAATTTAATTATTAAAAATTCTTTTTATTTTCTCTTTACATACATTATATGCCAAAGATTTTGCAACGGAATAATCCTGAATCGAACTTCCTGCGCATTCAACGGAAAAATTTCTTGATTTGTTTTGGGATTGTATTTTTATATTCAATTTTATTATTGCAATTTTATAATTTCCTACATTTTTAAATGTTGTCTTTGAATTTGCATAAATTTGTATTTTTGCATTATTAAATGATTTTATATTTAAAGACGATTCAATAATCTCTTTTAACCTTTCATCATTTGAAATTATATTTAAACTGAGATTGTGATATTTTTTTTCTATTTTCTGTTTTAATAAAAGGGCATTTTTTAGTTTATCTTTGCACAGAGGATAAAGTGCGTTTATATTTTTTAATTTTTCGACTTTTTTATTTAATTGATTTATAATTTTTTTATAATTAAACAATATATTTAAATTCTCAGTGTCAATATTTTCAATTTCTGTATTATCACACATAAATTTTGCGTTTTTGTATCTGTTTATTTTAAGTAAAACATAATATTTATCTTTTTTTTCAAGTTTTAATATTTTATAATCGGTAAAAGTCAAAGGATTTGTCTTGGTTTGTATATCGAAAACGGAAGTGTTTGAATAAGCGGAAGTGTCATTGCCTTTATAGCTGTATTTTAAAGAATTATAAGTACTCCTTACTATAACGGCAACTTTGGAAGAAGCATTTGCAAGAGCTGTATTTATGGCTTCTTGTTTTGTTTTGCCTGCTCCTGTGGAATAAATAAAATAAGAATTGTCAGTATATATTTTTTCATACCATTTCGGAGGGTTTGAAGCACAGGATACAAAAAATATAAAAACCAAAATTCCTATTAATTTTTTCATCTGAATATATCCCAAAATGTATGTTTATAATTCATTTTTATGTAATCTCCTATTTTCGGTTTTTGTTTTAATTTTTTTACGATTACCCATGAATCGTTTTCATTTACGACATTGCTTATTATTCCTTCTCCTATTTTTACTTCTTCTATTATTTTTTCATTGCTAAAAGGAAGTTTTTTTATACGTTTTTCATAAATATTCACTCTTTCATATTCTTTCGCACCGTTTTTTTTACCCAGTGTTGTATGCAAAATTAATTCATCATCTTTTTTTCTTATTTCAAAAATATATCCTTTTGGTGTAAATGTCTTATAAAGAGAATATTTTGCATTATCCACAGCCGAATAAACACTGTTTAGTAAAACATAATTTTTAATATTTTGATAGTTGGATGTGGTTGTGTAATAACATCCGGATGCATATATAGAGTTTATAAGTCTGTAAGGTAAAACCGAATAAACATTGATATACCCGCTACTGCACCCTTCATATTGGTAATACCCGGGAATTTTGTGAATTCTGCCTTTTTTATCTTTATAATATTGTGGAGGAATATATTTTGCATTGTATGTTTTTGGGGTAATATTTTCAATAATTATAAAATCGGCCTGATTTAAATCACTGTTTGTCGCTTTTGCGTTTTCTGCAAGTTTTATTTCATCTTGGATATTTGATTTTCTATTTAGTATATTAACGTATTTGGAATTTATTAATTTAGTCTCTAAATAATTTTTTGCATTTTTTTCATAATAATTATTATCTTTTGTAAAAATTATAACATTTGGTTTATGTTTTATTTCTCTTGGTGTGGGTTGAATAATAGCTTTTTGGCTTATTACAGGATGAAATTCATTCGGATTAATCTTTTCTGCACAACCTGCAAATAATATGAATATAATTAAACTTATAATGAATTTATACATTTTTTAAATTCTTCTCCTCTATGCTTATAACTTTCAAACTGGTCAAAACTGGCGCACGCCGGGCTTAAAAGTGCAATTTCATTTTCTTTTAAAATCCGTGATATTTCACTTACTGCGTTTTGTATTGTAACAGATTCTATAAAATCTATATTGTGTTTTTTTGCAAGATTTTTAAAAACATCTCTTTTTTCTCCTATCATATAAAGCCTGATATCAAGATTTTTCATATATTCAAAAAGTTTTTCAAAATTTTGCCCTTTATCGACTCCACCGATAATTAGATGAATTTTTCTGTTTTTATATCTTTTGAGTGCATTAAAAGTGGCATCTACATTTGTGGCTTTACTATCATCTACCCATATTCTATTTTTAGAATCTTTAATTTCTTCAAGTTTATGTGAATCGATTTTAAAATTTTTTAAAGATTTCTCTTTAAAGGTAAGAATTTTATAAACCGCTTTTGCCAATAATTCGTCAAGTAAAAAAGGAACTTCGAAATCTTTTGATTTAATATTAAAATATTTTATCAAATCTTCTTCATTTTTATAAAGTATTTTAAAAGCGTCTGTTTTGGTATCTAAATTTTGCGGCATTATTACTATATCTCTTTTACTCATTCTTTTTAGAGGTGAGAGTTTTGCTTTTTTATATTCTTCAAAACTTCCATGCCATGAAATATGGTCTTCTTCAAGAGGTAAAATAACAAAAATATCTGGTTTTGCCGTTTTCGTGTAATAAAGCTGAAACGAGCTTACTTCAATAACCCATTTTTTTTCGGGATTCAATTTGCCAAGAGGAATACCTATATTGCCGCCTATTTCACTGTTTTCAAGTAAAAAATGAATCATTTGGGTAGTTGTGGTTTTTCCGTTTGTTCCAGTTATCCATATTTGGAAAATATCAGGATTATAGTAATAATCAAGTTCGCTTATTAAATTTTTTGCTTTTTTTATTAACGGATGATGTGGAGGTATTCCGGGAGATGTTATTTCAAGTTTTGATTTTGTTTCGTCAAAAAGGAAGCTTGGCAGAAGTCTGTTGCCGTATTTGTCAAACGAAACTTCTTTAAATTTATCGTCATAAATTTGCCATCCGCCTTCTTTTGCTATCTCTTTGGTGGTAATGCCGTATCCAAAAAGCGATTTCATTTAACAATTTCCTTTAACGCTTCTCCGATATCACTTGAAAGTTTAATATTAAAAAACGGTATTCTTTTTCTTTCAAGCGGTATATTTATAAACTCAATATTTTTATATTTTTTTCTTAAATTTTCTTTTACCGTAATCAAATCGGATATTTTATCAACCAAAATCCCTTTTACAAGTGTGGCGGTGTATATTTTGCCGTCTGCATATTTTTTGAGTTTTTCAAGAGGAATTCCTCTGCCTTGTGCCACTGTTTTAAGAAAATTATCATATGTAGGTAAAAGAAGATGGTCTTTTAGATATTTTTTATCCTCATCGCTGAATTTTCTAAACCAGCTTACAGGTTCTTTATATTTACCTATTGTAAGCGAATCTTCTTCAATTCCTATTTTATCGGCAAGTTTTTTAAGTACAAAGTGAGGCATAATAACACCTATACTTCCTACAACCGCATTTTTATTGGCAATAATCGGCTTAATTGCGCTTATTATATAATACCCTCCGCTTGCCGCCATACTTTCGACATATACATTTACTTTTTTTGTTTTGTTTATGTATTTAAGATATGCGTTAAATTCGTCACTTGCACTCGGACTTCCGCCGGGAGTGTTGAAAATAAGAAGAAATTCTTTACAGTTTTTGTCTTTTTTCAAAGCGTCCATTTTTGCCATCAGTTTATCGATATACGGAACCGTAATTGTTTTGTTTATATTAATTACAGCGATATATGGTTTTGTAATAGGTTTTGATGGAAGTATGGTTTTTTTAAAAAAGGCAAACAGTAAAAAAACTTCTGCTATTAAAAGCAGTGTAACACCTATTATTACTATTTTTTCTTTCAGGGCTTTTAATTTAAATATTTTAAGTTCGCTTTTTAATTTTTCATTTTCTATTTTTATTTCACTGTTTTGCATTTATTTCCTTTTTTTGTTATTTTAACTAAAATTAATATTCAAATTAAATAAATCTTAATTTCGAACTGAAATTTATAAATTTTGTTTTTTTATTAATCTTTATCTTATTTTAATGCTGAGTATTGCAATTAAATTCATAATAAACGCAATTATCCAAAATCTTATTGTTACTTTATTTTCTTTCCAGCCTAATTGTTCAAAATGATGATGAATCGGTGCCATAAGAAAAATTCTTTTTCCTCTTGTTTTGTATGAGCCGACTTGTAAAATGACAGAAACAGTCTCTAAAATGAAAATAAAACCGATAAAAACAAGCAGCAGTTCCGCTTTTACGAATATCGCCAAAAGCCCTATAATTGCGCCAAGACTTAAACTTCCGCTGTCCCCCATAAAAATTTCCGCCGGATTTGAGTTGTACCACAAAAACCCGAGAAGCGCACCTATTAAAGCCGTTGATACGATAACCACTTCTCCTACTCCGTTTTCAAAAGGCAAAAACAGGTATTTGCTAAAAACTGCATTTCCTGTAAAATATAAAAATATAGCAAGCGTAAAAAGAGAAAAAATACTTGGAACAGTTGCAAGTCCGTCAAGACCGTCCGTAAGATTTACGGCATTGCTCATACCTACAATCACAAAAGCCCAGAAAAACACTGCAAAAAATTTCATATCAAAAACCGGATATTTATAAAAAGGGATATAAAGATTTGTATCGAAATGATATATATAAAGAATTAAAGAAATAACAAATGCTACAAAAGACTGTAATAAAAATTTTTTTTTGGCACTGAGGCCGGCTTGATTGTCTTTGCCGGTTATTTTCCCAAAGTCGTCACTCATACCTATTAGCATAAAAGATATTAAAGTAAATAAAGAAAGTATTACGTAAAAGTTCAGTTTTGCACTGAAAATTATTGCAATTACCGCACTTGTAATAAATACAATTCCACCCATTGTAGGTGTTTTCGATTTTGATTTGTGATTTTCGGGTGCTAAATCGTATATCGGTTGGGTTGCTTTGTTTTTAGCCCATTTTATAAATTTAGGCATTAAATAAAGAGTAACAAAAAATGACATAAAAAATGCTATTATCGCCCTTACGGAAATATAATGAAAAATATTTATTCCGAAATGGGAATATAAAAAATGTAACATTAAATCCCTTTTTTGGATAAAATTGTATCATAAAAAAATTTTAGAAATTAAAGGGGTAAATATGACATTTAGCGGTAAAAATGCATTAATAACGGGTGCAAGCAGAGGAATAGGTGCTGAAATTGCAAAAGTTTTGGCGAAATATGGTGTAAAAGTTTGGATAAATTACAGAAGCAATGCCGAACTTGCTGAGAGATTAAAAGAAGAAATCGAACAAAACGGAGGAAGTGCGGCTGTTATCGGGTTTGATGTTAGTGATGAAAAAGCTTTTATTGATGCCATAAAAACTATAATCGATTCTGACGGAGAGCTTAGTTATCTTGTAAACAATGCCGGAATTACAAACGATAAACTTGCTATGCGTATGAGTGTGGAGGATTTCAAAAAAGTAATCGATGCGAATTTAACTTCGACTTTTATAGGATGCAGGGAAGCGCTTAAAGTAATGAGCAAAAAAAGGTTCGGAAGCGTTGTAAACGTGGCAAGTGTAGTGGCTGAATCAGGTAATGTAGGGCAGGCGAATTATGTCGCAAGCAAAGGCGGAGTAATAGCTGTGACTAAAACATTCGCACTTGAAGGCGCTGCGAGAAATATTAGATTTAATACAGTAACTCCCGGATTTATCGATACCGATATGACAAAAAATCTTCCTGAAAAGGTTAAAGAAGAAATATTAAATAAAATTCCTCTAAAAAGACTTGCCGACCCAAAAGAAGTCGCAAATGCGGTTGCTTTTCTTTTAAGCGATGAAGCAAGTTATATTACGGGTGAAACACTTAAAGTTAATGGTGGAATGTATATGTAAGACAAAAGAGGTAAAAACCGTGATTTGTAAAATAAAACGATTTTATGATAAAATGCGATTATAAAAAAATTCAAAGGAGATAATATGGCATTATTTGATGAAGTAAAAGAAGTGATTGTTGAGCAATTAAATGTAAGTCCTGATGAGGTAAAACCAGAAGCAAAATTTGTAGAAGACCTTGGAGCTGATAGTCTTGACGTTGTTGAAATGATTATGGCTCTTGAAGAAAAATTCGAAATCGAAATTCCTGACAGTGAAGCGGAAAAAATCCAAACTGTTCAAGATGTAGTAGATTATATCGAAAAAGCAAAATCATAATTTTAACCTCTCTTTGAGAGGTAATAAAAGTATATTTGAAAGTATGCTTTTATTACTTCTTAAAAAAGGAAATCAATGAGAGTTGTTGTAACTGGTATAGGTATGATAAATTCAGTGGGTTTAAACAAAGATGAAAGTTTTAAAAATATAATTGACGGTAAAACAGGAATCGATAAGATAACGCATTTTGACCCAGAAGGATTTGCATCTCAAATTGCAGGCGAAATTAAAGGATTTGATCCAAAAACAATAATGGATGCTAAAGAAGTTAAAAAAGCAGACAGATTTATTCAGCTTGGACTTGCAGCGGCAAAAGAAGCTATGGAAGATAGCGGCTTAGAAGAATATGATTCAGAAAGATTCGGAATAAGTGCGGCAAGTGGTATCGGAGGACTTCCGGTAATCGAAAAAGCGAGTGTTATTGTAGAAACAAGAGGACCAAGAAGAATTTCTCCATTTTTTATTCCGAGTGCACTTGTAAATATGCTTGGTGGATTTGTTTCAATTCAGTATAAATTAAAAGGACCAAACCTTGCAAGCGTTACAGCATGTGCGGCTGGTACTCATGCTATAACAGAAGCCGTTAAAACAATTAAAGCCGGAATGGCTGATAAAATGATGGTGGTAGCCGGAGAAGCATGTATCTGTCCTGTGGGTGTAGGTGGATTTGCGGCAATGAAAGCACTTTCTACGAGAAATGACGACCCAGCTCATGCAAGCAGACCGTTTGATGCAAAAAGAGATGGATTTGTAATGGGTGAAGGCGGAGCATGTTTAATTTTAGAAAAATATGAAGACGCAGTTGCAAGAGGCGCTAAAATATATGGAGAAATCATAGGAATCGGTGAGAGCGGAGATGCTAATCACATCACTACACCAGCACCTGGTGGTGAAGGCGCTCTTAGAGCTATGAAAATGGCTTATGAGATGGCCGGAAGACCAAAAATTGATTATATCAATGCCCACGGTACATCAACTAAATATAATGACCTTTATGAAACAATGGCAATTAAAGCACTTTTTGGAGGCAAAGAAAACTGTCCTCCTGTAAGTTCCACAAAAGGTGCGACAGGTCACTGTCTTGGTGCAGCGGGAACTATTGAAGCGGTAATTACGCTTATGGCTATGCAAAATAATATTTTACCTCCTACAATCAATTATGAAGAACCGGATCCTGAGTGTGATTTGGATTATGTTCCAAATAAAGCAAGAGAAGCCCAGATAGATGTTGCAATGAGCAACTCTTTTGGATTTGGCGGAACAAACGGCGTTGTAATATTTAAAAAAGTAAAATAAAAGGCTTAAATTGGCAGTCCTTGATTTTGAAAAGAAAATAGAAGAGCTTAAAGAACAAATAGAAGTTGCAAAAATAAGAGGAGATACTCACGCTGTCTCTTCTTTGCAAAAAGACCTTGAAAAAGAAATCGACAAAACATTTAAAAACCTTACTCCTTACCAAAAACTTCAACTTGCAAGACATCCTGACAGACCTCATGCAATAGATATAATTGAAAGAATTAT
Organism: Nautiliaceae bacterium; assembly: GCA_027038555.1. Classification (GTDB taxonomy): domain Bacteria; phylum Campylobacterota; class Campylobacteria; order Campylobacterales; family Nautiliaceae; genus JALTBU01. Next base: position 63,386 of record JALVVX010000017.1, on the reverse strand, counting down.
GGACGAAAAGTATGAACTTCATGGGGATAGGGAATTTAGGGATGATACTTCAATTGTCTGTTATATAGGTAAAATTGAAGGTGAAAAATGTGTAGTTATAGGTGAAGAAAAAGGTAGAAATACAAAAGAAAAAATTAAAAGAAATTTCGGTATGCCTCATCCGGAAGGTTACAGAAAAGCCTTGCGTGTGGCCAAACTTGCCGAAAAATTTGATATGCCGATACTCTTTTTGGTAGATACTCCTGGTGCGTATCCGGGAATAGGTGCGGAAGAGAGAGGACAGAGCGAAGCAATTGCAAGAAATTTATTTGAACTCTCACGTATAAAAACTCCAACCGTTAGTATTGTAATTGGAGAAGGCGGAAGTGGAGGTGCACTTGCAATAGGTGTTGCAGATAAGTTTGCAATGCTGAAATATTCCGTATTTAGCGTAATTTCGCCTGAGGGATGTGCAAGTATTTTATGGGGCGATAACTCAAAAGCGGAAACAGCTACAAAAGCACTTAAAATATCAGCAGAAGAACTTAAAGAACTTGGACTTATAGATGATATAATCGACGAACCGAAAGAAGGCGCTCATAGAGATTACGACAAGACAGCCGAAAATATCAAAAAATATTTTATTGAACAAATTGACGAGCTAAAAAAATTAGATAAAGAAACACTTCTTCAAAAAAGATTTCAAAAATATCTTAATTACGGCTCTTATGAAGAAAAATAAGGAGATATATATGAAAAAATTATTAACAGCATTTGCATTTTTAGGAACTTTAAGTTTTGCTTCAAATACAAATATAAATTTACAAATTACGAATTCTACAATCGGAGTTTACGCTGAAAGCGGAATAACTCAAAACGATATTAAAGCCAGAGGTTTTTTCCTTTTTAACGATAATTCAAACAAATACAATTTTTATTTGGCCGGTTTAAAAGCAGAAGGAAATTTAATAGGAGTTGATATTCAAAACCTTAAATTTTCATTAATAGCAGATTTTGTTCATACTAAAAATAATAGTGCAATACCTCTTGGGTTCGGTGTATTTACGTATATTCCGAATATATCAGTTCCTGTATTTATAAGAGCAGAAGCTGAATATGCACCGAAAGTTTTAAGCTTTGATGATGCAGATAGATTTAGCAGAATAGATGCAAATATCGGATATTCTCCTATAACAAATGCGGAAATTTTTGCTGGATATAGAACATTAAGTTTCAATCATAACTACAACAGCGCATTTTATGTTGGTTTAGGCTATAATTTTTAATATTTTTTAGCCTCCTCTCTTTAACTGACTTGACAATTACTCACTAAAAGTAATATAATTTTAATGATTTAATAAATTCAAAAGGAGAGGAAATGGCAAGAGTAGTAGGATTTAAAAAACTTGAAGCTGTATTTAGAAAAGCGGCGGGAATTGATTTGGATAAATCAAAAGCGGATAGAATTACTGATATTGTTGAAAAAAAATTTCATGATTTGCTTCTTGTAGCAGTTGAAAAAGCCGGATATAACGGAAGAGATATAATTATGGAAGCTGATATGCCTTTAACAAAAGGTTTTGAAGAATCAATAAGAGAATTTAAAAAACTTGAAGAAGAGGTTGATATTCAAGATGTATTAACATTCTTGGAAAAAATTCCACCGCTTAAATATCCAATTTCAGCAGAACTTGAAGCAAAACTTCCTGAATATATCGGTGCATTAATGCTTATTATTGCGAGAGTGTTAAAAGAACTTGGAGCAGGAAGAAAACCTTCTGCTGATGAAATTGATAGATGTGAAAGAATTTTAGATTTAACTCTTTAATTCTTTCTTTTTTAAAGGCTTCAAATGAAAAAAATCGGTTTTTTAGAAGCGTTTAGTATAGGTGTAGGCGGAATGGTAGGGGGCGGTATTTTCGCCGTTCTTGGACTTACCATTGATTTGGCAAGGGGAGCCGCTCCAATTGCTTTTTTAATTGCCGGTCTTATAGCGCTTATTACTGCTTATTCTTACGCTAAACTTTCAGTCCGTTTTCCAAGTGAAGGCGGGACTATTGAATTTATAGTAAGGGCGTTTGGAAATAATCTTTTTTCTTCAATTATAAATAATTTACTTCTTATGAGTTATGTTGTTATGCTAAGTTTATATGCTTTTGCATTTGGAAGTTATGGAAGTGCTTTAATTACTGGTCATGAAATTGCTTGGCTTCATAAATTATTAGCAGGAAGTGTTATAATTTTTTTTGTTTTTATTAATTTATTGGGTGCATATTTGAGCGGTAAAGCTGAGGATATTATGGTTTTTGTTAAAGTTGCAATTTTATTATTTTTTATTGTAGTTGGACTTAAAACTTTTCATGGTGAGCAGTTAAAACCTGAGTATTGGACTTCTCCTATTTCAATTATTACAGGAGGACTTATTATATTTTTGGCATATGAAGGATTTGAGCTTATTGCTAATGCCGCAAAAGATGTTGAAGACCCGAAAGTTTTGCCAAAAGCTTTTTATGCCAGTGTAATTTTTGTAATTTTTTTATATGTGAGTATTGCAATTGTAACTCTTGGAAATGTCTCTTTTGAAGTAGCAAAGAAAGCAAGTGATTATGTTTTAGCAATTGCTGCAAAACCAAGTTTAGGAGTATTCGGATTTGTTTTAATAGGTATTGCCGCACTTCTTTCTACCGCAAGTGCTATCAATGCGACTATTTATGGAGCTGGAAGAGTAGGGTATTTGGTTGCAAAACTTGGAGAAATTCCCGAAACTTTTGAAGAAAAAATAAAAAACGGTTATGAGGGAATGATAATAATTGGACTTCTTGGAGTTATTTTTGCTATAAGTTTTAATGTAGAAAATATTTCAGTTGCCGGTAGTCTTGGGTTTTTGATAGTTTTTAGTCTTGTAAATCTTGCCAATTTTAAGTTGTATAAAGAAACAAATTCAAATAGAATTATTCCATTAATTGGATTTATACTTACTTTTATTTCAGCGATTATTTTAGTAGGTTACAATTTCGTTCATAATCCGTCAAATCTTGCAAATGCGGTAATTGCAATATTGGGTGTCATTTTATTTACTTATCTTTATTTAAAACTTGAAAATCATACTTTAAAAAGATATCTTGATAAAGATTTGGAAAAAAAAGAAACTTCAAATATGTTGTGAGAGGAAATTAATCCTCCCATCTTTTTCCAAATCTGAGGTCGAAGCCTATGCATTTACCGTAACCTCTGCCCATTCTTTTGTTATATCTGCGTCCTTTGCCATAGCCTAAACCTCTGCCGTAACCTAATTCTCTTCTAAATCTTTTGCCATATCCATAACCAAATTCACTTTCATTAAATTTAATTTCTCTCATATCTTCCTCCTCAATTTGATTTAAAACTTCTTCAATATCTTTATTTTCAGTTTGAATAGTTTTAATTCCTTCTATTGTTAGATTTCTTATCATACCTTCTCCAAAATCTTTTGCTACTAATACATCTACACCGGCTTCTGCTAAAAGAGGTGGAATTACTCTACCTGTCCCAAGTCCTCTTTCACCTTCTCTTGTGTTTTTAAGGTCAATTCCTTCTTCATGAATTTTTTGTAAAACAGGATTTTCTATATAAAATCTCTCACCTGTATCAGTGTCTACTATCAAAAATCCTTTTGCAAGTCCAATGTGATTTGCAATTGTTTTTTGATTGTTAGTTGGAAATGTTACTTTCATCTTCTCCTCCTTAAAAGTTTTGTATTTCTAATCCTTTGCCTAAAATTAAGGCATTTGCAATTTTTTTTCTTGCAGAATTTAATATTCTGCTAAAAGTTGGTCTGGAAATTTCCATCTGATTTGCCGCATCTTCTTGATAAAGACCTTCAAAATCGGCAAGTCTGATTGCTTCAATTTCATCTTTTGTTAAAACTTCATAATCTAAATTATGAGCGGGTATTCCACACGGTTTAAAACAGTTGTAATGAAATTTTCCTCTTATTCTTCTTCTTATACGTCTTGGCATTTAAGCTCCTTTTGAACATATGTTCAATAGAATTTTACAATTTTTTTGAACATATGTCAAGATATAGAGTGAATGGGTGGATGGGTGGATGAGGAAAGAGGGAGTAGTGAGAAGGAAGGAGGGAGGAGAGATGAGGAATGGAAAATGTGTAGTGTGTAGAGTTGATTTTAAGATGCTAGAATTAAAGAGAAGAAGTGCGAAATTTTAATTAAATGAGAAAAACTTATTTAAGTAAAAAGTATAAAAACAGAAAATTTAAAAAAAGTGAAATAAAAAAAGCAATTTTATAGGCTTTTGCCGGGTCTCTTTCAATTAACGGTTTTGTTTTGTCAAAATATGGTTTTACTTTTTGTGGATTATTAAGATCAAACAGCATTTCAGAATAGTGTTTGTATCTTTTATCCGGGTCTGTTTCAATAGAACACATTATAATGCTGTTTAGCCAATCAGGAATTTTGGGATTGATTTTATTTGGAGCTTTTAGTGTTTTAAATGTGGGAGTTGAAAAAGGCTCAATCTCTCCATATGGAAGTTTTCCGCTTAGGGCTTCGTATAAAGTAACTCCAATAGAAAAAATTTCTGTACTTTCATTGATTAAAGAGTCGTTAAATCTCTCAGGTGCAAGATAACTTGGAGTTCCGGCTTTTGTATTTATAGAATAGATTTCAGTTATATTTCCAAAATCAATTATTTTAAATATTAATTTATCTTTTCTTTTTGTTACTATTATATTTTCGGGTTTTATATCTCCATGAACTAAATCAAATTTTAATAGATACTGCGAAGCATTAAGCAAAGTTTTTGCCAGGTTTATTGCATCATCAATATGGAGCGGTTTTTTATATTCTTTTAAATTTACTCCATCAATGTATTCTTGGATGTAATATCTTAAAGACCTTTTTTTAGGAATTACAGCTTTTGGGAAAAATCCGGCTTTAAGTCTTACTGCATTCCATGCCTCTTTTATGTATTGATCAAGCAAAGTTTCATCATATTTTGCTTCCATTAGTGGAAATTTCATAACATACTTTTGATTTTTCTTCTCAACCAGCCAGGTACGATTATTTTGAATAAGAGGCTTTATAAGTTTATATCCGTCAATAATCTGGTCTTTTTTTAGATTTTCCGGAATTTCAAGTTCTAATTTTTTGAGTTTATTTATTGGATTAATGTCTTTTAGTTTTATAACAATAGCGCTTGTATCATCCGGCAGATTGTCATCAACTTTTTTTGAAGCGGCTTTTACTAAATTGTAAGCTCCTAAATCCATTAGCCTTTTTATTTCATCTTCATTTAAAACATTATAAAGTCCATCAGAACATAATAAAATTGCATCATCTTTTTGAAGATTATTTTCAAAGTAATGAATATTTACTTCTTTTTTAATTCCAATAGCTTCAAGAAGTATATTATCTTCGCTGTGGTCTTTTGATAAAAGAATTAAATCATTATTTCTTTTTAGATAAATTCTGCTGTCACCTATATTTGCCCCGTAAAGTCTGTCGTTATCGATTACAACAAGAGCTAAAGTTGTTAAAAGCTCTTCTCTTTCGTAAAGGGCTAAACTTTCGTTATAGAGTATTTTATTTATTGAAGTTATGAATGTTTTTATGCTTTTTTCCATATCCCATGATTTTATTCTGTTTTTGAAATTGTTTATTAAATATTTTGTAGTTCTTTTTGCCGCTTCTTTGCCTCCTTCGGCACTTCCGACTCCATCGCACAAAACAGCAACAATTAAATCATCTAATTTTTTAACTTCCAAATAGTCCTCACCAGTTAAATCTTTGTCTTTAGCAAGAGAAAAAGAAGTAATCAAATCCTCCCTCCTGCAACTGCTCCCCAAGTGGTTCTCCATCTCGTTTTTACACTGTTAAGACCTGTTATAGCAATAATTATAACACCGGCGAATATCATAAACCCGGCTGAATAACTTCCAAATGTGGCTTTACTCCAACCAAGTGTTTTAATAAGAGAGGTTCCTCCAAGTCCTCCAGCCGCTCCGACAATTCCTGTCATAATCCCCATATCTTTGCCAAATCTTTGTGGTACAAGCTGAAACACTGCACCGTTTGCCATACCGAGACTTGCCATTATAAAAGCAATTGCAACAAGTGCAAAATAAAACGGAAGCTCACCAAAAGCAAGTACAAGTGTAAAAATTCCGGCAGATGTATAAAAAAGATAAAGGGCTTTAACACCTCCTATTTTATCTGCGATTCCTCCTCCTACAGCTCTAAGTACCGCTCCTGCAAAAATTAAAACCGCCCCGATATATCCGGCAACAACTTTTACGTTTGATTCGTGTAAGAAGTTTTTTCCAAGTATCATTAAATCATTTTCATATGTATCCATCAGGTATACCTTCATATAAGAGGCAAATCCTACAAATCCTCCGAAACTTATTGCATAAAAAAGGCTAAACCACCAAGTATCTTTATCTTTAAGTAATTTTACATAATCTTTTATTTTTTTAGGTCTTGGAGTGTAAATTTCTCTTGGTGCATCTTTTGCCAAAATTATATAAAGGATAAAAACTATTAAGTTTAAAACTCCGCCAATTCCAAAAACTGCCGGCCATCCCCAAAGTTCGGCGATTTTAGGAGCAAAAATAAAATCAAGCACTACCCCGATATTTCCGGCACCTGCAATTCCAAGTACCACACCTTGAAGTTTTGGAGGATACCATTGCCCTGCCTGAGGAAGCGCTACTGCAAAAGAAGCCCCGGCAAAACCAAGTGCAAATGCAACTAGTAGTAATTCATTATAAGTTATATTTTCACCTTTAAAGTATGTATAAAAAAGAGCAGTTATTACAATTGACTGTGCAATAAGTGCTGTTTTTTTAGGTCCAATTTTATCTACGATAAATCCTAGAACTATTCTTAAAAGTGCACCTACTAAAATAGGAAGGGATAAAAGCGTTGCAAGCTGGTTTTGATTGATAATTATTCCATGAGCTGCTAATGAATCTCTAATTTCCGGACCGAGAGGTCCAAGCATAGTCCACACCATAAAACTGATATCAAAATACAAAAACGCCATAAGCAGTGTTGGAAAATGTCCTTTTCCTTTTAAGGCTTTAAAATCTACCATTTTTTCTCCTTGAAATTTGTTGCAAAATTGTAATATTGAATAACTTAATTTATTTCCAGTTAAGTGATTAAATTTTAATCAATTATGTAAAAATAATTTTGTCAAAAAAATATATAATTTCACAACTACATAAAAAAGGTTTTAAATGGAAAAATTAAAACAGGCATATGAAAAAAAAAATAAAAAACTTAATAAAACAGAAAAAATGAAACAAGAAAGAAATGCTCTTGAAGCTATTGAAAAAATTAAAGAGTATGCAGAAAACGGATATGATTCGATACCAGAAGAGGATAAAAAATACTTTTTAAAGTGTTTTGGAATTTATGACAGACCTAAAACTCCAGGACTTTTTATGATAAAGCTAAGGATACCGGGAGGTCAGTTAAATTCAAGACAAGCCAGAGTTATTGGAGAAATTTCTAAAAAGTTTGGAAGAGATTATATGGATTTGACTACAAGGGCTCAAATTGAGCTTAGATATATAAGAATTGAGGATATTCCTGAAATTTTAGAAAGACTAAATAGTGTTGGAATCACATCGTTTCAAACAGGGGTTGATAATATCCGAGGAATTGTAAATGACCCTCTTGATGGTGTTGCAATGGATAATATTTTGTCTTCTCAAAATCTGCTTTTAGAGATGCAAAAGATATTTTTAAAAAATCCTGAATGGATTGATAAAGTGCCAAGAAAATTTAATACTGCACTAAATGGAAGTTTTGCAAATAGAAGCAATATCTTCACTCATGATTTAGCTTTTGTTTTGGCTATGAAAGATGGAGTTTATGGTTTTAATGTTTATCTTGGCGGAAGAGTAGGGAATATTGCAAAGCCTGCTGATATTTTTGTAAAGCCTGATGAGGTGGTTGCCTGTTTTGAAGCAACGGCAAAGCTTTTTAGAGAATTTGGATTTAGAGACAATAGAAATAAAAATAGACTTCAATTTTTAATAGAAGCTGTGGGGATGAATGAGATAAGTAAAGCCATTAGAGAAATTGCCGGTATTGATTTTGCAAGGGCTGGGCAAACTCTTACAAATCTTGGATTTTATGAAAAAGAGATGGGAAAAGTGCTTCAAAAAAACGGAAATTTTGTCGTTTATGCAAATGTCCCAAGCGGGCTTTTTAGTGGGAGTGACTTGATTGAAGCTGCAAGATTATCAGAAGAATATGGAGAAGGTAGAATTAGACTGACAGTTGAACAAAGCCTTTTTATTTTAGATGTTGAAAAGGTTGATAAACTGCTTAAAGAGAAATTTTTTGAAAAATATAAAAACATAGACAGTCCTTATAAAACTCATTTAGTTGCTTGTGCCGGGACTAAGTTTTGTCCTTTTGGAGTGATAGAAAATAAACACGATGCAATAGAGATGGCTGAATACCTTGAAAAAGAGGTGTCTTTAAATAAAAGAGTGGTAATGCACTGGTCTGCCTGTCCTAAGGGATGCGGAACGCACGGAATTGCCAATATTGGCTTTGAAGGGTGTAAGGCAAAGTTTGGTGGTAAGAATGTTAGTGGAGTACATATATATATTGGTGGAGGAATGGAGAGGGAAGGATATACAATTTTAAGAAATGTCCCGCTGGTGCTTGCTAAACTTTATATTAAAGAGCTTATGATTGAATTTAAAAAAGATAAGTCAAATAGTTTTGAGGAGTTTCATAATAAGGTTTTAAATAATTTTACAAAAGAGTTTATAGGATTTTTTTTAAAACTTAAAACTTATTTGAAAGAGAAAAATATTGAAATTGATTTGAGTTTTGAAGAGTTTAGAACTCCAAAACTTGAAGAAATTGAAATTAAATCATTGGCTGAAAAATTATATTTTAAATTAACTGGGATTAGACCTTTTGGGGAAGTCAAGGGGTATAAAAGAATTAAAAAATTAAATAAAGATGTAGATGAAAATTTATCTCAAATGATAGATTTGGTTTTAGAAGAAAAAGCGATTGTATTTTCTGAAATAGTTGATTTAATAAGTATTGATTAAACACTGACTAAAAGCACTGGGCAAGAGTGCAAATTTTTTGAGCTTTCGTAAAAGATAAAAATGCTGCCCTTGCAGGGTTGGAGCATTTTTTTAACGCTTTTACTTTACTAAAATTTGCAATTGTTTCGTTTTATTTAGTCAGTGTTTTTTTATTTTAATAAAAAGGAAATAAATGAGGACAGTTTGTGCATATTGTGGAGTTGGGTGTAGTTTTGAAGTAGGGGAGAGGCTAAAAGGCGATAAAAGTTACCCGGTTAATGAGGGAATGAGTTGTTCTAAGGGAATTAGTCAGCTTGAAAGTATTGATAAAAATAGACTTTTAAATACTTATATAAACGGAAAAATTGGAAATTATGAAGATGCTATAAACTTAATTGCTAAAAAAATTAGAAATACAAAGCCTGAAAGAATAGGCTTTTATCTCTCAGGTCAGATGTTAAATGAGGATTATTATGTGGCAAATAAGCTTGCAAAAGGTTTTATTAAAACACCAAATATTGATACAAATTCAAGGACTTGTATGGCAAGTGCAGTTGTTGGGTATAAAAAAGCAATAGGCAGTGATTATGTGCCGGTTAGAATGGAAGATATAAATCATACGGATTTGCTTATCTTAATAGGGGCAAATCCGGCTGAAAGCCATGTAGTTTTGTTTAATAAAATTAAAAAAGCTAAAAAAAATGGAATGAAAGTTATTGTAATTGACCCAAGATTTACAGACACGGCAAAAATTGCTGATTTATATTTACCTATAACGCCAGGAAGTGATATAGATTTTTTAAATTTAGTTGCTATTAGACTTATAAAAGAAGATTTAATTGATAAAGAGTTTATTAAAACCTGGGTTGACGGGTTTGATGAGTTAAGAGAAAATCTTTTAAAACTTGATGAAAATGAGTTGCTAAAAAGAAGTGGAATAAGTAAAAAAGATTTTGAAAAATTTATGGAAATGTTAAAAGATGCTAAAAAATTTATAACAGCTTGGACGATGGGGATAAATCAATCAGTCCAAGGAGTTGATAAAAATTTAGCAATTATGAATTTGCACTTAATTACAGGACAAATTAGAAAAAAAGGTTCAGGTCCGTTTAGCCTAACAGGTCAACCAAATGCAATGGGAGGCAGGGAGGTTGGAGGGCTTGCTACAACCTTAGCCGTTCATTTAGATTATAATGAAGAAAATAAAATTAAAGTTGCTAAATTTTGGGAAGTAGATGAAGTGTGTAATGGTCCTGGACTTACCGCTTTTGAGATGATAGATAAAGTTGATGTTTTAATAGTTTGCCATACAGACCCAATTTATCATCTTCCAAATAGAACATTTGTAGAAGAGGCTTTTAGTAAAATTGATTTAGTAGTTGAGATAAATGCATATAATGGAAGTGAAACTTCTAAATTTGCTCATATAAGGTTGCCTGCCGCTCCTTTTGGTGAAAAAGACGGGACTCAAACAAATATGGATAGGACTTTAACAAGGGCTATTAAGTTTAGAGAAAAAAGAGCAAAACAGGATTGGGAGATTTTTGCCGATTTAGGAAAAGCCCTTGGATTTAGGGGGTTTGATTTTTCTTCCAGTGAAGAAGTTTTTAATGAATATAAAGAAATGACAAGACTTAGTCCAGATATTGATATCTATAAGGCTGATTATAAAGAGCTTGAAACCAAGCCTTTTGTTTGGGGAGAATATGCACTTAAAGATGGCTTTTTAACTGAGAATAAAAGAGCAAAAGTCTATTTTGTAGAAAATAAAAATCTTCATGAAATGCCAAATAAAGAGTATTCTTTTATTCTGCTAACCGGTAGAACTCGCGACCAGTGGCATAGCGGAAGTAAGACAGCTTTTGTAAAGAGTCTTAAAAAATATAAGCCTTTAAGTTTTGTAGAAATAAATGAAGTTGATGCTAAAAATTTAGGAATACAACAAGGAGATGAGGTTAAAATTATTTCAAGATATGGAGAGTTAAAAACAAAAGTAAAAATTACTAATATAAAAAAAGGCTCAGTCTTTATCCCAATAAGTGAAAGGAGAGTAAATTTTCTAACAAATCCAAAAATAGACCCAATAAGCAAAGAGCCAGATTATAATCACACAGCAGTAAAGGTAGTAAAATGAGTTTGCCAATTTTAATTAAAAATCAAAAAGTTTTACTAATTGGTGGTGGAAAAGTAGCACTTCAAAAAGCAAAAGTTTTAAAAGAGAATAAAATTGAATTTAGAGTAGTAGCAAAAGAGATTTTAGCAAATATTAGCGAGTTTTGTGATGATATTATCGTTAAAGAGTTTGAAGAGAATGATTTAAAAGAGAGTATTGTAATTGATGCAACTGGAAATGAGGAAATAACTAAAAAACTCCTTGAACTTAAAAAAACTAAAAATTTTTTATTAAATGTAGTTGATAAGCCAAAATTTTGTGATTTTTATTTTATGGCTTTGATAAATAGAGGCGATTTAAAAATAGGAGTTTCAAGTAATGGGGCTTCTCCAAGTGTGGCTCAGTTTATTAGAGATGAAATTAAAAAGATTTTGCCAGAGAATATTGAAGAGGTTTTAAAAGAAAAAAAAGAATTAAGGCAAAAAGGCATAATTGATAAAAATTTAACAAAACTAAAATCAAAACTTTTTTTAATAGGAGCAGGTCCGGGAGATGCTGAGCTTTTGACTATTAAGGCTTTAAAGACAATTAAAAAATGTGATGTGATTTTGTATGACCACTTAATAAGTGAAGAGATTTTAGAGCTTGTAGAGTGTGAAAAAGTTTATGTAGGAAAAGAAAAAGGCAAACACTCTAAAAAACAAGAAGAGATAAATGAGATTATTTTAGACTATTTAAAAAAAGGTAAAGTTGTAGGAAGACTAAAATCAGGCGACCCTTTTATTTTTGGTAGAGGCTATGAAGAACTTGAAGCTATTACAAAAGAAGGCTTTAATGTGGAGTTAATTCCAGGGATTAGCTCGGCTACGGCGATTAGTCATCTTAATTTACCTATTACTTCAAGAGGAGTTAGTAAATCTTTTAGTGTCCATTCGGCTCATTTAAGAGGAAATAGGGTAAATCTTGATTGGATTGAGGAGCTAAAAAAAGAAAATCATACAGTTGTAGTTTTGATGGGGTTAAGCAGAGCAGGGCATATTGCTAAAAAAGCACTTGAGATAGGAATTGATGAAAATTATCCAGTAGCAATTATTTCAAATATTACTCGTAAAAATCAAAAAATAATAAAAACTGATATTAAAAATTTAGTGCAACATGCTAAAAAGGCTGAGAAGCCTGCAATTTTGGTTTTTGGGAGAGTTGTGGATTTGAAAAAGTTTTAGTGTTTTTTTTAATTTTTTAAACCTATAATATATATATTTTTTTCTATTAATATGTCTTTTTTGCCATTGTATTGAGAATTTTTTGGGTTGTGGATACTTTAATCTTGCAATAATTGAAATGATTTCATTTTCTGTTACTAAATATAAATTTTCTTTGTTTAAGATTTGTTGTATACCATTAGCGCCAATATAATTATATCCATAGTAAGCAATTGCTAAATATGCTTTTGCAATATTATTTTTATCTTTTTTAGAACTAATTGCAATTGCTAAAATTTGCTCTTTTATTTTTCTCCATAAAGAGATTTTGTAATTATTGGTAACAGTTCTGACAAATTGTTGTTCTATTGTACTAGCTCCTTCTAAAGATTTGAATATTGTATTTTTAAAAAGAGCTCTTAAAATTGCTATTTGATCTATACCACAATGATAATAATATCTATGATCTTCTGCAATAATAAGATACTTTATGTAAGTGTCTGGAATTTCTTTAAATTTAGATTGAATTACTTTTATACATTTATTAAAATCTGTTTTTAAATTAAATAAATTAAAATATATTAATATTTTACTTATAAGAAGCAGAGGAAATGTTGATATTATATAAAATATTCTTAAGGTTATGTTTTTCAATAAGTTTCTTTTTTGCAAATTGCTGTACCACTTTGGTCTGCAATTGTAGAAGTAAATGTTCCTGATAATTTAATATGAGAATTATAAATTAATTCATAAAAAGTAGTTGATTCTCTTTCTTCTCCTTTTTCAATTATATGTAAATATATTTTATCTTTCCCAAAATATTTTTTTTCAATGTAACCTTCTATTTTAGCTCTAGTACGTTTTTTTCCAATGTATTCTTTTTCTTCCTTTGTAGATTTTTCGTATATTTTTTCTGCGCTACCTTTAATATTTTTTTCTATATTGTATATTATGATTGAATATTTTAAAATCATGTCTTTATAAGGTTTATAATTTGTTTTTTTAATTTTAATTTCTAATGTCCATTTCCCTGTTATATTAGGAATAGGAAATAATTTTTCTTTAATGAAGAAAAATAAGAAAGTTAAAAGAATACCGCTTATCAGTGCAGCTATAACATCATTAAAAATTTGAGAATAATCTAAATTAATATCCATTTTCTTCCTTATATGATATAATTATTTAAGATTTAAGATTATTATAGTTAAACTTTCTGAAAAAGCAAAATGATTATGGAATTAGCTTTAATTTTACTTTTTATAACTCTTTTTTTAATTTTTATTAAACCTCAGTATATGGGATATAGTGCCGTTTTTATGGCGTTAGTGGCTGTTGCTTTAAAGGTAGTGAGTTTAAAAGATGTTATTGAAGTAATTGATATTGTCTGGGATGCGACTTTAACTTTTATAGGGATTATTATCCTCTCACTCATACTTGATGAAATATGTTTTTTTGACTGGGCGGCTATAAAGATTGCAAAGTTTTCAAAAGGCAATGGAATTTTGATGTTTATTTATTCAATGCTACTTGGTGCAGTTGTCAGTGCTCTTTTTTCAAGTGACAGCTCTGTAATGATTTTAACTCCTGTCTTAATTGCTAAAATGAAAATGTTAAACTTAAATAAAAAAACTCTTTTTGCTTTTGTGTTAGCCGGAGGATTTATGGCAAATACAGGCTCTTTTCTTTTTGTTTTTTCAAACCTTCCAAATATTATTACTGCTGATTTTTTTCATATAGGGTTTATTGAGTATTTCAAAAATATGGTTTTGCCTTCAATAGTGGCTGTTTTTATTTCTGTTATGATTTTATTTTTATATTTTAAAAATAGTATTCCTAAACAAATTGATATAGATTTACTTCCTGAATGCGATGAAGTAATAAAAGATAAAAAACTTTTTTATTTTAGCTGGTTTTTTTTAGCTCTTTTATTTGCTGGGTTTATAGCAGGGGATTTTTATCATATACCTGTTAGTGTTTTTGCACTTGGTGGGGCAATTTTATTTTTGATTATAGCTTGTATTTTTGGAAATATTTCTTTTAAAATAGTTTTTGATGCTCCATGGCAGATTTTGTTTTTAAGTATTGGGCTTTATGTGGTGGTTTTTGGGTTAAAAGATGCAGGGATTATGAAATATTTAAAAGAATTTATTCAAAATTCAAATATTTTAAAGGTTGGATTTTTAAGTGCAGGACTTAGCGGAGTTTTAAATAATCTTCCAGCTGTAATGATTATGGATTTAGCGCTAAAAGGAGCAAAAGAAGCATTTATTTTTGCAAATATAATAGGAACAAACATAGGACCTAAACTAACTCCCATAGGAGCGCTTGCAACTCTACTTTGGTTTGATGTTTTAAGAAAAAAGGGAATTGAAATAACTTTTTGGCAGTATATAAAATTTGGTATGATTGTAACGCCAATAGTTTTATTTTTTACATTGGAGGTAATATGAAAAAAGTTTTAGTTCTTTGCACTGGAAACAGTTGTAGAAGCATAATTGCAGAAGGACTTATTAATAAATATCTTGATGGAGTAAAAGCTTACAGTGCAGGGGTTAATCCAAGTGGGAGAGTAAATGAGAATGCTAAAAAAGTTTTAATGAGAGAAAATGCATGGAGAGATGAATATCACTCAAAAGATATTGATAAGGTTATGGATATAGATTTTGATTTGGTTGTAACCGTATGTGACAATGCCAAAGAGACTTGCCCAACTTTTCCTAAAAAAGTAAAAACTATTCATATAGGTTTTGTTGACCCAGACGGAAAAGGGTATGAAGAGTTTAAAAAATTAGTAGAAGAGATGAAAGAGAGATTACTTTCTAAAATTAAAGAAGAGATATAAGCATTTTAACAGCGATTAAATAGAGTAATACCCCGATAATTTTTTTGATTTGTTTTTGATTTAGGTGAAAATGCATTATATAATTTCCTATATATCCTCCTAAAATCGCCGCAACTGTCGCACTTCCAAGAAGTATCCAATCTATATGAATCATACTCGCATATGTCAAAAATGCTGTAAATGTAGAAAAAGGAATTACAAAACTCATAGCAATTGCCACTTTTTTTGCATCAAATCCAAGCAAAATTAAAATAGGCATTAATAAACTTCCTCCTCCAATTCCTAAAAGTCCGCTTAAAACTCCTACCATTCCACCAAGAACAACCATTACCCAAGGTTTATTGTAGTGAAATTTTTGCTCTTTTTTGCCAAAAAGAATCATACTACCAGCAAAAAATAAAAAAGCAACAAATAGATATTTTACATAAATCTCAGGTATAAATTTTGAAATGTATGCCCCAATAGGCGCAGCAAATGCAAGAGAAATTGCAAGAGGAAAAGCAAATCTCATATCTAAAACTTTTCTTTTTATATTCATAATTGTAGCTGTAACGGTTGTTGAGGTATTTACAAAAAGTCCTATTGCTTTTGCAAAATTAAATTCAAGCCCCATAAAGTGTAAAACAGGAACGAGTGCCACAGCACTTCCAACTCCTCCAAGGGCAAAGAAAGTGGAGAGGATTAAAGTTACGAAAAAAACTTCTATATAAAACATCATTTTTTAACCTCTTTTATATAATCTCTTGCCTTATCGCCTCTTAGGTAATCAACAAGTCCAAGCATTCCTTCTACTAAATATTTTGCCCTGAAACCTTTTAATTTTAAATAGTGTCTTGCTATTGAAGCTCTGTCATAATGAGGACACATTGTAACTACAATTTTGTTTTTGTCAATTTCATCAAGTCTATCAGGAAGTTCATTTAGTGGGATATGTTTTCCAATTCCTACATGCCAAGCTTCATATTCTTCATTAAATCTAATATCAATTAGTTCAATTTCTCCGTTTTTATAACCTTCAAGAAGTTTAGGTAAAGAAATTTTCATCTCTTTTCTTTCATCGTAATCAAAACCTTTTAGATATTCGTCAAAACTAATCATTTTTCACTCCTTATAATTTTTTGTTTATTGTCATTTCTATTGTATTCTACTTGTAAAGTTGTGTGAGTTATATGAAATTTATCTTCTAAATCTTTTTCTAACTTATCAATCAATTTTGAAATTTCCTCAGCACTTAAATTTTCATTCAAATCAATATGGGCTTCTAAAAAAATATCGTGTTCATTTAATTGCCAGATATGTATGTGATGTATGTTTTTAATTTCAGGATATTGCTCAATTTTTTTAATTACTTCATCTAAATTGATATTCTCAGGTGAATATTGCATCAAAATTTTGGTGCTCTCTTTTACAATATCAAAAGCCGAATAAATTAGATAAATCGCAATTAAAAGTGAAATTATCCCATCAACTGAGTATATTTTAAAATAATAAATTAAAATACCGCCGATAATTACCGCAATACTTGTTGACACATCTGTTAAAAGATGTAAATAAGCGGCTTTAATATTTAAATTATCATGTGAATCATCTTTAATAAGTAAAACACTAATTCCATTTAAAATTACACTAAGCAGACCAAATCCAATAACCCATAATGATTTAATGTGTTCCGGGTGTATAATTTTATGGACTGATTCAACTATTAAAAAAACACCAATTCCAATTAATACTGATGCATTAAAAAGAGCCGCTATTATTTCTGCTCTTTTTAATCCAAAAGTGTTTTTTTCATTTGCCTCTTTACCTGATAGTCTGTTTGCAATATATGCAATAATTAAAGCCATTACATCACTAAAATTATGTAAAGCATCACTAAGAAGAGCTAGGGAATTAGAAAAAATTCCCCCTATAATTTCAGCAATAGTAATAATTAAATTTAAAATTATTGTTATAAAAAGTTTTGTTCCGCTAACCGGATGGTGATGATGTGCCATTAGTCTACCTTAATATCTTTTGCTTTTCCACCTTTTAATCTTTCCATAAGTTTTAAAAGTCCTTCTACTAAATATTTAGCATCATACCCTTTTTCTTTTAAATAAGTTGCCATAAATGGGCTTCTATTATTTGTAGGGCATGCACATACTATTACTTTATCTTTTGGAATTTCATTAAGTTTTTCATCTACATTTTCAGGATTAATATCAAGAGCAAAAGGTAAATTCCAAACTTTTTTCTCAAATGGCATTCTTACATCTAATAAAACAGCTTTATCTTCATTAAATAATTTAATAAAATCATCTAAACCAATTCTAATTTCTTTTTGAAATTTTGGTGTTGCATATTTTTTCATTGTATCTCCTTTTAAGAATTTTTCAAAAATTTGTTTAATCTCTTCTGCTTGGATAAGCCCTTCAAACAAAAGATTTTCATCTAAAAATACGCTTGGGTCTCCGCCTCCTCCCATTTTTATGCACTTTTCTGCATTGTTTTCATAGAAAACCTGGAGTCTTAACGGCAGATGTTTTAGAGTGCACATAACTCTTTTTGACATTTTTAGCGTTTCAACTTTACTACCACAAATTGTAAGCACAAAGAGAGGCCACTCAGGGTGGTCTTCGTTTAGAATTTCTCCTTCATTTAGTGCATAACAAAAATCATATTTCATTTAAAGTTCCTCTTCTATTTTTTCAATAGGATTTGTTTGTTTATTTCTTGGGTCTGTTACATATGCAAGCATTGGCACATAAATTAAAGTTAATAATGTACCGATTAAAAGCCCACCAATTGCCACGTCAGCAAGAGGTGAAAGTCTTTCAAGTCCGATAGCCTGTTCGAGTGCAATAGGAATCATACCTGCTATTGTCCCAAATGCTGTCATCATAACCGGTCTAAATCTAACACGAATAGATTCAAGTGCCGCTTCAAATGGTGTTTTACCTTCTTTTTCGTATTCTTTATAAAAGTCGATTAATAAAACGGCATTTTTAATAATAATACCAAACAAGAGTAAAATACCTACCATACTTGGCATACATGAAGGTTTATGAGCTATTATCATACCCCATCCTGCACCTATCATTGAAAGAGGCAATACCAAAATCATAATAAGCGCAAGTCTTAGGGATTGGTAAACAACCATTAAAGTTAAAATTAAAACAACAATACCAATGGCAATAGCTTTTATCATTCTTTTGAATGAATCTTTCATTTCGCTTATATCACCTGTTTGATAATAGTTTGTAATTCCGTGAGAGTGTAAAATATTATCAGCATCAGCTGTAATTTTGCTAACAGGTCTTGTGGCTCTGTAACCTTCTACGTCAATAGCGTATTCCAAATCATATCTGTCAATTTTATTGTAAGTAAATCCTGTTTTTATTTTTGCTAACGCATTAAGCGGTACTACACCTTTTGGTGTATTGATTAACAGCATTTTTAAGTTTTCCAAGTTTTTGTCGTAATTTTTATTAAATCTGATTCTGATAATTTGCGGGTCCATTGACTGTAATGATGCAATTATGCTTGCCGGTTGGTCTTTAAGAGCAATTTGACTTAAAATTCCAAGAGGTGTGATTCCATAGCTTAGAGCTTTATTTTTGTCAATTTCAACTCTTGCTTCAAGAAAATCTTTATCCCAGCTTGTTTTTATTGTTGTAAGTCCTTTTACGCCATAAAGCAGTTTTTCCGCTTTGTGTGCAAGGGCAGGTAAATTAGCATAAGTATCGCTTCTAAACTGAACATCAAGAGGCGCACTGATAGTGGAAAGAGCGGTTGCACCAAAATCAAATACTGCCATTTTTTTAACACCTTGAAGTTTTGCAAGTTCGTTTCTAATTTCTTCTTCAAGTTGCCAAATTGTTTTTTTTCTGTGGAATCTGTCAACGGCAATAATTGTCATAGTTATACTATTTCCACTACCACCGCCACCTATTGACAATACTCCTTTTTCAGTACCTATTGCAATTGAATCTTTAACAAGCCAAGGCTGTTTTTTTAGCCAGGTAATAAACGGTTTAAGTCTATTTATTGATTCGTTTGCATTTAAGTTTGAAGAAAATTCAATTTGAGCTTTCATAATACCTGTATCCATTGGAGGCATAACGTCTCTACCAATTGTCGGCATTACATTTTTAAGTGTCATAATCAGAGTAAACATAGCCGCAAACATAATTACGAATCTTCTAAGAGGCCAAAATTTACCGTTTGAAAATTTAATAACTCCAAGATATGCCGGAATTAATTTTGCAATTGTGTTTTGATAAAGACGCTCGAAAAATTTTTCCAATTTTGTTTTTGTAACTTTTCCGTCTTTATATAAAAATTTTGCAAGCCATGGAATAAATGTAATTGATAAAAAGTATGAAATAAGCAACGCCACAATTACTGTTTCAATCAACGGTCTAAATATTTTTTGAGGGAATCCGCCTACAAACATTAAAGGAAAAAGAATGGCGATAGTTGAAATTGTTCCTGCAAATACAGGTTTTAAAACTTCTTTTGTCCCGTTGTATATTGCTTTTGGGTCGCCTTCTTCAAGGTGTCTTTCTATGTTTTCAAGTACAACAACTGCGTCGTCTGTCAGCATTCCAAGAGCAAGGATAATTGCGGTATAAATTACGATATTTAGACCTTGTCCTGTCAAGTAAAGAAATGCGATAGTTCCAAAAAACACCATTGGAATAGAAAGCCCCGCCGCAACAAGTGCTCTTATGTTTGCAAGGAAAATCAAAATTACCAAAAGTGTGTAAATCACTGCATCTCTAAGTGCTTCAAGCATATTAACGTTTGAAGTTTCAATTAAATTTCTTTGTGTATTGGAAATTTTTATTTTAATATTTGGATACATTTTGGCTATTTTTTTCATAACTTCTCTTGCCGCATTACTCGTAGCCAAAACATTTCCACCGGGAGCCCTCTCAACAGACACGGCAATAGCCGGTGAATTATCACCTATATATGAAGTGTTATTCGTCTGATAAGACCATTTTATTTTTGCTATATCGCCAAGTCTTATATTTGGAGCGATAAAAATGTTTTTTAGTTTTTCAATCTCTTTTTTCTCTCCGTAATAGTTCAGGGTATAAAAATTATTTTTTGTTTTAACAAATCCAATCGGAGTATTTTTAACAGTTGTTTCAATTACTTTTATTACTTTATCAAGCGATAAATTGTATTTTTTTAGTATTTTCGGATCAATTTTAATCATAATAGAACTTTTATATCCTCCGAAAATTTCTACATTACCGATATTAGGATTTGTAAGTAACTTTGGTTTTATAAAACTGTCAGCTATTTTTCTAATTTCAGGTAAAGATATTTTATTGTTTTTAGGACTAAGTGCAAACACATCAACAGGCAGTGTAAAATCACCTACAAGATAGATTGCCGGTACTGCATTTTTAGGGAGTTTTGCTTTAACTCTGTTTAGTGCATTACTAACATCAACAGCCGCCCCTTGAAGAGATTTTTTGTAATTAAAAACAACGTGAACGATTGAGAAGTTTGGAACGTTTGTTGATTTTATTTCATAAACATTACTTAGCGTTCCCATCTCTTTTTCTATTGTTTTTGATACTGTATTTGCCACCACATCGGCACTTGCTCCTGGCACAGTTGTGAATATTACAACTTCTGGGCGGTTTGCATCTGGAAAAAGATTTTTTGGCATTTTAATAAGTCCAAGTATCCCAAATACAAACATTGCCAAAATAATAGCCCATAATAAGTGGCTTCTTCTAAAAAAATATTCAAACATATTGTATCCTTTTTGTGAATGGGTATATGAGTGTATGAGTGAATGAGTGAATGAGTGAATGGGTTATATTTAAATTATTACCCATAAACCCATAATCCCATCTACTCATTTACTGCCTTTATAGGGTATCCTGCTTTTATTTTAAGTAATATATCTGGATTTGCTTTTAAAACAGGCTGATTTAGGTTTTCTTTTATTACAACACCTTCATTTCCCTCAGCCAAAACAGTAACTTTTATTGGATTACCATTTGTATCAAACACATAATTTTGACCGTTTATAGTAAGTATTGAATTAAACGGCACAAGTGTTGCATTACCGTCAAATGTTATAACTTTAACATTTACTTTTTCACCTTCTATCAGGCTTTTATCATTTACATCCGCTTTATATGCTGGTACTCCGTTAAATGTTGAGTTTAAAGGAATTAATTTGTAAGTTTTGTTTTTATAAACAATTTCTTTATAAGGTTTTGCAAGTGGCATAAAGAGATAATTTCCGTTTTCAGCTGAAATTTTTAATATCGGTTTTCCAGGAAATGCGTTATCGCCTTTATTTAAAAATTTTGCACTTACAATTCCATTTAGCGGTGATTTGATTTCTGTATATGTAATATTTTCCAAAACGGCTTGTTTATTTGCGTTTAGGCTTTTTAATTTATTTTCATCGGCATTTAATTTTGCTTTTAATGATGCTATTTTCGCTTTTTCTGCATTGAACTGTTCTACACTTGCCATTTTAACTTTTAGTAGTTTTTCAGTTCTTTTGTGTGTGTCAATTAATGTTTGAAGATTAATTTTATCGGCTTCAATCAGGTTTTTAACCGATTGGATTTGAGAATTAATAGAATCAAGTTCCGCTTTTAAATTTGAATCGTCAATTTTTACTACTGTTTGTCCTTTTTTTACATATCCTCCAAGATTTGCTATATATTTTATCTTTCCGGCAAATTTTGATGTAATTGTGGTGTTTTTACTGTTTTTAACAATTGCCAAATAATCAAGTGTGGTTTTAATATGACCTGTTTTGGGTTTGATGACTTCAACGGCAATAGGATAAATTTTTGCAGTAGGAGTATGGGCATCTTCGGATTTTCTTTTTTTAACAAGTGTTACAGCACCTAAAACTATTACAATAACAACAATTAATGCAATTGAAATTTTAATTATCTTTTTCATTTGAATATCCTTTCTAAATTATTTCCGTAAATAAACGCTAAATTTGCTATTAATGTGTTTTTTGTAGCAATTAAATCAGCAAGATTTGCTTTTGCATTTGCCAAATCATTTTCATAATCCAAATATTCATCAACAGTCATATTATTGAGTTCAAATGCCGTTTTTGCACTTTTTAAAAGTTCCTCTTTTAATTCTATGGAATTTTGAGCTAGAATTATTGATTTGTTTATCTCTTTTAAGGATTCTTTTATTTTTTTGACTTCCGCATTTAAATTTTTGATTGTTTTTTTAATTTCAAGATTTGATTTTAAAAGAGAAATCTTTGCTTTTTGGATATCTGCATTATTGGTTTTATCAAAAACATTCCAATTCATATAAACACCGATACTTGCGAAGTTTTCGGCTAAATTATCGTCATTGTTGTATGCTTTTGCAAATGCTCTGTAACCTTTTGCTTCAATCATAAATTTCGGATAATATGAATCTTTTGATACATTTAAATTAATCTGTTGCGCTTTTAAGTTTTCTTTTAGAGGCTTTAATGCTAAAAATTCTTTTTTTTCAATGTTTGAGAGTGTTTCAAAATTAACAGGTGAATTTATCTCTTTTTTAGTCAGTTCGTAAATTTTACTTTTTGTATCGTCTATTGCCATATTGATTTGAGATTTCTTAATTTGAATGGAATTTAAAGCATCTTTTAATCTTAAAAGTTTAAATTCAGGAATTCTTCCGACTTCAACACCGGTTTTTATAGCTTTAAGTGTAGTTTTTATTGATTTTTCTTTTTGATTTAAGGCATCTTTTAAAGAATAAAGATAATTCAGTTTACTTAAATATGTGACAAGAAGTGCTTCTCTTTTTAGCAGGTTTATTTTTGCCTGATATTTTTTTATATTAACGATATGTTTTAATTTTTTGGAATTATCAAATATCTCTTTTACAAAAAGCGGCATCGATACGCTGAATCCTATTTTTGTAATGTTTTGTGAAAACCAAAAACCTTTTCCTTTTGTTGCCAGTTTGGTTGCGGTTGTAGGAGGCTGCGGTTTTATGTTTGCAGGTGAGCTGAAATGCTCAAAACTGCCGAATATATTCAGCTTTGGATAAAGAGAAGAAGAAATTTTATTTTTATTGATTTGCATCTCTTTTATTGCAATATTGTCAATTTTTGATTCGGGTATTTTTTTAATGGCTTCAAAAAGTGTGGATATTTCCGTAGCGTTTATGGCAATCAGGGCCGAACTTAAAATAATCAGCTTTTTCATTTTATTCCTTTAAAATGGCTTTTAAGATTTTTTGATATATTGCGTTTGCAATATCTTCAATGCCGGGATTTAATTCAATTTCTATGTATTTTGAAATTCTTTTTCTTAAATTTTTTGTTGTCTGATGCATAATAAGCGAACTTACTATCATCAGCTGAATGGAAAAAGGATTGTCTATTTGAAAATTATTTTTTTCCTGTCCTTTTTTTAGGATTGTTATCAGTTTTTTAAAAACTTTTGAGAGATTTTTGATAATTTCATCACTCAAATCTCTTCCACCATCCACAAATTCGTGAGCTAAAACTGCTGCAAAGCAGGGATATTTTCTAAATATTTTGGCATATGAGGCGATATAATGTTTCAATTCTTCTTTTGGGTCTTTATCTTCGAAAGAATAAATTTCATCTATTAATTTTTGAACTTTTGGCATTACAACTTCTTCAAAAAGTGAGGCTTTATTCTTAAAATGGTAATAAATCGCCGCTTTGCTTATATCGGCTTTTTTGGCTATTGCATCCATACTTACACCTGTATAGCCGTATTTTGCAAATTCACGGCTTGCGATTTTTAAGATTTCTTCTTTTTTATTCAACTGACCTCCTTACTTACCGTTCGGTAAGTGAATTATAAAACAAAACAGCTTATTTTGTCAATATAAAATTTATGCTTTAAGGGAGATATCTCTTAAAAACTGATTTAAATCTATCATACCTTTGTATTTGTTGTTTTCATCTATGTAAGGAATGTAGTTTGAATTTAGAACACTTAATGCTTTGAAAATATCTTTTTTTGAAGAATTCGGATTAATTGCAAAAGGATTTTTTGCCATAATATCTTTTGCATGAATTTTGTCTTTATTTATAAATTTGTGTTTTTTAATGTCTCTTAGCGATACTATACCTATTAATTCGTTTTCATTGTTTGTTACGGGAAGATAAGGAACACAGGTAAAATGAAATCTTTCTTTTATTGTTTTTAAATCATCGTCTTCTTTTAGGGGTTTTGTATTTAAAATATATTTTTTTAAATTATCAACAGTGAAAAAATTTATCAGATTTTCATCGTCAATATCAATGCCTCTTTGAAGCAGGGCGCGTTTGAAATAACTTCCCGGTTCCATCATAGAAATAAGATAATTCGTAATAGCAGACGTTATAAGAATTGGAAGAATAAATTGATAAGAATGAGTAAGCTCAATAATAATTACCGAACTTCTAAGAGGGGATTTTGTAACACCGCTTAGCATTGCCGCTGTTCCAATTAGAGCAAATACTCTCGGATCAAGTCCCAAAAAATGAAAAAAACTTCCGAAAAAATATCCGCCAAATGCTCCGATAAAAATACTTGGTGATAAAATTCCGCCAAAAAGCCCGCTTCCAATGCTTAAAATCGTTCCTATGTATTTAAAAAGCATAATAATTAAGGCTGAAAAAAAAGTCGTTTTATTTTGAAAAATCTCTTCTACGAATTCATATCCTACTCCTCTTATTTCAGGTCTTATAACTATCAATAAGCCTACAATAAATCCAAAAATCAGTATCGTTTTATCCCATCGTTTACTTTTTTCTTTGAGATGTTTGAGATGAATTACGGATTTTAAAAATCCAATTGCCAAAAAGCCAAAAAACAAAGCTTCAAAAGGAGATAAAAAAAGATATGAATGGGAATAATTTAGATGCGGTACATAAAATGCGGCAAAGTTACCTATAAATTCCCTTGATATTAGCGTTGCGGTAAATGTTGAAACAATCAAAGGAATTAAAATATATGAATTGATTTTGCCTATTATTATTTCAATTCCGAATATTATACCAGCAAGCGGGGCGTTGAATGTAGCGGCAATCGCACTTGAAATCCCGGCACTTAAATAAATAGGTACATCTACTCTTGGAATTTTAATAAGTTTTATAAAAATTTCAGTCCCCACGCCTCCAAGTTTTGCAATAGGACCTTCTCTTCCTACCGGTACACCGAATCCTAAGCTAAGAGAAGTTAAAAACAATACAATCAACCCTTTTAAAGGGGAAAAATGACCCATTGCAAGTGAAATTTTTTTGGTAATTTCATCAATTGAGACATTGTTTGGATTTATCGGGAAATTTTTAATTACATAATACGAAAAAAGAAAAATAAGCGGGGTGGATATGAGATAAAAAAGATTTGAATGAAATAGATTTAAATCGTTGTAAACAGAAGTGAAAAATTTAATAAAATCTCTAAACAAAAAAGCGGAAAACCCACCTATAATACCTATTATTATCGGGATTATAAAAAAATGTTTAATTTCATCAAGTTTTAAAATTTTCAAGTTCCTTTTTCAAATATTTTGCCGTATAGCTAATATTAGCATATTTTTTGACAATTTCTTCAACGCTTCCTGTGGCTATCACTTTTCCGCCTCCACTTCCGCCTTCTGGTCCCATATCGATTATGTAATCGGCGTTTTTGATAAAATCCAGGTTATGTTCAATTACAATAACGCTGTTTCCTAAATCAACCAAATGTTGTAATACTTTCATTAAATTATCAATATCTTTAAAATGAAGCCCGGTTGTCGGCTCATCTAAAATATAAAGCGTATTACCTGTATCTCTTCTGCTGAGCTCTTTTGCAAGTTTTATTCTTTGAGCTTCGCCGCCGCTTAGAGTAACAGCATTTTGACCGAGAGTTATATATCCAAGTCCCACATCTTTTAGGGTTTTAAGTTTATTTTTGATTTTCGGGATTTTTTCAAAAAACTCATACGTTTCATCTACGCTCATTTCCAAAACGTCTGCAATTGATTTGCTCCTGTATTTAATCTCCAAGGTCTGTTCGTTATATCTTTTACCTCCGCACGCTTCACATGTTACCATTACATCAGGTAAAAAGTGCATTTCTATTTTTATTTGACCCTCACCCTTACACACTTCACATCTACCACCTTTGACGTTAAAACTAAATCTTCCCGGTGTATAGCCTCTAAGCTGAGCTTCTGGAAGTCCTGCAAAAATAGCTCTTATATCATCAAATACGCCTGTATATGTCGCCGGGTTTGAGCGAGGCGTTCTTCCTATCGGGCTTTGATCAAGGTAGATAACTTTATCAAGTTTTTCAAGCCCTTTTATTTCCACGCCTTTTACTTTTTGTATTTTGTGTGCGTGATTAAGAATTTCTCTTGCAACCGGAAGAAGTGTTTGAAGAATGAGCGAACTTTTTCCGCTTCCACTTACACCTGTAACGCATACAAGGTTTCTTAAAGGTATTTTTACATCAAGGTTTTTGATATTGTGAATATTTACGTTTTTAATCTCTATCCATTCGTTTTGAGGCCTGTTTTTTCTGTAATTTATATCAAGTTCGCGTCTAAGGTATTTAGCTGTTGTTGTATCGCTTTTCATTAATTTTTCAACATCTCCGCTGAAAATCACTTCACCTCCGAATTTCCCTGCACCCGGTCCGATATCTACGATATGGTCGGCGTTTAGAATCGTTTCCCTGTCGTGTTCTACTACTATTACGGTATTGCCTTTGTTTTTAAGGTTTTTAAGTGTGTTTATAAGTTTTAGCGTATCTCTTTCATGAAGTCCGATACTCGGTTCATCCAAAACATACATAACGCCGGTAAGCCCGCTTCCTATCTGGCTTGCGATTCTTATTCTTTGAGATTCACCGCCGCTTATGGTCCTTGCGTCTCTGTGGAGTGTTAGATATCCCAAACCTACATCTACCAAGAAAAATAATCTTTCTCTAATTTCTTTTAAAATAGGCTCTGCTATCATTTTTTCCTGGTTAGATAAATATTCAAAATTCCTTTCATCACTGAAAAATTTGTAGGCCTCATCAATTGGCATAGAGATAATATCAGCTATTGTTTTACCTGCGACTTTTACCGCAAGGGCTTCTTGTTTGAGTCTGAAACCTTTACATGTAGGACAGATACTCTCGCTCATAATCTCACTCAAATCATCATCTTTATACATATCAAGAGCTATTTGTCTCAGCCCCGGCCATCTTTTTGAAATTTTATGTTTGCCGTAATTAAATTCAATCTCATAAGCCGTTCCATTAAGAATCGATTTTTTCTGATAATCTTGTAAATCATAAAAACTTTTATTCATATCTATATCAAGCTCACTGCACAATGCTTTGAAAAACTCCTGATAATATTTTTTATTAAATCCCCAAATTAATGGAATTGCCCCTTTGTTTAAGGGCTTGTCTTTTATAACTTTTTCCATATCAAGCGTGTATGTTACGCCAAGACCGTCGCATTTAGGACATGCGCCTTTTGGGGAGTTGAATGAAAAAGTGGTAGGTTCAAGTTCTTCAAAGCTGACTTTACAATCAAAACACGCATTGTGTTCGCTGTAATGGATAAAATCCCTATCAAGTCCAAGCTCTTTTGCGTTTAAAATCTCTATTTCAACCTCACCAAAACTTTTATTCAAAGCCCTTTCAACTGCTTCTGCAATACGGGATTTATTTTCTTCTTTAACAATTACCCTGTCAATTACCGCTTTTATAGTGTGTTTTTTGGTTTTTTTAAGTTCAATTTCTTCATCAAGTCTTATAATTGTTCCGTTTATGTAGGCTCTGATAATCCCTTCTTTGCGTAACTTTTCAATTAAATCGTGAAATTCTCCTTTTTTTTCTTTAATTAAAGGAGCATATATAATAATTTTGGCACCCTCAGGCAGTTTTAAAACTTCGTTGATAATATCCTGAGGAGTCATTTGAGTAATCTCTTTTCCGCACAGATGACAGTGCTGTATTCCTATTCTTGCATAAAGCAGTCTAAGGTAATCGTATATTTCAGTTACAGTCCCGACAGTTGAGCGCGGGTTTTTTGATGTGGTTTTTTGGTCTATTGCAATAGCCGGAGTTAAACCGTCAATTTTATCAACTTCGGGTTTTCCCGTGCGCTGTAAAAACTGTCTTGCGTATGAGCTTAGAGATTCAATATATCTTCTTTGACCTTCTGCGTAAAGTGTATCAAAGGCAAGCGTACTTTTTCCGCTCCCACTCAGACCTGTAAATACAATAAGCCTGTTTTTAGGAATTTCAAGATTTATATTTTTTAAATTATTTTCTCTTGCACCTGTGATTTTGATTTTATCCAAATAAACTCCTTTTTTTTGTGTATATGAGTGTAAGGGTGAATGGGTGAATAAGTAAAATGTATAACATATCCCACATTAACTCATTAACTCATTCACCCATCTACCCATTACCCTTACGTCATTTCAATAGACCATATTGCAAAAAAAAGCACTATCATCTCAGTCAGATATAATTTCCAAACCGGCTGAGGTTTGTAAAGTTCTCCTTTTATTTCCATATATTCGGAATATGTAAGAGTTGAAAACATCCTTTTTATAACTGTATCTATATAATCGTCCCTGTCGTCAGTTTTTAGAGGGATATATATGTGTCTATATATCATAAAAAGCTCAATCATTCCAAAAAAAATCAAAGGAATATCTACTTTTTCGAGCACAATCAGCTCTGCTGCTACAATTTCAAATATATAAAAAATAATAACAGCCCCAAGCAGGGGATAATGGTTTCTAAGATAATAAAGTGCAAACAGTTTATCGGCGGCGGATTTTATGTTGAATTTTTGCAGTGTGTAAATTCTAAAACCTATAAGTAAAATCACAAAAATTTCAACCGCCAATTTATAATCCATATCTTTCCTTAAAAGTATAATTTATATATCATAGCAAAGAAAATAAAAATATACCAGGCAAGAAGTATTTTTTTATGGTTTTTGGTATCGATACTGTGATAAAGTTTTATTCCGAAATATGTCCCGACAAGGCTTGCAAGACCAATCGTAAAACCTTCTAAATAATTTATATGACCTGCTATACTTTGTGAGATAAATCCCGATACTGATGAAAACACTACAAAAAACAAAGAGAGACTGACTGTGGTTTTTAGTTTGTATTTTAAAAATCCTACAAGAATAGGAGTTATGAGTATTGCGCCTCCCACTCCCACGCTTATGGCGATTGCACCTACAAAAAGTCCTATAAAAAAAAGTTTTTTATTATCAATCGGAGGTTCGTCGTGAGGTTCTTTTACGGTTATGAAAAATCTGATTATTGCAATAAATACGAGTGTTAAAAAAATTGCTCCTAAAACTTCTTTGCTTGCATGCTTTATTATAAAACCGCTAAAAGCCGCTCCCACAGCACCGCCTATGGCAAGAGAGAGGCCGTTTTTAATTTTCAGAAGTCCTTTTTTATAATTTAAATATGAACCGTAAATTGAACTCATCATCATTTGTGTAACACTTATACCTATTGCTTCTTTTAAAGGAAATCCTAAAAATAAAAGCATAGGTACAAGTATAGTTCCTCCGCCGACTCCTAAAAATCCGCTGAAAAAACCTGTTATAATTCCTACTATTATTGCACTAATCAAATTAAGCCTTTTTTTTGGTAAAATTATATAATAATGTCAAGGAGAATGAATGGAAAAGTTTTTTGTAACTGCGGCGGAAAATTTTGCTCAAAGTATAGGCGCTGAAATAAATCACTGTGAAAGTGAGGTTAAAGAGGGATTTATAAGTGAAATCGATATAAGAGGAGATGAAAATATTGACATTTTTCTTGTATTGCCAAAAGATGTGTTGGATATTGTAAGCGAGCTTTTATTTGGAGATACGGATTATGATATTGAGGACCTTTCAAAAGAAATAGCGAATCTGATTGTCGGAAATGCCAAGGTTCTTGCAAGTGATGAAGATATCCATTTTGATATCACAACACCTAAATTCTATAAACATATTAATATGGATTATGATAAAAAAATAGATTTAAGTATTCAAGGTAAATGTTTTTCTATTCTTTTTAAGGAAATTTGATGGAAAAAGAGATTAATTTGGAAGAACTTGAAAAAATATTAGAAGAAGTTATTCCCGATTATGAAGAGCTTCTTGATACGGAAGTGCTATTTGAAAGTGACCTTGGAAGGATAGAAATGAGCCTTAGAGATATTCTTAAACTTCAAAGAGGAAGTGTGATTGATTTGCATAAACCGGCAGGCGAAAGTGCCGAAGTATATGTTAATGGTAGAATTGTAGGAAAAGGCGAAGTTATGGTTTATGAAAAAAATCTTGCTATTAGACTTAATGAAGTGCTTGATGCTAATTCTTTAATTTATTATCTTACAAGAGAGGAAATATGAAAAAAATAATTATTTTTTTAGCGGTAATGCTTTTTGGAAGTAATCTTGTCAATGTGAATTTTTTTCCTGCAAAAAATAAGCTTGATGTGTTGTTGTCACTCGATTCTAAATTTTCAGGCAAAGTATTAAAAAGCGGGGAAAATACTTATATAATAACCAATATAAATGCAAATCGAGAATACAATAAAGAATTTGGTGATTTTTTTATTAAAAAAATAAAAATATTACCTCAAAATAATGAGGTTTTAATACATTTTGATACAAAAGCCAAATATAAAATATCAGTAGCTCTCACACCTGACGGATACGGGCTTAGATTTAGAATAATGAATACTGCAACGAATACATCTGAAAACATAACTACTTTTGTAAATCCTCAGAATAGTTTGGATTATTTCAGTTATATAATTGCACTTGCAATATTAATAATTCTTGCTATTGTTCTTTGGATAATTAGAAAAAAAACGGTTAAAAAATTTCCTGTTAAAAGCGGAATGAATATACTTTTTCAAAAACCTCTTGATACAAAAAATAGAGTAGTTTTAATGGAATTTAACGGCAGAAAATATCTTGTGCTTGTAGGAAGCAGCAATATATTGCTTGATATTTTTGATGAGAATATGGTAAATATATCTACAAAGGCAGAATTTGATAATTTTTTAAAAACAGAAATGAGTGAAAAACTTGATAATTTACAAAAATATATAAAAAATGCGGAAAAATTAAAGGAGTTTGATGAAAAAATTTGATGTTATAGTTGTAGGCGGAGGACATGCAGGTATCGAAGCCGCACATGCCGCTGCTAAAATGGGTAAAAAAACCCTTCTTTTAACAATGCTTGTCGAACAAATAGGAGCCGC
The DNA here is from genome assembly GCA_027038555.1 of Nautiliaceae bacterium. Taxonomy (GTDB): domain Bacteria; phylum Campylobacterota; class Campylobacteria; order Campylobacterales; family Nautiliaceae; genus JALTBU01. Next base: position 31,952 of record JALVVX010000017.1, on the reverse strand, counting down.
AAGCTGTAATCCGGCAATAGGAGGGCTTGCAAAAGGGCATTTGGTTAAAGAAATAGACGCTCTTGGCGGGCTTATGGCACTTGCTACTGATAATGCTGGTCTTCAATTCAGAGTCCTTAACGAAAACAGAGGTCCGGCTGTTAGGGGAAGCAGGGCTCAAATAGATATGGACAGATACAGAATCTGGATGAGAGATAAAATATTAAATACTCCGAATCTGACAGTAGCTCAGGAGATAGTTGATGAAATTCTTGTTAAAAACGGAAAAATTACGGGAGTTAAAACAAATCTTTTAAATGAGTATGAATGTAAGGCTTTAATACTTACAACAGGTACATTTATGAGAGGGCTTATGCATTTTGGTCCAGTAAAAATAGAAGGCGGAAGATTTCATGAACTTCCGGCTAAAAAAATAAGCAAATCTTTGGAAAATTTAGGATTTAAACTTGAAAGACTTAAAACAGGGACAACTGCCAGAATTGATGCAAGAAGTATTGATTTTTCCAAAATGGAAATACAGCCCGGAGATGAAAATCCTAAACCTTTTTCATTCAGGACTGATAAAAAAACATTTAACCCTAAACAACTGCCTTGCTATGTGACATATACAAATGAAAAAACGCATGACATTATCAAAGGAAATTTCCACAGAGCCCCTCTTTTTACGGGACAGATAGAAGGGATAGGTCCAAGATACTGTCCAAGCATTGAAGATAAACTAAATAAATTTCCTGATAAAGAGCGTCATCATGTATTTGTAGAGCCTCAGACAATGGAAGCGACCGAATATTATTTAAACGGTCTTTCAACTTCTTTACCGATGGATGTTCAGGAAGATTTTATACATTCAATCCCGGGGCTGGAAAACGCTAAGATTGTGAGATTCGGTTATGCTATTGAATATGATTTTATTCAGCCTACCAATCTTAAACATTCACTTGAAACAAAAGAGATTGAAGGTCTTTTCTTTGCAGGTCAGATAAACGGAACAACCGGATACGAAGAAGCGGCGGCACAGGGTATAATGGCAGGAATCAACGCCGCACTTAAACTTGATGAAAAAGAGCCTCTGATTTTTAGAAGAGATGAGGCTTATATTGGGGTGCTCATTGATGATTTAGTTACAAAAGGAACAAATGAGCCATACAGAATGTTTACAAGCAGGTCTGAATATAGACTCTTACTAAGAGAAGACAATGCAATACTTAGGCTTGGAAAATACGGATATGAACTTGGACTTCTTGATGAAGAGACATATAAAAGAGTTGAAAAATTAAAAGAAGAGATTGATAAAGGAATGAAATATCTCAATGAAACATTTGTAACTCCTAATAAAGAAATAAATGCCATACTTGAAGCAATGGGAGAAGATAAAATCCAAAACAAAATGGAACTTAGAAAAATAGCAAGCAGGCACACTTTTGATAAAGAAAAACTTCTAAAAATTGCACCAGAACTTAAAAATTTAAGTGAAGATGCGCTTGAACAGGTTTTGATTGAGGCAAGATATCATCATTATATTCAGAAGCAAAAATCTCAGATTGACAGAATGAAAGAGATGCTAAATGTAAAAATTCCTGATGATTTCGAATATAAAGGAATACCTGGTCTTAGCAGAGAAGTTGTCGAAAAACTTGAAAAAATTAGACCAAAAACTCTATTTCAGGCAAGTGAAATTAGCGGAGTTACACCTGCGGCTATTGATATTATTCATCTTTATATCAATATGAGGAAAAACAGGAAATGATAAATTACATAAGAAACAGGGCTCTTGAAAAAAAGATAATAGATTATCTGGCTGATAAAGGTGCTAAAAGAATTGAGTTTTTCGGCTCATATGCAAAAGGGGAGGAATGTAACGATATCGATGTGAATGTGGAGTTTGATAAAAATATTTCATTACTTGATTTTATTGGGTATCAATTAAATTTAGAAGAGTTGACTGGAAAAAAAATTGATTTACTAACGAAAAATGGAATTAGCAAATATATTTTACCTTATATATATAAATAAAGAAAAAAGAGTAGTTTATGAGACAAATTGTAAATTTAAAATGTAAAATTAAAAATTTAATATTAAACAAATAAAAGTTTGTTATAAAAAGAAAAAAGGTAAGAAATGAAATATGTGTATGTTTATACGGCTGATGATAAAAAGTTTGATAGGCTAAATAAGGCAAGCGAGATTAAAGATGCGGTTTTTTGTGTTAACGATATCGAATCAATCGTATATTTAAGGGATAAATACGGAATAAAAGCCATGAATGTGGATGCACTGGTTGATTTGTTTAATCTTTTAGAAGCTAATGATGAGATATATCTTTGCACACCAGAAGACACTAAATTAATTAAAGCAAGTTTTGCAAATGCAAAGGAGATATGCTAATGGAAAATGGAAAATTGAAAATGGAAAATGAAAAACAAAAACCATTTCCTTTTTGGAGATTTATGCTTTTGATGTTTATAGCATTAATTGCTCTTACTTCTATTGTTGTAGGAATTCCTTATCTTTTATCGAAGTAATATCAAAATAAAACTTACTTCCTTTTTTTATTTCACTTTCAATTTCCAAATGTGTGTTATGGAGTTTTAGAATTTTCTCGACAATATAAAGTCCAAGACCAAGTGAATTGTCCCAGTCGTTTTTTGCAACTCTGAAAAATTTTTCTTTTATCAATGCAAGATTTTTTTTATCTATTCCTATACCTTTGTCAATAACTTCAAAATATTTTTCATTAAGATTTACATTTATCTCGTTTTTTGAATATTTCAATGCATTTGATATAAGGTTATAAATGACAATTTGTATTAAATTTTTATCCGCTTTTACATTTAAGGGGATTAAATTTAGTTTTATTCTTTTTTCGTCAAAACTTTCTGCGACTTCTTTTATAGCTTTATCAAGTCTGAAATGTTCTTTATTGATTTTTAATTTTTTATTTTCTATTTTGGTAATCAAATAAAGCCTGTCGATAAGCTCTGATAATCTTAAAGTGTTTTTATGAATTTTTGTAAGAAATTTTTTTTGGAGTTCATATGGAAGGTTTGAATTTAAAATTGTTTCGATATAACCGTTTATAATCGAAATGGGGTTCTTAAATTCATGTGATATAGCCGATATTACATCATCTTTAAAAGAGTTTTGAATTTTGAGTTTTTTATTTTCTTTTTTTAATAATTTAAGCTCTTTTTTGAGTTTTTTAATTTTACTTTGTTCGTTTTTACAAATTTTTTGTTTTATAAAGTTTTTAAAAGTTTTTTTCATTACTGCTCCGTGAGTTTATATCCTACGCCTCTTACGGCTTTTAATATATTGATTTTGTGGTTTAGTCTGTTGACAGCGACATTTACACTTTTTTCGTTAATTTCCAATATATTCGCTATTTCTTCTCTTGTCACCACTCTTTTGGGATTTTGAAAGAAAAGTTTTAAAAGGTTAAATTCGTTTTTTGTTAGGTTTATTTCATTTTCAGGAGTGAGTAAAATTCTGTTATTTAAATCAAGCTTATAATTTTTATATAAAAGTGTATGTGAAAATTTTCCGTTTCTTTTTAATACGGCTTTAACTCTTGCTTTAAGCTCAGCCATACTAAAAGGCTTTGTAATATAATCATCCGCCCCCGCTTCAAAACCTTTTAGTATCTCTTCTTCGCTGTTTTTGGCAGTGAGGAAAATTACCGGAATATCAAAACCTTCGCTTTTAAGCTCTTTTATAAATTTTACACCTTCCACATTTGGCAGGTTTCTATCAACAATTAACAAATCAGGCGATTCTTCAATAATAAAATCTTTAATTTTCTTTGTATTCAAAAATCCCACAACATCATAACCTTCTTGTGAAAGGTTAAATTCCAGAAGTTCTAATAAATCCTCTTCATCTTCAATAATCGCTATTAACATTTTCTCTCCGTTTTTTTTATTACAACTCAAAACTCAAAACTTCTTCTCCCTCTTCTAGCTATCTACTTCCACATCCACCCATCTACCCATCCACCTTTTACTGTTATATATCTATTCCTTCTTTTGCAAACAGAAGATATTTTGCAATTGTTTTAACAGAATCCGTAATTCTTTCAAGTTTTTTGGCAGTATTAAGTGTTTTAAGTATTTCATCGATGTT
>JALVVX010000017.1:0-27733 GCA_027038555.1 Nautiliaceae bacterium | reverse complement strand
CCTTTTACTGTTATATATCTATTCCTTCTTTTGCAAACAGAAGATATTTTGCAATTGTTTTAACAGAATCCGTAATTCTTTCAAGTTTTTTGGCAGTATTAAGTGTTTTAAGTATTTCATCGATGTTTTCGCTTTGTTTAATATCTTTTACAAGTTCTTTATATATATCATCTGCTATTTTTTCATAACTTATAATTGTTGAATATGCATCTTCGATGTTTTCACTTTTTATTGCAAGTTTAAGTGTTGTGATGGAGCTTAGGGCATTTTGATAAAGTGCTTCGATTTTATCGTTTTTATTTTTGTATTTTTTAATAAAATTTTTTACCGATTTTACTATTTTTGACAAAAACGAAGTGATTTTTAAATAAGCTATTGTTTCTCTTAAAAACTCTCCTTGTGGATGATAAAGCGCTAAAACTTTAATAATTTCATTATCAAATTCTTTTAAATCAATTAAAAAAAACTCATCTGTAAGTTCTTTTTTTTGTAAACTCTCTTCAATAATTTCAACTATGCGATAAAAACGGTTGTTTAGCTTTTGCAAATGTTTTTCAATTAGCATTTTGTTCCTTTTTTGCAATAATTATATAATAAAATAGATTTTTGCTAAAATATTTAATGTTATCGTTTTGTTATTTTTATTTTTTATAATTTTGACATAACTTTTAAAAGGAGATAATATGAAAAAATTAATAGCAGGTATTACATTAGCGGCGGTAAGCACTTTTGCATGGACAATAAATGGAACGGGAGCTACTTTTCCATATCCTGTATATAAACAATGGATAAAAAGTTTTTATAATGAAACTAACAATAAAGTAAATTATACAGGTACAGGTTCTGGAACAGGTATAAAAGAAGTTGCGGCAAGACACGTTGATTTTGGCGGAAGTGATAAACCTCTTAGCCCAAGAACACTTAAAAAAGCAAAACTTTATCAGTTCCCGACGGTTGTAGGTGGTATTGCTCTTGGATATAATATTCCGGGAGTTAAAAAGTTAAGACTAAGCGAAGCGGCAATTGAGGGAATTGCGCTTGGAACTATCGAGTATTGGGATAATCCTGTAATTGTAAAATATAATCCGAATGAAAAACTTCCTCACAAAAAAATTATATTCGTTCATAGAAGTGACAAATCTGGAACTACTTTTAATTTTACATATTATTTAAGTAAAATGAGTCTAATTTGGAGAAAATATTACGGAGCAAAAAAAATGATAAACTGGCCGACAGACGAGCAGGGAAGAGGAATTGCCGGTAAAGGAAACTTCGGTGTAAGTGCGGCGATTAAAACAAATCCTTATTCAATAGGATATGTAGATTATGCCGATGCACAAAAAAACGGTCTAAATATGGCTGAAATTCAAGGAAGAGACGGTAAATTTTATGCACCTGAACCAAAAAGTTTCTCAGAAGGTGCAAAATTTGCAGGTTTTGATCCTAAAATAGATTTCTTTAAAGTAATTGCATATCCAAAACACGGATATCCTATTATTGCGGCTACATTTATTCTTGTTCCTCAGGAAAAAGTTGATAATGACAAAAAAGTAACGACTTTCTTTAATTGGGCGTATAATTACGGGGATAAAGCGGCAAGCGAGCTTGGATATGTTCCGCTTCCAAGTAATGTAAAAGCAATGATTAGACAATATTGGCAGGAAAAAGGTATTGCACCTGCAAAATAAGAGGACTTGAAATCCTCTTTTTATTACCTTAGAATTACAATTAATTTTATTTAAAGGCAGTGTATGGAGACACTTTTTAAAAGACTCTCGGAAATTAGCGCTTCTACTATACTTCTTATACTCTCAGCAATATTTGTCGTGTTGTATATTCAGGCAAAACCTGCAATTGAAAAATACGGTATTCATTTTTTGGTTGACCCAAGATGGGGGGTAACCGTTCAAAAAGACAATACGGCAAATGTTGCAAATAAAAATCCGGATATTCAAAAATCATCTGCCGGTGTTTCAAATGACGCGATGGAATCGGATGATGTGAAAATTAATGACGATAATGATTTAGGCTCTGATGATTTAGCCGGCAGTGAGAGTTTGGATTCCGATAATGATATTGCTGTTGAAGACGATGACGCTCTTGCCGCCGCAGGTGTTGAAAAACCTCAAAATTCTAATACGGAAGTGATATACGGAGGTCTTATACCGATTGTAGGTACAGTTTTATCAACAATCCTTGCTATGTTTTTTGCTGTGCCTATTGCTATGGGAATAGCAATATTTTTATCCGAAATAGCTCCGCCTTTTGTTGCAAAACCGGTAGGAATTGCAATAGAGCTTCTTGCAGCAATTCCAAGTATAATTTATGGTATGTGGGGGCTTTTTTATTTCGGGCCTTTTATAGCGGAAATTTTTGGTGGAAGCAGTGTTAATCTACTTGTTGCAGGACTTGTTTTGGGAGTTATGATTATACCTTTTATGGCAAGCCTTACCCGTGATAGTATGAATACAACTCCTAATGTTTTAAAAGAATCAGCATACGCCATGGGTGCGACCAAATTTGAAGTTATTAAAGATGTGGTTTTTCCTTATGCAAAACAGGGGATTATAGGAAGTATGATTTTAGCCCTTGGTAGGGCGCTTGGTGAAACAATGGCTGTGGCGTTTGTAATTGGAGGGGTGTTTAATTTCCCTCATAAACTTACAGACCCTACCGTTTCAATTCCGGTAGTGCTTGCAAACAACTTTGCTGAAAGTAGCGGTCTTAGTCTTTCGGCTCTGTTTTATCTGGCTTTAATTTTGTTTGTGATATCGTTTATTGTTATTTCATTTGCTAAATTTTATTTTTTAAGGGATAAAAAATGAGACTTGTGATAAATAAAATTATTCTGATACTCTCAACCCTTGCGGCTGTTTTGGGGCTTGTTTTCCTTTTTTGGATACTTATAACACTTACGATTAAAGGAATAAAATCGGTTGATTTATATATTTTCACACACGATTTGGTCGATAACGGCCTTAGAAACCTGCTTATAGGGCAGTTTATATTGGCACTTATTGCAGTAATTATAGGAGTGCCTATTGGTATGATTGCGGGTATTTATCTTCAAGAATATTCTTTTGGTAATAAATTTGCATCATTTATCAGGAATTTAAGCGATGTTATGATGTCTGCCCCTTCTATTGTCATAGGTACTTTTGTGTATGCTATTTTAGTAAATCCGATAGGTCATATGAATGGATGGGCAGGTGCGATTTCACTTGCTATTTTAATGCTTCCTATTGTTGTCAGAACAACAGATGATATGCTCGGACTTGTTCCAAAAGAGCTTAGAGAAGCGGGAGTTGCAATAGGAGCGCCTAAATATAGGGTTATTTTTGATATTATCATAAAAGCGGCGAAAGTAGGGATTATGACAGGGCTTTTGCTTGCTTTTGCAAGAATTATCGGTGAAACGGCTCCTTTACTGTTCACAAGTGGTAACTCTCAATATTTTACAGTTAATTTAAATGAAGAATTTCCAAGTTTGACAGTTGCAATTTACAACCTTGCCACTATGCCAGATAAACATCTTGTTGATATTGCATGGGCGGGAGCTTTTATTTTGACATTTTTTGTTTTGATAATAAATTTAGCAGGAAGATATATTGTAAAGGATAAAAAATGAAATCATTCAATGAAGAGGCAAAAGTTAAAAACAATGATAAAGTGATGGATATAAGAAATTTTTATTTTACATACGCCGGGGCTTCTAAACCGAGTCTTAAAAATATAAATATGCCTATTTACGAAAATAAAGTTACGGCACTTATCGGTCCAAGCGGATGTGGTAAATCAACTCTTCTTAGAAGTCTTAACAGAATTCATGATTTATACCCGGGAAATAAATATGAAGGGGAAATTCTTCTTAAAAATTTACAAACGGGTGAGATGGAAAATATTCTTGAATATAAAAAAGAAAACGAACTCATTCATCTTAGACAAAGAGTCGGAATGATATTTCAAAAGCCTACACCTTTTCCTATGAGTATTTATGACAATATTGCTTACGGATTAAAACTTATGGGAAAAAAAGACAAAAAACTCCTTGATGAAAAAGTGGAAGAGGCACTTAAAGGCGCTGCTCTTTGGGATGAGGTAAAAGACAGATTAAAAGATGATGCAAGGGGATTAAGTGGTGGCCAACAGCAAAGACTCTGTATTGCAAGGGCAATTGCCGTTGAGCCCGAAGTGCTTTTGATGGATGAACCTACAAGTGCACTTGATCCGATTTCTACAATTGCAATTGAAGAGCTGGTATCAAAACTTAAAGACAAAGTAACTATTGCAATAGTAACGCATAATATGCAGCAGGCAAGCAGGGTAAGTGATTATACCGCGTTTATGTATTTAGGCGAACTTATAGAATTCGGACCGACAGAACAGATTTTCTTAAATCCGAAAGAGAAAAAAACAGCAGATTATATTGCAGGTAAATTCGGATAATATCTTTTAAAAAACCTCTTTTTTTTGTAAAATTAGTAAAAAAAGAGGTCGTTATGGAATTTCAGACTATCTCAAAGCTCGAAAAAAAAGCAAGGAAATCCGCTGGAATTGATTTGATGAGACTTGGTATTGCGCTTTTATTTATTGCAGTGGTTGTAATCTATACTTACGCAAAAACAGGTAATGTCCCGAATAATCTCTTTTTGGTTATAGCAACAGTTTTTGGAGCCTATATGGCTATGAATATAGGTGCGAACGATGTTGCAAACAATGTAGGTCCTGCTGTCGGAAGCCGTGCGTTAAGTCTGACGGGTGCAATTATTATTGCGGCAATATTTGAAGCCGCCGGAGCTTTGATAGCAGGTGCTGATGTAACGAATACAATTAGAAAAGGTATTATCGATATAGGTGCTTTTAACGGTGATGTTAACCTCTTTATCTGGGCAATGATGTCAGCGCTTCTTGCAGCTGCCCTCTGGCTCAATTTCGCAACTGCTTTTAAAGCCCCAGTTTCCACTACACATTCCATTGTCGGCGGAGTAATGGGGGCAGGAATCGCCGCGGCAGGATTTAGTATTGTCAATTGGGCTACAATGGGTAAAATTGCCGCTTCTTGGGTTATTTCGCCGGTGCTTGGAGGTATAATAGCAGCAGCTTTTCTTTATGCCATTAAAAAAACAATTGTCTTTAAAGAAGATAAAGTAAGTGCGTCAAGAAAATGGGTGCCTGTTTATGTAGGAATTATGACTTGGGCTTTTGTTACATATCTTACAATGAAAGGACTCAAACACGTCTGGGTAAATATTACTGAATTTTTAAGTTTTTTACCTCATACCAAAAAACCTACCATCGGAGTGGCTGCCGTTTTTGGATTTATTTTTGGTGTAGCGGTTTATTTTTATATGGTTATGAAACTAAAAAAAGAAGATATTCAAAACAGCAGAGAAGGTATTAACAGATATTTTACTGTCCCATTGATTTTTGCGGCTGCACTTCTTAGTTTTGCACACGGTGCAAATGACGTAGCAAATGCAGTCGGTCCTCTTGCCGCTATTTCAGACGCTGTTTTTAGCGGAGGAATTTCTTCAAAATCCGCCATTCCTTTTTGGGTAATGGCAATAGGTGCTCTTGGTATTTCAGTAGGACTTGCGCTTTATGGTCCAAGACTTATTAAAACGGTAGGTGACGAAATTACGAAAATAGACCCTATTAGAGGTTTTTGTGTAGCACTTGCTGCCGCAATTACGGTAATTGTGGCTTCACAGCTTGGACTTCCTGTTAGTTCAACACATATTGCAGTAGGTGCGATATTTGGGGTAGGGCTATTAAGAGAGTGGCTTCATCTTGTTGAGAGCAGGGAAAACGATATAGAAAAAGAGATTGGAGAGTTTGAAAAAAAACTTAAAGCATATGAACTTGAACTTGAAGATTTACAGAAAAAAACATCTAAAACAAAAGAGGATTATAAAAGAATTGTAGAACTTATTGAGACCATAGAAGAGATAGAAAAAAGCATTAAAAGATTTAAAAAAATATTGAAAAAAGAAGTAAAAGTCAAATATGTAAAAAGGGACCTTGCAAAAAAAATTATTGCCGCATGGCTTATTACAGTACCAGTTGCCGCACTTATTGCCGCAATGATATTTTTTATGATTAAAGGGATGATGGTCTAATCCCTTTTTTAATAAAAATAAAAAAGGATTTTAATGAAAATAGTTTTTATGGGAAGCCCTGATTATGCTGTAAAAATTTTGGACAGACTTAATCAAAAATATGAAATAACGGCTGTGTATACTCAACCTGATAAACCGGTAGGAAGAAAAAAAGTTTTAACTCCCACACCCGTTAAAAAATACGCTCTTGAAAATAATCTACCGGTTTTTACACCTAAAAGTCTTAAAAACGAAGATGTTTCAGTACATAATCCAGATTTTATAGTTGTTGCAGCGTACGGACTTTTGCTTCCAAAAACTGTTTTACAAATAGCGCCGTGTATAAATCTTCACGCTTCACTTCTTCCGAAATACAGAGGCGCTTCACCTATCCAGAGTGCAATATTAAACGGCGATAAATATACGGGTGTGACATCAATGCTTATGGATGAAGGGCTTGATACGGGTGATATACTTGCGTGGGATTATACGGAAGTTGGAAATAAAACAAGCATTGTTCTTTTTAATGAACTTGCAGATATGGCAGCAGAACAGATTATATATACGATTGATAATTTTTCAAATATAAAACCTTTAAAACAAAACGATATCTTTGCAACTTATTCACCTAAAATCAAAAAGCAAGACGGTTATGTCGATTTTGAAAATGCTTTGATAATGGATAGAAAATACAGGGCTTTTCAGCCATGGCCCGGAATTTTTTGTGATAAATTTAAAATAAATGATATGGAATTTGTCGAAAGTGAATCTGAAAATGAAAAAGGAAAAATTTTAGACATTCAAAAAGACGGTGTGATAATAGGGTGTAAAAAGGGAAGTGTTAAACTTAAAAAAATACAAATTCCCGGAAAAAAAGAAGTTGATACATTAAGCTATTTAAATGGACAAAGACTTAAAAAAGGCGATAATATATTAAACTGACAATGAAAAACGAAAAATGGAAAATAGAATATTTTAATGAAATTAGCTCAACTCAAAAATATTTATTAGATAGAATTGAAAAAGAAGATTTGAACTATTATTGCATATGGAGTGAAAATCAAACTGACGGAATAGGAACTAAAAACAGAAAATGGAAAGGAAAGAGCGGAAATATTTTTCTCTCTTTTTGCGTCGGTTTAAAAGAGTATGATTTTGTCCCGATGCAGAGTTTGAGCGTATATTTTTCTTTTCTTTTATATGATGTTTTAGTGAGATATAAAGATAATCTTATAATAAAATGGCCAAACGATATCTATTTAATTGAAGAAAGTCCTAAAAAAGTTGCCGGAATTCTTACTAATGTAAAAAAAGGAAAAATAATCTGCGGTATTGGAATCAATACAAAATATACTCCCGAAATTCAAGGAGAATATAAAGCGGGCTGTTTGGATATAAAAATAAAAAATGATAAAATTGTAAAAGAAATTTTAGAAGCGGTCTTGAATAAAAAGAGTTGGAAAAAAGTTTTTTGGGAATATAAAAAAATTTTTGAGAAAAGCAAAAAGATTTTTGAGATTAAAAATGACCTAAATTACGATGCAACATTAAAAAGGTGATAAAAAAATGGCGGAAATTATAACAGTGGCAAATCAAAAAGGAGGGGTAGGTAAGACGACCACAGCGGTAAATCTTGCCGCTTCCCTTGCCATTGCCGATAAAAAAGTACTCTTTATCGATGCAGACCCTCAGGCAAACGGAACCACATCGCTTGGGGTATATAAAAACGATTATGAGTTTAATTTTTACCATGTTTTAATCGGTGCAAAAAATATAAACGATGTAAAACTCAAAACAATGTTGCCGACGCTTGATTTGATACCTTCAAATATTGGACTTGTCGGAATAGAAAAAGAGTTTGACCCGGAAGTTGATAATCTTGTAATAAAAAAGGTGCTTGAACCTGTAACAGATGAATATGATTATATTATTATTGATACACCGCCTACTCTTGGAATTATTACAATAAATGCTTTAAATGCAAGCGACAGTGTTATAATCCCGGTGCAAACGGAATATTTTGCTCTTGAAGGGTTGGCTCAGCTTCTTAAAACAATAACACTCCTTCAACATACAACCAATCCTAAACTTAAAATAAAAGGAATTCTTCCTACTATGTATTCAAAACAGAATAATCTCTCAAAACAGGTTTTGCAGGATTTAAAAAGATATTTTAATGAAAAACTTTTTAGAATAGATAACGGAATTATAATAATTCCAAGGAATATAAAACTTGCCGAAGCCCCGAGTTTCGGTATTCCTGTAATGCTTTATGACATAAAAAGCAAAGGTGCGGAAGCATATCAGGTTTTAGCTAAAAAAATATTGGAGAGTGCTGAATGAAAAAATTAGGTCGTGGTCTTGGTGCCATTTTAGAAGATGTTGAAGCGGGATATTTGAAAAGTATTCCTCAAAAAGGTATAAAAGAGATTGAAATAAATAAAATAAAACCAAATCCGTATCAGCCAAGAAAAACATTTAATGAGGAATCAATAAAAGAACTTGCAGCTTCTATTGAAAAACACGGTCTTATGCAGCCTATTATCGTAATAGAAAATGAGGGTGAATATATACTTGTAGCAGGTGAAAGAAGATTAAGAGCTGTTAAAAGTCTTGGTAAAGAGAGTATTAAAGCAATTATCAGTGATATTTCTCTTAAAGATTTAAGAGAATATGCTTTGATAGAAAATATACAAAGAGAAGATTTAAATGCTCTTGAAATTGCTCTTTCACTTAAATCTTTGATTGATGAATTCGGTTTTACACATGAAGAATTGGCGAAAAATATAGGAAAAAGCAGAACATATATTAGTAATATGCTAAGACTTCTCAATCTTCCAAAAGTAGTTCGGGAAAAACTTTCACAAAATAAAATATCTTATGGGCATGCAAAAGTTTTATTGGGACTTGAAGAGAACCAAATTAAGGAAGTATTGGAAAAAATTGAAAATGAAAATTTAAATGTCAGAGATACTGAAAATTATATTAAAAATATTAAAAAGAAAAAAAATAAAAATAGAGATGATAATGACGAAGAATTTAATGAAGAAATTTTAGAATTTGCTCTAAAACTTAAAAAAATAGGTCTTAAAGTTGAAATAGGAAAAGATTATCTAAAAATGAAGTTTAAAAATGAAACAGATTTGAATAAATTAAAAGAATTTATGGATAAAATAAATTAATTTTATGTTAAAATTTCACAAAAAGGAGAATTTATGCTTGATTTGAATTTTGGCGTAATGCTTGTAATCGCCGGAATCTTTTTCATAACAATGATTTTGCTGAAAATTTGGTTGTTTGAGCCGTTGGTAAAATTTATGGACGAGAGAGAAAAAAAGCTTGAAGAAGAATTAAAAATGATTTCTCAAAACTCTGAGGAAACTCAAAAAATTGAGGAAGAGATAAAAGAAATTTTAAAACTTGCAAGAGAAGATGCTTCAAAAATAATCAATGAAGCAAAAATGAAAGCCCTTGAAGAAGCTGAAAAAATAAAAGCAATAAAACAAAGAGAAATTGAAGATGCAAAAGAGAGTTTAAGACTTATGCTTGAAAAAGAGAAAAAAGATTTATTAAATAAGTTACTTCCTGAAAAAGAAGAAATTAAATCATTAATAGAAAAGAAAATAAGGGATGCGGCATGAAAAAAACTGTTTTGTTTTTAAGTCTATTCGGAGTATTTGCATTTGCAAGTGAAGCGGCTGGTCATACTGATATTATTCCAAGAACAATAAACTTTTTAATATTTGCTGCAATTTTATGGTATTTGGCAGGAAATAAAATTATTAATTTCTTTAAACAAAGAAGAGAAAATATTGCAAAAAAATTCCAAGAAATTGAAGAAAAACTAAAAGAATCAAAAGCAAGAAAAGAGGCTTTAAAAGCAGAGCTTGAAAATGCAAAAGTAAAAGCAAGAGAAATTGTTGAAAATGCAAAAAAAGAAGCTGAACTTCTTGAAGGAAAAATAAAAGTACAAACAGAAGAAGAGATTAAAATCCTACAAAAACAGTTTGAAGAGTTTAAGAAATATGAAACACAAAAAGCTAAAAAAGAAGTTGTTGAAACTTTCTTAAATGAAACAGTAAAAGACCTTCACATTACAAGCGAAGATGCCGCTAAATTAATATTAAAGGTTGCATAATGATAGTTGAAAAGTATTCAAAAGCATTAATTCAAGCATTGAATGAAAATGAATTGGTGGAAGTTTACGAAGCGGTTGCAAAAATCGCTTTAATTTCAAAAGATCCGAAATTTATTTTACTTGTAAAATCTCCTTTATTAAGTATTGATGAAAAAGTAAAAATTTTATCTGAAATAGCGGAATGTAATAATCCGAAATTTATTAATTTTATAAAAATAATTTTAGAAAATAAAAGAGTTGATTCTTTAAAAGACATTCACAAAAGATTATATGCAAAAGTAAGTGAACTTCAAAATACTTATGCAGGTTTTGTAGAAGGTAAAATAAGTGAAGATACTTTAAAAGCATTGGAAAATAAACTTGCTGAAAAATTCAATGCAACAATCAAACTCTACTTAAAGGAGACTGATATTAATGGAATAAAAGTTTTTGTTGATGTTTTAAATGTCGAGTTTGCATTAGTTGAAGAGAGAGTAAAACAAGATATAATTTCACAAATCTTAAAAGCAATTTAAAGAAAGGAGATTAAGTGGTACAGGAAATCACATCGATAATCAAAGAAAAAATTGAAAATTATGAGTTAAAGATTGACGTAGAAGAGGTTGGTAAAGTTATTTATTCAGCGGACGGTATTGCAAAAGTTTACGGATTAACTAATGCAATGGCTGGTGAAATGGTTGAATTTGAAACAGGTGAAAAAGGTTTGGTATTTAACCTTGAAACCGATAACGTTGGTGTTGTTGTACTTGGGAAAGGTACTGATATTACAGAAGGAAGTAGTGTTAAAAGACTTGGAAAGCTTATTTCTGTGCCGGTAGGTGACGCACTTATTGGAAGAGTAGTAAATGCACTTGGTGAGCCAATTGACGGAAAAGGTGAAATCGAAGCCGCAGAGTATAAATATGTGGAAGAAAAAGCGCCTGGAATTATGGCAAGAAAATCAGTTCATGAACCTCTTCAAACAGGTATTAAAGCAATCGATGCGCTTGTTCCGATAGGAAGAGGGCAAAGAGAGCTTATCATTGGTGATAGACAAACAGGTAAAACAACTGTTGCTATTGATACAATTCTTAACCAAAAAGGTCAAGATGTTATTTGTATTTATGTTGCAATAGGACAAAAAAATTCAACAGTTGCAAATGTTGTAAGAATTCTTGAAGAACATGGAGCAATGGATTACACAATTGTAGTTAACGCAAGTGCATCGGAAGCTGCATCGCTTAAATTCTTAGCACCTTATGCTGGTGTTACAATGGGTGAATATTTCAGAGATAACGGAAGACATGCATTAATAGTTTATGATGATTTGAGTAAACATGCTGATGCATATAGAGAAATGTCTCTACTTCTTAGAAGACCTCCGGGAAGAGAAGCATATCCTGGTGATGTATTCTATCTACACAGTAGACTTCTTGAAAGAGCGGCAAAACTTAATGACGCACTTGGAGCTGGAAGTTTAACAGCGCTTCCTATTATTGAGACAAAAGGAGGGGATGTAGCAGCATACATTCCTACAAACGTAATTTCTATTACTGACGGTCAAATTTTCCTTGAAACTGGACTTTTTAATAAAGGTATTAGACCGGCAATTAACGTAGGTCTTTCTGTATCGAGAGTTGGTGGTGCCGCACAAATTAAAGCAATGAAACAGGTTGCAGGAACATTAAGACTTGAACTTGCTCAATACAGAGAACTTGAAGCGTTTGCTCAGTTTGCAAGTGACTTGGATGAATCAAGTAGAGCACAGCTTGAAAGAGGACAAAGACTTGTTGAAGTTCTAAAACAACCTGCTAATCAGCCTTTACCGGTTGAAAAACAAGTTGTAATTATTTATGCTGGAACAAGAGGATATCTTGATGATATTCCTGTAAAAGCCATCAGAAAATTTGAAGATGAATTATATCCATTCATTGAAACAAAATATCCTCAAATTTTTGAAAGTATAAGAACTAAAAAACAAATTGATTCTGAGACAGAAGAAATTCTTAAAAAAGCACTTGAAGAATTTAAGGCACAGTTTAATCCAGAAGGATAATTAAATGGCAACATTAAAAGAACTAAAAACCAAAATAAACAGTGTAAAAAACACTCAAAAAACAACACGGGCAATGAAGCTCGTGTCAACGGCAAAACTTAAAAGAGCAGAAGAAGCATTATTATTATCAAGAGAATATGCAAGAAAAATTGAAGAAGTTACAAGTGAAATTTCTAAAAAACTAACTCTTGTAAAAGATACTATTAATATTAGAGCATTTGCTGATATTAATGAAATTAAAAAAGTGGATTTGATTGTTGTAACAGCCGATAAAGGGCTTTGTGGTGGTTTTAACCATCAAACAATCAAAACAACTCTTCAAAAAATAGAGGAATTAAAAGCAAAAAATATAAAAATAAGACTCAAAATTATCGGGAAAAAAGCAATTGAATATTTTAGATTTGTAGGTATTGAAATGTATGAAGCCATTGAAGGTTTAACATCTGCACCTAATTATGAAAAAGCGGCGGAAGTTATTAATAAATCATACGAAGATTTTGTAAATGAAGAAATTGATAATATAATTATAATTTACAACGGTTATGTAAATAAATTGACTCAAAAAATACACGTAAAAGAATTACTTCCAATTGAAGTAAAAAATGAAACGAATGAAAATGAATTTTTAGAAGTTGAGCCGAATGATGATTACGAAACAGTACTTGAAAGTTTAGTAAAAAAATATATAGAGTATATAATGTATTATACCCTGCTTGACTCACTTGCAGGAGAACACAGTGCCAGAATGCAGGCTATGGATGCGGCGACAAACAATGCAAAAGAGATGGTACATCAGCTTACTTTACAGTTTAATAAAGTAAGACAGGAATCAGTAACAAGAGAACTAATAGAAATAGTAACAGCAATAGAAGCTATGAAGAAAAATTAAAGGAGAACTATGGAAGGTAAAGTAATACAAGTTTTAGGTCCTGTTATCGATGTTGAGTTTAACGGAGATAAAGTTCCTGAAATAAATGAAGCTTTAATCGTTGAATTTGAAGCTGAGGGTAAAAAAAGAAAAGTTGTTTTAGAAGTAGCAGCACAAATAGGTGATAATATTGTAAGAACTATCGCTATGGACTTGACTGATGGTCTTACAAGAGGTACAAAAGTAGTTGCTACTGGTGGACCTATTAAAGTTCCTGTTGGAGAAGCTGTACTTGGAAGAATTTTTAATGTAATCGGTGATGTAATTGATGATGGTGAACCGATTCCAGAAACAGTTGAGAGATGGTCTATTCACAGAGACGCTCCTCCTTTTGAAGAGCAATCAACTAAAATGGAAATTTTTGAAACAGGTATTAAAGTAGTAGATCTTTTATGTCCTTATATGAAAGGTGGTAAAACAGGTCTTTTCGGTGGTGCCGGAGTTGGTAAAACTGTTATTATTATGGAGCTTATCCATAATGTTGCATATAAACATAGTGGATTTTCAGTATTTGCAGGTGTTGGTGAAAGAACAAGGGAAGGAAACGACCTTTATAATGAGATGAAAGAGAGTGGCGTTCTTGATAAAGTTGCACTGTGTTATGGGCAAATGAATGAACCTCCGGGATGTAGAAACAGAGTTGCAATGACTGGTCTTACAATGGCGGAATATTTCAGAGATGTTGAAAACAGAGACGTACTTATGTTTATAGACAATATATTCAGATTTGCGCAAGCAGGTGCTGAAATGTCAGCACTTCTTGGAAGAATTCCAAGTGCGGTTGGTTATCAACCTACACTTGCAACTGAAATGGGAAGACTTCAAGAGAGAATTACATCAACTAAAAAAGGAAGTATTACATCAATTCAAGCAGTATACGTACCGGCTGACGACTTGACTGACCCAGCACCGGCAAGTGTATTTGCACACCTTGATGCAACGACAGTTCTTAACAGAAAAATTGCTGAAAAGGGTATTTATCCAGCAGTTGACCCTCTTGATTCAACAAGTAGAATTCTTGATCCTCAAATTGTAGGAGAAGAACATTATAAAGTTGCAAGAGGAGTGCAAGAAGTTCTTCAAAAATATAAAGACTTACAAGATATTATTGCAATTCTTGGTATGGATGAATTAAGTGAAGAAGACAAATTAACAGTTGAGAGAGCAAGAAAAATTGAAAAATTCTTATCACAACCGTTCTTCGTTGCAAAAGTCTTTACAGGTGCAGACGGTAGATATGTTGAACTTGAAAAGACAATTGAAGGTTTCAAAGCTATATTAGAAGGTAAAGTTGACGACTTACCTGAAAATGCATTTTATATGGTTGGAGATCTTGACGAGGCAATTGAAAAAGCTAAAAAGATGCAAAGTAAATAAAGGCATATAAAATGAAAATAAGCATAGTTACACCTTTTGGTAAAATTTATGAAGGTGAAATAAAAGAAGCCACTTTTCCGGGAAGTGAAGGAGAGTTTGGTGTTCTTGAAGGACACTCTCCTCTTGTAACAAATTTAAAACCAGGTGTTATTACTATTAGAAAAAATGACAATAAAGAAGAAGTGATTGCAGTAAATTGGGGTTATGTAGAAGTTACTCCCGATCATATAAATGTTCTTGCAGAAGGGGCGGTTCCTGTAAGTGGTACAAGTGAGAGTGAGATAGCGCAAGCAATTGAAAAAGCAAAACAATTAATAAAAGATGCTAGTGACAGTGATGCACTTGTTGCAACTGTTGCTTCAAAGATAGAAAGTGCTGCCAGAAATATCTAAAATCCTGGCTAATCCTATAAACGTAATTGTTTTAGGATGGCTTGGGATTTATCTCTTTTTCGTTTTTTTTGTCTTTTTTTATAAGTACTTTTCAATCTCTTCTTGGATAAGAAAAGAAGAAGATGCTTTTAAATCCATTATGATGAGCGATGTTTTACCTGTGTCGTCTTCTCTTAAAAATTGTATAGAAAAAAGCGAAAAAATAAATACTTTGACTTTTGATGCATGTATTCAAGCTGCTAAGAAAAAAGCAAATAAAGGTTTGACTTTTTTAAGTATAGTAGCATCAACAGCACCATTTATAGGATTATTTGGAACGGTAATAGGTATTTTAACTGCATTTAAAGGAATGCAAAGTGTTGCAACTATTAATATGATTGCACCTGCTATTGCTGATGCTTTAATAGCAACGGCTGTTGGTATAATTGTGGCTGTTCCAGCGTATTCGTTCCATCAGATTTTAAGTGCAAAAGTTGAAAATTTAATCGCCACACTAAAAATGCAAAGGGATATGTATCTTAGCAGATGAAAAAGCCTGAATTAAATATTACACCTTTTGTAGATATAATGCTTGTACTACTTGCAATATTAATGGTTTCGGTAACCGTTAGTACTTATCAGGAAAAAACGGTCAATCTGCCGCAAGGTAGTAAAACTACACCTGCTGAAAAAAAGGCAACAATTAATATTGTCATAAAAAAAGACGGAAGTGTTCTTGTTAATAAAGAGAAATTTTCCGGAAATGATTTTTTAGAGAATTTTAATTTAAAATATGGAAATTTTAATAAAAACGCTTTGGTTTATATTGCTGCCGATAAAGATATCAAATACGGCTTATTTATGAAAATCTATGCGGCTGTCGTAAAAACAGGATTTACACAAATAGGATTACTTACTAAATGAGATTATTAGTCTCTTTTTTTTTAAGTGTATTGATTTATATTGCATTGATTGTTTTTTTATATTTTGCACTTTTTAATAAACAAGCAAAAAAAGAAGTATTAATACATACTGCAATAATTACACCTCAAATAAAAAATATTAAAAAATCATTAAAGAACGAAATTAAAAATTTACCTAAACAAAATATCAAAAAAGTAGTAAAAAAAACCGGCTCGAAACTAAACATTACCAGAGGAGGTAATGTAGATTTTAATGATATTTTTAAAAATGTAAAAGACAATGTACCTACAAAAAAAATCAATTTAAAAAAACAAACTGTATTAAGCAGATTTAAAGCAAAAAATATAATAGAAAATTTAAAAAAAGTTAAAAATATTAATGTAAATATTTCATTTAGCACATCATCAAATATCAAAAAAGAAAAAATAAACGAATTAATCCAAAAAATAGGTGATGTATGGTATCAAATTTCCGATTTAGCAGGTGAATATGCTACAATTAAGTTTATGAATAATAACGGTAATATTAAAGTTTATATTTTAAATACTAATTTGTCCGCTCAAAAAGAAGCTGAATTGATAAATAAATTAAAGAAAATCGAATTTGATAAAAATGTAGATTTAACTGTTAAATTTCAAACAAAGGTAAATAAATGAAAAAAATTCTTTTAATGTTCTTTTTGAGTATTTATGTTCTTTTAGCAAAAGAAATAGTCATTACAAAATATATCGAAAACAAACCTGTTATTTGTGTTAATTTTACAGGTCCGGAAGAAATTAATAAAATTTTACATATGGATTTTACTGTATTGGATCATTTTAAAGTAAATTATGGTGATTGTAATAATACTACGACGAAAATCGACATAAATTACGATAATAATTCTCATATATTGAAAGTAAATTATGTAAAAAACAATCAAACACAATTAATTAAACTTTATAAATCAAGAAGTTATGCCTATTTCCCTTTTTTAGTTCATAGAGCGGTTTATGATATTAATGAATATTTTAATATGCCTAGCGCAAAATTTCTTATAAGAAAAGTAGTGTATTCTCTTTTAATCGCTCCAAAAGAATCAAATATATATTTTGCCGATTATACTCTTTCATATAAAAAACTACTTGTAAGCGGAGGATTGAATATTTTTCCAAAATGGGCGGATAAAAACCAAAAAGAAATATTTTTTACAAAAATGGAAAAATTACCGGTATTATATATGTATAATATTTATACGGGTAAAATGAAAAAGATTCTTTCTACTCAGGGAATGTTAATAGTTTCCGATATAAATAAAAACGGAAATATATTGTTAACTCTCGCACCGAATGGAAGTCCTGATATATATCTTTTGAAAAACAGACAACTTATAAAAATAACAAATTATCAGGGAATCGATGTAAATGGTAAATTTTGGGGTAAAGATAAAATTGCTTTTGTTTCTGACAGATACGGCACTCCTTATGTATTTGTAAAAAATCTTAAAACAGGAATCGTTACAAGAGTCCTTTATCATGGTAAAAATCAAGTAGGTATGGATACTTTTAAAAATCAAATGGTAATAAGTTCAAGAGAAACTGATAATGCTTTTGGGAATAATACATTTAATCTGTTTTTAGTAAATCAAAATGATAATTCTTTAAAAAGATTGACATTTACGGGTCAAAATATGTTTCCTAATTTTTCTGTTGACGGTAATTCAATAATGTTTATAAAAAGAGAGAATTTTTTTAGTAAAATTGGTATAATACGTTTAAACGAAAATAAAGTTTTTTACTACAAATTACCGAAAATTTTACAATCGTTTGATTGGTAAAATAAAAAAATAAATAAAAAAAAAGGAGAAAAAATGAACAAAAAGTTTTTACTAACAGCAATCGGAGCACTTTTAATAGTTACAGGGTGTTCTAAACAACCGAATCTTGAAAATGCACAAAATGAACAAAATGCAACAGCACAAACTGAACAAACTCAAAATTTAGAAAACGGTAGTGTTAATACACAAAATGCAAATGTGGAGACGCAAACATTACAAGGAACAACTGTTACTGCTG
Organism: Nautiliaceae bacterium; assembly: GCA_027038555.1. GTDB lineage: Bacteria > Campylobacterota > Campylobacteria > Campylobacterales > Nautiliaceae > JALTBU01. Next base: position 9,808 of record JALVVX010000017.1, on the reverse strand, counting down.
CGAATAAAGATTTCGCTAAAAAACTTTCAAGCATCGTAGTTTATTTTGATTTTGATAAATATAATATTAGAAAAGATCAATGGCCAAAAGTAGAAAAACTTGCAGAAACAATTAAATCGAATCCGTCAAATTATACTGTAAGAATCGAAGGTAACTGTGATGAATGGGGAACAGAAGAGTATAATTATGCTTTGGGACTTAAAAGAGCAAATAGTGTAAAAAAAGCACTTATTCAATTAGGTGTTGATCCGAAAAAACTTACAGTAATCAGTTACGGTGAATTAAATCCGGTATGTACTGCACATGCTAAATGGTGTTGGAGAAAAAACAGAAGAGATAATTTCACATATCTTCCATAATTAAGAATATTTTAGATACAATTCCTTAAAAAAAAGGAATTGTATGAAAAAAATATTTTTTTTACTCCCTGTTTTTATTTTTGCAGATGTTAATCCCTTTGGAGCGGGTAATCTTAATTCCAAAACTCCTTATGGATTGACTCCACAAGAAAAAGCTATCCTTAAAAATAAAAAAGATATATCTAAATTAAAAAGCGAAGCTGATTATCTTAATAGTCAAATAAATCAAATTAAATTAAAGTTATCAGGTTATGATGATTTGATAAAACAAAAATTAAGCGGTTTTGATACTATAATTGATGAGTTGAATTTGCAAAAGAGTAAAATAATGCAATTAGAAAAAAATTCCAGTGAATATAATGAATCAATTGAGATTATAAACAAAAAAATCAATTCATTAGAAGAAAATATTACAACTATAAAACAAACAATTAAAGAAATGTCAAAAATTCAAAATCAAAATTTCAATGCTTTGAAAAATGCCATCTCTGAAATACTTTCAACACTTAAAAGTTCTAATAAACCCATGGATGTTAAAGAAGTTTTTAATAGGGCAAAAAAATTATATTTTTCAAATAAAATAAATGCCGCTAAAAAACTTTTTATATATTCTATGCAAAAAAAATATTTACCTGCAACTTCTTCGTATTATCTTGGGGAAATTTCATTTAAACAAGGAAAATATCAAGAAGCACTTGCTTATTATAAAAGGAGTGTAAAATATTATCCTAAAACTACATCTTATACCCCTAAACTTTTATATCATACGGGAATCTCTTTTATCAAAACAGGAAATAAACAAGCTGCAATATTAACATTTAAAAAATTAATCAATGATTTTCCAAAATCGAAATATGCAAAACTTGCAAAAAAAGAGTTGGAAAATTTAGAATAATTTGTTATACTAAAATCTATTTAAAATAACAAAGGACAAAAATGGCAAACGTATATGGAATTGAATATACAGTAAAAAATTCAAAAGGTGAAATTGTAGATTCTAATAAGGGACAAGCTCCGTTAGAATTCATCGCAGGAAAAGGTCAAATAATTCCTGGACTTGAAAAAGAAGTGGAAAAAATGGAAATAGGTGAAGAAAAAACCGTTGTTGTACCTGCAAGCGAAGCATACGGTGAATATAATCCTGAGATGACTCAGGAATTGCCAAGAGACCAATTTCAAGGTATTGAACTTCAAAAAGGCATGACACTTTACGGACAAACTCCTGAGGGTCAAACAATTGCTGTTACAGTAAAAGATTTTGACGATCAAAAAGTTGTAATCGATTATAATCATCCGTTAGCAGGTGAAGATTTAACTTTTGATGTAAAAGTAGTATCAAAAAGAGAAGCTACTCCCGAAGAAGCGCTTACAGGTCAAATTGGCGGAGGTGATTCACACGGAGGGCACTGCGGAAGCGGTAGTTGCGGATGTGGTCACTAAGACCCTTATCCACCTCCTACAAAATTTAAAGCTTCGATTTTATCGCCTTCATTTAAAATATATTTATCCCATTGTTCTTTTTTAATTATTTTCATATTTACTGCGACAGCCATTGTTTTATTCAAAATTTGCAAAGAAGAGAGAATCTCTTTTATTGTAGTGTTTTTAGGTATCTCTTTTTCAATACCATTGATTGTTATTTTGATTTTTTCCATACTCTCTCCTATAATGTAACTTCTTTTATGTCTGCAATATCTAAGAATTCTTTATAAATTGAAGCAATAAGTGATTTTCTGTTGTTTTTTATTTTTTCATCTTCTACATTTACCATTACATTATCGAAAAATTTATCAATAAGAGGTTTTAGAGAAATTAAGAAGTCTAATTTTTTTTCTAAATCTGTAATTTCTTTTACCTTTAAAAACTCATTCCATAATATTTTTTCTTCTTCTTTTTCAAAGAGACTTTCATCTACATCAATATTATTTAAATCGAAATCTTTTACTATATTTGCAACTCTTTTAAATGTTTGTGAAAGGTCTTTAAAATCTTTGCTTTCTACAACTCTGTTTATCAGTTTGATTTTTTTGTCAATTTCAAGTATATTACTTTCACCTGTTGCAAGAACAGCTCTAATAACACTTGGATTTACATTATAGAATTTATATAATCTCTCAAAAATGAATTCAATTACCTCATCGGGATTTAAATTTTTGTAATTTTTACTTAAATCATAAACTGTTTTTTTAATATCAAGCGGAATATTATTTTCAAGAGAAATTTTTATAATATGATTTGCCGAGCGTCTAAGAGCAAACGGGTCTTTATTTCCTTTTGGTTTTTTACCTATGCTAAAAAGTGCCAAAAGCGAATCAAGATTTCTTGCAATATTTAAAAACGCCGATGTTTTATTTGAAGCAGTATCGGTATATTGTTCTTTAATAGCAATAGCTATTTCTTTATCGATACCTTCTTTTAAGGCATAGTAATATCCCATAATTCCTTGAAGTTCAGTAAATTCATAAACCATTTCGGTTAAAAGGTCCGCTTTTGCGAGATTTACCGCTTTTTTTGCTTTTTCTATATTTCCTCCATAATTTTTCGTGAGATAATTAATAATTGATTCTTCTCTTTTTACTTTATCAAATACACTACCAAGAGAGTCCATAAATACAATATCTTTAAGCCCTTCAATAGATAAGCCGTTTTTAATATCGTTTTCCCAGAAAAACAAAGCATCACTTAGTCTTGCTCTTAGAACTTTTTCATTTCCTGTGATGATTTTTTCGAAATTATTTGTAAAAGCATTACTCACAACTATAAAAGCATTTGTAAGTTTGCCGTTTTTATATACAGGAAAGTATCTTTGATGTTCTTTCATTGAAGTAATGATTACTTCCGGAGGCAGTACTAAAAATTCTTTATCAAATTTACCAAGTAGAGCTGTCGGATATTCCGTAATTGCCACTATTTCATCAAGCAGTTCTTTATCAATTTCGACTTTTATGTTATTTTTCTGTTCAATTTCAGATATTTCATTTAGAATTTTTTTTCTTCTTTCATCCTGATATAAAATTACTCCGTTTTTATCAAGTTTGCAAAAATAATCTCCTACAAAATCTATAAAAATAGGATTTTTTACAATTCTGTGCGGCATGGTGAAATTGCTTGAAGTTATACAAAATGAATCAAATATCACAGCTTCATTTTCCATCATACATAAAATCCACCTAATTGGTCTTATAAATTCGGCATCACATTTTCCCCATTTCATAGTTTTCCCGAAATTAAGGGATTTAAGCCACTCTCCAATCATTTTAGGCAGAAGTTCTTTTGCGTTTTTTCCTTTTATTTCTTTTTTGTAATATAAAAATTCCTGTTCACCTTTTGTTTTATATTTGACTTCATTTGGAGATATGCCGCATTTTTTTGCAAAACTTTCAACTGCTTTTGGATTTTTTTCAGCAATTGTTTTTGGAGCACCCCATATTTCTTCAATTCTATCTGGCTGTTTTGTTGGAAATTCTCTATGCCAAAGTGTAAGGCGCCTTGGAGTATAAAAAAATTCAAAACCTGTTTTTAAATTATATTTTTCTAAAATATTAAGCCATTTTTTTTCAATATTAGGGAGTTCTTTTAAAAGAGGTATAGCAGGTAATTCTTCCGTACCTATTTCAATTAACAAAGGTTTCATCAAAATCCTTTTTTAACCGTATTTTATCTAAAAAAAAGTATATAATTGAATTTAATGCTTTATTAATATATAATTTTTTGGTAAAAGGAGACAAAATGGAAAAGTTTTTTTTATATTCACCGAATATTGACGAAAAATTTCATCTTCCGCAGGTGTATCCTTTATGTGGCGGTAATAATGTATCACCTGAGTTGAAGTGGGAAAATGCTCCTGCAACCACTAAATCTTTTGCTGTAACAATGTTTGATCCTGATGCACCGACAGAACATGGATGGTGGCATTGGTTGGTTGTTAATATTCCAAAAGAGATAACAAAGCTTCCTGAAAATGCAGGAAGTCCTACAAGTGAGTTTTTTGATTTGGGAATACAAACGGTGAATGATTATGGAGAGATAGGCTATGGCGGACCTTGTCCTCCTCCGGGACCTCCTCATAGATATATCTTAACAGTATATGCTTTGAGTATTGGAGGATTTAAAATAAGTAAAGAAATAAATCCGGGTATATTGAATGAATATATACAAAAATACGCAATTGATAAAGCATCTGTTATAGGCTTTTACCAAAGAGGATGGAAATGAAATCCTATTTTTATTTTCATCTAATCTAAATATAATCTTGAATAAATTTGAAAAAAACGAAGATATGAAAAATTTCATAAAAAAAATCAAATATTACAATTCGGAAATTGCGATTGATGATTTTGGAAGCGGTTATTCCAATTTTATACGTCTTTTAAATTATCAGCCGGATTATATTAAAATTGACGGTTCGATTATAAAAGAAATAGATAAAAATACTTTTGCATATAATGTAGCCGGAATAATTGTTAAATTTGCTAAACAAAACGGGATAAAAACCATTGCAGAATTTGTAGAGAATGAGGTTATATTTGAAAAAGTAAAAGAACTTGGAATTGATTATTCACAGGGATATTATTTTTCAAAACCTTTGCAAAAGTTTTATAAAAAACAATAATTTTTCTGTTTTTCATACAAATTACTGTTTTGTTCGGATATATAGATATCAATTTCAAAAAGAGAAATTGACTTTTTAATGTAATAAAAATGTTTTTTTAATTATTCAAAATCATTAAATAATTTTTATAAATAGGCTCATCCACATAAAGACCGTCGATTGTAAACGGGCCTTCACTTTCAAATTTCTCAACTATCATTTTTGCAAATTCTTTATTTTCGGAAAATATCTTATTGGCGATATCAACCTGAGTTGGTGTTATACATCCCATACCTTTTATTCCCATGTTTTTTTGAAGCAAACACCACTTTTTAAAACCTTCCAAATCTTTATATTGTTGATAAACAAATCCCATAGGATGAATGTTGTTATAATTTGAGTACAAAGAAAAATCACTCAAAATTTTATGAATAAACGGATTTTGGGGATTGATAATAGAATGGGAAATATTTAATTCATTAAGTAAATCATAAATTCCGATATAAAAAACTTTTAATTTAGGATGATTGAAATCTTTAAGTTTTATAAAAATTTCTTTTGTTTCTATTGAAATATGCAAATCTTTGTCCGTTAAGAAAAATACGTCGTCAATGTCTTCTATTGAATTGACTTTTGGAATTCTCAGTGCATTGATATTAAATTTTTCAAAGAATTTTATTTCTTCTTTACCGCTTTCATTAAGAGGATTGATTCTTATGACAAGTTCTTTGTCAGGATTTTGATAATAGGATAAAAACAAGGCAATCATATATTTTGCAATCTCTTTTTTTTCTTTTGGAACCCCGTCTTCAAGATTTAGGATAATAATATCCGCAGGTATTTCATCTATTTTGTTTAGATGTTTTACCTGATGTCCGCTTACCATCAAAGCACTTCTTTTAGGTGTGATTGGAAGCTTTTTGGTTTTAGAGGGGTTTGAAATTAGTTTTTCTGCTTTTGTAATATCATTGTTTTTGACAATTTCTTCAAGTTCTTTGATGTCTTTAAAAATCATTTTTTCTTCCTTGAAAGTGATTGGATATAAAGATATATTGCACTTATTTCCTGATTAGTCAAATAATCATATTTTGGCATAACGGAAAGATATTTATGAAAAAGTTTCTTTTTAAACTCTTCAAAAGATACGTTTTGAATATTCGGTGCTTTTATTATTTTTAAGATTTTTTGATTTTTTTTTGTTATATAATATTTTGAAATTATTTTTCCCTGAGCGTATTTGCCGTGACATTTTGCACAGCTTATACCTCTTGGATTGTTATAAAGCATTTTGCCGTATTCGAGTTTGGTAATGAACCAATTTTCTTTTGCATATAAAAACAGAGGCATAATAAAAAGAAGTAATCTCAATGATGTCCTTTTATGTTAAAATTTCGATATATTTTACCATAAAGGAAAAATGATGACAATTTTGGACGGTAAAAAATTATCACAAAAGATAAGAGTTGAGGTAAAAAAAGAAGTTGAAGAACTTAAAAAAGAAGGAATTATTCCCGGGCTTGCGGTAATTTTAGTCGGTGATGACCCGGCGAGCAGGGTATATGTAAAAATGAAAAAAGACGCTTGTCATGATGTCGGGATTTATTCGGTCGTTCACGAATTTCCTGAGACTATTACTGAAAAAGAGCTTTTAAGCACAATAGATATGATAAATGAAAATCCGAACATTCATGGGCTTTTGATACAGCTTCCGCTTCCAAAACATATAGATACAACAAAAATTCTTGAAAGAGTCTCACCTGATAAAGATGTAGACGGATTTCATCCTTATAATATGGGAAGACTTGTTGAAGGACTTGACACTTTCGCTCCTTGTACTCCTCTTGGAGTAATGGAATTTTTCAAAGAATATAATATTGATCTTTACGGAAAAGACGTATGTGTGGTAGGTGCAAGTAATATTGTCGGCAAACCTATGTGGGCTTTGCTTGTAAATGAAATGGCGACAGTAGACATATGTCATATTGCCACAAAAGATTTAGCTTCACATACTAAAAGAGCCGATATAGTGATTGTTGGAGTTGGAAAACCTAATTTAATTACGGCTGATATGGTAAAAGACGGTGTTATTGTAATAGATATCGGTATAAACAGACTCCCTGATGGAAAACTTGTCGGAGATATTGATTTTGAAAACGTAAGTAAAAAGGCTTCTTATATTACACCGGTTCCGGGCGGTGTTGGTCCTATGACTATTGCGATGCTTCTTAAAAACACACTAAAAGCCGCAAAAAAATATAAAGAGGTAAAATGAAAAATAAATTAAAAAAATTCTATCATTGGTCAAATACATGGACCGGTACATTGGTAATTGTATTGCTTGTTATATTCTTTGTAGCTCAGGCATTTGTAATTCCAAGCGGGAGTATGAAAAACACACTGCTTCCGGGTGATGCACTTTTTGCCAAAAAATTTGCTTACGGTGTGCCTATACCTCATATCCCTTGGCTTGAAATTCCTATATTACCAGATTTCAGAGGAGACGGACACTTAATAGACGGACCAAGACCGAAAAGAGGTGATATTGTAATATTCAGATGGCCTGTAAATCCTAAAATGCATTTTGTAAAAAGATGTGTGGCAGTAGGCGGAGATAAACTTATGGTCAGAGATAAGCACCTTTATCTCAGAGTTCAAAACAACAGTGAAAAAACAAAAGAATTTGCAAAAAAAATGAAAGCGAAAACAGTAAATATTAATGGAGAGCTGTGGGTAAAAGACCCTTATGTAACGCTTCATCCCGGAATTCATCACGATCCTAAAATGAATTTTCCAAGAGAAGTGGTCGATTACGGTCCTATTATTGTCCCTGATGATAACTATTTTATGATGGGTGATAATAGAGACCACAGTAACGATTCAAGGTTTTGGGGACCGGTGACATATAAATATATTGTCGGAAAACCATGGTTTATTTATATGAGCTGGGATAGCAATTTTACAATCAGATGGAATAGAGTAGGTAAAAGCGTAAACGAAATTGAAAAAGAACTTAGAGTTGGCAAAAAGCCTTATATAACAGCAGGATGTAACGAAGATAGTTACAATCCGTATTAGGAGAATCGATGGAATTTATTATTAAATACTCAGCTTTGATTTTAGCATTTTTATTTGCAATAATAGGGCATGAAATAATGCATGGTCTTGTGGCAAAACATTACGGTGATTTAACGGCCACAAAAGAGAGAAGACTGAGTATTAATCCTCTAAGACACATTCACCCTTTCGGGAGTATAATTTTTCCTATATTGCTTTATTTGTCACAAAAACTAGCAGGTGTGAGCGATCCTATAATATTCGGATGGGCTAAACCTGTGCCGGTAAATATTTTTACCGTAATACAAAACGGTGGTTATATAGGGGCGGTGGCTGTTTCACTTGCAGGAATTACTTATAATTTTATTATGGCAATAATTAGTGCAAGTATAATAGGGTTTTTCTATCCTCCTGAGAATATAATATCTCTTTTTATGTTTATGTTTTTATATTATATGGTTGTTGTAAATGTTATTTTGGCAGTGTTTAACGCAGTGCCTATTCCACCGCTTGATGGGGCAAACGCAGTAAAATATCTTTCATTGCAGTTTGGGTGGAATTCTGTTGTAAGGTTTTATAACAAAATAGAACCTTACGGAATGCTTATTTTGCTTATAATTCTTTTTACACCTATTGCAAATTATATTTTTTTACCCGCAGAAAAGTTAATAAGCTGGTTACTTAGCTTTTAAACCAGCTTTTGACTTTGTCGATCGCTTCTTCTAAAATAGACTTGTGTTCTTTTATCTCTCCTGTGAAACTTTCGTGAAGTTTTTCAAGAAGTTCTTTTTGTTCGTTTGTCATTTTTTTAGGATATACAATATTTATTATTGCATATAAATCACCTTTATATCCGGTGTTTGGATCAGGCACTCCTAAACCTTTAAGCATTATCTGGGTTTTGTCTTTGGTATTAGGTTTGATTTCTATTTCTTTTTCGCCTTCGAGAGTCGGGATTTTGACTTTATCTCCTAAAATAGCGCTTGTGAAAAACACAGGTACTTCTACTATTAGATTATTTCCTTTTCTTTTGAATATTTTTGAAGGTTTGACTTTAAAAATTATATACAAATCACCTCTGCCTCTTTTACTTTCATTTCCTTTGCCTGGTATTCTCATTCTCATGCCCGAATCCACTCCGGCAGGAATATCCACATGTATCTCTTCTTCTTTTAAAATATAACCTCTGCCTTTGCATTCGTCACATTTTTCTTTGATTATATAACCTCTGCCTTCGCAATTAGGACATGGCTGACTCATTTTTATAAATCCGTTGCCGACAATTATTCTTCCCTGTCCTTTGCAAGTAGGACATGTCTCTTTTGTTTTAGCTCCTGTCCCGTGACATTTAGGGCATAAAGAAATATATTCGTTTTTTATTGTTTTACTAATACCGTATGCCGCTTCTTCAAATTCAAGTGTTAATTCAACGGCTTTGTCTAAATCATAAGGGGTATTGTCATATTCTTCAAATCCGAAACCTCCGAAAATATCATTAAACATATCAAATATGTCGCTGAAATCTCCGCTTGGTCTGTAACCTCTGCCTTCAAGTCCTTCTTTTCCGTATCTGTCGTAAATCGCTCTTTTTTCATCGTCGCTTAAAACCTGATAGGCTTCGTTTATCAGTTTGAATTTTTCTTCCGCCTCTTTATCTCCCGGATTTTTATCCGGATGGTATTTCATTGCAAGTTTTCTGTAAGCTTTTTTTATTTCGACTTTTGTGGCTGTTTTGCTCACACCCAATATTTCATAATAATCCAATATCCCCTCCTGTTTTTTGATGGAATTATACAATAAATGG
>JALVVX010000016.1:52699-55917 GCA_027038555.1 Nautiliaceae bacterium | reverse complement strand
GAGTTCCTCCCCCAAAATGAAGTTGACGTACCATTCTGTTTGTATCAAGATATTTTGATAGAGTTTTAAGCTCTTTTTTAAGATACTGAATATATTTCGTTCTTTTATCGGCTTTGCTTGTATATACGACATTACACCCGCAAAAATAACAGGCACTTTTACAAAAAGGAAGATGAAAATAAAGACTAAGAGGTTTATTTGAGTTTTGTAAAAAAGGAATAATATCTTCCGGTGTTAAATCTTTAAATTCCACTGCTGTAGGATATGAAGTATATCTTGGCGCATGTCTTGAAAATTTGCTTAATTTTTTAAAATCTATTGTTTCACTCATTTTAAATCCTATTTAAATTCATTTGCAAATTCTCTACCTACATTTTCCCATTCGTCAAACGGTATAACGAGTTCTTTTTTTACAAGTTTTTCTTCTTTGAGAAGTGCGGCTTTAATTTTAATAGAATCATCCACCATTATTTTTGCATTTACTCCCACAGGCGCATGACATCCGAGATTAAGCTCATCTACAAAATCTCTTTCAATCGTTACTTCAATTTTTGTCCATAAATCATTAAGAGGTTTTACGGCATTTATCACTTCTTCATCGTTAATTGTTTCAATTCCAAGAGCACCCTGCCCCATTGCCGGAATAATAATATCTGTATCAATTACTTCATAATATTTTACTTCTTTTAAAAGATTTAATCTTTTAACTCCCGCATATGCAAGGATAATAGCGTCATATTTTCCTTCTTTTAATTTTCTTATTCTTGTATCTACATTTCCTCTTAAATCCGTTATAACCAAATCATCCCTAAATGCTTTTAGCTGCATAGCACGTCTTATGGAACTTGTGCCTATTACCGCATTATGAGGAAGCTCTGCTAATGTTTCAAATGTTTCTGAAAGAAAAATATCCTCAACCGCTTCTCTTTTTGGAATTGCCGCAAGAGTGAAATGGTCTTTGTCATATACAGTTGGAAAATCTTTAAGTGAATGCACGGCAATTTGAGCTTCCCCGTTTAAAAGCGCCTCTTCCACCTCTTTAATAAAAAGACCTTTACCTCCTATTTCAGCAAGAGGCTTATCAAGTATTTTATCTCCTGTTGTAGTTACTATTTTAAGTTCAACCTCATGACCTAAATTTTCAAGTCTTTTTTTTACCCATTCAGCCTGCCATAAAGCAAGTTTACTACCACGCGTTGCAATTGTGAGTTTCATCTATGTCCTTTTTTAATTTAATTATATCAAACTGTTAAAAGTTTAGCGGCATCTTTACTGTGATAGCTTATAATCATATCAGCTCCGGCTCTTTTAAATGATGTTAAAATCTCCATCATTAAACTATCATAATTCATCCAGCCGTTCATACTTGCCGCTTTTACCATTGAATATTCACCGCTTACGTTATATACACAAAGAGGTTTAAGGGTATTTTCTTTTATCTCTTTTATAATATCCATAAATGCAAGTGCAGGTTTTACCATAAGTATATCGGCACCTTCCGCCTCATCTATCAGACTTTCTAAAAGAGCTTCTCTTGAATTTGCAACATCCATCTGATATGTTTTTCTGTCTTTTGGAAGATATTCGTTAGCTACGGGCGCACTCTCTGCCGCATCTCTAAACGGTCCGTAAAAAGCCGATGCAAATTTTGTAGAATAACTCATAATCGGTATATGAGAAAATCCATTGCTATCAAGAGTATCTCTTAAAGTTTCAATAATATTATCCATCATTCCACTTGGTGCTATCATATCAGCTCCGGCCTTAGCATGAATCAAAGCCTGTTTTGCACTAATTTCCAAAGTAGCATCATTATCCACCGTTTTTAATTTCGGATTTATAATACCGCAGTGTCCATGGTCTGTAAACTCACAAAAACAAAGGTCTGTAATAACTGCTATTTTATCTCCAAAATTCTCTTTTACTGCCCTTACACTTCTTGCAATCAGTCCTTCTTCGCTTAAAGCATCACTACCGCATGAATCTTTGAGTTTTGGAATACCAAAAAGTATTACCGCCTTAATACCCAAATCTATACATTCGGCGATTTCATCTAAAAATTCTTTTTCACCAAACTGATAAATTCCGGGCATAGATTTAATTTCATTTTTACCTTCAAGCCCTTCTTTTATAAAAACCGGCATTATCAAATCATTTTTTGTAACATAATTTTCTCTTACCAAATCTCTTATATTTGAATTTAGTCTAAGTCTTCTGAGATTCATTGTAACCCTTTATCTTTTAGTAATTTCCTTACATAAATCCACAAAATATTTTGCATTTTCAACCGGTACGTCAGGCAAAATTCCATGACCTAAATTAAATATATGCCTGTGTCCTTTCATTGTTTCTGCAATTTTAACAACAGCTTCTTTTGTAGCCTCTTTAGAGTAAAGTCTTGTAGGTTCCATATTTCCTTGAAGTGTATAGTTGTCTTTGAAAACATTAAGTGCATATTCCATTGGAGTATTCCAATCAACACCCACAACATCAAATTCACCATCCATCAAGTCCATATAAAGCCCTACACCTTTTGAAAATAAAATAACAGGCACTTTTGGATATTTTTGTTTGATATTTCTTGCAATTTCTCTCATATAATCCCATGAAAATTCAAAAAATTTATCTCTTTCAAGTGCACCGCCCCAACTATCAAAAACCATTACAGCATCTGCACCCGCTTCAATTTGTTTAAGAAGGTATTTTTCAGTCTGGTTTGTTACTTTTGTAAGAAGTTTATGAAGCGTGTTAGGATTTGTATAAACCATCTTTTTGATTTTTGCATATTGTTTGCTTCCTCTTCCTTCAACCATATATGTTGAAACAGTCCAAGGTGAACCGCTAAAACCTATTAATGCTTTTTCATTTGGCAAATCTTTTTTTATAAGTTTAATTGCTTCATAAACATATGAAATTTTTTCATATGCATTTTCATCAAGAGCATTAATATCTTCTTCATTTGCAATTGTTTTATCAAATATCGGACCAACGCCTTTTTCAAATCTAAGAGGTAACCCCATCTCCATTGGAAGATTTAAAATATCGCTAAAAAGTATGGCCGCATCAACATCAAGTATTCTTACAGGCTGTAAAGTAACCTCTGCCGCTATTTCAGGATTTCTTGTCATATCAAGAAAATTACCCACTTTTTTTCTTATTTCCATATATTCAGGTAGATATCTACCGGCTTGTCTCATCATCCACACAGGCGTATAAGG
>JALVVX010000016.1:30174-52599 GCA_027038555.1 Nautiliaceae bacterium | reverse complement strand
CATTTATTCATATCCATTTTAAGTTCATTTTCCCCAAAAAGCCTTCTTATAACCGATACAAAAATATCAACTTCCGCACTGTCTGCCATTTTTCTAAGAGTCATATTAGGATGATGTAAAAATCTTTTGAATGCATTATGAAGTATTTTTTCAACTTCTTCTTCCATCTCAGCCGGTATATAATGTTTTTTTACCGCATTTTTAAGTGCTCTTTTCGAACATTCCTGAGCTTTATCCTGCAAAAATTTAATAACAGGTTCAATCGAAACGGATTGAAGATATTTTTCAAATTCTTTTACACATTTTTTTATAACTTCCTCGGCAGCTTGAACCTCTTTTTGTCTTTTTTCAAGATTTTTTTCGCTTATTTCTTTTAAATCATCAACTTTAATAATTTTTATATTATCACACATTACCGGTTCGATATCACTTGGAATTGCCAAATCAAACCATAATCTTTTAAAATTTTTAGGCTTTATATGCTCGTTTTTAATAACATATGACGGAGCCGATGTTGCGCTAAACAAAAGTCTGTAATTGTTTATAAGTTTTGGAAGAGAATCAATAGAATGGACATCTATGTTAACTTCTTCTCCAAGCTCTTCTTTTAAGGCAAATGCATTTTCAACGGTTCTGTTTACAAGTATTATATTTACACCCTCTTTTATAAGATTTTTACATACAATCTTTGCCGTATCCCCGACGCCAACTACAACAGCGGAATATCCGCTTAAATCGTTAAGCTCTTCTTTTGCGCTTCTTACGGCAATACTTGCAACACTTACAGGCTCAGATGATATTTGAGTTTGATTTCTGATTTTTTTGGCACATTTAAAAGAAAAATGAACAAGTCTCGTTAAATCTTGTGAAATATAATGCTTTTCATACGCTTCCATAAAGGCTTCTTTTAACTGGCCTGTGATTTGAGTCTCACCCACAACCATGGAATCAAGAGATGCGGCAACTTTAAATATATGTTCTACCGCATCCATTCCTTCATAAATTTCAGCTTTTAAAAATTCTTCGGGTGTTACAACTCTATAAAAAACTTTGTCATAAAGTTCGTTGATATCTCTTTTTTTATCAAAAATAACCTCAATTCTATTACATGTTTGAAGATACATAACTTCTTTGAAATCTTCGAAATCTTCAAGTTTTAACTTAGAAAGTTTACTTCTTAACGTTACATCTGAATTTCTATAATTAAAGCTCATTACAAAATACATAATTAAACCTTTTTGATAAACTCCGTTTTTATATAAATATTTTTTGCCAATATATGTCCCGGAGTATCTCCAAGGCGTATATTTTTAAATACTTCTCCTCTTTTTATAGTGCTTCCGCCTTTTACATTCAAATCTTTAATAACCATTACACTATCACCATTTTGCAAAACATTTCCGTAAGCATCTTTTTTTACTTCAACTTCTGTATTTGCCCAAGCTTCTTCATCAGGTTCAAGATACATCATATCAAGTAAATCACTCCTTCCAAGCTCTTTTAAAAGTCTGTAAGTTAAAACTTTTACAGCGCTTTTTTCACTCCACATTGAATCATTAAGACATTGAAAATGATTCTCATCAAGTTTTCCACTCTCAATCTGATTTCTGCACTCTTCACATAAATTTACATACTCTTCTTTTGGTTCGACTTTGAAAGGTTTTACATTATTATTACTTCCGCATAATTCACAGTTCATTATTTCTCCTTGTTTTTTTTAAATTCCGGATGATAGTCGTTATTTTGATTATTATCTTTAAATTCGATAGGTTTGCTTACTTTTTGCATAATTCCCATAACAAAAGTTACCACTGCCACTGCAAACCATGCACCCATACCGGCAAAAAGCACCACTACCCACCAGTATCCATCCGCTACACCTTGACCGTAGCTGTGAAGTCCTTGCGCGATATAAAAATTTACCCCGAAATATGTCATAAGAATAAAAAAGAAACTTAAAAACGCAAGAAGAGAGAATATAAATTCTCCTCTCATTTTAGGAATCATTTTCGTATGTATTACAAGCGCATAAACCACCATACTGATTAAACTCCAAGTCTCTTTCGGGTCCCAAGACCAATATCTACCCCAAGATTCATTCGCCCAAACACCGCCAAGAAATGTTCCGATACTTAAAAGGGCAAGTCCGATATAAAGTGCAATATAAATAATATTATTAAGCTGTTTTATTTGTAAATCAAGATTTTTATTCAGATATTTTTTAAATCCGAAAAGAATTATATTTAAAAATCCAAGCATTCCCCCTACTGCTAAAAATCCGTAACTTGATGTAATAACGGCTACATGTACCAAAAGCCAGTAAGATTTAAGTACCGGCACAAGATTTGTTATTTGAGGGTCAATATTATTAAGATGAGCCACCATCATAAACATGCCGGCTACAAAAAATCCAGCACCAAATGCAAGCATTGAACGTCTGAAAAATATAAGTGACGCAAACGCCGCGCCCCATGCAATAAATATGATTGATTCATACGCATCAGACCAAGGAGCATGACCGGCTACATACCATCTTAAAAGCATATTACCGGTATGAAGTAAAAATGCAATCCATCCAAGAGATATTACTACAAACTCTGTTTTTTTAAACCTTTTAAGTTTAAGTATTTCAATAAAACCTAAAATAATGGCAATTAGTCCGAGTGTTGAATATATTCCTATAAGTTTTGGAAAAATTTGAAGTCTATTGTAAGTAACTTCCCATTTAATCCTGCTTTTACTTGGAAGTATTGCACCGCTGTATGTTTTTTGAAGTTCGTAAATTTTTTCTCTTGCTTGTTTTACTTTTTGAATATTATATGTTTTTACTCCATCCACCAAATTTTTAAAAAGATTAAAATAAAAATTAGCATCCATAGGACTCATAAGCCTCATTTTTACAGCCTGGTCAAGCTCAGGTAAACTGAACCATTTATAATTCATTTTTTTAGCTTTTGGTGTTGGGAAAAGATGAAAAATAGATGCGGTATAGATTGTAAAAGCAACATATACTCTTTCATTCAGTTTTAAATATTCCCTTTGAAGTTGTGTTCTGTCTTTATCAGGTGTTCTGTTGGCAAGTTCTATATCTTTTTGAAATTTTAAATTGCCGTTTGCGTCGAAAAACGCATTATAAGGAGCATATTTACCTTTAATTCCAAGCATTTTTCTAATTGCAGGATGCCCGACATATATCAAAGGAAGTTTTTGAAATTCACTTGGATATGCAACCATCCCGGCAACAATCTGATTATAATTCATTCCAAGCATTTTTGATTTTTTACTCATTTTATGAACTACATCAAGGTCAAGTGTATCCATAGGCTCTATTCTTCCTCTTTGTTGTACAAGAGTAAGCGCCCATTCGTTTGAAGGTTCAAGTGATTTTTTTGCATACTCTTTTAAATCAAATGCATGAAGCTGATATGAACTCATTATAAAAAGCGCAAATGCAAAAAGTCCGCTTTTTTTAAGCTTTTTAACTGTAAGCATAAATCTCGATTTTTTATAAAGCATACTCCAAAAAAATCCTATTGCCATTAAAATATAACCGAAATATGTTATATACATTCCCGGGTCGTGATTAACTGAGAGAATACTTCCCTGCGCATCCATATCATAACTTGCCTGATAAAATCTGTATCCTCTGTAAACTAAAATATGATTCATATAAATATGATATTTAAATGTTTTATTATACTCTTTGTCTATAATAGTAATGAAACTATCATAACTGCTTGGTTGCATACTTCCTGGATATTTACGAAGTACAAATTTATCGAGTCTTACCGTAAATCCTAATTTCTTACGATATACATCGGAAGGATTGCTCTTACTTTTTTCAACCATTATAAAGTCTTTGCTTTCACCGTTTCTTAAATGAAGCTGACCTTCATATCCAAAGTATCTTGTAACAGCTGCTCCGAGTAAAATCACTATAATAGATAAGTGGAGTATAAATATAGGGAGTTTTTTGTATGTTTTATATTTGAACATTACACCGATTAAATTAATTCCAAGTAGCCATAAAATCGCTTCAAACCATTTCGTTTCATATACATATTTCCAAGCATCCGTCATCGTATATGCTTGTCTTATACCATCTTTGACTGAAAATCCAAGAGTTGCCCACATCATAGCGGCAATAAATATCAGCGAAAGAAAAACTGCCATTTCAAGCGAAAAGAAAAAATTATATATTTTTTTTATAGGCGAATTATTCATTTATTACCTTTAAATTTTTGTTCTATTTCTTTTAAGCCTTTAAGAAATATTTGAGGTGGTCTTGCTCCATAAATTGCGCTAAAAAGTTCACCATTCGGTTTAATAAAAAGTATGGTAGGAGTAGAACCCGTAAAATAATTTTGAACTTCTGTCGGTAAATTATCCTGATCCGCCAGATAAAACACGGGAACAAAATGAGAATTAATATAATTTGCCACTTTATCGTCTGTATACACGTGCTGAGCCAAATATCTGCATGGAGGACAATGAGACAAAGAGACATCAACCATTACCAGTTTATGTTCTTTTTTTGCAACATCTTTTGCGGCATTATAACTAATAGACCAATTGACTTTTCCACTCCAATCAAATGCAAATGCAAACAATACACCTGTAATAAGTAATAAAATCTTTTTCATACGAGACCTTTTTTCGTGTATTTTAACATAAATTTAATTTCGATATTACAAAAATTATTAGATAAATGAAGAAAAAGAAGAAAAATTATTTAGATAAAGTCTCTAAAAGATTAGGATGAGCAAAATGTGTCATAGTTCTATCGTTATGACATTTAACACAACTTATATCTTCTCCTGCTTTTTTTGGTTCCCAATAATATTTTTCATGAATCTGTTTAATATTTTCACTAAGCCCTACTGCTGTTTCAGGTTCTTTTATACCTTCATGACAATGAAGACATGCACTGTCATATACATAATTATCCATTTCATTAAAGTTTTCTTTGAAATCAACCATTTTCATAATCCCTACATGAGCCAAGAAATCCCTTGTTCCGCTTATACCTTTTGCTACAAGATATCCGATTAATGAATTATGCGGTAAGTGACAATCCGTACAATGATGAGCTGCAAATCCCTGAGGATTATTTCCACCATGCACACTGAATTTAAAAGTTTCACCCATCGGTTTCATTTCATGACAATTCATACAAAATTCTGGCTGACCTGTTTTATCAACTGCAACAGCAGCAATATATGAAATACCAAGACCTATAATTACCCCACAAATTAAAGACCCCCACAAAACTTTTTTACTAGCCATAAACATTACCTTTAAATTTTTAATTTGGATTATAAGCAATTTTTGTGCTTATAAAGTGCTTTTTTTATTCAAATCAATTACAAAAACGGCACCTTTTTCAGAATTATATGCATAAAGTTCTCCGTTAAAATGCTGATTTATAATTACCTTACTCATATAAAGGCCTATTCCTGTACCTTGGGATTGAAATTTGGTCGTAAAATAAGGCTCAAAAATTTTATCTTTAATATCATCAGGGATTCCTCCGGCATTATCTTCTATTTCTATTTTTTTTCCGTCTATTCTTATCCATATTTTTCTTTTTTTAATATCTCTTTCTTTAAGCACATCAATTGCATTGTTTATAATATTCAATATTACCTGAGAAAATTCACTTCTGTACCCTAAAACCGGCTCGGTCTTTAAAAATTCAAGTTCTACTTCAAC
Source organism: Nautiliaceae bacterium (assembly GCA_027038555.1). GTDB lineage: Bacteria > Campylobacterota > Campylobacteria > Campylobacterales > Nautiliaceae > JALTBU01. Next base: position 46,887 of record JALVVX010000016.1, on the reverse strand, counting down.
TTTATTTTGTTTAAGCCTTCCTTCAATAAGTTTAAGTGCTTCTTCAATAATTTCTCTTGGACAAAATTCGACTTTTTTCGTATCTTTTTTAAAAAAATTGGTAAAATCGTCTATTGTCTGGGTCATATATTGAATTTGTGCGTTTGCCTGGGTCTTGAATTTTTCTATAAATTCAGGTGTAAGTTTGTTTTTACTCGCCGCAAGTTCAAAATTTTGAATTAAAAGCGAAAGTCTTGTAAGAGGATGCCTCCACTGATGGGCAATGTTACCAAGCATTTCCCCAAGGGAAGCAAGTTTGCTTTGGGCAATTAAGAGCTGTTCCTTTTCCTGTCTTTTTTCTATTTCTTCTTTTACCCTTTTATCAAGTTCTTTATAAAAAGAATAAAGAGGTTTTGAGAAAAACATACCAAGAGGTATTGCTAAAAATATTGATAATACAAGCATTATTATCGTCAAGGTTTTTGAAATTTGATTCGTTTTATTGATAAGTCTTTTATTTTGTATAAAAATCATTTTCATTTTATCATTAAGTTTTTTCACATAAATTTCATCGGTTACAAAACCTTCATTCGTTTGCAAAATTTTTCTATTGAGAAAATAATTAAATATATCATTCAAATTTTTCTGTTTGTATAAATCCGAAAAAAGTATATTTCCTTTATTATCAATTACAATATAATGGTAAAAATTATTATTTTCAAAAAGATTTTTAATTAATGCCTTAACTTCAATAAATCCAGGGATTTTTTCAAGTTTCACAGGGGCAAAAGCTATAAATTCAATTCCTTTATCATGAAATGATTCTTTAAAAAAAATCTCTTTATCGCTTTTTAAATCTTTAATACGCAAAGAAACACCAAAATTGTTACAATATATACTATTGCCAAATTTATTACAAGATATGATACTCTTACCGTAGCTATTAAAATAATTTATCTGTTTTAAATCACTGTTTGAATAAAGCATAGTTTTAAATACGGATTTTAAAATATCGTCATTAGGCGTAAATGTAGAATTAAAAATATCGTTTTTAGCAAGTGCAAGAGTGGTGTTTTTTATTGTATTTTCTTTTGATTTATAATTTTTATATATATTTTCAGCCATTATTCTGATTTTATCTTCAAATTCCCGAGTGGTAAGTTTTGTAAACATATATATGGAAGTATATGTAGTTATTACAATAATAACAAATGCAAAAATAACAAAGGCAAAAGTCAAATCGAACTTAAAATCACTTGAATTTTTCAATTTTATATCCGATTCCTCTGACATTTTTAATAAAGTTTTCTTTAAGTTTGCTTCTAAGTTTTTTAACTTGTGTTCTTATTGTGTTGTTACATATTTCTTTTCCATCCCATACATAATCCCTGAGTCTTTCAAGCTCCACAACCTGTCCTATATTTTTTACAAGCATTTCAAGAAAATATTTCTCATTTTGAGTCAAATCCACTTCTTCATCATTATAAAAAAGTTTTAATTTATCAAGGTCAAATTTATAATTTTCGGTTATTTTTATCTCATTTGTGTTTTTGAAAACAAGTCTTTTGATTCTAAGTTCAAGTTCTTTAAGTTCAAACGGTTTTTTAATATAATCAGCCGCTCCCAAATCAAAGGCTTTTTCAACGTGTTCGATATCTGAATAAGCGGTAATAAAAATAACCGGGACATCTTTTGCATAATTTTTAAGTTCGTTATACAGTTCATATCCGTTCATTTCAGGCATATTAATATCAAGCAAAAAAACATCATAGTGATCAGGATAAACTTCCTCCAATGCTTTAATCGGAGATGAATAATAATCTACTCTGTTATCCTGTAATTCAAAATAATCTTTTATCGATTCGCCGATAAATTCATCATCTTCAACAAGAAGTATTCTCATTTATAACCTTTATATTAGGATGAAATGCTTTGGTAGAGAGTAAAACACTCTCTCCTATTTTTAAATTTTTAGCCTCATTTTGTGAAATAACGCATTCTACTATATTATTTCCCACACTGATAACGGCTATATTGATAATATCCACCTTTATTATATCGATAATCTTACCTTTTATTGAAAATTTTTCACTTGTCTTTGAATTTATCAAAAGTTTTTTGGCATCTCCATATTTTATCTGTTTCCCGTATTTTAATTCTAACATATTATCGGCAAGTTTGTATATCTCATTTGAAGAATGAGTAACCATTATTGTCGTCAAATCAAATTTTTTATGAAAAAGATAGAGCTTTTCTTGCAAATCCTCTCTTCTTTTCTCATCAAGGGCTGAAAAAGGCTCATCTAAAAGCAATATTTTAGGTTTTCTCATAAGAGCCCTGCAAAGCGCGACTCTTTGTTTTTGTCCCCCGCTTAAAGTATTCGGGAATCTGTCTTTTAAATTTTCAATTCCGCTTAATTTTAAAAGATACATCGCAAAATCAATATCTTTTTTTACATACAAAAGATTTTGCAAAACATTCATATTTGGAAAAAGTGCAAAATCCTGAAAAACATATCCTATTTCTCTTTTTTGAGGAGGCAAAAATTTTTTATCATCCTGCCATATTTCATTACCGACTTTTATCCTGCCTTTTGCTTTTTCAAGCCCGGCTATTATTCTAAGAAGTGTTGTTTTTCCACTGCCACTCTCACCTGTTACAGCTAAAAATTCCCCTTTTTTTAATTCAATCTTTACATTAAGTTCCATATTTTCAACAACACCGCTTAATTTTTTACTTACATTAATATATATCATATTTTCTTCTTTGCCTGTGATTTATAAAATAAACAATAAAAAGCACCAAAAAACTTATAATAAGAAGTATGGCACTGTAAATATGGGCTGAGTGATAATCAAGATTTTCCACATAATCATATATTGCCACACTTGCAACTTCCGTTTTACCAGGAATCGAGCCTCCGACCATCAAAACAACTCCGAATTCCCCTATTGTATGGGCAAAAGTTATTACTATTGCCGTTAACAAAGCGGGTTTAATATTTGGCAAAATCACTTTAAATAGCGTTGTTAATTTTCCTTTACCGCTTAAAAAAGAAGCCTCTATTATATTTTTATTTAAAGATTCAAACCCGCTTTGTATCGGCTGAATCATAAAAGGAAAAGAATATATCGAACTTGCCACAACAAGCCCCGGAAATGAAAAAACAAGTTTTATATTAAAAAGTTTATAAAAAATTCCTCCTATAAAAGAATCCGGTGACAAAAATACAAGAAGATAAAATCCGAGAACAGACGGTGGAAGAACAATCGGCAAAGCCGTTATTGTTTCTAAAAAAGGCTTTATTTTGGATTTTGTCGATGAAAGATACCATGCATAAGGTATTCCGATTATTAAAAGAATTATTGTTACGATAACCGCCAATTTCAATGAAAGAATAAAAGGAGTAAAATCAATCATTTAAAACCTCAACGGACACATCGCTTGATTTAAAATATAAATAAGAATAAGCGTTTTTTGCAAAATTAATATTTTCTTTAAGCATCAAAACTTCAATTTTATGATTTTCAAAACCGCAAACGACATTTGCAAGTATTTCACCTGTTTGAATTTCCTCAATTCTGACTTTAAGCCTGTTTTCATATTCGCATTCTTGAGAATTTAAAAACAGTTTTGTTGGTTTAATATAAAGCAGGGCCTTATCACCTTTTTTTATATTTATATTCATCTGTAAAATCAATACCTTAATAATATTTCCGCTTTTTTCAAATTCAAGTAAATTTATATTATCAACAGACTTTATATTTTTCAAAACAGCAGTTATTGTATTCAAATCATACCTTTTAGTTTTGTTGCGAATTATTTATTTTTTATATCATATCCATATTTTTTTAAAATCTTTTTTGCTTTTTGACTAAGTAAAAAATTATAGAATTTTTTTGCTTCGTTTTTTTTGCTTAGCAATAAAACTCCCTGATTAATAGGATGATAAAAAGATGTGTTTATATCTTTATAATAAAATTTTCCTAAATTTTTAATATTTTTGGAATAAATTAAAGATTTACTGATAATCCCTACATCCGCACCGTTTTTTATATAAGACAATACCGCCGCAACTGTTTCGGCATATATAAGTTTATCTTTTATTTGAGGGTAAATTCCGGCTTTTTTAAAAGATTCAAGAGCGGCTTTTCCGTAAGGGGTTGTTTTGGGTTTTGAAATTGCTATGGAAGAGTAGGTTTTTAAATTTTTTAATGACAGATTTTTGTGTTTTATAGAAAAAAGACAGATTTTTCCCTTCGCATATATTGCAGGCGGAAATACGCCTATTCCTTTGGAATACAAAAATTCCGGATATTTCAAATTTGCAGACAAAAAAATATCATATGGTGCTTCTCTTAAAATCTGAGCTGTAAGTTTTCCACTACTTGATGTAATAAAATTTACTTTTATATTCGGATATTTTTCATTAAATGCTTTTATAATTTCAGGCATTACATACGTAAGATTTGCAGACGCCGCTATATAAATCTGTGAAGCGGATAAAAAAACAGAAATTAATATAAATAAAACAATTCTCTTCACTATCTCCTCCATAAGGGTATAACCGGGCGGAAATCCCCTTATGAAGGAGGGTTTCTTTCCAGCCCGGGAGGCTTAATCTTTTCAGATTAAACCCTATCGGCCGCAATTCCGTAGCTTTTGCCTTAGGAAAGACGGCTCGAAACCCTTTTTGAAAATTGTATATCAAATTTTTTTTAAAGTCAAATTATTGTTATATATTCGTTTATCACGTTAAACACATATTCATTACTCACACCTGCAAAATCTCCCTTTTTTATCCCTATTTCCTCCTTCCTCCTCTCCCCATACACCCATATTCCAAAACACTTATCATTCCTTCTTCCTCATCCCTCATTCCTTCTTCCTACTCCCTCTCAAACCCATCCATCCACTCATCCACCCCTTCACCACTCCCATCCCTACTTTTGTTAACAAAAAGTGCCAAAAATGTGCCAATAATCTTAATTTTTACTTAAAAAAAGAGTTAAAAGTTGTAAAAGAGGTATTATAACATTGTTAAAATTCCAAAAGGAGTGCATTATGTCAATGAATAGAAGAGATTTTTTAAAAACAACAGCGGCTGTTGCAGCGGCAAGTGCGGCGGGATTATCAATCCCAGAAGATGCGAAAGCGGCATCTGAAAACACTCAGTCAGACTGGCAATGGGACAAAGCTGTTTGTAGATTCTGCGGTACCGGATGCGGTATTATGCTGGCTACAAAAGGAAACAAAGTTGTTGCAGTTAAAGGTGACCCTGAAAACCCTGTAAATAGAGGTATTAACTGTATTAAAGGGTATTTCAACGCAAAAATTATGTATGGTGCAGACAGACTTACTCAACCATTATTAAGACTAAATGAAAACGGTGAATTTGATAAAAATGCTCCATTTAGACCGGTTAGCTGGAAAAGAGCATTTGATGAAATGGAAAAACAATTTAAAAAATATTACAATCAATACGGACCGACAGCCGTTGGTGTATTTGGTTCTGGTCAATATACTATTCAAGAAGGTTATGCGGCTGTAAAACTTGTAAAAGCCGGATGGAGAAGCAATAATATCGACCCTAATGCAAGACACTGTATGGCAAGTGCAGTTGTCGGATTTTATCAAACATTCGGAATTGACGAACCGAGCGGATGTTATGATGATATCGAACTTACCGATACAGTAATTACCTGGGGTGCAAATATGGCGGAAATGCATCCGATTCTTTGGTCAAGAGTATCTGATGCAAAACTAAATAATCCTGATAAATATATGGTTGTTAACCTTTCAACTTACAGAAACAGATGTTCAAATCTTGCAGATATGGAAATTATTTTCAGACCGAATACCGACCTTGCTATTTGGAACTATATTGCAAGAGAAATAGTTCACAGAAACGCTGTAAACTGGGACTTTGTTAAAAAACACACAGTGTTTGCCACAGGTCATGCTGATATCGGATACGGGCTTAGAAATCCAAACAATCCTCATGTAACACAAAAAGAAAAAGACACTGTTGAAAAACAAGTTGCAAAAGTAGTAACACAAGAAGAAGCTATTGCACTAAGTCCTATTGGTAAATGGAAAGCCGGTGATGAAATGAAAATGACACATGCAGCCGGTAAAAAACCTTTCTGGCACTGGCAAATCAGCTTTGAAGATTTCAAAAAAGGAGTTGAGCCTTATACACTTGATTATGTGGCAAAAATTGCAAAAGGTGATAAAAACGAATCACTTGAAAGCTTCAAAAGAAAACTTAAAAAATTAGCAGACCTTTACTGTGACCCTAATAGAAAAGTTGTATCTTTCTGGACAATGGGATTCAACCAACACGTAAGAGGAAGCTGGGTTAACGAACAATCTTATATGGTCCATTTATTACTTGGTAAACAAGCTGAACCTGGTAACGGAGCATTTTCTTTAACAGGTCAGCCAAGTGCATGTGGTACAGCAAGAGAAGTTGGTACATTTGCTCACAGACTTCCAGCAGACTTGCTTGTAGCAAATCCAAAACATAGAAAAATAGCTGAAAAATTATGGAAAGTTCCTCATGGAACAATTAATCCAAAAGTTGGATACCACTTTTTAAAAATGATGAGAGAAATAGAAGACGGAAATGTAAAATGGGTATGGGTTCAAGTAAATAACCCATGGCAAAATACAGCAAATGCAAACCACTGGCTAAAAGCAGCAAGAACAATGGATAACTTTATTGTTGTAAGTGAATGTTATCCGGGTGTATCTGCAAGAGTAGCGGATTTAATTTTACCAATCGGTATGATTTATGAAAAATGGGGAGCTTATGGAAATGCAGAGAGAAGAACTCAACATTGGAGACAACAAGTAGTAGCTCCTGGAATTGCAATGCCTGATTTATGGACAATTGCAGAATTTGCAAAAAGATTTAAATTAAAAGAAGTTTGGCATGAGTGGAAACTTCCAAACGGAACAGTTTTACCAGATGTATTAGAAGAAGCAAAAGCAATGGGTTATTCTCCGGAAGATACACTGTTTGATGTACTATTCAACAGACCTGAATATCACAAAAACTTCCCATGGCCTGATCCAATCGCTAAAAATCCGGGAACTGGTAAAATGCATCCAAACACAGAAGCTGAGGGAGATTTTAGAAATGTAGTGGGAAGTGACGGTAAAGTATTTAAAGGATACGGATTCTTTATCCAAAAAGCCCTATGGGAAGAATATAGAAAATTCGGTATTGGTCACGGACACGACTTAGCTGACTTTGATACATATCATAAAGTTAGAGGTCTAAGATGGCCTGTTGTTAACGGACATGAAACTAAATGGAGATTTAATGTCGATTATGACCCGTATGCAAGAAAACATGCAAAACCTGGTGAAAAATTTGCATTCTACGGACCGCTTCTTAAAGCAATTAAAAAAGGTGATTTAAAAGGTCCTAAAACAAGTAAAAAATATCCATTACCAAACAAAGCGAAAATTTTCTGGAGACCGTTTATGGTGCATCCGGAAGATCCAAAATATGATAACAAAGGTTACAATTTCTGGCTATGTACAGGTAGGGTTCTTGAACACTGGCATACAGGTACAATGACAATGAGAGTTCCTGAACTTTATAGAGCAATGCCAGAAGCACTTTGTTATATGAACCCAGAAGATGCAAAAGAACTCGGACTTAACAGATTTGATTTGGTGGTAATCGAATCAAGAAGAGGTAAAGTTAAAGCAAGAATTGAAACAAAAGGTAGAAACAAACCTCCAAGAGGACTTGTAATGGTTCCATGGTTTGATGAAAAAATCCTTATTAATAAATGTACACTTGATGCAACATGTCCGTTAAGTAAAGAAACAGACTATAAAAAAGCGGCAGTTAAAATTTATAAAGCTTAGGAGATATTTTGGATAGAAGAACCTTTCTTAACAATCTGATTCAGTTATCAGCGGCAACTACTGCCGCTGGTGCAGTTGTTGCAGGATTTGCAGAAGAAAACAAAGATAAACCGCTAACTCTAAGACCTCCCGGAGCGCTTCCGGAGGATGAATTTATTAAAACATGTATAAGATGCGGTTTATGTGTTGAAGCATGCAAAAACAGAGACAATAAAATGATTGTTAACGGAAAGGAAATTGATACGCTTTTTTTAGCGGCACCTGGTGATAAAGCACCTATTGGAACGCCTTTTTTTATTGCAAGAACCGGTCCTTGTTTTATGTGTGATGATATACCTTGTATGTATGCGTGTCCAACAGGTGCTCTTACACCAAAAGAGTGTCAAAATGATAAAGGTGAAGTCGCAATTGATTATGCAAAAATGGGAGTTGCCGCAATAGATCCAAGCAGCTGTATTGCATTTTGGGGTCTTCAATGTACCGCTTGTTATAGAGCATGTCCAGAGCTTGATAAAGCAATTACCATAGAATGGAAACAGAATAAAAGAACAGGTAAACACGCATATAGAATTCCGGTACTTCATGAAGAATATTGTACGGGATGCGGTATGTGTGAAATGGCATGTGTAACTGAAAAACCGGCCATTAAAATTTTCCCAAGAGAAGTATTTCTTGGAAAAGCAGGAGATAGGTACGTAAAAGGATGGGATGTTAAAGATCAACAAAGAGTTAAAAAAGCAAGCACTAAAACAACAACCAAAACTCCTTGGAGTAAAAAGAATCCAATTCAAAATCTAAATCAGGGAGTAAATTGGAATGAATAAAATTTTTAAAAACAGATATCTCATCCTAAGACGCCTTAGTCAATTTACAATACTTTTTTTGTATTTTGCGGCAAATTACTGGGGATGGAAAATACTAATAGGAAACCTCAGTTTTTCAAAACTATTTAACACAATACCCTTAACTGACCCTTATGCATTTTTACAAATGCTCTTTGCAGGAGCAATAATCAGTTCCAATTTGATTATCGGACTTGTTGTAATTTTGCTCTTTTACGGAATTATCGGCGGAAGAGCATATTGTAGCTGGGTATGTCCAGTTAATCTTATTACCGATTTGGCAGCTTGGGTCAGAAGAAAAACGCATCATGAAAAAGATAATTTATTAAGTGCAATGAAAATCAAAAAATTCAGATATGCCTTTTTGGTAATTATGCTGATTTTTTCAGCTGTTATAGGTGCGGCGGCATATGAATTTATAAATCCTATCGGATTTTTCACAAGAGGAGTTGCTTTTACTCTTGGATTTACTTGGGTGTGGCTTTTGGTTATTTTTATTTTCGATGCGTTTGTTTTAAAAAACGGATGGTGCGGACATATTTGCCCAGTAGGTGCAACATATGCATTAATAGGTGCTAAAAATTTAATCAGGGTTTATCACACGAAAGACAATTGCACCAATTGCGGTAACTGCTTTGCAATATGTCCTGAAAATCAGGTATTAAGTCCTGTAATAACAAAAAAAGACGATTTTATACACGGGATTGAATGCACAAACTGCGGAAGATGCATAGAAGTATGCAATGATAATGCTTTAAAATTTTCACTCAGAAATTTCATAAAAGGAGAAAAAAATGAAAAAAATAGTTCTAATTAGTGCTGCTACTGCACTTTTGTTATTCGCAGGATGCAATCAAAGCACATCTGCAAATAATGTTTCAAGTAAAAAAGTTGAAGTAACAGGTATAAGAAAAGCAAGTCTTAATAAAGGGTCACAAAATTTACCAGTTGTAACTTATACGTCACAAGCTCCTGTTCCGGGAAAAGTTAAACCTTTTAAAAAATCATATGTGACAGCACCTCCTATGATTCCTCATAGTATTAAAGGAATGGTTCCTATTACTGTAAAAAACAATATGTGTCTTAGCTGCCATTTACCTAAAAATGCAAAGACACTTGGTGTAACTCCTATGCCAAAAGACCATTTTATTGATAATTTCGAAGGCGGTAAACATATTAAAAGAGTTGCAGGAAGCAGATATTTTTGTACAACATGCCATGCTCCTCAGGCAAACTTAAATCCAGTAGTTGAAAATAAATTCGAATCAATGAAAGCAAATGCAGGTCTTAAATGATAGACAAGAAAAAAAGAAATCTTTTCAGGAGAGTTTCCTCTCCTTTTAAATCTTTCATCTATCCTCCATATTTTGATAAAAAAGAAGATTTTTTAAAATGTATTGAATGCGAAAACAAAGATTGCATTAATGCATGCCCTGAAAATATTATTGAAATAGAAAATAACATTCCTGTAATTAAATTCGGAATAAACGGATGTACATTTTGCGATGAATGTGCAACCGCCTGTCCCGATGAAGTGCTTGATATAAAATTCAAAAAAGAAAAACTAAATGCAGAATTTATTATAAATCCAAAAAATTGTCTTGCTTGGAATCAGACTATGTGCTTTTCCTGTCAAGACATTTGCGAAGAAAATGCTATAATATATAAAGGAATGTTTAATCCTGTAATTGATTTGGAAAAATGCACGGCATGCGGCTTTTGCATAAGTGTTTGTCCTACATATGCAATAGATGTAAAAATAATTTAAAGGCAAAAAATGAAAAAAATAATTTTAATATTAATAAGTATAGTTTTTTCTTTTGCAACAACAATATTAAAACCTGAAAAACTTTACAGATACGATTATTACATATCAAAAATAGCTTTTAATAAAAAATTATTAGTAATAGGACTTGAAAACGGTACTATATTAATCAATGATTTTAAAACAAATAAAAACATCGATAAAATAACACTTCCGAAAATACATGATTTTATGGGAGAATTAATTTCTATGCCAATTTATTCGCTTGATATATCCCCTGATAAAAAAAATATATATATCTTGGCACAGGGAGAAGATGCAAAAAGAGAAATGTATATTTATAATCTAAAAAATAAAAAACTTACACATATTTATGAAACAAAAGATACACTTATGAAAGCAAGATATATTGATAATGATAATATTTTTATAGCTTTATTAAGTGATGAAGTGGAACTTTTTAATTTAAAACAAAAAAAAGTCATTTATCGAACACAAGTTGGAAGTTATGTTTTCTCAACATATGCAATTAATGAAAACAAAACAAAAGCTGTAATAGGAGATGAAAGCGGAAGTATCAAAATAGTAGACATTAAAACAGGAAAAAAAATAGCAAAAATAAAAGGATTCAATAAAGATAAAACAATTTCACTTGATTTTGTAAAAAATTATGTAATAAACGGAAGCAGTGACAAAAGGATTGCCATATATAATATAATTAATAAAAATGAAGTTTTAACATTAAATGCAAATTTTTTGCCTTATGCAAGTGCAATAAGTCCTAATTTAAAAACATTTGCAATTCAATTTGATGAAAAAAACAATATAAAAGTTTTTGATATGAATAAAAAACCTCTGTTTTTGTTAACAGGTCATCAAATGCCTTTAATTGATATGAAATATCTAAGCAAAAACAAAATTATAAGTTATTCACCAAGTGAAATAATAATTTGGAAATTAAAAGGAGAATAAATGAATATTTCAAGTATTATTGTTAAAACAAGACCAGAAAATTATGATGCCGTATGGATGAATCTTCAAGAAAGCCCTCTTTGCGAAGTGCATTTCGGAGATAAAGAAAAAGGTGTGATAATTATCACAATAGAAGGCGAATGTGTAGAAGAAGAAATTGACAAATTAAGACAGATTGAAGAGATGCCTTTTATTATCAGTGCTGATATGCACATGAGTTATTGTGAAGAAGAACTTGATAAAATGATGGAAGATATCGATACAAATAAAACGGTTGAAAAATTAAATGAAGAAAAAAAAGCCGAAGAAATAGAATATTTCGGTTCTCTTAAAGGAAAATATTAAAAATTTTAAAAAAAGTTTCTTTTTGGCACTTTTGAGACACGTTATTTATATAGAATTTTAAAGAGATAGTCTCAAAAGGAGTGAAAATGAAAAAAGCACTAACAGCAGGACTAAGCGTTGCGGCAATCACATCTGTTGCATTTGCGGCTAACAGCTTAGACTCAAATCCAAACTATGTAAAACTTAAAAACTTCCATCCAAAAGGTGTAAGTAACGACCAATGTTTAATGTGTCACAAAACTAGTGACCCTGGAATTGTTGCAGATTGGCAACATTCAAAACACGCAAAAGCAGGTGTAGGTTGTGTTGAATGTCACGTTGTACCAAAAAACTATCCGACTGCATTCAAAAACCACCCAATGCAAGGTGCTAACTGGACAGTACAAATTGCAGTTTCATCTGTAACTTGTGCAAAATGTCACGCCAAAGAAGTTACTGAATACCTAAATTCAGGACATGCAAGAGGTGGAGCACAATGGCTCGCGGTAAACGGTACTAAACACGGTTATTTAATGAGTAAACTTTCTTATTATTATGAAAGTTTAAAAGGTAAAAACCCTTCACTTAACGGTGTACCTGGTGATAAAATGGCAAAAGGTATCAGAAATGATGGCCCTGTTTATTATGCTAACCAAAACAATCCGAAAACAGCTGATTTAAATGTAGCTAATATCTGTATCCAATGTCACGGTACTACAGTAAAACTTGATAAAAACGGTGTTCCTGATCCAAGAACATGGCCAAGTGACGGTATTGCTTCACTTTATCCAGATGGTGGTGTAGGAAACTGTTTAGCATGTCATAGCAGACATAAATTCTCAGCAGCAGAAGCAAGAAACCCTGCAAGCTGTGGAAACTGCCACTTAGGACCTGACCATCCGATGAAAGAAATTTTCGAATCAAGCGTTCACGGTCATATTTATGATACAAATGAAAAAGATTATAACTTTGAAACAGGTAAACAAATCCCTGGAAAAACTTTAAGAGCTGCTACATGTTTTACATGTCATATGTCATCAATTAACGGACTTAAAGCTACACATAACGTATCACTTAGACTTAAATGGAACCTTTGGGCACCTGATAGCTTCCTAAGAACTGGCGGAGATGAAACTGCCGGATGGGCATTCTGGAAAGGTGGAGGAAAAATAGAAGGCGGAAAAACTGTAATCAGAGGTAACGCCAAAGCAGGTAATCCAAACGGACCAGAAGCAGCAAGAGCTGATATGAAAAAAGTTTGTATGACTTGTCACCAAGCAACATTTACAAACAACTATTTCCAAAGAGTAGATGCTGCTGTAACAATTTACAACCAATATAAATCATTTGCAAACAAAATGATGAAAGACCTTAAATCAAAAGGTTTAATCAAAGCAGATGTATGGAGCGACCCATTCTTCAAACTATACTATTATCTATGGCATCATGAAGGTAGAAGATTCAGACATGGTGCAGCTATGGGAAGCCCAGATTATGCACACTGGCATGGTGTATTCCAAGTAATGCAAGATATTAGAGAAATGAATGACATTTACAATTACAGAATGAAAATGTACAAAAAATACGGAGATGCTAAAAAAGTTCTTGAAAACGAACCACCAATGCCGGTTGTTACTCACGAATAACAACCTTGCCCTTTTGGGCTTTTTTATTTTTTATCTATAAAGTGACAGGCACTTTATAGATAAAAAATAAAAAAACAGGGAAATTATTTTTTCCCGTATTTTTTAGCTGCATCTTTAATGTCAGCTTCGCTTAAACTTTTAGCTATATTAACCATCATAGGATTACCTTTTCCGGCTTTGAATTCTTTCATTTTAGCTTCGATTTGTGCTGGTGTTAAAGTATCGAGTTTTTTTGCCATACCACCGTTATGACACATAGCGCAATCTTGATATGCAAATGCCATTACACCAAGTGCTGCTAATGCTAATAATTTTTTCATATTATCTCCTTATATAGATTTCGAAACTTATTATACCATATTATGTTCTAAACTTCATAGGAAGTGGTGCAAATTTCATTTTACATTTATTTTTTAGTATTTTTCCGTTTTTATCAATAACAATTTTATAATAACTATCTGCACCCATTTCATCTGTTGAGTGCAAATTTAATATAATTTTATTACTTTCTATTTTAAAGCTGTCAATATTTTCATCCATTCCCAAATCAAAAAAACGTATCCATCCTTTTGTTACATTACTTATAAAAGCATCTTCATTATTTCCCTTAACAGTTCCTATTACAAAAATATCATTTCCGTCTTTAAATACAAAATTGCCGTTTAATGAATTATTTAATTTAATTTTTTTAATAAGTTTACCGTTTTTATATATTTGAGCAAAGCTCTTACCGTTATTAAAAACATCTATCAAAACATAATTATCTTTTTTTGTAATATATATATCTTTTGGCAATGCATATTTTTTTGAAAAAACATCTTTTTTTATAAGTTTTCCATCTTTATTCAATATTAAAAGTTCCGGAAAATATGTCTCTTCATTTACACCCAATACATAAATCTTATTATTTGCAACTGAAATTTTTTTCGTATCCAAAAAATAAGGAGTGGAAAATTTTTTTACTTCATTGAAATTTTTATCTAAAAAAACTATATCCGTGCCATTAGGTCCAGGTGTATAAAATATATAATATTCACCGAATTTTATAAGATTATTGGTTGTTATATGATATTTTTTCATAAGTATTTTATCAGTATTTACTTCTTTTATTTTCTTATCTATTACCGCATTATTACCAGTACACCCTCCTATTAACAATACAATACCAATACTTCCTAACATTTTTTTCATTTTAATCCCTTCCGTAGATTCTTAAAATTTCTTTTATATCTTTTGTTGATAAACTTTTTGCTATATAGCCCATTGTGTTTTTCTCTTTTTTAAGCTCATTGAGTCTTTTTTGGATATAACTTTTTTTTAAATTATTTAAATTTACCTGTTTTCTACCATTATGGCATGAAAGACAAAAAGTATAACTTTTTGCCAATATAAAAGCCGGTATTAAAAACATTAATTTTTTCATTTTAAACCTTTATAAAGCATATAAAGACCTACCAAGACAAGTAGAATACCGCTTATTTTTTCTATTATACCCATATATTTTTTCATTTTTTCAATTATTTTTAAACTCATTACCGTAAATAAAGCCATTAATACAAAAGGCAAAGCAAGTCCTAATGTATATAAAACCATCATAAAAATACTTTTTGTAGGTTCAGTAGCCGCCATTCCTACAATTGTTCCGAAAATCGGTCCGATACAAGGTGTCCAACCGAGTGCAAATGAAACTCCAAGCAAAAAGCTGCCTACATTTTGCAAATTTAGTCTTTTTTCATACTGTAAAAATTTAATTTTAAAAAAGCCTCCGATATGAAGACCGAAAATTATTATCACAACCGCGGCAACAATATTAAATATTTTATTATTAAAAAAATTACCGATGAGATTTGCCATTGCCGCACCTATAAGTATAAAAACAACAGAAAATCCCAAAATAAACATTATTGAATTTATAAAAATTTTAAATTTTTCTTCTTTATTTAAAGGTCTTTGTTGAAGTTCTACGGCACTTATTCCTGTAATATAAAAAAAATAAATCGGTACAAGCGGCAAAACACAAGGTGATAAAAAAGACAGCAATCCCGCAATAAAACTTACAATATACGGCATAGAATCAAAATAATTAAATAGTGAATATGAAAGATTCTCAAACATTATCTTCCTTTATCTGTTGTGAAAGTTCATAAGAATTTTTAATACAGTCGTTAAAACTTACACCCTTATATGCATTTCCTGTAAGGATTATACCTGCTTTTTTCGCTTCTTCAAAGATTTCTTTAATTAAATTTTGATGACCCAGTGAATAATTCGGTATCGCTTTTTTATGCAGTTTCAACCATGTTATTTTTGGATTTTTAGCTCCCGTTATTTTTTCTATATCTTTTTTTGCCAATTCGATAATTTCCTCTTCATCCATTTCTTTAATTTCAGGAAACCTCGCACCGCCAGCCATTACACGCACACCGTTTCTGTTTGGGAAAATATATTTATCCATTAAAACCCCAAGACTTTTTTCTTTAATCGTAAGGATTCCAAATCCGACAGGTTTTATTGTCTCAAAATCAAATCCTACAATTGCCACAGGGTTATAATCTATTTTCGAAAGAAGATTTGATAATTTATCATATTTTTGCAAAATTTTAGCAGACTCATATGCTGGCGTAGCTAAAACAATTTTGTCAAAATCTTTGAGTTCATCGATATCGCTTATTTCTTTTTTTATAAAATTTGCTTTTGTTTTTTCTTTTAGTCTGTTTATAAATTCACTCATTCCATATTCAAACGAATGAAGCTCCCCGCTTGGCTGACCTCCTCTTTTTAGTTTCATCATACCTTTAAATAAAGAGCCGTATTCACACTCTATTTTTTTAAGTTTGGGAAACGCGGCATTCATTGAAGTAATTTCTGGAGTTGAAGCATAAATACCAGCAAGCATGGGAACCATCATTTTTTGCATAAATTCTTTTCCAAGCCTTCTTGTCGCAAACTCTTCAACGCTTTCTTCAACGCATTTCGGTTTTACAAAAAATTCTTTCAAAATTCTTAGTTTTCCACTTAAACTCATTATATCACTTTTTAAAAAATCAAGCGGTTTAAGAGGAATTTCTATAAGTTTATCATCATAAATATATCTTTTTTTTGCATTTTCATTTGCTTTAACGGGGTTTATTCCTATTTCTTTACAAAGTTCCATAGTTTTTGGAGAATTACTCAAAAATCCGTTAACACCTTCTTCAAAAAGATAATTTTCCACTTTTTGAGTATAAGCCTTACCTCCCCATTTATCTTTTTCAAAAACCGTTACCTCAAAATCGTTTTGAAGATAATAAGCAAGACT
>JALVVX010000016.1:0-30074 GCA_027038555.1 Nautiliaceae bacterium | reverse complement strand
ATTTCAGCCCATATGAAATATTCGTCAATTGTTTTTTTATCAAATCCGAGTTTTTCTCCAAATTTGATTCCAAGAAAATAACCTACAATTAAAGCGGTAATATACATTATTGCGTACCAGTGAATCTGAAAACCTAAAAATGAAAAAGCTATCGGATTAATGTGAGAATATATATGCTGCCAAAATTCAATCAAAATTTTCCCTTTTTAAAATTAATAAATTCAATCCACCCATCCACCCGTCTACTCATTACCCTTCTTCTCTGATAACTTCCGCAATAAGTTCAAGAGGGTGTTTAAAAAGTTTGTTATCACCAACTTTGTCAAGGTGTTCTGTTATCTGCATTCTACATGCACTGCATTCGGCACTTACATACTCTGCATCGACTTTTTTAATCATTTCGGCTTTAATAAGTCCTTCTTTTCTTGCCAAATCAAATTTTTCACTTTGGATTGTTATTCCTCCAAATCCACAGCATACATTAGGATCTTCCATTTCATTGATGGTATAGTTTTTGGAAATTAAATTCCTTGGCTCAGCTCTTATATTAAATACTTTTCCAAAATGGCACGCATCATGGTAAGTGATTTTTTTATCGCTTTTTTTTATCTCTTCAAGTCTTTTTTCAAGGTCTGTATATTTATACAGCCACTCGGTGGTTCCAAATATTTTAGCTTTTACTTTTTTATGTCTATCAAGCATTTCTGGCATATAATATTTTATATACTCTTCATAATCTTTTTTAAGCATAGCCGTACATGTGGCTTCGGGGACCAATATAGCATCAACTTCATCTAAAAAACTCTCAAAATATTCTATATTTCTTTTTATAAGCTCCTCTGTTGTTTTAAAATCTCCCGTAAAATATGCCGGTGCCCCACAACACGCCTGTTTTTTCGGAATAAAAATATCAATATTTAAAAATTTTAAAATATCAACCAAAGCATCTCCGACTTCGGTATAGTTATAATTTGCAAGACATCCTATAAATATCGCTACTTTTTTTTGAGGATTTTTAGCTTCTATTCTTTCAGGATATTTTTTTAGAAATGTTTTTTTTCTAAATGCGGGAAGAAGTCTTCCTTTTTTAAGCATAGGAAGATTAAATTTACTTCTTATCGATTTTTTTTCTTCTTCAATCTTAAATCCGCATGTCTGAAAATAAAATCCAAATTTACTGACTAAATCATAAGCCCATCTGTGTTTTAGCATAAAGAAAAACGCTCTTTTCCACCACGCGATTCCGTATTTTTCGGCAACTTTGGCTCTTGCATTTTCAATCATAAAATCAGTAGGCAGTGAACTTGGACACACTTCCACACATTGATTACATAAAAAACAAGATTCAACAGTATCTTTAAGATTCTTGTCTATTTCAATTTCACCCTCTTGCACACCTTTTAAAATATCCAAAAAACCCCTTGGAGATGTTGCTTCATCAGGATTTACCCTGTGTATTGTACATCCGGGAATACACTTACCGCATTTGATACATAAATCGCTTACTTCACTGAATTTAAACACCGCCTGCCTTTTTTATGTGGAATTTATCAAAATAATTTCAAAATGTAAAGATTATCCTTTTTTAAGAGTATTAAGCCTATCAGCCTTACTTCCGATAGAAGTTATCTGGATACCGAAGTTCCCGTCTACTATTACAACTTCACCCTCACCTATTTTTTTATCATCAATCAATATATCAAGTGGTTCGCTTGCCAGTTGGTCAAGTTCGACAACACTTCCGATATCCATTGAAATAACGTCTTTTAAAAGCATAATTTTACTGCCGATTCTAACACGAAGCTGTAATTTAATATCCATTAACATTTCAAGATTTTTAACTTCTTCACTTACTACGGAAGAAACTGATGGAGTTTCACTCACACTCTCTTCATCTTGAAAAATCGATAAAAAAGCGTCATCAAACAAAACGGCACATACACCTGCAATTTCTTTTACTTTACAATTAAAATTGACTATATAAGAGTAGATTGAAAAATCTTCTTTTTGAGTTACAAATTTTACATCAATAATTTCAAATTTAAGTTCAGGCATATCGGGCTGTGCTTGAAGTGTTGTACTCAAAGCTCCAAGAATATTTGAAATAATCTCTTTAATCGCATCTAAATCATCAGCATCAATTTCTTCTTTTGTTTCACCCTCTCCACCAAGCATCAAATCACAAATAGCACTTGAAAACGCAGGAGGAAGCAAAAAACACATTCTTCCTTTTGGTGTAACTTTAACTTCAATTTTTACAAAAGTAGGTTTTGGCTCTCCTATATTTTTTGAGTGTGATAAAATATCAATTTCAGGTGAAAGTCCTATTAAACCTTCAATTGTCGATTTAATCTCATTTTGCAATAAATTTATAAAATCATTCACCTTCTTCTCCTGTTATCTGTTCAAGTTTTTGTTTTCTTTTTAGTTCCAAATATTCCAAGATTTCTTTAACCTCATCATGCTCGGTTTTTAATTTTTCTTTTATTTTTATACATCTTCTGTATCTTCTTACACCAAAATCGGCTATAAATTTCTCTCTTCCGTCTACTTTTACAAGAACCGTATCATTAGCAGGTCTATTAAGTTTGATTATATCTCCTATTTCAAGGTCCAAAACTTCTTTCATATTAAGTTTGGCATATCCAAGCACCGCTTCAAGTTCTATTTTTGCACCTCTAAGAAGTGCTCTTAGTTCTTTGTTTCTTGATTTTCTGCTGCTTGTTTCACTAAGCATTAAATCTCTGCTTGCAAGTTTTGGAAGAAGAGATTCTATGGAAATAACAGGATAACATATATTCATCATTCCGCTTGTCTGACCGATAATAATTTCCATAACCACCATTATTACAATTTCGTTTTGAGCTACAATTTGCACTACATTAGGACTGCTTTCTTTTGCTTCCACAATAGGATAAACTTCCATTATAGGAGACCAGACATCTTTCATATTTTGAGTTATAACCCTTAAAATCTGATCAAGCAAATTAAGCTCAATATCTGTAAATTCCCTGTTTGCATCAAATGGAACGCCCGGACCTCCAAGAAGCCTGTCAATCATAGGAAAAACTATTGAAGGATTTAGTTCAATTACTCCTTTACCATCCAGCGGTTTAAAAGAAAAAACGTTAAAAGATGTCGGACTTGGCAGACTCATAAGAAATTCGCCGTAAGTCATCTGGTCTACCGAATGAAGCTGAATTTCAACTATACTTCTCATAAGTGAAGAGATATCGCTTGCTAAATTTCTTGCCATTTTATCATGAAGGGCTCTTATACTTCTTAACTGTTCTTTACTTACTCTATTTGGTCTTTTGAAATCATAAAGAGTTATTTGACGCTGTTCTAATATATCGGGGGTTTTTTCAAGCTCTTCCGGAGTTACCTCCTCATCTTCCACAACTTCTAAAAGAGCGTCAATTTCCTCTTGTGATAAGATTTCAGCCATTTAATTCTTTCCTTATTTTTTTTATTACTTTTTTGTGAATCTGAGAAACTCTGCTTTCGGTCACTTCTAAAATTTCTGCTATTTCTTTTAACGAGAGTTCTTCAAAATAGTATAATTGAATTACCAGCTGTTCTTTTTCAGGTAAGGTTTTAAGAACTTTTTTAACAGATTCCAAAAGTTCTTCTTCTTCAACTTTTTTTTCTATATCTTCAAAATAATTCAACTGGTCTTCAATAGGCATTACGCTATATATTTCATTTGCCGCTCTTGCACTTTTTATCTTTTCAACATTCACATTTAAAATTTCACTCAAATATTCATTACTCGGTTCGTGATTGTATCTGCATACATAATCTTCTATAATTTTATCAATTTGTTTTACAAGTTTTCTATCTCCCCTGCTTAACGTATCGAGTTTTCTTAAAAAATCAAGCATCGCACCGTATATTCTTTTTTGAGCATATCCCCAGAAATTGTCATTTTGCTTGGGATCGTACCTGTAAGAGAGTTTTACAAGTTCTTCATAACCTATTGATACCAGTTCATTAAAATCCACACTCTCAGGAAGTCTTTCTTTAAGTCTTGCCGCCATTGCTTTTACAGCCGGCATATATTCTGTTGCCAAGTTTTTCTTATACTCTTCAAGTTCTTTAACGTAAGGATTACACATTCTTTCTCTTTCTTATGATTTCGAGTTCTTCTTCTTCTATTTTTCTAATAAAATCATAACTTTGTATAATAAAATCTTCTTTTTTTTCAAGCTCTTTAATTTGAACATCAAGAATATCATCTACTTGCTGTTTATTAAAAAAAACAAATTGTTTTATATTTAAATATTTTACAAAAAAAGATACACTTGCAAGTGAAACAATATAAAAAATCGCAGTTACCAAAAAAGTTGCCATTAAAAAATCAAAGAAATCAAGTCCTTTTAATATAGAAAATATAATTCCTATAAAAAACCCACTCACACTACCAAAATAGATAAAATTTTCTCCTCTCATTATTTTTCCTTAAAAACCTGCAAATATTTTTTTAAAAAAGTCTTTTATTCCGTTTTTACTTTCAAGCACATTCCGTTCCGAAATTTTAGCTAATTTTCTGGCAATGGAATATACCTGTTCGGTTACGTTAGAATTAGGAAATTCTTTTACAAAAAGCTGTCGTTTGATAGAAGAGGTTGAAATAATTTTATTTTTTTGAATAAATCCCAATTTTTGAAGTCTAAAATCTCTTTTTATATTGTTTTTCGCTACATTATAAATCGTTTGAAAAACATTTCTTGCTTCTTTTTCGTTTGAAACTTCATTTAATACCATATAAATCAAATCTCTTTTTTCGCTTATAACTTTTATCATAGCATAAGCATCGGTTATAGCGGCAGGTTCAGGGACCGTTACTACCAAAACATCATCAGCAGCATCCAAAAAGACTTGAACCCTCTTATCAATTCCTGCACTTGTATCAATAATGAAAAAATCGTAATCTTTTAAAAAATCAAGTTGGGTAAAAAAATTATTTAAATTTCTCTCATCCGCATATTTTATAATATCTTCACCGCTCTCACCCGGAATCAATGTAAAACCATCTTCAATATCCACCGCCACATCTTTTAATTCACACTCACCTTTTAAAACATTAAATATATTTCTTTTTGCATTCACCCTTAAAAGCACATCAAGATTTGCAAGGCCGATATCCGCATCAAATAAAGCCACTTTAAATCCAAGTGAATGAAGAGCATACCCCAAATTTACGCTTATTGTAGATTTACCTACCCCTCCTTTTCCGCTTGTTATGGCAATTACTCTTGTAGGAAGTTTTTTCGTATTGCTGTTTTGAACCAAATCTTTCAGTTTATCAGCCTGTGTTCTCAACTAAGCTCCTTTTCTAAAATACCTCTTAAAAGATATTCGGCATTTGCTTCCATCAAATCATCAGGAACTTCCTGTCCAATTGAATAGTAACTAACAGGTTTTTTGGTATCAAGAAGAAGTGAAAAAATATTGCCGTAATTTCTTGTTTCATCAAGTTTTGTAAAAATGAGCGTATCAATAGGAAGAATTGAGAAATTATTGTAAATATCCGTCAAATCTTCATACTTGGTAATTGCCGAAAGTACAAGATTTATATTGATTTCCGCAAAAGTGTTAACCTTTAAAAAACTGCTTAGTTTTTCTATTTTTTCTTTATCGTGCTGAGAACTTCCGACAGTATCAATTAAAATATAATCATTATGCCTAAGTGCATTTAACGCTTCTTCAAAATCACTCGGGTCAACAACCGTTTCAATAGGAAGTCTCATCATTTTTGCATATGTCATTAGCTGTTCGACAGCTCCGATTCTATATGTATCAAGCGTAATTATTCCTACTTTATGGCGAGCACTTAGTTTATAAGCATATCTTGCAGCAAGTTTTGCTATGGTTGTAGTTTTTCCAACTCCGGTAGGTCCTACAAACATCATTATTTTTTTATGAGGAGGTTTAATTTCTCTTTCAAGTCTTACAGGAATCATTTTTTTAAGAAGTGTATGAAAATATCTTTTTATTGCAGTTCTGTTTTTCCTCATTTTAAGAGGCATATATTTAATAGTCAGCCTCATTATCTCATCAAGATGTTTAGAATCAATACCGCTTGATTTTGCAAGTGCATAAATTTCACTAAATTCAGGAGGCAGTTCAAGTTCATTTTTATTATTTATATCCCATACGGTAGCTTGAAGATATTTTAATGAATCCGCAATTTTCGAAATTTCTTCTTTAAGAGCCATTATTTCATCATTTTTAACAGGTTTTAAATTGTTCACATTTTCTTTTTTTTCCATTTTGGATAAAGAGTTAATCTCTTTTGCAGCAGTTGAAAGCTTTAAAAGTACATCATCATTTTTTGTAGGTTCCGATTCTTTTACATCATCCTCAATTGCAACTACTATTTCATACAATCCCGGGGAACTTAGGGTTTTTCTTTTTATTTCTTTACTCGAAACAATTACAACATCATCTCCAAGCTCGGTTTTAATCTTATTTAATGCTTCCGTATATGTAGGCGCCGTGAATGTTTTAAGCTTCAATTTTATCCTTTAAAGCAAGTGGTAACAAAACCGAATCCCTTTTTTTAAAATGAGGATGCGGTAATATCAAATCGGGTCTTTTAATCGTTAAATTGTCATAAATAATTATATCTAAATCCAGAGTCCTTGGGGCATTTTTAAAACTTCTTTTTCTTCTAAATTTTTTTTCTGTGTAAAGTAAAAATCTCAAAAGTTCATAAGGAGAAAAATTTGTATAAATCACCATAATGGTATTATAAAAATCTGGTTGATTTAAATAGCCAAAAGGAGGATTTTTATAAATAATCGAAGTTTGAACTATATCAATTTTAGGATGTGAATTTAAAAAAGCATAAAGCTTTTTAAACCTTCTTATACAATTTCCCAAATTACACCCGACACCTATTAAAGCTTTATGTTTTTTTGTTGATTTTTTAATTTTTGCCGGAAAAAAAGAGGTTCTTATTATTTTCATTTTTGTCCTATAATACTTCACATTTACCGTTATAATCGATAGCAACCATATCTTCAATCCTGATACCGAATTTTCCAGGAATATATATACCCGGCTCAATAGTAAAAACCATACCTTCTTTAAGTATAGTTTCATTTTTTGAATTTATAAAAGGCCATTCGTGTATATCAAGCCCTACTCCGTGTCCTAACGAATGGACAAAATATTTTCCATACCCTGCTTTTTCTATAATATCTCTTGCAATTTTATCAAGTTCTTTTGCTTTAATGCCTACTTTTATGGCCTTTATAGCTGTTTCCTGTGCTTTTAATACAACATCGTAAACTTTTTGAATCTCTTTTGGAAATTTCTGTTTTTTTGACATGGAAATGTCATTGCCTACATATATAGTTCTTGTCCTATCCGAGCAGTATCTTTTATATTTAATTCCTGCATCAAGAAGCAGCAAATCGCCTTTTTTTAATTTTTTTTCAGTTACCGTTGCGTGCGGTTTTGCCGCATTTTCGTTTATTGCTACAATAGGCTCGAAACTAAGGGCTCTTCTTCCTCTTTGTGTAAGCTTTTCTTTAAATCTGAAACTAAGCTCAAACTCGTCAATACCTTCTTTAATTACTTTTGCAAATTCATCAAACGCCGCTGCACCCTCTTTTACCGCAGTTTTTATAATTTCAAGCTCTTTTGGTGTTTTAATCATTCTCTTTTTAAAAGAAAAATTCTCTTCGTTTTGAAGATTTACAACTTTTTGAAGTTCGGTATATGATTTATAACTCCAATTATTCGGATCAATTTTTAATTTCTTGATTTTATGTTTTAAAATAAGCTCTTTTGCCTTTTTTATTAAATCTCTCGCTTCTACTACCTCTGCATCGGCATTTTCTTTTGCATCAAGGGTATAGCGTCCATCTGTTATGACGTATCTATACCCGTCAACACTTAAAAAAAGAGCGTTATCACTGCTCCATCCGCATTCATAATAAATTTCATTTTCTTTATTGAGTATGTAATTCATTACTGTTTTTGCCCTTGCTGCGCCTGTGCCATTTTAATTTGATTTAAAATCTCCATCATTGAAATTAATCCTAAATGATAACTAAGAGGCCCAAAACCTGTAATAGTCCCTGCCACCACATCGCTAATCATTGATTTTTGTCTGAATTCTTCTCTTGCGGCAACATTACTCATATGAACTTCGACTACCGGTTTTTTTATAGCCGTTATTGCATCTCTGATTGATATTGATGTATGAGTCAAAGCCGCAGGATTAATTATGATTCCGTCTGTCCCGTCAGTTAATGATTCCTGAATTGCGTCTATTATATCCCCTTCATGGTTTGATTGGAAAAATTCAATTTCAAATCCGTTTTGTTTTGCAATATTTTCCATATTTTTATTTATATCTTCAAGTTTCATAGGTCCGTATATATTAACTTCTCTTATTCCAAGCAGATTGAGATTTGGTCCGTGTATTACTTTTATTTTCAATTTTTCTCCTTTTTTATTGTTATTTTACTAAAATTTTGGCATAAATATTGCTAAGAAAATTAAAAAGGAAACGTTTTGATAAAACTTAAAGCAGATTATGTTGTAACAATGAATGAAAAAAACGAAATTTTATTAAACGCCGAAGTTCTTTTTTCGGATAAAATAATAGATGTGGGATACAATCTCCCGGGAGAATCGATATATCTTGGTAAAAATTCAGTAATAATGCCGGCTCTTATAAACACTCACACACATTTGGAATTTAGCAAAAACAAAACATCTCTTAATTACGGCGATTTTATTACATGGCTTGATTCGGTAATCGATTCAAGAGAAGAGCTATTTATACAATGTAAAGGGGAGTGCTACAAAAGTGCAATTGAAGAGATGAAAAAAAGCGGAGTCTGCGCCTTTGGCGAAATAAGTTCAAGCGGAGAAGATTTGAAATATTTAAAACATTCGCCTTTAAAAGTTGTATATTTTAACGAAATAATCGGTACAAATCCGGCTATTGCAGATGCTGTGTATCAGGATTTTTTAGCAAGATTTAAAGAATCAAAAACTTTACAAAGCGATACTTTCAAACCGGCTATATCCATTCATTCTCCATATTCGGTTCATCCATTGTTAATGGATAAAGTGATTTATATAGCAAAAAAAGAAAACGTTCCCATTCAGGCTCACTTTATGGAAAGTCTGGCTGAGAGAAAATGGCTTGACAAAGGCGAAGGCGAATTTAAAATATTTTTCGAAAAACATTTCAAAAATGCAAAACCTTTAATTAAACCAATGGAATTTTTGGAAAAATTTGAAAATACTAATACAACATTCATACACTGTGTATATGCAAATGATAAAGAGCTCCAAAAAATCAGCGAAATAAACGCTTCAATAGCTCATTGTCCTATTTCAAACAGACTTTTAAATGTCGGAAAACTTGACCTTGAAAAGGTTAAAAACCATTCAATCCCTTATTCAGTTGCAACAGATGGAATGAGCAGTAACTATTCTCTTAATCTTTTCAAAGAGATAAGAGCCGCACTTTTAATGCATACCGACTTACACCCTAAATATCTTGCAAAAGATTTGCTCAAATCCGTAACTATAAATGCGGCAAATCAACTGAAACTAAATAACGGCAGTATAGAAAAGGGGAAAGATGCGGATTTAATCACTTTTAAACTTCCCGGAAAAGTAAAAGAAAAAGAAAATATCCCTATGCAAATAATTTTGCATACAAACGAAGTGGAAGAGCTTTATATAAACGGAAAAAAAGTTT
The DNA here is from genome assembly GCA_027038555.1 of Nautiliaceae bacterium. Taxonomy (GTDB): domain Bacteria; phylum Campylobacterota; class Campylobacteria; order Campylobacterales; family Nautiliaceae; genus JALTBU01. Next base: position 20,338 of record JALVVX010000016.1, on the reverse strand, counting down.
AATTATTTTTTATTGGTAATATCTATAATTTCCGCTCTTCTGTTTAATGCTCTGTTTGTAGGAGTTGTATTTGGCACCAAAGGATATTTTTCTCCATAACCTTTCGTAATTATCCTTTTAGAATTAATATGGTATACATTTACAAGAACATTTTTAATAGCTTCCGCTCTTTTTTTAGAAAGTTTTAAATTATATTTTTCACTTCCTATGTTATCGGTATATCCGTCGATTTCTATTTTAAGAGCTGGATTTGCTTTTAAAACTTCCGCCACTTTTTTAATTTGCGGATAATATATTTTTTTTACATTCCATTTATTGAAATCAAAATTAATTCTAAGAGTTGCTATAACCGGACACCCGTAATGATTTACAGCTGTATTTTTAGGAGTATTCGGACATTTGTCAATACTATCCGGAACTCCGTCACCATCAGAGTCTTTTATTTTTTCTTTTACATAGACTTTTTTAACAATAACTTTAACTTTTTGTTTTTGGGTTTCATTAGTATCTTGCCACCCCAAAACTTTTTGATCACCTGCCAATTGCACTACATTCGTAGCCATCGGTTTATCTGCACATCCCGCAATAAATAAAACACCGATTGGAATTAAAAAAAACTTTTTCATTTCTTTCTCCTATATTAATATTTCCCTCTGACCTTTTGCGTTAGGAGGTGAGAGGATTCCTTTTCTTTCCATTTGCTCGATAATATTTGCAGCTCTATTATACCCAATTTGGAGCCGTCTTTGAAGATAACTGATACTTGTTCTTTTCTCAGTAAGAATAATTTGTTTCGCTTCTTCAAAAAGTTCGTCCACATTATCAAGTTCATCTTCAATATCGGTAGCGCTTTCGATTGTATTAATTATCGAGTTATCATATTCGGCTTCTCTTTGAGATTTAAGAAATTCAACTATTTTTTCAATCTCATCTTCACTTGCAAAAGGCGCATGAAGTCTGATAAGCCCTGTAATTCCCGGAGGCGTAAAGAGCATATCTCCACGTCCAAGCAGACTTTCCGCTCCAAATTGATCCAAAATTACTTTTGAATCTATTTTTTGTCCGACTTTAAATGAAATTCTACTTGGAAGATTCGCTTTAATAAGCCCTGTTACAACATCAACGCTTGGTCTTTGAGTTGCTACTATCAGATGTATTCCGCTTGCCCTGGCCATTTGGGCAAGTCTTGCAATGGAATACTCGACATCTTTGCCGCTTGTCATCATCAAATCCGCCAGCTCGTCAATTATTATTACAATATAAGGCAGTTTTTCATCTGCTTTTTTATTATAGTTTTCTATATTTTTAACTTTCATTTTCGCCATAAGTTTATAGCGTCTTTCCATCTCTTTTACCATTGCATTAAGTGCGGTAATGGCTTTTTTAGGTTCTGTTATTACAGGTGTTAAGAGATGAGGGATATCATTATAAATGGAAAATTCAAGCATTTTAGGGTCAATCATCACAAATTTAAGCTCATCCGGGGAATTTCTGTAAAGAAGCGATAAAATCATTGCATTAATCCCTACACTTTTTCCGCTACCCGTAGTACCCGCTATTAAAAGATGTGGGAGTTTTGCCAAATCTGTTACAAAAGGAGCTCCCACTATATCCTTTCCAAGTGCCAAAGTTAGAGGAGATTTTGCTTTTTTAAATATATCGCTTTCAAGAATCTCTCTAAGGTATATTGTTTCTTGTTTTTCATTTGGTATTTCAATTCCCACAACATCTTTTCCAGGGATAGGAGCCTGAATTCTTATGGATTTGGCTTTAAGCGCCATAGCCAAATCATCTTGAAGAGCCAGTATTTTACTTACCTTTATATGAGGAAGAGGCTTAAATTCAAAAGTTGTAACAACAGGTCCCACATAATATCTTACAACATCGCCTTCTATTTTAAACTGTTTTAATTTTTCTATTAATATTTTTATTTTTTTGTCAATTTCAGCTTCATTTATTTCGGTTCTTTTTTTAGGAGGTTTTGCAAGAAAATCAAGTGATGGAAATTTCCAGTTTTTAGGTTTGCTTCTTTCGCCAATTTCTATCTGGCTTAAAAGTTTTTTGGTGTCTTCAAGCTCGGTAGCATGCGTTACTTGTTTAGTTTCATCTTTTTCTTTTTTCTGGATATTACTATCGTGTTTTATATTTTCAGATTCGTTATTATCAATTTCAGGAGTGTTTTTTATAATAGGAGCTTCAATTTTTTCTTCACTTGCCATTTTGATTTCATTTTCTAAATCCTCAGGTTCGTCAAGTTCTATATTCTCAACATTATAAATATCTGGTATGAAATTTTGATTTAAATCCTCGTTATCATCTTCATCATCTTGAATATTTTTTATATTTTCTTCAATTGGTTTTTTAGTTTTTTTTGTTTTTTTATAAGTGTGCTTATTTAAATTTAATTTTTTAAAATAATCAAAAACTTCTTCTTCAAAAATCATAAAAATACCCCATCCAGCTATTACCAAAACAAGAAGTATTACACCAAAAATTCCTATAAAACTGCTTAAAGTATTTACAAAAATATTTCCAATTACTCCTTTTTTAAAAATAAGGCTCTGAATAAAAAGCAAGTCAAAAAAAAGTACCAAAACACCAAGTACACGCAATGAATTTTTGAAATCAAACTTATTTTTAAAACCAAGATACAAAATCCAAAGCAAATATAAAAAAACTATATAAGCGAAATAACCAAAAAGAGTAAAATTAAGTTTTCCTAAAAATTCACCTATTTTACCTACATAATGAAAATTCGGTATAAATGTTGCAACACCAAGAAAAATTATTAATGCAAAAAGTAATAAAAAAAGAGATTTCCTTAAAATTCCATATCCTTTTTTATGGAATTTTATCTTAAATAGTTAAGAAGCGTCAAATTACTTACTTTTGCTATGCTTGCAAGAAGAGCTTGATAAGAAGTTTGAATAGAATTTAATCTCATTGTAGCTTTACCTATATCCGTATCGATATTATCGGATTGAAGTTCTTTTACATGATTTTCAAGCATATCCACTCTTTGTATACTTAAATCAAACTCTTGCGATACGGCGCCTATTTTTGCATGACTTCTTCTGACTCTGTCCATAACATGACCAATTGCTTCAATTGCTCCTTGAATACCGAAATTTCTTGAATCAACATCTGCATTTGCGTAATTTTCTCCGTTTTTTACCGCTTCAATCGCTTTTTGCAATGTATCAAAAAAATCAACTTCCGGCTTATCATATTCAACAGCATTATTTGCCTGAAAATAAAAATTGTTATTTTCGTTATACATTCCCACTCTTAAATTCGTTATCTGATTTTGCAAATCTTTAACAAAAAATTTTCCTTTTTCATCAACTCCGGCTTTTACTTTTTTTTCAGCTTTATTTACAGCATCATTATATGAAATACCATCTGGTAAATCACCACTCATAAGCATAGAAACAACATCACCAAGCTGTTTGTAAGTCACACCTTTTGTAACTGTTTGCTTATGACACATCTTACAGGTATCTTTGTCGAGATAATTTTGTGTCATAATAAAAGTATGTGCCGGTGTTTTTTCGCCGTTTTCATTTAAAATATCATATACGTTTCCGTCAACTTCAAATGTAGACAAATGTCCATTATTATCCGGTTTATCTCTTAATGTAATTACAGCCTTTTTAAAATTTCCGCTTATGTCATAATATCTTAGTTCTATTGTTTGAGGATAATTTGCAGGTGATAAATTCACTGTATCGGCTAATACCGTTTCTTCTCTGGCATAATGCTGTGCCTGAGGGTTTTGTTGAATCAACAGTTCCCCGTTTTTATAAATATACTCTTTATCAGCTGTTATCTGAGATATATTTGAAGTTAAAAGATTTCCGATTTTTTGAAAAAAAAGTTCATTAAAATTGGCAACATCCTCACTTCTGAATGCTTCAAGATTGGAATTGTTGGATTCTTTGGCGGTGATTTTTAAAGAAAATTTTGATTTTTCAGTATTATCAACGGAATTATCGCTCATAATAATTTCACCGTTTTCAATTCTTACATCGACTCCGAAATTATTTTTTATATTATCAAGCAAATCCTGCACTGTTGTATTCGAATCAATACTTAAATCCACATCGACACTGTTACCGTTTATATCTGTTCCGCTTAGATTCAAATGGTCTATCACTGCGATATTCCCGTCACTTGGATCAAGTGCTTTTTTACCTATAACATCTTGAATTTTATCTTCCGGCAACGCATCTCTTGAATTGTCTATAAGTTTGAAATTTGAAAAAAATTTAAAAGTTTTATTATCTTTAAATCCGCCGTTTGCACTTATTGTGGTAATATTTCTGATTGAATCGAAATTGCTTTTTTGAAAAAGAGCAACATCATAAGGGTTTGCATTAGAATCTCCACGTATTAAATCTTTTATTGAAGAAGGAGCGGTTTGGTTTTTGAAACTTTTTCCACCTGCAACCATATAAAAATCACTAATCATTTTCCCTGATTTAAAATCTTTTATTTGAATTTCACCAGCATCGTTAAGATATACGTCTACATTTTTAGAAGTATCCGTATTTCCATAAACTTCTCCAATTTTATCAAGAAGTGTTTTAATACTTGTATCGTTACTGAGTTGAAAAGATGTATTTACAGCACTGCCGTCACTTCTTTTACCTTGAATAAAAAAATAATTAATACCCGAGGTATAAGTGCCATCACTGTTTTTAAAATCTCTAATTCCCGTTAAAGCCCTTATTGGGGTCGTATCTATTTTATCTTTATCGATAGTAACAAATTCTTTTTGAACATTTTCCGTATTGGCAATGGAATCTTGGGGATTATCTTTATCAATATAATATTTTCCGTCTTTTCTTACCACAAAATTAGGAAACTCTTTTATTTTATCGTATTGAATCACATTAAGACCTATGTGTTTTTTATAATCATCATCCCTTCCTAAAAAAAGACTCTTCCCATCGATATTATATTCTCTCTCAACACCGTTTCCCATAAAAGCTTTTACTTTTTTATTGTTACCTTCATATTTAAAATCACTGCTTATAGGAGCTTTGTCAAATGCGCTTCCACTAAAAATATATTTACCATCAAGCGAAGTGTTTGCAAGGTCTCTTAAATGATTCAATTCACCTTCAAGCTCTTTTGCGATAGCCATCCTACTTGTAGAATTATTAGTATCGTTTGAGGCCTGAATAAGTTTTACTTTAAAATTATCAAGAGTATTTGATATCTCGTTTAAAATGGTATCCGTTTCATTTGCAAAAGTTTTGGCAAACCGTGCGCTTTTTTTTACTTGTGTAAAAGAATTTATCTCTTCTTGAAATTTTAAATCTTTTGTAAAAACCACAGGATTATCAAACATATATTCTATTTTTTTACCGGAAGCCAATTCATTTTGGACTTTTGTAAGGGCATTTAAATCGTTTTGTTGTGAGTTTATAAAATTATTAAAAATCGTGAATTGAGTGACCCTCATTAATATGCCTTTATTTTTTTATTTTAAGCAAAAAATATTCCTTATTTAATTATTCTTTTGAGTTTTTCATTAAGTTTTTCTATTTTTTCAATCAATTTGTTAAGTTCCTCTATTGATTTTATATCCACATCATAAAGTTCCGTAAATGTATCTTTGAATTCTTGTAAAAGTTCATACATTTTATCTGTAATTTCCACAAGAGATTTACTCTCAGTAATTATCACTCCCGAATTTTGTTTAAGTGAATTAATAGTCACTTCAACTTCTTTTGTAGCCTCTTGTGTTCTCTCCGCAAGTTTTCTCACTTCATCGGCTACTACCGCAAAGCCCCTTCCGTGCTCCCCAGCCCTTGCCGCCTCGATAGCCGCATTTAAAGCTAAAAGATTTGTTTGTTCGGAGATATCTTTTATTAACTGAATAACATTATTTATCTCTTCAATTGAAACTTTAAGTCCGTCAAAATTTTGAGTAGTACTTTTTGTAAAATTAACTATTTTATCAATTTCACTGTTTAAAAATTCAAAAGTCTCTTTTAAATCACTTATTAAAGCTTTTATAATTTCTCTCATCGATTTTAATTTTTCCACTTCTTCCAAAGATTCCGAGCTTATATTTACAGCATTATTTAAAATATCGTTATTATCTTCTTCTTTTTTATTTTGTAATTCTTCTATAAGTTTTTTTAATTCAATATTCTCTTTTTTTAAAGTATCTTTTTCATACTCACAAATTCTTATTTTGTCATTTAATTCTTCAATATTTCTTTCCAAATATTCTATCTTAAAATTTTTTTCTTCAAGTTCTTTTTTATATTTATCGCAAAACATTGCAGACCTTTTTTGTTTTTAAATCGGCAGAAAAAATTATTTTTTTACTTCTAATGCTTTTGATTTTATTTTAATTTCAGTATCCAATATTTCAAAAACATCACCCTCTTTAATACTTTCAAGCGAAATTTTTTTACCTTTCTTTACAATCTGAGCAAAGCCGTCTTTTTCCCTTTTTTTAGGGTTGAGCGCTTCAAATGCATTTTTTAATGCTTTAATTTGAGAATTTTTTTTATCTATAACACTCAAATAATTTCTTTCAAAAAGTTCTTTAAGCAAGAGATTTTTTTCTTTGATATAAAATATGTTTTGAATTAAATTATCAAATTCTTTTTTTATAAACTCTATCTCTTTTTTTTCTTTTTTCAGTCTGTTTTGCGGTGATAATCCAATTAATTCGTTTTTTAATATCTCCAAACGGTTTTGTTTGATATTCAAAACCGATTTCATTTCATTGAAAAATTTATTTCGGAGTATTTCTATTTCCTCATCTTTCATTAAAAGTTTTTTATAAACGGAATTTGCTTTTAATATTTCAAAAAAATGTAAAAGCTGTTTTTCTTTTTTTGAAAGTATGGTTTGCATTTTGTAATTAAGCGTATTTATCATTTCATCTATAAACATAAGTATTTCGTTTCCATCAGGCAAAGCGATTTCTATTGCATTACTCGGAGTAGCCGCTCTTTTGTCAGCCACAAAATCACTTATAAGATAATCAATTTCATGACCTACGGCAGAAATAACAGGTGTTTTGGCTTCAAATATAGCATCGGCGACCGCTCTTTCGTTAAAAGGCCATAAGTCTTCTTTACTTCCCCCGCCTCTTCCTACAATTATCAAATCAAATTTACTTCCATCTTCAAAAATATATTCATCAGCCATCTTTATTTTTCTTGCAATATCCTCTGCCGCTGCATCTCCTTGAACCAATGCATTAAAAAGATAAAATTTGGTAAGTTTCCATCTTTTATTTGCCACTCTTAACATATCTTGAAGTGCCGCAGCGGTTGAAGAGGTAACAATAGCTATTTTTTTAGGAAATTTAGGAAGCGGTTTTTTTCTCTCTTCATCAAAATAACCAAGTTTTTTTAATTCTTCTTTTAATTGCTCATATGCAAGCTGTAAAGCACCTATTCCGCTTGGCTCGATACTTTGTGCTATAAGTTTATACTCTCCCCTTGGCACATAAAGACTTATAGCTCCATAAACCAAAACTTTTTCACCCGGTTTTATTTTAAATTTAAGTTTTGAGAGATTGCTTTTCCACATTGCGCAGTTTATAGAAGAGTTTTCATCTTTGATTGTAAAATAAAGATGCCCAGAAGAGTGATAAACCGCTTTACTCACTTCCCCTTCAACCAAAACAATTTCAAAATGGGATTCAAGAATGGATTTTATCTGATTGTTTAACTGCGTTACACTAATAGGCTTCAAATATACCCTTTTATATTATTTTTAAAAACTAAATTCAAAACTTAACACTCACTCATATTCTCATCAACTCATCAACCCATCAACTCATAACTTAAAACTAAACACTCAAAACTCTTTTCTACTCCCTTCTTCCTCTTCCCCATATTCTCATCAACCAATCTGCTCATCAACCCATTCATTCAATCACTACCCTCTTAATTCTCGGAGACATCTTTACCAAAATATCATAAGTAATAGTATCAAAATTTTTTACAAACTCTTTTACATCATCAAAAATTACAACTTCTTTTTTAAATTCGCCCAAAACTGACATATAATCCATTGATATTTTCCCAACGGCCTGGGTGTCTTTTAATTTACATCCGTTTTTAAAATAAGGTATCCCATCAGCATATCCTACATCCACAGTACTTAATATAACTTTTTCTTTTGAAAAGAAATTTTTGTTATATCCCACACCGTCATTTTCTATTTCTCTGACACTCACTACATTTCCTACAAGACTCATTACAGGCTCATACCCTTCAATTCCGCCATAAATAGCAATACCAGGACGCACATAATCAAAAGTATCGGGAAGTTTATTTAAAGCTGTTGAATTTGCAATATGGAAATAAGGTTTTTTAAGCGAGTTTTTTTCACAAAAATTTTCAATTATATTTTTAATGTTTTTAAATTTTTCATATTGTATAAATGTATCACAATTTTCTTCTTCACTGCAACAAAAATGGGTAAAAACACCTCTTATCTCAAAATTTTTTTTAAGTATTATTTCAAAAATTTCATCAATTTCTTCTATTAAAATACCGTTTCTATGCATTCCGGTATCAAATTTCAGATGGATATAGGGATGACGGTTTTTTTTAAGCTGTTTTAGAGAATTTATGGCATATGAAATATTTGTACCATTTCTTCCAGTAGTAGGATTAAAAATTAAAATTTCTTCAAAAAACCCTTTTATAATCTCGGCTTCCTGATTGCTTCTTACACAAACCTTTTTTATTCCGAATTCTTTTAAAAGTTTTGAAATAGTAATAATACCATGCCCGTAAGCATTATCTTTTATAACGGCTAAAATATTAGGGTTTATTAAAGAAATTTTTTGTAAGTTTTTAAAAAGATTCTTTTTATTCAAATATATAGTAGCCACAAGGGATTACCCTTTAAGTGGCTTAATAGCGTCAAAAGGATTTTCAACTACTCTTCTTCTATCAACTACATAAGGAATTAATGCCACTTGTCTTGCTCTTTTAATCGCTTTTTGCACCATATCCTGGTGTTTTTTACAAGTACCGGTAAGTCTTCTTGGCATAATTTTATATCTTTCAGATAAAGAATATTTAATTAAATCTAAATCTTTGTATCCGATATATTCAACTTTCATTTCACAATATTTACATCTTTTTTTTCCGTATTTTTTCTTTGGATCTGCTGCCATTATCTATCCTTTAAAATGGTATATCATCTTCATCAATATCTATTGATGGAATTTCATTTGATTTTTGTGGTTGTTGTTGCATCTGTGGCTTAGGAGCGCTTGGCGCTTCATATCCGCTAAATTCACCACCGCTGTTTTGATTTTTATTGTCCATAAACTGAACTTTTTCGGCAACTATTGAATGCTTGCTTCTCTTTTGACCTGTGGCGTCAACCCATTGGTCTAAAACAAGTCTTCCTTCAATAAGTACTTTTTTACCTTTGCTTAGATACTGATTGACAACTTCCGCACTTCTTCCAAATACCGTAATGTCTATAAACATAACTTCTTGCTTATTCTCGCCACTCATTGTATCTTTATATGTTCTATTTGTAGCAAGACCAAATTTGGCTATGGCAGTGCCTGATGGAGTATATTTTAGTTCCACATCCCTTGTAAGATTGCCTACAAGTATCACTTTATTATACATTTTTTGCCATCTCTTCCCAACGTTTAATATCTTTTTTAGTTTCGTATTTAACAGTCATAAATCTTAAAAGCTCTTCGTTATATCTCATTTGTCTTTCAAGTTCAAGTACTGCATCGGCAGGCGCTTTATAATAAACTATATAATAATGTCCTCTTTCAAACTTTTCAATAGGATAAGCAAGTTCTCTAACACCGATATTATCAAGTGCAACTACTTCTCCGCCTTTTTGAGTAATAACATTTTTAATATTTTCAACTATTGCGTTTTTTTCTTCATCCGTAAGTGTAGGTTTTAGGATAAACATCGTTTCATAATGTCTAAGACTCATTAAATCTCCTTTTGGCTTTTTAGCCCCTTTTGCTTGGAGCAAGGAGGCATTTTTAGATTTTGAGGCAAAATTATACTATAAATTTTATAAAAAAACAAATATTTAAGAAAAGATGAAATTAAGATATAATTTTATAATTGATTTTAATAATAAAAAGGAGAATAAATGGCAAAAAAAAGAGTAGCGATTAACGGACTTGGTAGAATCGGTAAAATGGTTCTTTGGCATTATATTATCAATAAACCTGAAAATGTCGAAATTGTAGCGGCAAATGGAGGAAGCGGAACAGCAGAAGATTTAGCTTATATGCTAAAATTTGACAGTGTTCACGGAAGATTTCCCGCAGAAGTTAGCTATACAGACGACACTCTAAAAGTAGGAGAGACTGAAATCAAACTTGTAACTGGAAAAGACCCTGAAAAACTTCCTTGGAAAGAGCTTGGAATTGATATAGTGCTTGAATGTACAGGGCATTTTACAAAAAGAGACGATGCTGCAAAACATTTAAAAGCAGGAGCAAAAAAAGTGCTTATTTCAGCACCAAGCAAAGATGCAGAGCTTACAGTAGTGTTAGGAGTAAATCAAGATTGGTATGATCCGGCTAAACATGATGTAATTTCAAACGCTTCATGTACAACAAACTCACTGGCACCTGCAATAAAAGTATTAAATGATAAATTCGGGATTGAAAGTGCACTTGTAACAACAGTTCACGCTTATACTTCTTCTCAGGTAACAGTAGATAGAAAAATGCCAGGAAAACATAGAAGAGGACGTGCAGCAGCTGCTAATATTATACCAACAACCACAGGAGCGGCAATTGCCACAACAAAAGTTATTCCTGAATTACAAGGAAAAATGAATGCAAGAGCATTAAGAGTGCCGGTAGCTGATGTTGCAATTACCGATATTTCAGCAACTCTCAAAAAGAATGTAACAATAGAAGAAGTAAATAACGCATTTGAAGAAGCAATGAATTCATATTTAAAAGGTATATTGGAAATAACTTATGATGAAGTTGTATCAAGCGATATTATAAACAATCCACATTCAAGTATTATAGATGGATTATCAACTATGGTAGTTGATAGTAATAAAGTTAAAGTTTTCGCATGGTATGATAATGAATTTGGATACTCTGGAAGACTTTTAGAACTTGCTGATTTCGTGGCTTCTAAACTATAAGGGCAAAAGCCCTTTTTTTAACTTTTGGCAAGTTTGCTTATATAAGCGTTTGAGACACCTAAAAACCTTGCTATTTCACTGTATTTATAACCGTTTGCCTTAGCAGCTTTGATAGCTTCTTTTTTATCTTCATATTCATCAAAAAATTCTGAAAGTTTTTTTCTTATAACTTTATATTCACCATCAACCAATACAATTTTCGGCTCTTTGTATATTTCATCAATTTCATGTTTTTCAAGAGGTTTTTTAAGCCATTCAATATATTCTTCAAGAGGTTTTTGCGAAATTTTGCTATCTCTTATAATATCGAAAAATTTTGTTTTTTTGAGTCTGAGTGCCAATGACTGATAATCCCATTTTGTAATATCATCAACAAGATTAAGAGCAAGTGCATTTCTTTCTATGTATTTTACGATATTCCAAAAATGGTTTTCGTCAAAAAGCATATAGCTCTCAAATCTTCCTTTCCACAGATGTCCTACCCTACCGCTTTTGAAGTTATACCATGCAGCATAAGCCGAATTTAAAAACCTCATCGCTTCACTTAAATTCGACTGTGTTGTTTCTATCAAAATATGATAGTGTGTAGGAAGTATAGTAAAAGCATGAATTTTTACTTTATAATCATAAGTGGTTTTTAGCATTAATTCCAAAAACTTGTTATAATCCTCTTTAAGTTCAAATACAACACTTTCATTTACACCTCTGTTTACAATATGATAAAAACCGGGTTCATTAATTCTTGGTTTTCTTGCCATAACCAATCCTTTAATACTTATTAAAATTTTACGAGCGAATATTACATAAATTTTACATCAATTGCAAGAATCAAAATCAAAAATTAATTTTTAAAAAAAAAATTAAACTTTTTCAACCCTTACAATTTTTGAACCATTCATAATTATCCTCACCCTGTCTCCTTTTTGTATATTTACACCTTTTACAACAACCACAATATTTCTTCCTTCATCAAGTTTTATAAAAAGCTCTTCTCCGTTTGCTTTATCAAGTTCATATCCTGCAAATGCACCTGTAAGTCCTCCAAGAAGTGTAGAAAGAATGTTTCCGTTTCCTCTTCCAAACATTCCGCCAAGCACTGTTCCACTCATAGCACCTACCATCACTCCTTTTCCATTATCTTTTAATATTACCTTTTTAATACTTTCTACTGTTCCCGTTTTATATGTTAAAACTTCATTTGTATCGGCTATATTTACTTCATTCGAATTATACATTTGCGTACATCCACTAAAAAACATTCCTATTATTGCTAAAATAAAAAAATATTTTGTCATTTTATCTCCTTTGCAATTTTAAACACCAACAAATTAAAAGCTTTATTTATACATTTATATTCGTCTTTGCATTTTTTTATAATCGATATTTGTTTATATTTCGAATTTATATATATTCTTGCAAACATATAAATATTATTATTTCTAAAATATAAATCGTCAATTTTCACAGAAACTTTATAATCTGTTTTTTTGTTCCAAGGATACATAAATACATTCGGGTCACACAAAATATTTGAAAGCTTTGTTAAAATAATTTCGGTAGGTTCTTTTGAAAGATATTTATGTGTGGGTATTAAAGTCGTTTTTTTTAATTTCATTATTTCCAAATCATTCATATAATAAGGAAGTTTTATTTCTTCAATTCCTATATAAGCATCCGTTTTTTTTATACATTTCATATTTGTAGGAACAAAAAGATACTCTTTATTTGAGCACCCGATAAAAAAAAGTATCAAAATAAATCCTAAAATTCTTATTTTTTTCATTTACACACCTCACTCACCTAAAATTATCGAATTTGGTTTTTTATCTATCTTTATAATAACTCTATTTAAATCATTCATTGTTTTATCCACATCGTAAAGTGTTTTAGAAATTTTTTTATAAAACATAGAATTTTCAGAATATGCATTTAATGTTTTGTTTAAATTTTTCATCAAATCATTAAAATTATCCAAAGTTTTAGCAAGTTTATTTTTATTTAAATCTATCAAATTTCTTACGGAATCACTTGTTTTTGTAAGAGATATCAATGTTTTACTAAGAAGCGGTTTTGTATCATTTAAAAGAGAATTTATATTATCTACTGTTTTACTTAATTTAAGGGAATTTAATTTATCCAAAAACATACTTAATTTATCAGCAATTGAAATTTCTTTTTTATAAATACTTTTTAATTCTATTTTTCCATCTATAAGTTCATATTTATAAGGTTTGTTTGTAAAAGTAAGTATTACAGAAGAACCTTGTAAAAGAGGAATATTTTGTTTTATATAAACACTTATACCCTTTTTAAAGAGTTTTTTTACAATGTCTTCATTTTCATTTTTCATAAACGCGCCAATATCGATTTTTAAAACCGCATAAGAGATAATTTTGTTTTTATCTATATCATAAATTGAATTCGCTTCTTTTACATATCCCACATCAAATCCTTTGAATTTTACAGCTTCTCCGGCATTTAAAAGTGAATTTTGCTTCTCAAACTCAACAATAAATTCTTTATATTTATGAACTCTTCCCAAAGTATTAGCAAAAGCATCCGATTTAGATGGATATAGTCTGAATATTTTTTTATTTAGAGGTTTGTTTTTTTCCGGCGTATCAAATACAATTCCTCCAAAAACCAACTCTTTAAGACTCGGCAATGACATTTGAAGATAATTTTTCGAAAGTGCTATATCGACTTTTTTTACATTCCAAAATTTTGTCGAATCGTTTACAAATTTCGCATATTTTTTATTTATGGAAATAATTATTTTAACTTTTGCATTCTCACTTAATTCCACTTTTCTTATAGTACCCACTTTCATATGTTTAAAATATACAGGCAGTTTATCACTAAGGCCGTATGTAGAATCACTCACAAGCGTCAAAATTTTTCCGTTTAAAATCGAACTGTCAATCGGAGGCTCGTCAAGTCCGTTAAACGTATCTTTTGTAAAATCTTTCGGTTTTGCATACATTTGAATATACGGACCGCTAAGAAGCGCATCAAGTCCTCTTACCTGCTCCAAGCCTATTTGAGGTTTTACTATCCAAAATTTTGTTGTATCATTTAAAAACGGTTTCATATCTTTATGCATTCTTACAAATACCAAAACGCCTTCGCTGTTTTTTAAAATTTTAACTTTTTCCACTTTTCCTACTTCAACATCCCTGAATTTAACAACAGAACGCTTAGGTTCAAGTCCTCCGCTGTTTTTAAATTTTATGGTAATTAAAGGACCAAGAGACGTATAATATTTATATATAAGCCATCCTCCCACTATCAAAGATATAAGAGGTATCAGCCATATAATGAAATTTATCTCTTTTTTTCTGATTTTAACTTCTAACATTTCTTCATTCACATTCCGCTCCTATTAATCTTTCGTCAAAACTCATTGCACTAAGTATTGTAAATATAACCATCAATAAAAAATAAAGCGCCGCTTTTTGCGGAATTATACTTACATATCGAAAATGAATCAAAGCACCAAGCACAAAAACAACAAATACATCAAGCAAAGACCACGGTCCTGATATTTCAACAAATTTATAAAGTCTTCTTTTTATTTTGAGATATTTGCACGATTTTACGCTTATATTCAAATAAAACAATATTAAAAATTTTAATAGTGGGATTAATACGGAAGCTAAAAACACTATCACAGCAATAGGATAATCTCCATCATTCCATAATTCAAATATTCCGCTTATAATTGTATTGGTATAACTTGCAAAAAATTTATTACTCTGCAATATCGGATAAATATTAGCCGGAAAATAAAAAATAAATCCGGCGAATAAAAAAGCAAGCGATTTATTAATTGACGAATAATCTCGCTTAACTTTCAAATTACATCTGTTGCAATAAATATTTTTCGAAAAATTAGTAAAGCCGCAATGCGGACATCTCACATATTTTCTTCGTAAAGATTCCATAAAGTTTCAACTCCTATTATTTTTACAAGATAAAACATTATACTCAAAAATATTATATAAGCAATGAACCCTATATCAAAAACAATATACGCATAAGAGAACATTTTTATTAACGAAACAAGTATGGCAATAAAAAATATATCCAAAAAACACCAGTCTTTTAATACGGTTATTAAAATCAAAATCTTTTTTAAAATAACACCGTTATATCTAAAAAGCAAAAAAATCGCTGATAAAAAATATAAAAAAGCACATATTGCCGGAAATAAAAAAACACTCATAAAAACAAAAAGAGAAATAAAAATATATCCTTTATTAAATAAAAAAAGCGATGCTTCCACAATTTTTAAATTTTCTTTGTAACCTATTATATCTATATTAATAATAGGATAAAACATTGCTATCAAAAAAAATACAATTCCGCTTAAAAGCAATGAAAAAATTTTAATTTCAATTAAATTCTCTTTCTTATAAAGTGTTTTCCCACAATGAGAACATATGGCAATTTCACCTGGCTTTAATTCTTTTTTTAAATTTGGATTTTCACATTCAGGACAAATTATTATTTTTTTTAAATTTTTCATAAAAGGGATTATATCAAAAGTAGAATTAATTTCAAGTGTCAGAGAGTTTTAGTGTTAAATTAAATGGCGGAGCCGACGGGACTCGAACCCGCGACCTCCGGCGTGACAGGCCGGCATTCTAACCAGCTAAACTACGGCTCCAATGTCTTATAGGTGGTGGTCGCTGCAGGGCTCGAACCTGCGACCCCCAGCTTGTAAGGCTGGTGCTCTCCCAACTGAGCTAAGCGACCAAAGTGGCATCCCCAACGGGATTCGAACCCGTGTCGCCGCCGTGAAAGGGCGGTATCCTAGACCACTAGACGATGGGGACACATGGTGACCCGTGCTGGATTCGAACCAGCGGCCCTCTGCTTAAAAGGCAGATGCTCTACCGACTGAGCTAACGGGTCATCCGTCACAACTCTTCGTTGTGTGGGTGAAATTATAAGGAAAAAATTTTTTAAAGTCAAGAAGTTTTTGAAAAATTTATAAAAATTTGATTTTAATTTGTTCTTAACAAAAAAGTCATACAATACAACAGCAAAAACAAAGGGTAAAAATGCAAACACTTCAAAAAATTAAAAACGAAATAAAAAAAGCCATTATAGGTCATGAAAAACTTATTGATTCAATGTTAATCGCTTTAATCTCAAAAGGACACATATTAATAGAAGGTGTTCCAGGAATTGCAAAAACAACAGCTGTAAAAGCTCTTGCAAGCAGTGTTGATTTAGAATTTAAAAGAGTACAGTTTACCCCTGACTTACTTCCAAGCGATATTACGGGTATCGAAATATACAATCCTAAAACAAACGAATTTCAAATAAAAAAAGGACCTGTTTTTACCAATTTTTTACTCGCAGATGAAATAAACAGAGCTCCGGCAAAAGTCCAAAGTGCGCTTCTTGAAGCCATGCAGGAGCGTCAGGTAAGTATCGCCGAAGAAAATTTCTCACTGCCTGAGCCTTTTATGGTTCTTGCCACACAAAACCCGATAGAACAAGAAGGAACCTATCCATTACCAGAAGCACAGCTTGATAGGTTTATGCTAAAAGTGGAAGTTGGATACAATACACTTGAAGAAGAAATTAAAATTATCGAACTTCTTGATAATGTGCAAAAAATAAATAAAGTAGCAGATGTTGAAGATATTTTACGGTTACAAAAAGAAGTCAAAAAAATACACATTGATGAAGAGCTTGTAAGATATATCGCTGCCATAATAAACGAAACAAGATATCCAAAACATATAAAACTCGGCGAATATATTGAGCTTGGAGCCTCTCCAAGGGCTACAATTTCTCTTGTAAACGCTTCAAAAGCAAACGCAATGCTAAAAAACAAAGATTATGTTGCCCCAAGCGATATAATAGAACTTATACCGTTTGTACTTAAACACAGAATCAAATTAAATTATAAAGCCGAAGCGGATGAAATAAAAAAAGACTTGATTATAAAAGAAATAATCGAGGCAATTGACATACCATGAGAGAAATTATAATTAATTCCAAAAAAAAGGTATATTCTCTTCTTAGCGGAAGACATTTAAGCCGCCTAAAAGGAGAAGGTCTTGATTTTAGAGAAATAAGAGAATATACATTTAATGAAGATGCAAAAAGGATAGACTGGAAAATAAGTGCAAAACTTCAAAAACCGGTTGTTAAAGAATTTGATGAGAATAAAGAACTTCATATAATAATTCTTTATCTTTTAAGTGGAAATATGCATTTTGGCAGTGTAAGATTAAAAAGCGAATCAGCCCTCGAAATTATGTCTCTTCTGGCATTTTCAGCTACAAAAAACGACGACAAAATATCACTTATAGCATATGATAAAAAGCCTGTTCATTTCAAACCGACCAAATCTCCAAACACGGCATTTGCATATCTTGAAAAATTCTCACAAATAAATCTTTTAGGAAAAGATTATGATTTTTATTTTGTAGAGTATCTAAACAGACTTAAAAAATCGATACTTTTTGTTATAGGTGATTTTTATAAAATCCCTCCTTTACATAAACTCAAACACGAAACATATTCGATAATCATAAGAGATAAATTTGAGGAAAATCCGGAATTTAAAGGTTATATAAATACAATTGACCCGATAAATATGAAAGAAAATGAAACTTTTTTCAATACACATACAATAAAAAAATATAAAAACCATATAAAAAATTCGGATAAAAAGTTGTATGAATATCTAAATTCAAAAAGAATAAAATATACTAAAATTTATACCGACGAAGATCCTTTTTTCAAACTGAAAGAGCTGATAAAATGAACGAACTTTCAAAATTAAGGCCTATAAAACCAAATATTCCTATTACACAAAGCGGACATTTCGATTATAGATGGCTTATTTTGATTTTAGCGGTAATGTTATCGGTTTTTATATTTTTTTATTTCAGAAAATATTTACAAATTAAAAAAGAGAAAAAAGAACTGCTTAATTTGATAGACAATCCGAAAAAATTCGCTTACGAATTTACAAAAAAAGCAAAAAAATTCAAAAACAAAAAAAACGAAAAACTTTTAGAAGAAATTTTATTAAAACTTAAAAATTACAAATATAAAAAAGAAGTTGAAAACATTGATCAAAAAACCGTGAAAATGATAAAAAATTACTTGGGAGTAAAATGAATTTGGAATATCCTTTTGCACTGATAATACCTGTAATATTTCTTGTATGTTATAAGTTTTGCAAACCGAAACTTGAAGCGATAATTTTCCCAAATGCAGGATTTTTCGCTAAAAAAATTCCTTTTAACATAACACTTTTTTTATCGGTTCTTTTTTTAAGTATTGCCCTAAGCTCCCCTGTTAAAACAAAAATATATCAAAATGTAAAACCGGGGTATGATATTTTAACCGTACTTGATACAAGCGGGTCAATGCAGATGTATCACAAACTTGACAATGCAAAGGCGATAATAAGTGATTTTATAAAAAAAAGAAGAGGAGATAGAATCGGTCTTGTGGTATTTGGGAATATAGCATATATCGCTTCACCTCTGACTTATGATAAAAAAACTTTCAATGAAATTTTAAGTCGCATTTATCCCGGAATTGCCGGCGAGAGTACGGCAATATACGATGCTTTGTTTCTAAGCACAACACTTTTTAAAAATTCACACGCGAAAAATAAAATCATTATTTTAATAACAGACGGTATAGACAATTCATCTAAAACCCCAAGAGACCTTGTGATTAAAACATTGAAAAATAAAAAAATAAAAGTGTATGCAATTGGCATCGGAAAAAGCGTCAATGCAAAAGATCTTGAAGAAATTTCTAAAAAAACGGGGGGAAGATTTTATTGGATTCAAAATGCAAACGAACTTCAAAAAGTATATGACGATATCAACAGACTTGAAAAATCAAAACTGAAAACAAAAATCACAATTGAAAAAATATATTATTTCGAATATCCTCTTATTTTAGCGGTGATTTTTTATCTGTTTTTTTTGATTAATTATAGGAGAAGTATATGGAATTTTTAAACCCGGAGGCTTTAATACTGCTTTTAGGCATTTTTGTACTGTTTTTAAAAAATCAAAAACTGCCGTTTAAAAGAGAAATTCTTGAAAAAATAACAACAAAAGTTAAATTTTCAAAGAAAAAAAGATTCTTTTTATACCTGATAGCCTATATTTTTATTGTATTCGCCCTTGCAAGACCTGTCATAAATCACGGATATACCACAATCAGACTTCCAAAAAGCAACATAGTGGTAATACTTGACGCTTCCGCCCCCATGAAATGTAAAGACATATACCCTACAAGATTTGATGCCGCAATAAATAAACTAAACAAACTTTTTAAAAGACTTAATATGCAAAACGTAAGCGTTGTTATTGTCGATAATGAACCGTATTTACTCAATCCCCCAAGCAGTGATTATGATTCTATCATATATCTTTTAAAACACATAAATAAGACTTATCTTTTTACATCTCCTTTTTCAAATATAAACGAGGCAATAAACAAAGCTGAAAAAAATATAAAAAATCCAGTATTTTTAACAATCAGCTACCAAAAGCCCAAAAAAGGAATTTTTTATAATGTGGGAATGAAAGAGTGTTTAAATGCAACAATAAGTGATGAGGGAATAAAATTCACATATTCCGATAAAGACATACAACAGATTTCACAAATACTTAATAAAAAAGAGAAAACAAAAAAAATAAAAATTTTAGACAAAACAGAACTTTTTTATTATTTTCTGATTATTGCACTTATTTTGATATTTTTTGCAAGTTTCGGGAGAAAAAAATGAAAAAAATCATATTATTTTTGGCTGTAATTTTATATGCGTTAACTCCAAAACAATATCTGAAAATAGGCTCCCAAGAAGCTATCTATGATGCCGCAAACGAATACTACAAACAAGGCAAATATGAAAAAGCAATCAAGCTGTATAAAAAAATAAACAAACCTTCATTACAATTTAACACTCTTTATAATCTTGGAAACGCCTATGCAAAATCGCATCAATTTGAAAAAGCGCTTAAAGCATATCAAAAAGCTCTACAAATAAAAAAAGACAAAGACGCTGAATATAATCTAAACCTTATCAAAAAACTTTTGAAAAAAAATAAACAACATAAACAAAACAATTCAAAAAAAGAAAACAAAAAAAATAAAAAACATAAACAAAACCAAAACAATAACCAAAACA
>JALVVX010000015.1:11126-15504 GCA_027038555.1 Nautiliaceae bacterium | reverse complement strand
CATCTACTCATCTACTCATCTACTCATTTACTCATCTACTCATTTACTTATCAACTAAAAATCCCATTCATCAATCTACCCACTTCCTACTCCCTTCTCCCTCATCCACTCATCCACCTATCTACCATCAACCCATCACACACCATTAGTGTCTGTCACTATATATAATAAAAAGAAAAGCAAAAGGCTTATTTTAAAGCCTCTGCCACTTCGTCTGCCATATTGCATGCGTTTTTAACTAAACCTTCACCAACTTCAAATCTGATGAAATCTACAAGTTTAGCTTCTCCGCCTGCTGCTTTTGCTGCTTTACTTAGAGCTTCGGCAACACTTTCTTTTTTCTCTGCTTTTACATATTCTTGTTCTGTCAGACATACGTCTTGATAGAATTTTTTAATTTTACCAGGAATAATTTTATCAATTACATTTTCAGGTTTACCTTCTTTTAGAAGCTGAGCTTTTGCAATTTCTTTTTCTTTTTCAATTACATCAGCCGGTACGCTTTCAGGGTTTAAATATGTAGGTTTCATAGCTGCGATATGCATTGCAATATCTTTTAATGTATCTTTAATCGCTTCGCAAGTTTCAGGTTTATCACAAGCAGCAGCTACAAGTACTCCTACTTTTCCGCCGGCATGGATATATCCGTTTACAATTCCGTTTTCAGGGGCTTTGATTGTTGCCATTCTTCTTACAACGATATTTTCCCCGATTTTTGCAATTTTAACTTTAAGTTCTTCTTCAAAAGTACCTTCGCCAAAAGAAGTTTTCATAATAGCGTCAGTATCTGCGATATCGTTTACATTTACAGTTTTTACAGTTTCTTGAACAAATTCAATAAATTCGTCAGTTTTAGCAACGAAGTCAGTTTCACAGTTTACTTCTACAATACTTCCTTTTTTGAAGTCCGGTGTGATATAAATTTCAACTCTTCCCTCAGCCGCATTTCTATCAGCTTTTTTGGCTGCTTTTGAAAGACCTTTTTTTCTAAGAATTTCAATTGCTTTTTCTTCATCTCCTCCTGCTTCTACAAGAGCTTTTTTACAATCCATCATTCCGGCACCTGTTTTTTCTCTTAGTGCCTTTACCTGAGCTGCTGTAATGTTTGCCATATTACGCCTCCTCTTTTTCAGTTTTAATTTCTTCAATTTCTTCTTTGATTTCTTCTTCGCTTTTTGTTTCGTTAGCAGCTTCTTCTTTGATTTCTTTAATTTCTTCATTCATTTCTTCTTCTGTTACAGGTGCTTCTTCAGCTGCACTTTCAGCCATTTCTTTTCCTTCAATGATAGCATCAGCAATTGTTTTACAGAAAAGATTTACACTTCTGATTGCATCATCGTTTCCTGGAATCGGATAATCAACTACATCAGGGTCACAGTTTGTATCAACCGGTGCAACGATTGGAAGACCAAGTTTGTTTGCTTCTTGTACTGCAATTTTTTCTTTTACTGTATCTATAATAAAAAGCATATCAGGGATTTTTTTCATATTTCTGATACCACCAAGAACTCTTTCAAGTTTAGCTCTTCTTCTTTCAAGAATTAGTCTTTCTTTTTTAGTTAAAAGGTTTACTTGTCCGCTTTCTTGCATTTTTTCGATAATTTCAAGTTTTCTGATTGATTTTTGGATAGTTTTGAAGTTTGTAAGCATACCACCAAGCCATCTGTGGTTTACATAAGGCATTCCAGCTCTTTGGGCATGTTCTTTAATAGCTTCAACAGCTTGTTTTTTAGTACCTACGAAAAGAATAGTTTTCCCTTCTGCTGCTGCGTCTCTTACGACATTATAAGTATATTTGATATATCTTAGAGTTTTTTGTAAATCTATAATATAAATGTTTTTTCTAACACCGAAAATAAATTTTTTCATTTTCGGATTCCATCTTCTTTTTTGATGTCCGAAATGAACACCGCTTTCTAATAAATCTTTCATTGTCACATTACATGGCATGTTTTTCTCCTTGAATTATTTTTTTGGTTTTGGGTTTAGCCTCCCTCTCCCTTAACGCCTAAGCGCAACCCTACCAAGGAATAAAGAGGTGAGAACTAGAAACGAAATTATACTATAATTTATAAACAATTTGTTTATAATATTTCCTTTTTGAAAGGAATTATCAAAACTCATCCACTCAAAACTTAAAATTCTCACTCCCCATCCACTCATCCACTCATCCACTCATCCACCCATCTACCCATCTACCCATCCTCTCCCTCCTCCCCGTTATGATATAATTCGGCAAAAAAGGACATATTATGCCTATGCTTGACAGTTTTTTAGTAGACCATATCAAAATGCCTGCCCCTGCACTTAGAATCGCAAAAAAAGTAAAAACTCCAAAAGGTGATATTATTACTGTTTATGACGTAAGATTTGCAAAGCCAAATAAAGAAATAATTGACGAAAAAGCAATGCATACATTAGAGCATCTTTTTGCAGGATTTATGAGAGAAAATCTTCCAAATTATGAAATTATAGATATATCTCCTATGGGATGTAGGACAGGATTTTATATGAGTGTTATAGGAGAGCCAAAAGATAAAGAAGTAATTAAGGCTTGGAGAGCTTCTATGCAAAATATCCTTGATACCAACACAATCCCAGAAGCAAACGTTTATCAGTGCGGAAGCTGTTATATGCATTCATTAAACGGCGCTAAAAAAGTAGCAAAACATATTCTGGATAATGAAATAACGGTAATGGATAACGAAAAACTTTCACTTGATCCTGAAAATATTCCAAATGTCTGTGATGTTGACAAAGACAAAATAAAAGTTTTAGGTAAATAATTTTTAAAAAATTGCTTTTTTTCTTCTTTTCAGACAAAATAGGATAAAAATACTCTTAAAGGATTAAAATGAAAAGAAGAGACGCACTAAAAAGACTCGCAGCATTAGGTTTACTTGCAACAGCAGCACCTTCATTTGCAAAAGAAAATGAGAAATTTTGTGATGTATATACAAAATACAGACCTCAAATCAAAAACAGAAACTGGATGAAAATAAAAGACCCTAAACACCCTACAAAAGGTGAGCTTAAACATACACCTGATATCAAAATAGACGAAACAAACACAAAAGGTTTTACTAAAATTGAAGTAACTCTTGGTAAAAATGGAATAATTCACCCCTCTTCAAAAGAGCATTATATTGATTTTATAGAAGTATATGCTGATAACGAGCTGGTAGGAAAAACAGTATTCGAACCTGGTGAAGCAATGGGATATATATCATATAATGTAAAATTAAATGGTTCAAAAACAATAAAAGCCGTTGCAGGATGTAATATTCACGGAATATGGGAGAATAAAATTTCTATTTAATTTTATTCTTTTTTCTTTGCAAAAAAAATTATTATTGTTATAATTTCACAATATCAGGTTGTAGAGGCTATAACTTTGAATAAATTTTATAGCCCCTGCAACCTCCTAAAAGGAGGTTAATATGTATATCTATAAAGACAGACTCCTACAAGAAAAAAACCTTGAAATAAATGATAATGAAAAAGAAATTATTTTTTCAACTGTAAAAAACGAAAAAATAATAAATTGGCTTAAAACCCACGGCTTTCCGGAAAGTTTTATTGAAGATATCCAAAGTGAAGATCAATCTTTGACATATGAAGAAACTGAAACATTTAAACTGCTTATTTTAAAATATATTAAATTTGACGAAGAAGAAAATCTTTTATATGATGACAGTAATGTAGTAATTATTATCACTGAAAATAAATTTTTTGTTTTAGCTGAAGAGAAAGAAATAATTACTGAAATTGCAAAAAAATTTGCAAAAAGATATAAAAATCAAGATTTTTATTATGTTACATATCTTATCGCAGATATACTTGTAGATAATACGATACTTATAATAGATGTAATTGATGAAGCCTTGGAAGATTTGGAAGATTCGATATTTCACGAAGATATAGAAGAAGATGAACTTCAAAAAGATATTTATTATGCAAGACGGACACTAAATAGAATTTCAAAAGTTGCGATTCAGACAAAAGATGTCATAAATAGAGCTTATAATCGTCTTCCTCCAATGACAAGAAAAAAATTAAAGTATGAATTTATAGATATTAATGAACATTTGAAATATTTAATTAACGAATCTAAAACCCTGCTTGATAGAACAGGTTACTTACTAAACCTTCATATGGGTATATTGTCTACAAGAATGAATAAAGCAATGCAACGCCTTGCTGCAATTTCATTAATCTTTTTACCTCTTACATTCGTAGTTGGAAATTATGGAATGAATTTTGATTATATGCCGGAGCTTCATTGGAGATACGGCTATTTATTTGTATGGATATTAAATATCTCTCTTGCAGTTGGAATATTTATTTGGCTTAAAAAGAAAAAGTGGATTTAAGTAAT
>JALVVX010000015.1:0-11026 GCA_027038555.1 Nautiliaceae bacterium | reverse complement strand
GAATGAATTTTGATTATATGCCGGAGCTTCATTGGAGATACGGCTATTTATTTGTATGGATATTAAATATCTCTCTTGCAGTTGGAATATTTATTTGGCTTAAAAAGAAAAAGTGGATTTAAGTAATTTTTGTGAATTTTGGTAATCTTTTATAATTTTTTAAACTCTTTATGAAGATATTCTTCGACGCTATTAGGCCAATCGGTCTCAGCCCATTGTATTTTCAAATTTTGTAAATTAACTTTTTTATTTAACATTTTTTTTCTCGTTGAATGAGATGTTTTACCTTTTGCAAGTCCCTATTTAACTCTATTTCTCAAATTATAAGCTCTGCCAATATGAATCGTTTCATTTTTTTTCGTCTAAAACTTTATAAACCCCCGGTTTGTTTGGTACATTAATACCACCTTCTTTTACATTTTTTGCTATTTCTTCGAATAAATATATATTACTCCATTTAAGAACAATTTACGGAATAATTACTTTTTTCTTTCATTCTCTGACACTTTTTATTTAGATAAAAGAAAAAAGAGGATTAAACCCCTGCTTCTTCTCTTCTTTGAAGATATTCCCAATATCTGTCAACCTCTTTTTGAATTTCTTCAATAAGCCATTTGTTTTCCGGTTTAAAGAGATGAGAAAATCTTCCTTGCTTACTTAAATATTCTTCAACAGGAACTTTGTTTTTAGGTCTATAATTAATAGTAAGTTTATGTCCGTCTTCAATTTCGTAAAGAGGGAACATACAAGTTTCAACTGCTAAATCACCGATTTCAACAGTGTCTTCAGGTTTAAATTTCCATTCTGTTGTACATGGACTAAGTGCATTAATAAATGTAGGACCCACAGTAGAAAGTGCTTTTGCCGCTTTTGCCGCTAAATCTTTCCAATGTTTACTCCCAGGTACTGCTGTTGCAACATATGGAGCACCGTGTGCCGCCATAATCATTGTTAAATCTTTTTTTCTGTGTTTTTCACCATAGCTCACTCTTCCCCTCGGGCTTGTAGTAGTATGAGCCCCAATTGGAGTTGATGAGCTTCTTTGTCCTCCTGTATTCATATACCCTTCGTTATCAAGACATACATATAAAAAGTCATGACCTCTCTCTGTTGCACCAGAAAGTGATTGGAAACCGATATCATAAGTTCCACCGTCACCACCAAATGCTACAAATTTTACATTTCTATCTTCATTATAAAGTTTATTTTTTCTGCTAAGGGCTTTATACATAGCCTCTGCTCCGCTAATTCCGGCAGCTGCATTTTCAAATCCGATGTGAAGCCAAGATACATCCCAAGAAGTATAAGGATAAATAGCACTACATACTTCAAGACATCCTGTTGCAGTAGATACAACCAAATCATCATCAGTTGCATTTACAACTTCTCTTACTATCATACCGTGTGCACATCCAGGACAAAGTCTATGTCCCCCTTGAAACCTGTCAGGAGTACAAGCAAATTCTTTTAAATTTCCAATATTTTTCATCTAAACTCCTTAATTAAATGATAACTTAGGACCTCTAAGGTTAATGAAACCTTGTAAGTCAGTTACTCTTTTTCCAGCTTTTGCGTTTTTCTCAGTTTCTTTAATTACTTCTAAAATATGTTGAGCAGTAGTGTCTCTTCCACCAAGCCCGTAAATATAATTAGTCATAATTGAACTTTGCCCGTTTGCCGCAAGAGCACCGGATACTTCATTATATAACGCACCCATAGCCCCCATCGGAGCACTTCTGTCAAGTGCCGCAACAGCTTTTACGTTTTTAAGTTTTTCTGCTATTTCATTATAAGGAAATGGTCTGAAACTTCTTGGCATAATAAGCCCGGCTTTAATGCCTTCTTCTCTTGCTTTATCAACGGCAACCATTGCAGTTTCATATGCACTTCCCATAACTACAAGTGCCACATCCGCATCATCAAGTTTATATGTTTCAACTCTATTATATTTTCTTCCTGTAAGTTTTTCGAATTCAGCAAACACTTCATCAATCACAGCAGGAGATTCCATTAGAGCTTTATGTTGACTTGCTTTAAATTCAAAATGCCATTCTTCTTCTGTTTGAGCACCGTATGTTTGAGGATTTTTTGTATCAAGCATAGGATTCATAGCTTTATAATCCCCAATAAATTTATAAGCCGTATCATCATCAAGAGGCTCAACAACCTGTGCTGTATGTGATACTAAAAATCCGTCTTGGTTAGTTGTGACAGGAAGTCTTACTTTTTCATTTTCAGCAATTTTAAACGCACATAAAGTCATATCATATGCTTCTTGCGGATTATTCGCAATTAAATGAATCCATCCTGCATCTCTTCCTAAATATAAATCTCCATGGTCTCCATGAATATTAAGTGGAGATGCCAAAGCTCTGTTTACAACAGTCATAACGATTGGAAGTCTCATACCGCTTGCTTGATATAAAACTTCTACCATTAAAGCATAACCTTGGCTTGAAGTAGCAGTCGCCACTCTTCCACCTGCTGCCGAAGCACCGACACACGCACTCATTGCAGAGTGTTCAGATTCAACCATAACGAATTCACCGTCAACATAACCGTCAGCTAAAAACTGTGCATAATTTTGAACGATAGGAGTTGAAGGTGTAATAGGATAAGCCGCTACTACATCAACTTGCGCCTGTCTTAGGGCATGGCTTGCCGCCATATTTCCGTCCCAAACTTCCTTTTGTTTTAATTCATATCTTTCAGCCATACTCTTTCCTTTAATCTTTTTTAGGCCATTGTTTTAATGCCTCATCGTTATCAACAAATTCAGGGAACATTAAAAGCGATTTAATAGGTGTAGGACATACTTCCACACAAACCGCACAGCCTTTACATAAATTATAATTAATACCAACTATTTTAGCTTGTTTTTTACCTCTTTTATTTTCAACTTCTTCTACTATAAAACAACTGTCAGGACAACTTACCCAGCAAAAATCACAGTCAATACAAAGGTCTCTATTAAATACTGGTTTTTCAACTCTCCAATCTGCCACTTTATAATTATACGAATTAAATTTACTTCTTATTTTTTTCTCAGGGTCTTCAAACGAAGGAAGCACTGCTCCCGGTTGGATTTTATCCCAAGTTGTCATCATTTCTTTTGGTGTAGCCATAATATCTCCTTATTTTACTTCTTCGTAAGCTCTTTTAATTGCCCTTAGGTTACCCTCAATTATTTTTTTAGGGAATTTTGAAAGAATATCTTCAATTGAAACTAAAAAATCTTCAAACGGAATAATCTCTGAAACTTTTATAAATGCTCCAAGCATAGGAGTGTTTGGAATTGCTCTTCCTATTTCTTCTTGTGATATTTTAATAGCGTCAATTACATAAAGTTTTTTACCTTGAAGATGTTTTGCAATGCTTAACAAATCTTCTTTACTCATATGTGAAGTTACTATAAAAACCGTATCATCAGTCGTATTATCAACTATTTCTTCCTGAAAAACAAGTGAAGGGTCAATAACCAAAACATAATCCGGAGTCATCCATTTTGAATGGTCTAAGATAGGGTTGTCGTCAATCTTATCATATGCAGTCATTGGAGCACCTCTTTTTTCCGCACCGTAAACCGAATATGCCTGAACGTATTTACCTGTTCTTGCCATTACATCCGCCAATGCTTTTGCGCCTGTAACAGCTCCCTGACCTGCCCTTGAATGCCATCTGATTTGTAACATATTAATCCTTTTTTTCGTATTTTAACTAAAAACAGCTTAAAGTATTATTAATATAGCATAAAAAATGTCTTTTTTATATATGTAAAAAGAAATAGAAAAAATTTTTGATTATCTGTTACATTTTGTAATAAAAAAGTTATAATACTCTCTCAATAAGGAGTAAAAATGAATATCTTAATAGCCGGTGGAGGTAAAGTCGGTTATAATTTGGCAAAAATACTTTATAAAAAGCATAATATTACCATTATAGAAAAAGATGAAAACAAAATAAATTTTATAAACGAATCTCTTGATGTTTTATGTGTTTCAGGAGATTTGAGAGACGTTTTAACATATCAGTCGCTTGAAAAAGAATATGATTATTTCATAGCCGTAACCAATGAAGACGAAATAAATTTAATTTCAGCAGCTATTATTGAGAATTTTTCAAATATAAAAAACAAACTTCTAAGGATCCAAAACACATCTTATTCGCTTACAGACATTGCCGAAAAACTGCATATTGAAAATATGATTTATTCCAACACCATACCTGTTTTAAACATTGAAAAACTTATAAAACTTCCTCAGGCAAACAACGTTAAAGACCTCGCTTTTACCGATATGCTGTTGATTTCCGTTAACAGCGAAATAGAAACGGAATCTGAATTGTTAGAATCCGATACTGTGAAAATTATTGCAACAGTTGATGAAAACGAAAACATAAATTTTTGCAATAAATGCAAAATAAACAAAAACGAGCTTGTCTACCTAATGGGTACATACGAGGATTTAAAAGAAATTTTAAAAACACTCGCTCCAAATCAGCCTCAAAAGATTGAAAACGTTTTAATATTTGGAGCGGATTCGCTTGGTATAGAACTTGCAAACGTTTTAAATTCCCTTAATTTAAAAATAACAATCATAGAAGCTGACACAGATTTGGCATACAAAGCATCCAAAAAACTCGATGAAGAAATAATTATTATAAACGCGTCATTTGACGATGAAAACCTTTTTATAAGTGAAAACCTTCAAAAAAACGATATTTCAATCGCTACAACAAAATCAGATGAAACAAATATTTTAAAATCCCTGATTGCCAAAAAATACGGAATTAAAAAACCTATATGTATAAATAACAATCCTTATTATCACTCTATTATGCATTCACTTCATTTACCCATTGTCAGAGGTCCTAAAATGGCGACCGTATATAAAATTTTAGAAAATATTGAAAGTGAAAATATTATTTTTGAAAGATTTTTCGTAGGATTCAAAGCAAGGGTTTTTATAAGAAAAATTTTTATAAATAAAAAAATAAAACCTCCAAAAGAGTGCGCAAAAATTTTAATCTTAAGAAACAATAAGTTAATAGAAATAAAAGAAGAATTTGAAGTTAAAGAAGGAGATATTTTGTTTTATTTCAATACTTCCGGGAATAAATCATGGATAGAAAATCTTTAAAAAGAATAATTAAATTCTTAACCTTAATCGGACTTGTTATTCAGGCAGGATTTATAATCCCTTTAATTACCTCTTTTATTTATTTTAATGAATATTTTATAGAATATTATATTTTATGTACTGTTTTTTTTATTTTGGTATATTTTATCTTTTATAAAACAAAACTTGATTTAACCATAAAAGAGGCGATTTTAAGCGTCAATCTCGTATGGATATTGGGCGGTGTCATAGGTGCGGGGGCTTTAATGGCAACTTCAGGTGTAAGTTTCACAGACGGCTTTTTTGAAAGCGTCAGCGGATTTACCACCACTGGTGCAACTATTTATACACACATCTCAGACCTTGATCCTGTCACTTTGATGCTTAGAAGTACGATGCACTGGCTTGGGGGAATGGGAATAATTGTCCTTGGAATAGGTATCATTGCGATGATTAATCCCACAGCCTCTTTGGCACTGTTTAAATCGGAATCGACAGGTATTACTGCCACAAAAATTACACCTAAATTAAAAAACACCGCGGCAAATCTGTGGAAAGTATATGTCTTAATTACGGTTATTGATCTGTTTTTATTAAAATTTGAGGGAATGAACTGGTTTGATGCAATAAATCATGCATTCTCAACCGTTTCAACAGGAGGTTTTTCCACAAAAGATCAGTCAATGGGATATTGGATAAACAATCCTTTAATTATTTGGACAACCACTGTTTTTATGACAGTATCCGCCATAAATTTTGTAGCTCATTTCAAAGCGTTAAAAGGTGATTTTAACGGTTATAAAAGTGAAGAAGTCAAATGGTTTTTAATAATATTTCTCGTTTTATCTTTAGCTCTTGGGTTCATACACTATTTTTCTTCAAAAGATTCGCTTTTTTTTGCAATGACAAATTCATTTTTTACCGTCTCTTCAATAATCACGACAACAGGCTTTGCAACACTTGATTATTCAACCTGGGGGAATATTGCGATAGCACTAATTTTTATAGCTATGTTTATAGGGGGAAATGCCGGCAGTACCGCAGGAGGTGTAAAAGTAATAAGATATGTGATAATGTTCAAAAACCTAAAATATCAAATTAAAAAATTTCTGTTTCCAAATGCCGTTTTTTCCATAAAAGTAGACAAAACACCTGTTAAAGCGGATGTTTTAAGCCATGTGGGAGCGTTTTTCTTTTTATATATTTTAACCAATACTATTATAGCTATTTATCTTTTTGCAAGCGGATACGATACATTAACTTCAATTTCAGCTGCAATTGCAAGTGTGGGAAATATAGGTCCCGGGTTCGGACATGTCGGACCTGTGGATAATTTTGCATTTTTTACACCTGTTCAAAAAATAGTGTTATCAATAGGAATGATAATAGGCAGACTTGAATTTTTTACGGTAATTATCCTTTTTTACAAAGATTTTTGGAGGCGTTAAATATTTTTATAAACTCCACCGCTTCAAGTACATCTTTTTTAAGTATATCCGCACAATCTCTAAGTTCATTCACAGGAGTATAATCTCCTATAACCCCAACTCCAAATACTCCCGCTTCTTTTGCGCTAACCATATCAAGACAAGTATCACCCACCATAAAAGTCGCCTCTTTATTTGCATTCATAGCGTGAATTGCTCTAAGTATAGGCTCTGGATGGGGTTTTGGATTTTCAACATTTTCTCTTCCTATCAAAACTTCAAATTTATCCATAAGCCCGAAATGCTCCATAAGTTCTTTTGAATACCTTGCCGTTTTTGTAGTTACAATCCCAAGTCTTGCAAATTTACTCGCTTCATTTACCGCTTCTTTTGCATTTGGCAGAAGTTTTGTTTTTTGGGTGGAAATTTTTCTGTAATTTTTTTTGTAAGCATCTACAAAATCCCACACTTTTTCTCTCTCAATTCCTAATTTTTCAAACATAATATCAAGCGGAAGGCCTATTAATTTTTTTATTTCCGTCTCGCTTGGTGTTTTTTGGTTAAAAGTTTTAAATGCAACATCAAAACTCTCCAAAATAGCTTCTGTCGAATCAATAAGCGTTCCGTCCAAATCAAATAAAATCACTCTCAATTTTCACCTTTTAAATAATTTATTACTTCTTTTTTCGTTTCAAATATATCATTAACAGAATTTAATTTTATATCCTCGAATTTTTTTAGAGTCTTTAATATTATTTTGCTTATATCCGAAAAATTTATCTCTTCTTTTAAAAATTTATCAATTGCATATTCATTTGCCGTGTTTATAACAATCCCTAAATCAGGTCTGTTTAACAGCAAATCTTTAATTTCCCATACCAAATAGCGTTTTGAATCAATCTTTCTAAACTCCAAAGAGCCTATTTCAAGAAGATTTAAAGGTTCTAAAATCTTATCTTCTACTTTTTCAAGAACAGCATAGGCAATTGGAAGTTTCATATCCGTTTTGCTTATATGAGCTGTCGTAGAACCGTCCTTCCATTCTACAAGTGCGTGAATCACAGATTTTGTTTCTATAAAAGCATCGATATTTACCGTATCAAAAAGCCATCTTGCTTCAAGAAGCTCAAAAAGTTTATTTACCATAGTAGCGGAATCAATAGTAATTTTTACTCCCATAGACCAGTTTGGATGTTTTAACACATCCTTTAAAGTAGCCTTTTTTATTTTGTCAATTTCCCAGTCTCTAAGAGCCCCGCCGCTTGCGGTAATATAGAGTTTTTTAAATTGAGAATTGAGAATTGAGAATTGAGAATGCTTTTTTTCTCCATTCTCCACTCTACATTCTCTATTTTTTAAAAGGTACCAAAGTCCGAAATGTTCGCTGTCTATCGGAGTAATATTTGATGTATCTATAAATTTACCGGCAATTACAAGAGATTCTTTGTTTGCAAGAGCTATTTTTTTATTAAGTTCCTGGGCTTTAAGTGTAGGTTTAAGACCTGCTTCTCCCACAAGAGCATTTACTACAAGTTTTGACTCGGCTTTTTCCAAAACCTCTAAAATAGATTCTTCACCGTATAAGACATTATTAAAATCAATTTTTTCGGCAGTCTTTTTATCCTTGACTACCACATATTTCGGCTTAAATTCTTTTATTTGTCTATTTAAAAGTTCATAACTATTTCCGGCAACCAATACTTCGATATCAAGATTATAACGTCTTGCGATTTCTAATGTATTGGTGCCTATACTGCCTGTGGAGCCTAAAAGTATCATATATTTCCTAATGAAATAATCAAAGCCCACATCAAAGGAGCACCGAAAAGATATCCGTCGACCCTATCAAGCACCCCTCCATGCCCTGGAAGTATATTTCCGCTGTCTTTAACCCCGGCATTTCTTTTAAGGTAACTCTCAAACAAATCCCCAAAAACACTTGCAACACTAACAAAAAAAGAAATTATAAATGAAGTTAAAAAATCAAAAAACATTAACCCCGCAAAAGAACCTATAATCGTTCCGCTTAAAACTCCTCCGATAACGCCTTCCCATGTTTTATTCGGAGATGTAAGAGAGAATTTTTGCGAAATAAATTTATTACCGAAATTTTTACCGATAACATATGCCATTGAATCAGTAAGAGCAATTATTACAATAAGCCACAAAAGTCCTTTCATACCGGATGTTATATAAAGCTCTTCTAAGAGCATTAAAGGCACAAACGGATAAATTGCCAAAGATGTCAATCTTATATCGTTTTGATAAAAAGCCACATATCCGGCTATTGCAATCACACTTACAACAGCAATAAAAACAGGATTTATAAAAATTGCAAAAACACTCATAAGAGTTAAAAAATAAAACACTCTTTCATCTTTTATGTCAAACAGCTTTTTTGCTTCATATACTGCGGCTATTGTAATTAAAGCTATTACAAGATTTGTTAAAAAAAGATTATTAATAAATCCTACTACAAGTAAAAACACCACTAAACCTATGGAGGTTACAAGTCTTTCTTTCATTCTACGCCTTTATATCCAAATGTTTTATTCCTCTTTCAATATCTTCTTTTGCATCTTCATCAGGTAAAATCTTTTCAATTTTTTCTACCTTTTTTATTTTTTCTACTTTATCGATTTTCTCTTTTTCCATTATTTTTTTAATTTCATTACTAAATATTTCTCTTGCGACTTGATCAGCCGCTACGGTTGAAGCTATATGCATATTTTGATTTATTAAAGTAATTTGTCCAATCAGTCCCATAATAAATCCTTTTTAAATTGTAACATATTAATTAAACGGGACAAAAGGAATTCGGTTTAATATACACTCATACACCCATCCACTCATCCACCCATCTATCCATCCACTCTTACTCTCAATGTTGAATATTTCCCATACTCCACATTTGCACCCTCTTTAATTTTTACAAATTTTCTCCTTGTATAATCAACTTCCCCTTCATCTTTCCCACTAAATGCCACAGCAAGTTTTGCGGCTTCATTTAATACTTTTTGAGGAATATTCAGTTTATTGTTTTTGATTATTACATGAGCTCCGGGATAGTTTTTGATATGAAGCCAGTAATCGTTTGCATTTGCATTTTTTAAAAGTTTTATATTTCCTTTTTCGTTTTTTCCTACTAAAATCATATAATCATCAAACATAAATTTTGCAATGTTTTCATCTTCTTTTTTCTCTTTTTTTTCAGGTTTATAGATATTAAGTTCTGCCAAGGTTTTTGCATTTTGGACAAGTTTTTTGTAATTTTTTAAAAAATTCAGCTGCTCTTGCAAAAAATTTTTTTCAATTTCGAGATTTATTGCTTTTTGTCTCATTTTTTTTGAAAGTTTATAAAAATAATTGCCGATTTCATTTATATTTTTAAGTTCAGGCAATGGGATAATTATTTCATTGCCTTCAAAATCTTTGGTTTTTAGCTCTTTCATATAAGGTTTTATCTGATGAAGATTTACCATTGCAACATCTGCGTAAAGTTTGTATTTTTCCGATTTTTTAAGAAGTTTATCCCGATTTTCGAGAGAGTTTAATTTTTTTTGAATTACTTTTATTTTTTTATTTATTTTATTTAAGATAGATTCTTTTTTCTGTTTTAATCTGTTTTGGTATTTTTTTAAAAACAGCTCTTTTGTGTATTTTTCCAAATCATCAATTTCAAACTCTTTTTCTTTTATTTCCACAGGAGGAAGTTCTTCAAGTTTGACTCCGGGCTTTACAACACGGCTTGAAAGATTTTCCGTTATATGCCGTAAAGACTCTATTACCTCATCGTTTTCATTTAAAATTATCGCATTTGTATATCTCCCCGTAAATTCAAATCTTATTTTTACTATTTCACTTTTGAAGTTGTTTTTATTCTCAGCAGTTATTGTAAGAATTCTCTCTTTTGCCTTAGCGTCTAAAATTTCCGCCTTGGTAAATTTTTTTTCCAAAACTATATCAAAAGGCGCTTTGAACTTTTTAACAAGCCAATAGTCAATATTTATATAAATATCCCCGCTCCCTTTGGTCAAATCAAAATAAAACCTGTCATTATCAAACTGCATTAAAATCAGATTTTCATCAACTCTTAATGCTTTTTTAATTATCTTTTTTGTTTTTATAATTTCAGCTATTTTTTTTAATACAAACGCTTTCAAAAACTCCTCCCGCTTTATATTATATTTCCACACAATACGAAATTTATAGTTTGAAATTTTCAACTCGGAACCAGAAATTCACAACTTGGAACTTGAAACTAAAAATTTAAAATTCCTCTTCCCTACTTCTCTCTCCCTACTCTCTACTCTCTACTCTGCTTCCTATTTCCTCATAAATCCATCCACTCATCTACCCATTCACCCATCCTCTCATCCACATCTAAGCCCATACTTTGCAAGACTTATAAATTTTCTTAATTTATGTCTGTCTTTTTTACCGGGAGATTTTTCAACCCCACTGCTTACATCCACACCGTAA
>JALVVX010000014.1 GCA_027038555.1 Nautiliaceae bacterium | reverse complement strand
CGCTTCCCGTTTTGGGATTGAAAGTATATAAAATATTCACACCAATGTCAAGAGTTTTTGTGAAAAATTTTTGATAAATAAAAGAAAATGGGGAAGAAATTCCATAAATTCGGAGTTTTTAAATTTTCTAAAATTTCGTCTTTTTTAATTAATAGTTTTTTATTACATAAATAAACAGAATTATTTATATCTGTATGTAATTCTTCCTTTGTCTAAACTATATGGATTAATTTCAACTTTTACTTTATCTCCCGGAACGATTTTAATATAATTCATTCTTATTTTACCACTTATATGACACAAAACTTCTTTATTAAGTCCTTCAAGTTTAACTTTAAACATTGCATTAGGAAGTGCTTCTATTACAGTTCCATCTACTTCTAATACGTCTTTTGCCATTCAATTCTCCTCTGTTAAAATTATCGCTTTATTACCAACTACGGCAACCTGGTGTTCATAATGAACTCCAACCCCTAAATCTTCACAATAAACATCCCAACCGTTATCAGCCAACACTGGCTCTCCGCTTTTTTGACATATCATTGGTTCTAAACAAAAAACATGGCCGTTTTTAACTTTTTCACCCTGATTTGCTTTTCCTTCTACATAATTAAGAATTTGTGGCTCTTCATGAGGCTTTCTTCCGATTCCGTGACCGCTATATCCTTTTAAAGGAACAAAACCGTGATTTCTAATATAATCTTCAAGAAGTTTAGAAATTTGCTTATATCTCATTCCAGGTTTTATATTTTCAATTGCGTGATAAAGTGCCCCTTTTGCCACTTCTATCATTTTTTGATATTTTTCATCAATTTCACCAATTCCAACCGTGATGGCGGCATCTCCGTACCAGCCATTTATTTCCACCCCAACATCAAAACCTACAACTTCACCTTCTTTTAAAGGTTCATTATCCGGAATTCCATGAATAACAACTCCATTTCTACTTATGCAAACACTATTTGGAAAATCATATAAACCTTTAAAAGCAGGTCTTCCGCCATTATTTCTAATAAACTCCTCAGCTATTTTATCAAGTTCAATCGGAGTAATACCAGGCTTAGCATTTTCCCTTAATAATTTAAGAGTTTTGCCAACTAATGATGCCGGTATTTTAATTTGTTCTATTTCTGAGAGTTTTCTAATTGGTATTGCCATTAAATTTTCTCCTGCTTTTTATAAATAACAAGGCTTAAAGCCCTGTTACCGATAAAGTATCATATTTTTGCATAGTAAGCTGTGCCTGGATTTTTCTCATAGTATCAATAGCAACTTGAACTACAATAAGTACAGCAGTTCCACCAAAATAAAAATTAATTCCAATAAGTTTTACTAAAAGCCAAGGTAAAACAGTAATTAATCCCAAATAAAGCGCACCCCAAAAGGTTAATCTGTTTGCCACTTGATTTAAAAATTTAATTGTTTGTTCTCCCGGTCTTATTCCAGGAATAAATCCACCCTGTCTTTTTAAATTTTCTGCAATTTCTTTGGCGTTAAATACAATACTTGTATAAAAATATGCAAAGAAAATAACAAGTACAAATAATAATAAATGATATAAATATCCATTTGGATTAAGTAAATCTTTTATTTGCACTAAAACAGGGTTTTGTACACTGTTTAATAATGTCAAAGGAAACATTAAAATCGCACTTGCAAATATTGGAGGAATAACACCACTTATATTAACCTTAATAGGAATATAATTCATTATTCTTTTAAATCTGTTTTGCATTAATACTTTTTTCTGATAAGAAATAGGAATTCGTCTCTCAGCAAGCTCAACATAAATAATAAATGTGACTGTTGCTATAACTATAAATGTAATGAAGAGTAATCCAATTACACTTAGTTCTCCTACATCAACCAAGTTAATAGTTCCAATAATTGCACTCGGAATTGCACTGACAATACCTGCAAAGATAATTAAACTAATACCGTTACCGATTCCTCTGTCAGTTATTTGTTCACCAATCCAAACTAAAAACATTGTGCCAGCCGTCATTGTGATAGCAGTAAGAATAACAAAGGTTGTAGTATCAATCATAACAGCCGGCTCACCAGCTTTTCCAGTCATTGAAGTCAATCCTATTGAAATACCGATTGCCTGAATAAATGCTATTGCAACAGTAGAATATTTGATTATTTTTAAGTATTTCTGGAAGCCTTGCGAGTCTTTTTTGAGTTCACCTAAGCTCGGAAACGTAGCAGCTAACAATTCCATAATAATAGATGCAGTAATATAAGGCATTACACCAAGAGCAATTATACTCATTCTCTTAACAGCATTACCACTAAACATATTAAGCATTCCAAGTGCATCATGTTGATGCATATCAAAAAAATCTTTTAATACATCTAAATTTACCCCTGGTACAGGTACATAAGCAAGTATTCTGTAAATAAAAAGAAAGCCAAGGGTAATTAAGATTTTCTTAGCTAACGGATTCATACCCTTACTTTCCAGAAGTAGTAATATTAGCGTCTTTTATTTTGTCTTTAAGCTCTTTTGCTTTTGTGCCAATAAGTTTTACTTTTTTAGATTTAATTTTTACAACATTTGCAAGTGTTTGCATTGTAATTTCTTTTAGCTCTGCAATTGCGGCAATTTTATCTACGTTAATAGCCTGAGGTTTTACAACTCTACTTTTAAATCCGACTTTTGGAAGTCTTCTTTGAAGTGGAGTTTGTCCTCCTTCAAATCCTCTTTTTTTAGAATAGCCTGTTCTACTTTTTTGCCCTTTTTGACCTCTTGCAGCAGTTTTCCCATAACCGCTTGCCTGACCTCTACCTACTCTTTTAGTTTTATGAGTTGAACCACAAGCTGGTTTTAAATTATTAAGTGCCATGGTTACGCCTTTTTACTTTTAATCATTTGTAGAGCTTTAATTGTAGCTCTAACAAGGTTATGAGGTTCGTTTGAACCAAGTGATTTAGATAAAATATCTTTAATACCTACAAGTTCAAGTACAGGTCTTACCGCACCACCTGCAATTAGTCCTGTACCTTCACTTGCTGGTTTTAGTAAAATTTTTGATGCATTGAATTTAGCTTGAACGTCATGATTAATAGTGTTTCCGTGAATACCTTCAATTTTTACAAGATTCTTAAATGCATCGTCGATTGCTTTTTTGATTGCATCAGGAACTTCTTTTGCTTTTCCGGTACCAATTCCGACGATTCCTTTTTTGTTACCAACAACCACTAAGGCGTTGAATCTAAATCTTCTACCACCTTTAACAACCTTAGTAATTCTTCCAATGTTAACAACAACTTCTTCAAATTCTTCTCTATTAATGTCTTTTATTACTTCTCTTTTAGCCATTTGCCATTTCCTTTACAGTTTTATACCATTTTCTCTTAGAGTATCTGCAAATGCTGCAACTACACCGTGATATTTATATCCGTTTCTATCAAAAGAAACATTTTCAATATTTGCATTTTTAAGTTTTTCCGCAAATAATGCCGCTGCTTTTTTAGCTCCTTCAATATTTGAAGGAATTTTTTCTTCTAAATGAGCTGTATTTAAATAAGCAAGAGTGTTACCAACTGTATCATCAATCGCTTGAACGATAATATATCTGTTTGATTTGTAAATTGTAACTCTTGGTTGAACGGCAGTACCGCTGATTCTACCTCTTATTCTTCTTTTTCTTTTAAGTCTTCTTAAATTTTTTTTAGCTAATGCTTTACTTCTTCTCATCTCTCACCCTTATTTTTTAGCTGTTTTACCAGCTTTTCTAATAATATGTTCATCAACATATTTAACACCTTTACCTTTATAAGGCTCAGGTTTTCTAAAGCTTCTAATTTCAGCAGCAACTTGTCCGACTTGTTGTTTATCGCTTCCTTTTACAGTGATAATGTTTTTTTCAACTGTAATAGTGATTCCCTCAGGAATTTCATAGTTGATTGGGTGTGAATATCCAAGTTGTAATTCAAGAACCTTACCTTTTACTTGTGCTCTGTAACCAACTCCGTTGATTTCAAGTTTTTTCTCAAAACCTTGGGTTAATCCTATAACAGCATTATTAGCAAGTGCTCTTACCGTACCCCACATTGCTTTTGAAAATTTACTCTCATCAACCGGTTCAAAAGTAATAGTATCGCCTTCGATATTTACTTTCACAGCACCTTTTGTATCAATTTCTTTTGCATCTTGGCCTTTTTTAATAATTAATTTATTCCCTTCAAGTTTAGCTTCAAGGCCAGAAGCTAACTTTACGGGTTGCTTACCTATTCTGCTCATTAACGTCTCCTTATAATTTTTACCAAATACTACAGATTACTTCGCCGCCAACTTTAAGTTTGTAAGCCTCATCGTTTGGCAATACGCCTTTATTTGTTGAAACAACAAGAGTACCAAATCCGTTTTTGAAATTTTTAATATCTTCATAACCTTTATAAACCCTTCTACCGGGTTTAGAAACTCTTTTAACTTCATTTATAACAGAGTTTCCGTTTTCATCATATTTTAAAGTTACATTAATAAATTTTTTATTACCGTCTTCTACTACTTTGTAACTTTCAATATAACCTTTTTCTTCAAAAACTTTTAGTACATCTTCCATAAGTTTTGAATGGTTTAGTGTTGTAACTTCCATTTTTCTTTGAGCGGCGTTTCTGATTCTTGTTAATCCGTCTGCAATAATATCATTCATCATCTCGGCATCCTTTTACCAGCTTGCTTTTTTAACACCAGGGAGTAATCCCTCGTTTGCCATTTTTCTTAGACAAATTCTGCAAATACCAAAATCTCTGTAAACAGAATGTACTCTTCCGCAAATAGAGCATCTTGTATATGCTCTAACTTTGAATTTTGGTTTTCTTTTTGCTTTTGCAATCATACTTTTTTTTGCCATTTTACTTTCCTTTTGTAAATGGGAATCCGATAAGTTCAAGCATTCTTTCAGCCTGTTTATCATCCTCAGTTGTTGTTGAAATATTAATATTCATACCGTGTACTTTAATTATTGAATCATAATCAACTTCGGTAAATACAAGTTGTTCAGTTAAACCGAAGTTAAAATTACCTCTTCCATCAAAACCATTTCTATTAACACCTTTGAAGTCTCTAACTCTTGGAAGAGCAATAGAAATCAGTTTTTGTAAAAAGCTCCACATATAATCATTTCTAAGTGTAACTTTTACACCAACAGGCATACCTTCTCTTACTTTAAAACCTGCTACTGATTTTCTAGCAGGAGTAATTACGGCTTTTTGCCCTGTGATAATTGTTAATGTATCAGCAACGTTTTGAAGGAATTTTTTATCTCTGCTTCCTTCACCAACACCTGCACTAACTACAATTTTATCCAAGTTAGGAATTAACATCGGATTTTTAATATCAAATTCTTCTACAAGTTTTGGTCTTACTTCGTTTATGTATCTTTCTTTTACTTCAAACATCGCCTCAGCCTTCTACTTTTTTTACGTTTGAGATGTGAATTGGTTTTTCAATAGTAATAAAACCACCTTTTGGGTTTTCCTCAGTAGGTTTTACGGCTTTTTTTACTATATTAACACCTTCAACGATTACTTTTGCTTCTTTTGGCATAACTTTTATAACTTTACCAGTTTTACCTTTATCATCTCCTGTAATAACTTTTACAGTATCGCCTCTTTTAATTTTAAATTTAGGAGGCAGGTTTTTTCTTGCTGACATTATAACACCTCCGGTGCAAGTGATGTAATTTTTTGGAAACCTTCATATCTAACTTCTCTTGCGATTGGTCCGAAAATCCTTGTACCAATCGGCTCTTTTTTAGCATCGA
The DNA here is from genome assembly GCA_027038555.1 of Nautiliaceae bacterium. Classification (GTDB taxonomy): domain Bacteria; phylum Campylobacterota; class Campylobacteria; order Campylobacterales; family Nautiliaceae; genus JALTBU01. Next base: position 10,006 of record JALVVX010000014.1, on the reverse strand, counting down.
TAATAACTGCTGCGTTATCATCGAATCTAATTAACGAGCCATTATCTCTTTGAAGTTCTTTTTTTGTTCTAACTACAACAGCCTTAACAACTTGGCCTTTTTTAATTTTACCATTTGGAAGGGCTTTTTTAACAGAAGCGACAATAATGTCACCCACTCTTGCATATCTTCTTTTTGACCCTCCCAAAACTTTAATACACATAATTTCTTTTGCCCCACTGTTATCGGCAACTTTTAATCTTGTAAATGGTTGAATCATGTTTATTCTCCTCTCTCAACAATTTCTGTAAGAACAAACGTTTTTCTTTTAGAAATTGGTCTGTGTTCAATTGCTTTTACAACATCACCAACATTAGCTTCATTTTTTTCATCATGAACTAAATATTTTTTAAATTTTTTAACAATTTTGTGATATTTTGGGTGAATAACTTTTCTTTCAACTAAAACGTTGATAGTTTTATCTCCCGTTTTTTTAATAACTTTTCCTTGAATAACTCTTTTAGGCATTAGTTACCCCTTTTTTGTCTCATCGCAGTTTTAATTCTTGCGATGTCTTTTCTTATTTTAGAAACCAAAGACGTATCTTGAAGCTGCATAGTTTTAAGTTTCATTCTTGTTTCAAACAATTCCATTTTTTTATTTTTTAAAAGTTCTTGTAATTCTGCTTCGTTTTTTTGAAGCAGTTCTTCAAAGTTTAATTTAGTATAGCTCATTTTCACTCTCCATTGTAACTATTTTAGTTTTAAATGGTAATTTAGCAGCCGCAAGTTTAAGAGCTCTAAGAGCTGTATCATTATCAACACCTGTAATTTCGAAAATAATTCTTCCAGGTTTGATGTTCATAACCCACTCTTCTACGCTACCTTTACCTTTACCCATTCTCACTCCAACAGGTTTTGAAGTTAAAGGTTTATCAGGGAATACCCTAATCCACACTTTACCAGTTCTTTTCATTGTTCTTGTAAGTGCAACCCTACCAGCTTCAATTTGTCTTGAATTGATTCTTCCAAGTTCAAGAGCTTTTAGTCCATATGTACCGAACGCCAGAGTATTTCCTCTATAAGATTTACCTCTGTTTCTACCTTTTTGCTGTTTTCTGTATTTAGTTCTTTTTGGCATTAACATTTCTGCGTCCTTTTCTTCTTCTTTGAGGTCTTTGCTCTTGTGAAGATTCTTCTACTTGATTATTTCTTCTTTGTAAAACTTCACCTTTGAATATCCAAACTTTTACTCCGATAATTCCGTAAGTTGTTAGAGCTTCGGCAAATCCATAATCAATTTTTGCTCTTAGAGTATGAAGAGGAACTCTTCCTTCAAGATACCATTCGGTTCTTGCCATTTCAGCACCGTTTAGTCTTCCTGAAACTTGAACTTTAATACCTTTTGCTCCGGCTTTTAGAGCGTTTTGAATAACTTTTTTCATCGCTCTTCTGAATGCTACCCTTCTTTCAATTTGAGTAGCAACGTTTTCAGCTGCAAGTTGTGCTGATATTTGAGGTTTTCTCTCTTCTTTAATATTTAAAATAAGCTCTTTGTTGCCAAGCATTTTTTGAAGTTCTTTTTTAAGAGCTTCTACTTCGCTTCCGCCTTTACCGATAATAATACCAGGTTTTGCTGCAAAGATTGTAATTCTAACTTTTTTTGGCGTTCTTTCGATAATAATGTCACTTACACCTGCATAATAAAGTTTTTTCTTTAAGAATTTTCTAAGTTCATAATCACCTAAAACATTCTCAGGCATAGTGTTATAATTAATAAACCATCTACTTCTCCAGTTTCTGTTTATTCCAAGTCTTAGTCCGATTGGATTCGTTTTTTGACCCATTAGCTTTCCTTTTCAACTTCTACATAGATATGAGCAGTTGGTTTTAAAATTTTACTTGCCATACCTCTTGCTCTTGGTCTAAATCTTTTAAGATAAGGACCTCTGTCAACTCTGCATGATTTAACAACTACTTCATTTGCATCATAACCACCATTTGCTATTGCACTTGTTAAAACTTTTGCAATTACACCTGCCGCTTTATTTGGCATAAATTCAAGTTTTGCAAGAGCTTCTTCACCATTCATACCTTGAATTTCTCTTGCAATTAATCTTGCTTTTGTTGGTGAAAGTCTAATGAATTTTAATACTGCTTTACTCATCACCTATCCTTACTTACCTATTTTCTTTTGAACAGAACCTTTATGGCCTCTAAAAGTTCTTGTAGGTGCGAATTCACCAAGTTTCATTCCTACGTGTCTTTCTGTAATATATACAGGTACAAAATCTCTTCCGTTATGAACATTGATAGTCAAACCTATCATTTCAGGAGTGATTGTACTTCTTCTTGACCATGTTTTAATAGGTTTTGGATTTTTTTCTTCTTTTGCTTTAAGAACTTTTTTCATTAAATGGTCGTCTACGAAAGGACCTTTTTTTAAACTTCTAGCCATGTCCTATCCTTATTTCTTTCTTCTTGAGATTATATATTTATCAGATTGTTTTTTCTTTCTTGTTTTATAACCCTTAGTTGGCATACCCCAAGGTGTAACAGGATGGTTACCTTTACTTCTACCTTCACCCCCACCGTGTGGATGGTCAACCGGGTTCATTGCAATACCTCTTGTTTGAGGTCTAATTCCAAGCCATCTGCTTCTACCGGCTTTACCGATAGTAATGTTTTGATAATCAGCATTGCCAACTGTACCAATTGTTGCCATACATTCGCCAAGAATTTTTCTCATCTCACCGCTTGGAAGTCTAAGGATTACATATTTTCCTTCTCTACCCATAATTTGGCAACTATTCCCAGCAGCTCTTGCAATTTGTCCACCTTTTCCAGGTTTCATTTCGACATTATGCACAACAGTACCAACAGGAATATTTTTAAGTTTCATAGCATTACCAGGTAAAATATCAAGTCCTGCTTCTGCCGCCATTACAGTATCACCAACTTTTAAACCTTCCGGTTGGATGATATATCTTTTATCTCCGTCTGCATAAGAAATTAGACAAATTCTGCAATTTCTGTACGGATCATATTCAATTGTCACAACTTTACCGGCTATTCCGAATTTATTTCTTTTAAAATCGATAATTCTGTAAAGTTTTTTATGTCCAGCTTCTCTATGGCGAGAAGTGATTCTACCCATGTTATTTCTTCCTGCTTTTTGAGGAAGTTTAATAAGTAATTTTTTTACCGTCGGCTTAGAAGTAATGTCACTGTTATCAAGTGTGCTCATAAATCTTCTTGACGGTGTATATGGTTTATATGTTTTTACTGCCATCTTCTTCCCTTTACACACTTAGGCTTTCAAGTTTTGCATCTTCTGGTAATTTAACATAGAATTTTTTATAATCAGGTCTTTTACCTTCAATACCTTTAAATCTTTTCACTTTTCCTTTTTGTCTAAGTGAATTGATTTTAACAGGTGTTACTCCGAAATATTCCTTAAAAATTTCTTTAAGTTGATTTTTAGTAACTTTTGGTGTAGTTTGTACTACTAAATAACCTTCTTCTTGAAGGTTTAGTGCTTTTTCTGTATAAACTATTGATTTTATATCTGTAATATCTGCCATAGCTTAGCCCTTTATAACTTTATCAAATGCGTTTTTATCAAAAATTATGCTGTGGAATACACTTGCATAATATGCATTCAATTCTTCTGGTGTAATAATGTAAACATTAGGAATATTTCTAAACGCTAAAAATGTTTTTTCGTCCATTTCATCAACAACTATTAAATAGTCTCTTTGATTAAATTCTTTTAAGAAATTAACCGCATCTTTTGTTTTTCCTGATTCAACTTTAATTGAATCAACTACAAATAGTTTTCCGTTTTCTGCTTTTTCATTAAGAGCATATTTAAGTGCTACTCTTTTTTGTTTTTTATTAAGTTTTTGAGACCAGTCTCTTTCATTTCTAGGTCCGTGTGCCACTCCACCACCGACGAATTGAGGAGCTCTTATACTTCCTTGTCTTGCTCTACCTAAACCTTTTTGTCTAAATGGTTTTTTACCACCACCGCTAACTTCGCCTCTTGTTTTTGTATGAGCAGTACCTGCTCTTTGATTAGCCAAGTATGCTTTTACATAAAGGTATAAGTTATGCGGATTGATACCTTGAAAATCCTCAGGCAATTGATTAATTACTTCATACTTTACACTCATTTTACAATCCTTACTTTACCAAGACTTCCGTTACTTCCAGGAACACTTCCTTTAATTACCAAAACACCCATATCAGGATCAAATTCAAGAACTTCTGCATTAACAGTAATGTTTTTGTTCCCGTAATGTCCAGGCATTTTTCTACCAGGCATTACACGTCCAGGCCATTCACAGTTACCAATTGAACCAGGGGCTCTATGAAATCTTGAACCGTGCCCGCCAGGTCCACCTGCAAATCCGTGTCTTTTCATAACACCAGCAAATCCTCTACCTTTGCTTTTAAAAGTAATTTTTACTTTTTTAGCTTCATTTAGAGGTGTTACATCAAGATCCCCAGCTTCTGAGTTTGCAACTTTTAGCTCAGCAAATCTATTAAATTCTTTGCTAAGACCATATTTTTTTTGCATACCTTCGATAGGTTTATTGATTTTTTTACCGTGTGCATAAGCAACCAAAGCTCTTTTTTCATTTTCATCTTTAATTTCACAAACTTTTGCCGGTACTATTTTAAGTAATGTAACCGGAACGCTTGGAACTCCTACCGTCCTACTCATTCCTATTTTTTCAACTATAAATTCCATTCAATTCTCCTTAACTTAATGCCCTAACTTCTACATCTACCTCTGGTGCCAACTCTAATTTCATCAGTTGGTCTACTGTATCAGGTAATGCATTTACAACATCAATTAGACGTCTATGAATTCTTATTTCAAATTGTTCTCTACTGTCTTTATTGATGTGAGGTGATCTAAGCACTGTATATCTTCTGATTTTTGTAGGTAATGGAATAGGTCCTTTTACTTCCGCTCCAGTTCTTTTGATAGCTTCTGTAATGATTCCTACAGCTTTATCAAGCACTCTGTGGTCATACGCTTGAAGTTTGATTCTGATTTTTTCCATTTGCTTCCTTTTTTAAAGATCTCGTGGTTTTCCACGCTTTTGGAGTGAAATTATAAGTTATTTTATTGGAATTTGCAAGAAAAAACAGGGGAATTTTTCCTTTTTAAAAGGAAAAGGCGGAGCCTATTTGCTTGTAACAATATCTGGTTTTATGGCATTTTCATAAATATAATTTACTGTTTCTTCAACACTATCACTTACAATAAAAATATTTAAATCTTCTTTGTCTATATGTTTGTATTCAAGCATCTTTTCAAAAAAATCAAGTAATGGTTTGTAATACTCACTTCCAAAAAAAACAATAGGTATTTTACTCATTCTTTTTGTTTGCACAAGTGTCAAAACTTCACTGAGTTCATCCAATGTTCCAAAACCTCCGGGCATCATAACGGTTCCTACCGAATATTTTAGAAAAGTTACTTTTCTTGTAAAAAAATATTTAAATTTTAAAGGAATTTTCACATAAGGATTCGTAACCTGTTCATGTGGAAGAGCAATATTGAGCCCAACGCTTATTTTCGCCCCTTTATTTGCCGCTTCCATAATCCCAGGACCTCCACCCGTAATGATTGCGTAACCTTTATCACTGAGGCCTCTTGCTATTTCTGTTGCTTTTTCATAATAATACTCACCTGGTTTTTCCCTTGCACTACCAAAAATAGAAATTCCTGGCGGCAAATCTTCAAGTTCTTCAAAAGCATCAGTAAAATCACTGATAACCCTAAACATTCTCCATAAATCTTTTGTAGGATTACGATTATCCAAAAACTCTTTTTGTATATCTTTCATCAGTCCCTCCAACTTTTAAAAATTAAAATAATTGCCAATATAAAAGCAAAAACATATCCGATTATACCAAATAGTGAAACGTTATGAAAAAGAGGTGGGATATGAGAGCTAAGAAGCATAGACGAACCGATAAGAATAGAAGCGATTATTATAGCCAGGGAAAGTCTGTGTGATGATGTTTTTATCACTTCTTCAAATTCTTCAAGTCCAACATGTTCAAATTCAATTTTTAGTTTGCCTTCTTTTATTTTTTTGATTATTTCATAAAAATCATTTGGAAAATGAATAAAAAATTCAGCTAAATTTTGATTATATTCTCCAAATTCTTTAAGCAAAGTTTTAGGGGAATATATTTTTTTAACAAGTTTTGTGACATAAGGTTTTAAGGATTCTATAACATTAAAATTGGGATCTAAACTTTTGCCTACCCCTTCATAAGTAATAATGGTTTTAGCAAGCAGGTATTGGTCTTCTTTGAAATAAACCCTGTATTTTTTCATAACCCTCATCAAATCCTCAAAAAAATTTTGAATATTTATATTTTTTAAAGGCTGATAAAGATAAGTGGAAATTATATCCGCCGATTCTTTTTTTAACATTTCCAAGTCGGTATCTTCACTTATTCTTGAAAGTTTTATAACATATTCAGCCGCTTTTTCTTCGTCCCTATGCGCTACATAATAAACAAGTTTTAAAAGTGAATTTCTATCTTCTTTCGAAATTCTACCTACTATTCCGAAATCAAGAAATACGATTTTGCCTTCACTTACCATAAGATTTCCGGGATGCGGGTCAGCATGGAAAAATCTATGCACAAAAATCTGTTCCGCTACGAGTTCCACCCCAGTTTTTGCAATCTCTTTTACATTATAATGCTGTTCAAGGATTTTTTTATCGTTTATTTTTATACCGTTTATAAATTCAAGTGTTAAAACTCTTTTAGATGAAAGATTCTCATAAAGTTTAGGAACTTTGACTTTGGGATTGTTTTTAAAGTTTGCTTTAAATCTTTTGAGATTAATAGCTTCGATATTAAAATCAAGTTCTTTTTTTATACTTTTTGCAAATTCTTCTATAATTTTCACACTGTCTATTCCATAAATCAAAAGCCTCTCTCTTACAAGCCTTGCAAGTCTTTCAAGTATAAAAATATCCGAATATATTATCTCTTCAATATCAGGTTTTAATATTTTAACAGCAACCTCATCTCCGTTTGTAAGTTTGGTTTTATATACCTGCCCTATTGATGCCGAAGCAAGAAGTGTAAATTCATCTTTAAAATATTTTTTATAATCTCCAAACTCCTCAATCAACACTTTTTCCATCTTACTAAAAGGTAGGGGAGCAACTCTGTCTTGAAGTTTTTCGAGTTCTTTTGCAAGATCAATCGGAACTAAATCCGGTCTTAGTGAGAGAAGCTGGGCGAGTTTTATAAATGTCGGACCGAGCTCTTCTATCGTTTTTCTGATTCTCTCGCTTCGGCTGAGTTTAACCTCTTTTTTAAAAGGCACGGGAATACCTAGTGTTTCTATAATTTCTCCAAAACCGTTTTTAGCTAGTATAAAAATTATCTCTTTTGTACGCTTTAATTCGTAAATACTGCTTTTCAAAAAAGTCTCCCTATTTTTTTGTATCCTATATAAAATAATACCAAACTCATTAAAAGTTCGGCACCGAAATACGGAATCAAATCCATAAACCCGCTTCCTCTGAAAAATATGTCCTGCGTAGCCTGAATATAATATCTAAGAGGCGAAAAATAGCTCAAAAACTGAATAAACGGATGCATTGAACTAAGTGGCGTCCATGCCCCGCTTAGAAAGATAAGAGGTAACATAATAACGATTGTAAGATGTCCGACTTCCAATACATTTTTGGAAACCGCCGCAATTACAAGCGCTATTCCTCCTATTGCAAATGCATACAAAAAACTAATCAGATAAAAATCAAGCAAATTTCCGTTTATCGGAGCATCAAAAGCTCCAAACACCACAAGTCCCACGCTTGTCGTAATACCTGCCATCAAAATCAAAACCTGGGAGAGTATTTTTGAAAATATAATCAATGAGCTTTTAACAGGCATCAAAAGCATAATATCCCAGGTGCCGTTTTCTTTTTCTCTTACAAAAACAACGGCGATAAGCACAAGTCCAAGCATTGTAATAACACTCATAAGTTCACTAAGACTCATAAACCATTTGGTGTTTGAATTGGGATTAAACAGTTTTATAATATCTATTTTGGCCGGTACTTTTACATTTTTATTGAATTTCATTAAAATATTTTGGAGGTATATTAGTGTTACTTCCGCCTGCGCAGCTGCCGTGGAATCTATTAAGACTTGAAGTTTTGCAGTTTTGCCTGATAAAAGATTATTGACAAAATTTTTATCAAATACGATTCCCACCATTATTTTTTTATTATAAATAGCATCTTTGAGTGCTTTTTCATTTAAAAACATTTCGGGCTTTTTGAATTCAGGAGAATGAAAAGAAGAAATTATTTTATTTACCATCAAGTTATCAGCTTCGTTTACATATCCGATAGAGACATTTTTAGGTGTAACCTTTATCCCTCCTCCTGCAATATATATATCCATTGTAAAGGCATAAAGAATAAAAATCACAAGGCCCACATTCCTGAAAAAAACCAAAAACTCTTTTTTTAAAATGGCACTCATTTTCATTTTACAGCCTTTTTGACAAGAAGTGTCCCAAGTAAGATAAGAGATATGGCATAAGCGCAAAGAATAAGGAAATATAAAACATTCTCGCTTGATTTGAATCCCTGACCTATAAGAAACGAATCATAAACCAGATGATTATAATACATCACGGGGAAAATATGAGCTTCTATGTAGCTTTCTTTATCCATAGAAGATATCGGCATAAGTATGCCTGAATATAAAAATCCGGGTATTACAGTTATTATCACGGATAAAACAAGTGCGGCTATCTGGGTGGAAGTTATGATTGAGACTAAAAGACCGATACCTACACTTATTAAAATATAAATTTCACTCGCAAGCCAGAAAATAAATAGATTTCCTCTAAAAGGCACGTCAAAAATATATAGCGCCAAAATCAATAAAATAAAAATATTAACAGAATGGAAAAGAAAAGGCGGTGTCAGTTTGGCGATAATAAACTCTATTTTTTTAATAGGAGCGGAGTAGAAATTAAAAATCGTTCCGACCTCTTTTTCTTTAACAATCATAATGGCCGCAAGCGCTCCCGGGACTACCAGAAAAATAAGTCCGAAAAGCCCTGGGACAACTGCATTATAATCCTTCATAGACTCATTGAAAAAGTTTCTGTTTTCAATTTTGATAGGAAGTTTTATATCAAAGCCGTGTATTAAAAGTTTTTGAACGTAGCCTTCTATAGTGATAGCTCTAAGAGGAAACGCCCCGTCAATAAAAACTCCGATTTCAGAGCCTTTATATAAATTTTTTGAAAATGAAGGGGGGATTATTACAATCATATCGGCTTTATTGGTTTGAATTTTATGAAGAGCCTCTTTATCGGAGAGATTTTCAACTTTAACATCAAAATATTTGGTATGGGAAAATTTATTTATTATTTCAAGGGAGAGTTTTGAATGGTCTTTATCGATAATAATAGTCCTTGTATGCGTAACTTCCATTTTGATACCAAAACCGAATAAAATCAAAATCATAAAAGGAATAAGATAAATAAGAATTATCATTTTATTTCTTATCAAATCTATGAATTCTTTTTTAAGATAAGCTTTTATTACATTAAGTCTCATTGATTTTCCTTATAAATTTTTAAGAAAATCTCCTCAAAATCAAGTCCCGGATATTTTTTGTGAAGATTCTCAACCGCATCATCTACAATTTTTACCCCTCTTTTAAGCACAACTACCCTGTCGCAGTATTCCGCCTCACTCATATAATGTGTTGTAATTAAAATGGAAATCCCCGTATTTTCTTTTAGTTTTCTTAAAAGTCTCCAAAATGCGCTTCTTACTACGGTATCCACACCGCTTGTAGGCTCATCTAAAAACAAAACGACAGGTTCATGCAAAAGAGCCGCCGCAAGTGAAAATCTTTGATTAATCCCAAGAGGCACTTCTTTTGGAAAAGCATTCAAAAACTCTTTAAATTCAAACATTTCGGAATATTCTTCAATCTTTTTTTGT
>JALVVX010000013.1:42683-58310 GCA_027038555.1 Nautiliaceae bacterium | reverse complement strand
TTTTAAGACAGGCGCTTGGAACGCCTCAGTCTCCACCAACCACGCTTTTGGTCTCACTTTCACTTGTTTTGACATTTTTTATAATGGAACCATATGCAAAACAGGCTTATAATAACGGAATAAAACCTTATATGGAAGAAAAAATAGGCTATGATACGGCTATTGAAAGAGCGGTAAAGCCTTTTAAAAATTTTATGATTAAAAATACCCGTGAAAAAGATTTGGCTCTGTTTTTTAGAATCAGACATCTTCCAAATCCAAAAACAGTAGATGATGTTCCTCTTAGCATACTTGTGCCGGCTTTTATGATTAGTGAGCTAAAAACGGCTTTTGAAATTGGGTTTTTGATATTTTTACCGTTTTTGATTATCGATATGGTGGTGAGTTCCATTTTGATGAGTTTAGGGATGATGATGTTGCCGCCTGTTATGATTTCTCTTCCGTTTAAGATTCTTGTATTTATCCTGGTTGATGGGTGGAATCTAATTGTTATGGGACTTGTGGAGAGTTTTAAGTAAGTAGATGGGTAGATGGGTAGATGAGTAGATGGGGAGTGATTAGTTTTGAATGTTGAATTATAATTAAAGGAGTAAAATGACTTGCAGTAGTTTTGGAAAATGCGGGAGCTGTATTTTGTGGCAGATGCCGTATGAAAAACAGTTTGAAATGAAAAGCGAAAAATTAAAAGAGATGTTTAGTGAATTTGATATGCCAGGACTTGAAATAGTAAGTGGAAATGATGAGCATTTCAGGGCAAGAGCTGAATTTCGTATTTGGCATGAAGGCGATAAAAGCTATTATGCGATGAGAAAAAAAAAGGAAGACGGCAGAGGCGTGATTCCCATTGAAGAGTGTAAAATTGTAGATAAAGCAATATATGATATTATGGAGCCTTTAATTAAAGAGATAGAAAAAAATGATAATTTGAGATTTAAACTTTATGAAATTGATTTTTTAAGCAATTCAAAAGGTGAGCTTATAATAACTCTTATTTATCACAAAAAAGTTGATGAAAGTATAGCAGAAGATATAAAAAAACTTAAAGAAAAATTTAATAATGCAGATTTTATCGTAAGAAAAAAGGGTAGAAAATTTGTGTTTGATAAAAACTATTTGATTGAAGAGCTTAATATCAATGGTAAAACTTATAAATATAAAATCATAGAAAACACATTCTCCCAGCCAAACAGGGGAATGAATCAAAAAATGATTGAATGGGCTCTTAGAAATTCAAAACATCTTAAAGGAGATTTGGTTGAGCTATATTGTGGAAACGGGAATTTTACCATTCCTTTAAGTGAGAATTTTAGAAAAGTAATAGCTACTGAAATAAATAAAGAGTCAATTGAAGCGGCGACTTTTAATGCCGATATTAACAGCAGGGATAACATAACTTTTCTTGCAATGAGTGCGGCTGAATTCAGTGCTTTAAAAAAAGAAAATTCCCCGCTTTTATCTTCTTATGATTTAAAAAATGTTTTAATAGACCCTCCAAGGGCCGGGCTTGATGACAAAAGCAGAGAGTTTGTAAACAGTTTTGAAAATATTGTTTATATCTCTTGTAATCCAGAAACTTTAAAAAGAGATTTAAAAACTCTGGCTAATGGAAGAAAAATAAAAGCATTTGCATTTTTTGACCAGTTTCCTTATACCGAGCATATGGAATGCGGAGTGGTTTTAGAAAGGGAGAAATTAAAAGTGAAAAGTGAAAAATGAAAGATTTAATAGGAGAGCTTTTATGGATAGTAATATTTTTAGGGATTGTTGCAGGTGTGTTTTTGGCAGAAAAATATAAAGGAAGAAAATGAAAATTTTAGTAATCGGTCCTGGCGGAGTTGGTGGATATCTGGCTTATAAACTTAAAAAATGCGGTAATTATGTAAGCGTTTTAGGAAGTGGGGGAGAGGTTAAAAAACTGAAAATTAAAGATGTCGACAAAATTGATGAGGTTGATTTTGATAGGTTAGATGGAAAATATGACGTTATATTTGTAACTACAAAAAGTTATCATTTAGATGATGTTATTAAAATTTTGCCAAAATATTTAAAGGAAGATTCCATTCTTGTACCGATACTCAACGGAATAGGGCATTTTGAAAAATTTAAAGATTTTAATTACAAAAAAGCGTGTATTTATATTCTCTCAAATAAAGAAAACGGGATTATTCATAAAAAAACTCCTCTTTTTTATTTATGTGTTGAAGATGATGAGAGATTAAGAGAAATTTTTAAAAACTGTGATTTAAAAATAAAATTTTCAGATAACATTGATAAAGATATCTGGAAAAAGTATCTTTTTATAGCAACATTTGCAACACTTCAAAGTTATTATCAAAAACCCACAGGCTGGATTATGGAAAACAAAAGAGACGAGGCGGAAAAATTTATCGATGAGGTTATAAGAATAGCTAAAAGTTTCGGTGTCGATCTAAGCGGTGAAAAAGAGAGAGTTATTAAACAGGCTTTAAATATTCCTTATGAAAGTAAAATGAGTATGCAAATTGATTTTGAAAATAAAAATAAAACGGAAGTAGAAAATATTACCGGTTTTTTAGCTAAAAACAGTGATTTTATTGCTTCTTTTTATTATTCTCTAAAAAACGTTCAAGAAGCATCTTAGCTACTAAGCTATCAACTCTTCCGTCTCTTTTATATTTTATTTTGCCTTTCATCTCTTCTTCAATAACAGCACTTGTATAGCTTTCATCTACAAATTCTATTTTTCCGTCAAAATTAATTAAAGATACAAAATGTTTAATTCTTCTTTGCATCTCTTCATTTGTTAAAGGAAGTCCTACCACTAAAATATCTGCTTTATATTCTTTTAGGGCATTTTCAACTTCTCTTGCAGCCTGGTTTCTGTTTTTGCGGATAATTGCCGGAAGAGGCACAACTACGGAAGCGTTTGGTGTAAAAGCCACTCCTATTCTTTTGAGTCCTACATCAATTGCAATAATTCTTTCCATTTTTCAGCCTTTTGATTAATTTTCATTCTTGCATTAAGCGGACTTGGACTTGGTAAGTAAATGGGAGAATGAAGAATGGAGAGTGGAGAATTTTTGAAATTTTTTTTTAATACTTTCTCAGCAAGTCTGCTGGTAACCGCTACTTTTTTTATGTTCGGGTATTTTTTAAGTAAATCTTCAAGAGGGCAGGGTTTGATGTCTGTTAAATTGTCGTCTCTTGAATTGCCTTTACTTCTTTTACATTTGCATATGGCATCCCACAGGGCAATTTTATGTTTTTTTAAAAAATCAATTTTTTCTTCAATACTTTTTGGTTCATTTTCATTAAAAATTGAAGCTAATATTTTCCAAAACTGATTTTGAGGATGTCCGTAATAAAATTCATTTTCAAATGATTTGATTGAAGGAAATGTTCCAAGTATTAATATTTCACTTGTTTTATCAATTACAGGATTAAACGGATGAAAAAATTTACTTTGAATTTTGTTTTTTAATTCTCCATTCTCCATTCTCCATTCTCCATTAATTAAAATAGACTTTTCCGTTTTTGATGTTTACTTTTCCGTCAAGCTCCATTTCATAAAGCTGTGAGCCGTATTCTTTTAACGCTTCGTTTAAATTCATTATCTTTTCATTCTCTTCAATTCCTAAATTTTTGCAAAATTCATCAATATCCCATATAACTTCCGCCTGATTCGTGCTTGCGAGGTATCTTGTACCGGAGCTTTCATTTATTCTGTGGGGAAGAACATATACTTTTTTGCCGTATTCTTTTGCCCATTCATAACTTCCCATACTTCCGCTTTTTTTATCTGCTTCTGCAATAATTACAAAATCACTTAATGCGACTATTATTCTGTTTCTTTGTAAAAAGGTGTGTTTATACGGTCTGTAATTTTTTTCGTATTCGCTTATAGCAAGTGCGTTTTTGTAAATATTTTCTATAAGGTTTTCGTTTGATTTGGGATAAATTATATCAAGAGATGAAGGAGATACGAATATTGTGTTTGGATATGCACCCTTGTGTGCCTGGGTATCTACCCCTAAGGCTCCGCCGCTTATAATGGTATATTTTTTTGAGAGTTTTTTAGCCAACAGATATGTTATCTCTTTGGTATATTTGCTTGCTTTTCTACTTCCGACAATTGCAATTTTAGGTTTGTTTAAAAGTTCCAAATCGCCTTTATAAAAAAGCTCAAAACCGTTAAAATTAATTTTTTGCATATTTACCAAGCTCATCAATTGTAATTACATCAACTTGTTTAAGCAAATCTTTTGAATTTTTGATTGTTTCAAGCGTTATTTTATGAGGATGTCCAATTGCTATGGCGTATCCTCTTTTTTTTGCTAATTTTATAGCTTTTTTTAATTGATTTCGTATGTAATTGGGATTTTGGACATTGTCTAAAAATATATCTCTGCAATAAAGAGGGATTTTATGTATTTTATCTACTACTAAGGCTTTTGAATAAGGAGTTGTTTTAGAATCGACAAATCCCAAATTATCGCTTTTTAATGCAATAAAAAGATAATTCATTGATTGTAAATTTGATGTGAATTTGCTTCCCGTGTGATTATTTATAAATTTTACTTTTGGAAATTCTTTTTTTATTAAATCCAGCTTTGTTTTTATTGTTACATAATTATCGGAAGTTAATAAAGTATTTGGTTCAGGATGTGCAAAGTTTATTGCTTCCATAGGCACATGGACCATATAATCTTTAAATTCTTTTGCATAAAAAGGTGTATTTGGATGGCGTTTTGTAGGTGGGAAAAAAGATGGTGTTATTTTATAAGGAATTGATTTTATCATTTTTACTTCGTGCCCGAATGCGACGTCATCTATAATCAAAACAAGTTTAGGTTTGTTTGTATATATTTTTTTATTTATTGATGTTGTTTCTTTTAATGTTGGTTTTGTTTTTTGTTTTTTTAAAGCTTCAAGATAGTCTATAATTTCTGAATTTGATGTTTTTGTGTAAATGTGTTTAGATAATATTGTTTTTTGAGTTTTGTATTTATTTATCTCATTTGAAAGTTTTTCTATTTTATATTGTAATGTTGCAAGAGTGTTTTTATATGTTTTTATCTCTTTTTGATTTTTTTTATCGTTTATTATATATCCTGCAATAAAAGCACTGAGTGCTATAATTATTATTAAAAGAGCAAATATGGTATATTTATAAAAAGCAAAAGAATTCTTTTTGCTTTTTTTGGTTTTTTTTCTTATAGATTTTTTTTTCATTTTTGGAGAACTATTTCTACTTCCAAAGTTTCAATGTCTTGATTTGAAGATGTTTTGATGTTTATGTCTTTAACTTTTAGATATTTTTTTACAACATTTATTAGTTCAGTTTTCATTTCATCCAAATTATCCACTTTTGTATTTGCCCTTTCATACGCAAGCATCATCATAAGTCTGTCTTTTGCAACGTCTTTGGATTTCTTTTTTTTAAATATATCAAGAAAACTCATTTGAAAAATCCTTTTAATTTATTAAAAAAACCTTTTTTAGCTTTAAGATCTATAAACGGAACATCTTCACCTTCAATTCTTTTAGCGATTCTTCTAAATGCCTCTCCTACAAGTGATTTTTCATCAAGTGCTATCGGCTTACCGAGGTTTGTTGATTTTACAATATCTTCATCATCGGGAACAATTCCTATTAAAGGAAGGGATAATAGGTCCAAAACATCTTCAATAGGAAGCATTTCACCTCTTTCTACAAGTTCCGGTTTTATTCTGTTGATTATGATATGTTTATCCACTTCTTCACCGTTTTGTGCTTTTTTACTTTTAGCATCGATTATTCCTATGACTCTATCCGCATCTCTTATGGCGCTAACTTCCGGAGTTGTTACCACAAGTGCACGGTCCGCAAGAAAAATGGAATGTTCAAAGCCGCTTTCAATTCCTGCCGGGGAATCAATCAAAATATAATCGAAATCTTTTTTTAAGTCGTTTATAAGTTTTTCAACTTTTTCTTTATTAAGTACGGTTTTGTCTTTGGTTTGGCTTGCAGGAAGAAAATGTAAATTTTGTGTTCTTTTGTCTTTTATTATCGCCTGAGCCAAATTGCATCTTTCTTCCATTACATCAACTACATCATATACAATTCGATTTTCAAGTCCCAAAATCATATCAAGGTTTCTAAGTCCGATATCAAAATCAACTGCCACTACTTTTTTCCCGCGAAGTGCAAGTGCAGTTGCCACATTTGCTGTTGTTGTCGATTTTCCTACTCCACCTTTTCCGCTTGTAACGGTAATAACTGTTGCCATATTTCTCCTTTAATATTCTCTATAAAGGGCTAAAAAAGCCCTCTAAGAAAATATTAGTTTTTATCTGGATCTACGATTTTGTTTTTAGTAATCCAAGGCATCATTTTTCTAAGTTTTTTACCGGTTTGTTCAAGAAGAGAATCTTCTGTAAGAGCTCTTTCGGCATTCATTCTTACATATCCGGCTTTTCTTTCAAGGATAAAGTCTTTTGCAAATTTTCCGTTTTGAATCTCTTTTAAAATTTCTTTCATAGCTTTTTTGCTCTCTTCTCCGATAACTCTTGGACCGCTTACATAATCACCGTATTCGGCTGTGTTTGAGATAGAGTATCTCATATTTGCCATTCCACCTTCATATAATAAATCAACAATAAGTTTTAATTCGTGAAGACATTCAAAATACGCCATTTCAGGTGCATATCCCGCTTCTGTAAGTGTATCGAATCCTGCTTTAATGAGGCTTGTAACACCGCCACAAAGAACTGCTTGTTCGCCAAAAAGGTCGGTTTCTGTTTCGTCTTTGAAAGTTGTTTCGATAATTCCTGTTCTTCCTCCACCGATTGCACTTGCATAACTTAGAGCAAGTTTTTTTGCTTCTTCACCACCTTGATATACGGCGATTAAATCAGGAATTCCTCCGCCTTTTACAAATTCACTTCTTACTGTATGCCCCGGTGCTTTTGGTGCTACCATAATAACATTTAAATCTTTTCTTGGTTTTATTAATTTATAATGAATATTGAATCCATGCCCAAAAGCGATTGTCGCACCTTCTTTTAAATTAGGTTCTATTTCATTATAATATACATCAGGTTGAATTTCATCAGGAAGTAAAATCATCACAACATCTGCATCTTTTACGGCTTCTGCCACTGGTAATACTTTAAATCCTTGTTTTTCGGCTTTATCCCAAGATTTACTACCTTTTTTAAGACCTACAACTACATCGACACCGCTGTCTCTTAGATTTAGTGCATGTGCGTGCCCTTGGCTTCCGAATCCAATCATTGCAACTTTTTTGTTTTTTATGATATTTAAATCACAATCTTTATCATAATAAATATTTAAACTCATTAATTCTCCTTTTTTTTGAAATTATAGCAAATAGATAATAAAATCTGTTATAATTATTTATGAGTTTATTTAAAAGGTATTTAATGAGAATTTTAATGATTGTTTTTTTGTTCGTTTTCTTAAAAGCCGAAAACTTGCAAAACAAAAATATTGTTTATTTGTTTAAACATAATTATTATAATTATTTATGTGCTCACCGATGGACTTATATAAACAGATACGAAAGTAAAAGAGAAGATTTATTATCTCTTGTGGCGTATGCGTGTTTAAAAAAACATTATTTGACCTATGCATTGGATTTGGCAAAGGCTATGAGGTATACCAAAGAAGGCAGAGTAAATTCCACGTATATAATTTCTCTTTTTACTATCAAAAATTTTATTATGAGATATATTGAAGATGGCTTTGATATATCAAAAATACAAATACCGAATATAGAATCTGACGATTTGGGAAAAATTTTTAATTTAACTAAAAAAATTAAACCCAAAATACAAAATGGAGAGTATATAATTGACGATGGAGAATATAATATAAGTGTCAGTTATAAAATAAAAACAAATGAAATTTTGATTCAATTTTATAAACGTTCTCAATTAATTAAAAAGGAAAGATATTGGTAATAGGAGAAAAATTAGTTAAACAGGGAATTATTACACAAGAGCAGTTAAATAAAGCTCTTGAATATCAAAAAACTCACCGACAAAAAAAATTAATGGATATTTTGTATGATGCAAAACTTATATCAAAAGATTTGTATTTAAATTTATTGGCGGAAAATTTAAATGTAAATTATGTTTCAAGTCTTGATAATTTAAGGCTAAGAAATATTAATGTGCCATATACAATTTTAAAACAAACTCAGGCAGTGCCTTTTGATATAGGAATTGATGAAGTTAAAATAGCTATGGTAAATCCGCTTGATTGGAATGCGCAAAGTTATTTTAAAAGATTTTTTCCCGATAAAAAAATTGAATTTTTGTTGGCACATAAAGAGGATATAGAAAAAGCTTTAAGTATTATAGAAAACAGAGTTAAACTCAAAAGTCTTATTGACAGTGTAAAAAGAGAATTAAAAGGAGCAGAATCAAAAGGCGAATCCGCAATATATCAATTAATAATATATATTGTAAAAAATGCTATTATCAAAAGGGCGAGTGACATTCATATTGAAGCCGAAGAAGACGGAGCGGTTGTAAGATTCAGGGTTTTGGGTAAACTTATTGAATTTATAGATTTTGATTATGAAATATTTAATGCGATAGATTCGAGAATCAAACTTGAAGCAAAAATGGACGTTAGTGAAAAAAGAAAACCGCAAGATGGTAGATTTTCTCTTACTCTTGATGGTAATGAATTTGATTTCAGGGTTTCTACATTACCTACCGTATGGGGAGAGAGTATAGTTATAAGGATTCTTGATAAAAGAAATATTCTAAAAAAACTTGATGATATAGGAATTACTAAAAAAAATTTAACTCTTTTAAGAAACGCTTTATCAAAACCAAACGGTATTTTTCTTGTAACCGGACCGACAGGAAGCGGTAAATCCACAACATTATACGCTTCACTTAATGAAATAGCAAAACCGGATGTAAAAGTTATTACCGTCGAAGATCCAGTGGAATATAAATTAAACGGAATTCAACAGGTTCAGGTAAATGCAAGAGCCGGAATTACTTTTGCCAGTGCTTTAAGAAGTATTTTAAGGCAAGACCCAGATATAATTATGATAGGGGAGATAAGAGATATTGAAACACTTGAAATTGCAATTAAAGCGGCTCTTACCGGACACCTTGTTTTGTCTACTTTGCATACCAATGATTCTGTAAGTGCAATAAGCAGAATGGTAGATATGGGTGCCGAGCCGTATATGGTTGCTGCCGCTTTGGTAGGGGTAGAAGCTCAAAGGCTTGTGAGGACAAACTGTCCTTATTGTATGGAGCCTTATAAGCCGAGTGAAGCATACCTTGAACCTATTAAAAATCTTATAGGAAACGATACTGTTTTTTACAAAGGAAGAGGGTGTGAAAAATGCGATATGACAGGATATCTTGGAAGAACACTTATAACCGAAATATTTTTGAATGATGATAAACTTGAAGGTATGATAGCAAAAAACAAAGACAGAATTGAAATTATGAGATATTTGGAGTCTCAGGGATTTAAAAAAATGTTTTTTGATGGTATAATTAAAGCAAAGAATAAAATAACAACATTAGAAGAAGTATATAGGGTGGCAAAAATATGAAGTATTATAAAGTTTCTGTATTTTATAAAGGAAAACAACAGGATTTTATCATAAAATCATTAAATAAGGCCGAAGCAATAATCGACGCTAAAAAAAATCACAAAGGGATTCTTGTCAAAATAGAAGAAATTCCTATGCCTTTTGAAGAAAAAATAAAAGTTTTTAAAGATATTGTAAATAACAAAATTTTAAGAAAAAAACTCAGTTATCCAAGTTATATTTCATCAATAAGAGAACTTGCGGTTTTAATTAAAGCCGGAATTTCTCTTAAAGATGCTCTTGAAGATATAGGTAAAAATACAAAAGATAGACTTATTAAAGAGATGTTTTTAAAAGCGGCGGATGCGATAGACAGTGGTAAAACTCTCTCTGATGTGTTTGCAGAATATGAAAACTATGTCGGCGGTATTTCACTTGCAATGATAAGATTAGGAGAGCAAACCGGAGATTTGGTGGATGCTTTAAGTTATCTTGCTGACATATATGATAATATGTATCAAAACAGAAGAAAAATGATTAAAGCTTTGCGTTATCCTATTATTACATTAGTTGCTATTGTGGTTGCGTTTGTATTTTTAATTTTATTGGTAGTTCCTAAATTTAAAGCCATATTCGAACAGCTTCATGCTAATTTGCCTCTACCTACCAGAATATTGTTGGCAATAGAGAATATTATGACAAATTACGGTTTTATTACTCTTATGATTTTTATTACAATTACAATTATTGTAGTGTTTTTATATAAAACATCTTATAAATTTAAATATCAAGTTGATAAACTTTTATTAAAA
The DNA here is from genome assembly GCA_027038555.1 of Nautiliaceae bacterium. GTDB lineage: Bacteria > Campylobacterota > Campylobacteria > Campylobacterales > Nautiliaceae > JALTBU01. Next base: position 47,948 of record JALVVX010000013.1, on the reverse strand, counting down.
ACACCTTTAATCAGTCAAATCATTGAATATGCGACACTTCATAGATTTTTGCTTACTCTTTCATCACTTTTAAGGTCGGGTATACCTCTTTTGGATGCACTTAAAATTTCGGAAGGTATAGTAGAAAATGAAGTCATAAAAGAAAAATTGAAAATAATAATAAACGGTATTAATCAAGGTAGAAGTCTTTCCGAAATGCTAAAAGAAACGGAACTAGTCAATTTTATCGCTCTTAGGATGATAAGTGCTGGGGAAGAATCAGGGGAGCTTGATAGTATGCTTGAAAAAGCAGCTCAATATTATGAGGAGAGATTCCAGGATATCATAGAAAATATGCAAGCTTCAATAGAGCCTATTATGTTAAGTGTAATAGGATCTCTTGTGCTTCTTATTGCACTTGGTATATTCTTGCCTATGTGGGATTTGGCAAACGCGGCAAAAAATGCGTAAAATTTATTTTTCGTAAATTTCCAAATCTTCTTCGTCTTCTTTTTTCATTTTATAGTTTTTGTAGTGAGGGTCTTTTTCTATTTCTTTAAAGTCTTTTTGAAGTTTTTTATATTCTATTCTTATATTCAAAATCGCCGCAGCTATTCCCCAAAACACTCCAAGCCATAAAAGCCAGTTTTGATGAAATGTGTTTTTCATCCATATACCAAGACCGATTCCAAGTAGTATTGCTACTACAATTGAAATACCAAGGGAGAGTTTTTCCGCTCCCTCTACGCTTTTGCCAACTTTTCCTTTGCCTTTTGCAAATTCGGAATAATCTTTATTTTCCACATTATCTCCAATCAAATTTCATTAGCAATTTTTTTATAAGTATTAATAGTGTTTTGAATATCTTCATCACTCATAGGAGTACAGATAAATCCTGTTTCATATGCACTCGGCGCAAAATAAAATCCTTCTTTTAGCATTTTATTATGAAATTTTGCATATCTTTTTGTATCCGATTTATTTACATCATCAAAATTTTCCGGTTTTTTAGGATTAAAGAAAAATCCGAACATACTTCCAACTACATTATAAGTAAAATCAATTCCGTTTTCTTTTGAAATTTTCTCAAACTCTTCCATTAGTTTTTTTGCTTTTTCTTCTAAATTTTTATAAATTTCAGGATTTGCTTTTAATTTTTTAATTGTTGCAAGTCCCGCACTCATTGCAACCGGGTTTCCGCTTAGAGTACCCGCCTGATATACAGGTCCTACCGGTGAGAGTTTTTCCATAATTTCTTTTTTCCCTGCAAATGCGCCAACAGGCATTCCACCTCCTATTACTTTACCAAAAGTTACAATATCAGCTTTAATGCCGTAAACATCATAACTTCCTCTAAGCCCAGCTCTAAATCCGCTCATAACTTCATCAAAAATCAAAACTGCACCGTAATGGTTGCATAAATCCCTAAGACCTTCTAAGAATTCTTTTTCTCCTGGTACCAGACTCATATTTCCGGCAATAGGTTCGATTATAACGCATCCCACATCGCCTTTTTCAAAACATTTTTTGACAGATTCCAAATCATTATATTTTGCAAGAAGTGTATGTTTTGTAAAATCAGCAGGAACTCCAGGACTGCTTGGAACACCAAATGTCGCCGCACCGCTTCCGGCACTAACCAATAGGCTATCGCTGTGTCCGTGATAACATCCTTCGAATTTGATAATATCATCTTTTCCTGTATATCCTCTTGCAAGTCTGATTGCACTCATTGTGGCTTCGGTACCTGAATTTACGAATCTTATCAAATCTAAATGAGGAAAAAGTTCAAGAACTTCTTTTGCAAGGTCGACTTCCACTTTTGTAGGAGCGCCGAAACTAACCCCCTTTTTAACCGCTTCGATAATTGCTTCTTCAATATTGCTGTCGCAGTGCCCAAAAATCAGTGGTCCCCAGCTTTGAATGTAATCCAAATATCTGTTTCCTTCAATATCCCAGATATATGCGCCTTTTCCTTTTTCTATAAAAGGAGGTTCGCCTCCTACGCTTTTAAATGCTCTTACCGGTGAATTGACTCCTCCGACAATATATTTTTGAGCCTCATTAAAAATTCCCATTCTTGTTCCTTTTTTGTTAAAATTATACAAAAAAAGGTTTACAATGAAAATTGACATAAAAACTATTGAAAAACTTGAAAATCTTTCAATGGTGGAAATTGAAGATAAAGAAAAAATGGCTAATGATTTACATGAAATCGTAAGTTTCGTAGAAATGCTTAACGAACTTGATACAGAGGGAATTGAGCCTACTTTCAGAGTGCTTGATGTTACTACGCCTTTAAGGGAGGACGAGCCTTTAAAAACAGAAATTATAAAAGATGTCTTAGCTCACGCACCAAAAGCAAAAGACGGGTATTTCATAGTGCCTAAAATTATAGAAAGTTAAAAAAATGGCTTTATCATTTACACTTGAGCAATTATTAAAAAACGTAAAACAATATAATGCTTCCGATTTGCATCTTAATGTAAACGCAGAACCTATGCTAAGACTTGATGGGGCTTTAACTCCTCTTAATCTACCGAAACTTAAAAATGAAGATATAATTGAACTTTGTTATTCAGTACTTACCGAAAAGCAAAAAGCAGAACTCGAAGAAGACTTGGAACTTGATTTTTCTTTTGAAATTCCGGGAGTTGCGAGATTTAGGGCAAATTATTATTATGAAAGAGAAAATCTTGCGGCTGCATACAGAATTATTCCTCCAAGACCACTAACGCTTGATGAATTAAACGCGCCGGCAATATTCAAACAGCTTGTAAAAAGGGAAAAAGGTCTTATTCTTGTAACAGGACCTACCGGAAGCGGTAAATCAACCACACTTGCGGCAATGCTTAATGAAATTAATGAATTTTACAGAAAACATATTATTACTATCGAAGATCCAATTGAATTTGTCCATTCTCATAAAAAATCACTCTTTTCACAAAGAGAAGTTGGCAGAGATACAAAAAGTTTTCTTAATGCTCTAAGAGCATCTTTAAGGGAAGATCCGGATGTTATTCTTATCGGTGAGATGAGGGATAAAGAGACTATCGGAGCGGCGATAACTGCTGCTGAAACAGGGCATTTGGTTTTTGCTACACTTCATACAAATTCGGCAGACCAGACTATCAACAGGATTGTAAACGTATTCCCGGCAGAAGAGCAGGATCAGATAAGAACTCAGCTTTCCATGGCTCTTAATGCGGTAATTTCTCAGGTGCTTATTCCAAAAATTGGAGGAGGAAGAATAGCGGCTCATGAAATTATGTTAAACACACCTGCTATTGCAAACCTGATTAGAGAAAATAAAATTCCGCAAATTTACTCTCAAATGCAGTTAAATCAAGGCGTAACTGGAATGCAGACAATGAATCAAATACTTGCATCCCTTGTAAACAGACATATTATTGAAAAAGAAAAAGCGATGGCTTACTCTACAAAACCGGAAGAATTAAGGAAATTAATTGGACTCTGATTTACTTGTAAAAAATTATGATTATAAGCTCCCTGAGGAGCTTATAGCAAAATATCCCGTAACTCCCCGTGATGAAGCAAAACTTCTTGTATATGATAGAAAAAAAGACAAAATCATTCATACTGTGTTTAAAAATATTCTTGATTTTACGTGTGATAGTCATTTTGTTTTTAACAATACAAAAGTTATAAAAGCAAGAATTTTCGGCAAAAAAGACACAGGCGGCAAAATAGAGCTTCTTCTTAACAGGCCTTATGGTGAAAAATATCTTGTTTATATAAGAGGGAAAGTAAAAGTCGGGACAAAACTTTATTTTGACAAAGGATTGAGTGCCGAGGTTGTTGAATTATTGCCTGATGGGAGCAGGGTGGTTAGTTTTAAATGGAAAATGGAAAATGGAAAATGGAAAATTTTGGATTTTTTAGAACTCGTTAAAATTTTAGAAGAAATTGGGCATGTGCCTCTGCCGCCTTATATTAAAAGAGAAGATGAAAAAATAGATGAAATTGAATATCAGACTGTATTTGCCAAAAAAGAAGGGGCGGTTGCGGCACCGACCGCGAGCCTTCATTTTACAAAAGAACTTTTGGATAAAATAAAATACAAACATTATCTGACTTTGCATGTGGGAGCTGGAACTTTTAAGCCGGTTGAGGTTGAGAATATAAAAGAGCATATAATGCATAGTGAATTTTATGAAATACCAGAAAATACAGCAAAAATACTTGATAGCGATACGAAAATAGTAGCAGTTGGAACAACTGTTACAAGAACTGTGGAATATTACGAAAGGACTAAAAAACTAAAAGGCGAGTGTGATTTGTTTTTGAATCCTTTAAATACTCCAATCAGGGTAAATCACCTTCTGACAAACTTTCATCTTCCAAAATCAACGCTTATTATGCTTGTTGCGGCATTTATAGGTAGAATTAAAACGCTTGAAATTTATAAAGAGGCTATAGAAAAAAAATACCGATTTTACAGCTATGGCGATGCAATGCTTATTATTTAAGGAGGTACAATGAAAAAATTTTTGTTTTTAATTCCCGTTTTTGTATTAGCCGGTATAAATAATTCATATGCTTTTAAAAAGGGTTTTAGAGAAGGTAAAATGTTAAAACAGATGATGTTTGGAAAAATTCTTTCCCAAGAAGAGATAAATAAAAAATGTTTAAATGTTTTTAATAAATATAAAAACGATAAATATATTCAGGAGAATAAAAATATTTTTTTGAAAGGATGCAAAGAAGGGCTTAGCAGCGGGTTTTAAGGATTAACTATTTTATCCACCCACATGCTAAATTGCATTTCAGGCAATGCCCCCATAACTCTGTCTATTTCGCTTGTGTCTTTAATAGCAACAATTGTAGGAATGCTTCTTATCCCAAACTGAGCCGCAATTTGCGGTACTTCTTCTGTGTTTACTTTTAAAAAGTTTGCTTTTAAAGGAAACTGTTTTGCCACGCTTTCAAAAGTCGGCGCAAACATCTGACAAGGACCGCACCATACAGCCCAAAAATCGACAATAACTGGCACTGTTACATTTTTTATGATTTTGTTAAACTCATCAGCCGAATCTATTTTTATAGGTTTGTTATCAAGCAGATTTCCTTTGCAAACACCGCATACCGCTTTTTTATATTCGTTTTTTTTCGGCAGTTTGTTTAATGATTTACAATGCGGACATGCAATAATAATAGTTTCCATATTCCCCTCCAATATTTTTAGTGATATTATATCAAGTATATTTATTTTAGTCAACATAACTTAATGTTCAGCACTCAAAATTTCTAACTAAAAACCTTTCT
>JALVVX010000013.1:0-42583 GCA_027038555.1 Nautiliaceae bacterium | reverse complement strand
GGACATGCAATAATAATAGTTTCCATATTCCCCTCCAATATTTTTAGTGATATTATATCAAGTATATTTATTTTAGTCAACATAACTTAATGTTCAGCACTCAAAATTTCTAACTAAAAACCTTTCTGCTGTTTTCTCCTACATTCTCCCTTCTTCCCATTCACTCATCTACTCATATACCCATCCGCCCATTATCTACAATTTAACCAGCTTTGCTCCGTATCCTCCCATATGAGGAGGGGCATCTCGGTATTCTTTTACAAGCGGATGTTGTTTCAGTAGATCAGTTACACCTTTTGCAAGTATTCCTTTTCCAAGACCATGGTAAATCAGTACTTCTTCAAGTCCGGCAAGAGCTGCGTCGTTTAAAAATTTTTCTGTTTTTTCAAGCGCTTCTTCAAGCCTTAGTCCGTGAAGGTCTAATTTTACATCAACTTTTACAGGTTTAGGTTTGTAAATTTTTACAGATTTTTTTACAGGTAATCTGTAATGGTCAAGTTCATTTTTTGGTACATACAGTTTTTTACCGTCAAACTCCACAAGCACATTTTTGCCTTTTATGTCAATAATTTCTCCAACGCTTGATTTGTATTTGACTTTATCACCTTTTTTGAACTCTTTTTTAACTTCATGGGTCGGGGTTTTGATTTTAGAGCGGATTTTGTTTGCTTCGTTTAGTTTTCTGTGGGCTTCTTGAATTGATTTTGCTTTTATTGCCTCTTTTGCGGCTTTAATAGCCTCATTATATTCTTTTAAAAGTTTATCTTTTTCTTTTTGGATTTTTTCATTAAATTCTTCTTTTTGTCTTTGAAGTGATTCTTTTAATAGTTTTACATCTTCAAGCTCACTTTCAAGCTCATTTATTTTTTGTTTTTGTATAAATTCAAGTTCTGCCGATTTTTCTATTAAGGCATCGAGTTTTTCAAGGTCTTCTGAGTATTCTTCTTTTGCCCTGTTTATGATATTTAGAGGAATTCCGTATCTTTTAGCTGTCTCAAAAGCATAGCTTTTGCCGATAGTTCCTTTTATAAAATCATAGGTAGGTTTTTGGTTTTTTTCATCATATACTGCGGCAAGAAGTTCTACTTCTTCGTTTTGTGCCAGCAGGCTTGCAAGTCTTTTGTGGTGTGTTGTGATAACGATTCTGTTTTTTTTCATAATCTCTTCAATAATTACTTTAAAAAGACTCGCCGCTTCATTTGCATCGGTCCCAAGTTCTATCTCATCTACACCTATAAGCAGATTTTCTTTGCCGAAAACTTCTTTGAACTCTTTAATTCTTCCTGCAAATGTGGAAATATCATTTTTTACGTTTTGAGGGTCATCAATTATCGCTTTTATGTCTTTAAAGTGCGGAATTATGGAATTTTCTCTTATTTTCATAGGAAGGAGGTATTTTGCCATAAAGGCTGAGCTTAAAATTGATTTTAAAAGCATTGTTTTACCCCCGGCATTTACCCCGGTTATGATTAAAACCTGTTTGTCCCATTCAAGATTTACCGGTTTGCACTCATGCAAAGCAGGGTGGCAGAAGTTTTTAAGATACATTTTTTTTGTTTTAGATGGGATTATAAATTCAAGGTTTTCGTTTTTTGCCATAAAAACCCTTGCCTGAATTGCATCAAATTTATCAAATTCCTTATTAATAAATTCTAAAAATTTTAACCATTTTCTTAGGGTATTACTGAAAGTTTTTGCAATTTCATATAAAATTTCTTCCTTTTTACTCTCTAAATTATCAAGCTCTTTTTTGAGTTTTTCAATCCCTCTTGGAAATACATAAAAAAATCCTGTCGCGCTTCTTCCAAGGATTTCGGCATCAAGGACTTTATTGAATCCGCCTCTAAGTAAAAGCGTCTCTTCGCCGGATTGGAGATGTATTTGTCTATCGACTAAAAAAGGTTCAAGTTTTTTTGAATTTATATATTTGTATAATTGCTGTCTTATTTGGGATTTGACCTCTTTTATTTTCTCATTTATCAAATCAATATCTTCAAATCCGACAACTTCGCCTTTTTCATTGTAATGTTTTGTGATTTTTATAATTTCATCAGGTATTTTGATTTTATCAAACCACTGGGCTAAATCCTGCCAGTTTCGGGTTTTAAGATAAATAAAATAATTGATTATTTTTACAAATTCAAATATCTGTGAGTGTGAGAGATCGCCGAATTTTTTAAGATGCATTATTTCCGTATCGAGGTTTTTTACCACAGGCGGGGATTTGAAGTCTTTGTTTGAAAGTTTTTTAATATATTCAAAATTTTTTCTTATATCTCCTTCAATTATATGATTTTTTTCCCTTGCAAAAAGGGAATTTAGTTTTCTTATATAATCTTCCAAATCAAGTTTTTGTATCATGTTTTCTTTCAATCTATTTCCTTATTTTATAAAATCGATGTATTCGTTTTTATAATTTACATAATTTCTGGCATTTTCATAAATTTTTTCTACTTCTTTATCAGTAAGGCTTCTTACAACCTTTGCAGGACTTCCAAGTATTAAACTTCTTGGAGGGAATTTTTTGCCGCCTGTAACAAGTGCTCCAGCTCCTACAATAGATTCATCTCCAATTTCCGCACCGTCAAGTATAGTGGCACTCATACCTATAAGACAGGCATTTCCTATAATGCATCCGTGAAGCATAACTTTGTGTGCTATTGTTACGTCATCTCCAATAATTGTAGGATGTCCATCACCTAATTTTTTTTCTTTTTCATAGTGTGTGACATGTACCATTGTTAAATCTTGAATTGAAGTTCTTTTGCCAATTTTTATATAATGTACATCACCTCTAATAACACATCCAAACCATACCGAGCTATCTTCCCCAATTTCCACATCACCTATAATATCGGCACTTGGTGCTATCCATGCCGAAGTAGCGATTTTTGGAAAATCGTTTTTGTATCTTAGTATCATTCAAACTCCTTATCTCATTTTTTTAAGCTCTTCTATTTTATCTCTTAGCATTGCCGCTTTTTCAAATTCAAGCGCTTTTGCTGCTTCTTGCATCTCAGCTCTTAGTTTAGAAATGATTGCTTTTTTTTCTTTTGGTGGGATTTTGTTTTTGTTTTTAAGCTCTTTTGCAATAGCTTCATAGCCTTCTTCTTTTAGCGATTTATCAAGTTTTCTAATTGTGCTTTTTGGTGTGATACCGTGGATTTTATTATACTCTTTTTGTTTTATTCTTCTATTTAGAATAGTTTTTATGGCTCTATACATTGAGCCTGTGATTTTATCTTTTATCTTTTCAAGTGCGTCTAAATTATCATCCAAAACTATTGGATTTTCTATTTTATTTGCAAACATCAAAACTCTACCATTAACATTCCTTGCGGCTCTTCCCATTGTCTGAATAAGGCTTGTTTCGCTTCTTAAAAACCCTTCTTTATCAGCATCAAGTATCGCTACAAGAGATACTTCTGGTAAATCAAGACCTTCTCTTAAAAGATTGATACCAATTAGCATATCAAATTCACCGCTTCTAAGTCCTCTTATAATTTCATTTCTCTCAACCACATCAATATCGCTATGCATATATTTGACTTTAAGTCCCATTTCAAGGTAATATTTTTGAAGTTCCTCCGCCATTTTTTTTGTAAGTGTAGTGACAAGAACTTTTTCGCCTTTACTTATAACTTCTTTTGCCTTGTCATAAAGTGTAGCTACCTGATTGTCGCTTGGATAAAGTTCAATTATAGAGTCAAGCAGACCGGTAGGACGGATAATCTGCTCCGCTACGCATGTAGATATTTCAAGCTCATACTCTCCAGGAGTTGCCGAGACAAAAAGATAATGTGGAGCTTTATTTATAAATTCATCAAATTTATATGGTCTGTTATCAAGCGCACTTGGAAGTCTGAAACCATACTCTACCAACACCTCTTTTCTTGCCCTATCACCATTATACATTCCACGAAACTGAGGGAGACTTACATGAGATTCATCTACAATTACAAGATAAGGTTTTCCTTTTATTTCGAAATAATCAAGCAGTGAATAGGGTGTTTCACCCGGTTTTTTGCCTGTTAAATGTCTTGAATAATTTTCAATTCCTTTACATGTTCCCGTTGTTTCAAGCATTTCAAGGTCGAATTCCGTTCTTTGTTTAAGACGCTGATATTCTATTATTTTGCCTTCTTTTTCAAATTCTTTAAGTCTCTCTCCAAGCTCTTTTTCGATGGAATTTACAGCTTCGGCAAGGCGGTTTGCACCTACTACGAACTGATTTGCAGCGTAAATTGTTATTTCTTTAATGTCTTGTAATTTTTCATTTGTAATATAATCAATTGTATAAATTCTGTCTATTTCATCTCCAAAAAATTCAACTCTTATAACATCATCTTCAAAATAAGTCGGGAAAATATCAATTACCTCTCCGTTTACCCTGAAATTTCCTCTTTCAAAATATTTGTCATTCCTTGTATATCCCATAGATAAAAGCCTCATCATAAATTCACGCTGGTTTATTTCATCCCCCACAGCGATTTTGGCTACCATTTTTTTGTATTCAAGAGGGTTTCCAAGTCCATATAGTGCAGAAACCGATGCCACTACTATTACATCATCATATTCAAGAAGGCTTGCTGTGGCTGATACTCTTAATCTTTCAAGTTCGGCATTGATTGAAGAGTCTTTTTCAATAAACAAATCCTGTCTTGGAAGATAGGCTTCTGGTTGATAATAATCATAATAGCTTATGAAATATTCCACATGGTTTTGCGGGAAAAACTCTTTAAATTCACTGTAAAGCTGAGCAGCAAGTGTTTTATTGTGTGTAAGTATTAGTGTGGGAATTTGTAAATTTTTAATAATATTTGCCATTGTAAAAGTTTTACCGCTTCCTGTAACTCCTATTAAAGTATTATATCTGCTTCCTTTTTTGATACAATTAGTTAGTTTTTCAATTGCTTTTGGCTGGTCGCCTGTTGGTTTGAAATTTGAATTTAATTTGAACAAATCTCTCCTTTTTATTATAATTATACCAAATACAAAAGGATGAAAAATGGACTTACTTACAAAACTTAACGAAAAGATTGAAACGCTTCTAAAAAAATACGAAGAGCTTCAAAAAGAAAATGAAGAGCTTAAAACAGAACTTGCCAGTACAAAAAATATACTTGAAGAAAAAGAGAATGAACTTCTTGAATGTAAAGAGCAAATGGCACTTAAAGAGCTTGAACTTGAAGAGGTTCTTTCAAAAATTGAAGCAATACTTGGAAAATGAAAAAAAATATAACCCTTCATGTAATGGGTGAAAAGTTTGAAATATCGTTAGAAGAAGAGTTTTTTGAGTATGTAAAGGATGATTTGGTAAAAATACAAAATCCAACTCCCAAAGATCTTCTTTTTTTTGTACTTGAAAAAAATAAAAAACTTTATGAACTTTTAAAAAAGTTTGAAAAAATGAGAAAAAAATGAAAAAAGCTTTTACAATGGTGGAATTGATTTTTGTTATTATAATTATTGGGATATTAGCAGGAATTGCAATACCAAGATATTTTTTAATAGGAAAATATGCACATGAATCTAATTTGATTTCTTTTGTAAAAACTTTAAACCGAACAACCGGCGAAGATTTATGGGGAAGAAGTATAGCACATGGAAAAAAAGGAAGTATTAAAAATTTAAGCGCTAATGAAGGTGCAGAGTTTTTGTCTAAATATATTGAAATTCCAAAAGAGATAAATAAAAGCGATATAAATCTTAGCAACTGCGGAACTGGAGAATATAAAACAATAATGACCGCTAATCCAAAAATAGCAGGTGGAGAATATAATGTTACCTGTAAAGATGGCACACCGATAACTGCTCCTTATTTTCAGTTAATAAGAATAAAAGATAAAAAAACTCTTGTAAGTAGATAAATTTTATGTTACAATTTTTCCGTTAAAATACAAAAAATTAATAAATGTTAGTTTTTTGTCACTATTATGTCATAAAAATGTGATATAATTAGATTACAAATTTAAAAAAGGAGTCAAACATGAAAAAAGCGTTTACTATGATCGAATTAATTTTCGTAATCGTAATCTTAGGTATCTTAGCAGCAGTTGCACTTCCAAAATTTTTAAGTGTATCACAACAAGCACATGAAGGAAATCTTAAAGCATTTGTTGGTACATTAAACAGAACAGTTGGACCTACTTTATGGAGTAAATCTATAAGTGCAGGTAAAAACGGAGATATAGCATATTTGGATATTGAAAGCAACCTTTCTGATTTTGTGGATTTACCAAAAGAAGTAAATTCAAGTGACATTAATTTAAGTGCTTGTAACGATACAACAAATTATAAAATTGTTATGACAGCAGATAAAAATGTAGCAGGATATGATTATTTTATTGCATGTAGAGATGGAAATGCAAATAAATCACCTGTTTTTGTTCTTTACAAATTAGCTTCTGGTACAGTTACTTTAGGTGATAACAATACTACAGATGTAGAAGATACAAACCTAACAGATTCATACAGTGGTGGAGAATCAGGTACATTATTAAAATAAAGGTAATAATTAGTGAAAAAAGCATTTACGTTACTTGAACTTATATTCGTAATTGTTGTTATCGGTATTTTAGCCGGGCTTGCCATACCAAGGCTTTTCCCGGTTATCGATACCGCAAAAATCAAAAAAGCACAGTCTCAGGTTTCTGCAATCAGAGCGGCAATCGGGAATGCTTATTCAAAAAACATAATCAGTGGTAGTGATAAGTGCCCCGAACTTGAAAAAAACACAAGCGATAATAAACTTTTTGAAAATATTCTTACATATCCTTTAAGTACTAATGCAACAGATGTAAAATGGAAATTTGATTCAAATGATACAAATAAGACTGTTTATACTGTAATAGTAGGTGATATGAATACTACATTTACTTATGAAAAAAACACTTCTGAGAACTGTCCTTTTGATTGTAATACAAGTAATAAGCTTTGTAAAAAGATTGAACAAATACAGTAATGTACTATGAAATAGCTCTTCTTAGTACTCCAAATATTTTTACTTATCATTCAGAACTAAGACTAAAAAAAGGCGATGTTGTTGAAGTGCCTATAAAAAGCAAAAGCGCTCTTGGTTTGGTGGTAAAAGTTGTACAAAAACCTCCGTTTGATACAAAACCTGTAATAAAAAAAATCACTTCTTTTTCTGAGAAAAAATTTAAAATTATTGAATTTATTTCAAAATATTATCTGTGCAGTATCGGTGAAGCGGCGGGGCTTTTTTATATAAGAGAAAAGTGCAAAGTTAAAAGTGAAAAGTTAGATATTAAAACTGATATAAATCTTTCAGATAAACAACAAGAAGCACTTAAATTTTTAGAAAATAAAGATGTTAGCATACTTTTTGGTGATACCGGGAGCGGGAAGACGGAAATTTATATAAAACTAATTGAGAAGACTATAAATTCAGGAAAAGAAGTGATTTTTTTACTTCCTGAAATTGCAATTACTTCACAAATGGAGCATAGGCTTAAAAAGCATTTCGGGGATTTGATAGAGATATGGCACAGCAAAATAACAAAAAAGAAAAAAGAAAAAATATTAAACGGTATCAATGAAGGTAAGATTAAAATTATAGCAGGAGCAAGAAGTGCTCTATTTTTACCTTTTGAAAATATCGGACTTATTATAGTAGATGAAGAACATGACGATTCTTATAAATCAGAAATGGCTCCAAAATACAATGCAAAAGATTTAGCAATTGTCTTTGGAAAAACATATAATGCAAAGGTGGTGCTTGGAAGTGCGACTCCGCTTGTGAGTGATTTATATAAATTTCCTCATTTCAGACTCAAAGGAACTTTTTTCAATACTTCTAAAAAAAGATATTTTACAGATAGTTTTAATGAATTCATCCTTCAAAAAATAAAAAATACTATCGAAAGCAAAAAACAGGTAATTATTTTTATTCCGACAAGAGCACATTTTAAGTATATGATTTGTGCAAATTGCGGCAAAGCCGTAAAATGCCCTTACTGTGATGTGGCTATGAGTGTTCATAAAGACAAAAGAGCTCTTGTTTGTCATTATTGTAATTACACATCAAGAATTCCAAAAGCTTGCGAATACTGCGGCAGTGAAGATTTTTTGAATGAGAGAATCGGCACAAGTGAGCTTAAAGAGAGATTAGAGGAGGTTTTCCCTGATGCAAGAATTGAAAAATTTGACAGGGATGTAATAACTTCAAAAACAAGAATTGATAAACTACTTAAAAGTTTTGCAAATAAAGAGATTGATATTTTAGTAGGTACTCAGATGCTTAGCAAAGGTCATGACTATCCGGATGTAAAGCTTGCAGTTGTTTTGGATATTGATTTTTTGCTAAACAGTGCTGATTTCAGAGCCTCAGAGAGAGCATTTGCTTTGGCAAGGCAGGTTGAGGGAAGAGCTGGGAGGAAAGAAGACGGTGAAGTTATAATCCAGACACTTAATCCTGAATTTTTTGACAGGAGTTATGAAGAGTTTTTTGATGAAGAGATAAATTTAAGAAAAGAGCTTTTATATCCTCCGTTTGTAAGGATGGCAAAAATAGAATTTAGCGACCGTATAAAAGAAAAAGCATATCTTAAAATGAAAAAATTTCTTGAGTGTGTGTGTGAGAGGGAAGAGATTGTAGGTTTTGGCGAAGCCCCGCTTTTTAAACTAAAAAACAGATACAGATACCAGGTCCTACTTAAAGGTAAAAATCTTCAAAAACTGATTTTCCCGTGTATAGATAAAGATATGAAGATAGATATTGACCCGGTAAGTTTTATTTAATTTATAGTATTGAAACTTAATCTTAAAATTTAACATTAAAAATTACCTAAAATTTACAACTTAACACTCACAACTCAAAACTTTATCCTATTTCCTATCCAACTACCCATTCACCCATATAATCATACACTCATCCACCCTTTACTTCCCGATTTTTTCAGGATCAACAGCCACTTTGTAATCAGGGTCGTCTTCTTCGTAAGTGCAGTAAGGACCTGCTATTTCAAGCAGTTTTTTACATTCGTTGCTTAAATGTCTGATTGTAAGTTTTTTGCCCGCTTCAAGGTATTTTTTTGTAATTTTATCTATTGCTTCCACACCACTTGAATCTATTACTCTTACATTTTTAAAATCCATTACTACTTCGTTTGGGTCGTTTTTGATATCAAAACTCTCTAGAAAACTTCTGGCACTTCCAAAAAAGAGAGGCCCTTCAAAAATATATATTTTTTTGCCGTTTTCCATTTTTGTCTGGTATGTGACTTTTGCATGTTTCCAAGCAAACACAAGGGCTGAGATTATAACACCGCTTATTACAGCAATAGCAAGGTCTGTAAAAATTGTCACTATTGTAGTAAAAATCAAAACAAAAGTGTCCTCTTTTGGCATTCTTTTTATTTTGTCAATACTTGCCCACTCAAATGTGGCGATACTCACCATAAACATAATACCGATTAAAACGGCAAGCGGGACAGTTGAAATTAGCTTTGAGAGAAATACGACATAAAGTATTACCATCAAAGCGGCTGTCACACCGCTGAGTCTCCCCCTTCCGCCTGATGTGTGATTAACTATCGTCTGTCCTATCATCGCACATCCCGCAGTTGCTCCGAAAAATCCGCATGCGGTGTTTCCAAGCCCCTGGGCTATCGCTTCTTTATTTCCGTTTCCTCTTTCGTTATCCATTTCTTCTAAGACTTCCATGGTAAGAAGTGTTTCAATAAGCCCTACAAGGGCGATAATCACAGAGTACGGCAAAATAATTTTAAGTGTTTCAAGATTAAGCGGGGCTAAGGGAATATGAAAAGACGGGAAACTTCCTTTAATGTCCGCCAAATCCCCGACCGTTTTTACTGGAATATGAAAGATAACAACAAGTAAAGTAACAAAAATAATAGCAATAAGTCCTGATGGAATAGCTTTTGTAAATTTAGGTACAAAATACATTATAGCCATCGTGAGGGCTACAAGAGGATATACCCAGAATGTCTCACCCTTGAAAAATTCAAACTGACTTGTGGCAATAACAATGGCAAGTCCGTTTACAAATCCGTAAACCACTGGCATTGGCACAAGACGGATAAATTTAGCTAGTCTAAAAACCCCTATGAGTATTTGAATAATACCAGCTAATACCACCGCCCAGAAAAGATATTCGACTCCGTAATTTTTAACAAGACTTACAACTACAACGGCTATACTTCCGGCGGCCGCCGAGATGAGTCCTGGTTTGCCTCCAAGTATTGCCGCAATAAGTCCTAAGATAAATGCTGTATATAATCCCACAACAGGTGAGAGTCCTGCAATAAGAGCAAATCCTACAACTTCTGGTACCAATGCAACAGAGGTTACGATTCCGGCTAAAATATCGTTTTTTGCACTTTTTGCGTTATAATTTTGTAAAATTTTGCTAAACAATTATATATCCTTTTACTGAAATTAAGGCGGAATTATATCAAAGGTTGAAAATGTTTAAAAAAGATAAAGAGTATTTTACAAACAAAAACGAAAAATTTTTAAAAGAATCTGATTTGATTATTTATTATAACGAAACACCTCAAAATCTATTAAAAAACGTGGCGGTAATCGGAAATAAATCAGAATACTCAAAAGTTGATATTCCAACTTCAAGCGAAAAGCTACCGCTTTTGCTTGCAAGACTTGCATATGTTTTTGATGTATATGACGAAGGGCTTAAAGACTTGGATGAATTTGAAGATTTTGTAGAGATACTTAAAGGAATCAGGGTAAAAAAAGAGATAAAAAAACATAATACCACGCTTGAAGAAGTGGCGGGAATTTTGTATCTTATAGATGAGGCAGAGAAAATAAGTGTAATAATAGGTGATGTGGAAGATGAAGAGATGATGAATTTAATGAGTTTTTTGAAAATGTTTGAGAGTAAAGTGGGAGTTTTCAGTAAAAACGATATAAGCGAATATGAGATTAATTTTTATGATGTATAAGGAGAGATAATGCAGAATTTACTTAATACATACAGCCGTTTTGACGTTAAATTTGTAAAAGGAAAAAATGCTGTTTTAACAGATGAAAATGGAGATGAATATATCGATTTTACCAGCGGTATCGGGGTTGTTAGTGTGGGGCACGGCAATGAAAGACTTGCAAATGCCATTTGCGATCAGGCAAAAAACATAATTCATATTTCAAATCTTTACAGAATCCCTCCTCAGGAAAAAATTGCGGAAATTTTGGTAAGAGAGTATGGAAAGGGCGGGGTGTTTTTTTGCAACAGCGGAGCAGAAGCAAATGAAACGGCTCTTAAAATTGCAAGAAAATACGGTGAAGTTGACGGAAAACCTAAAAGATACAAAGTTATAACTCTTGAAAACTCATTTCACGGAAGAACAATTTCAACTCTTAAAGCAACGGGACAGTCAAAATTTCATCAATATTTCGGACCTTTCCCGGACGGATTTGAATATGCAAAAGATATAAATGATATTTATAATAAAATAGATGATAAAACTGTTGCTGTAATGATTGAGCTTATTCAGGGAGAAGGCGGGGTTAATCCTTTTGATAAAGAAAAGATTCAAAAATTAAGTAATGAACTTAAAAAAAGAGATGTGTTGCTGATAGTCGATGAGGTTCAAACCGGAATTTACAGAACAGGTGAATTTTACGCAAGCAACTTATATGAAATTACGCCGGATATCATAACCCTTGCAAAAGGTCTTGGGGGAGGGGTTCCAATAGGTGCGGTTGTCACAAGACTTACTGATGTTTTAAAACCCGGAGACCACGGAAGTACGTTTGGAGGAAACTATCTCTCAACAAGAGCCGGGATTGAAGTTTGTGAAATATTAAAAGAAGAAAAAATCTCAGGAAGGCTTGATGAGAGAATAAAATATTTTGAAGACAGACTCTTAGAAATTGCAAAAGAATTTCCGAATCTTTTTGACACTGTTTCCGGATACGGTCTTATGAAGGCCCTTAAAACACATAAAAGCGAAACGAGAGATGAAATAGTAAAAAAAGCGTTTGAAGAAAAACTGCTTGTGCTAAAAGCCGGAAGCAATTCGGTCAGATTTTTACCGCCTTTAACTATTACAAAAGAAGAGACAGATGAAGGGTTTGACAGATTAAAAACCGCACTTATGAAGGTTAATGAATGAGAAGATTTTTTTTTCTTTTTCCTGTTTTTTTAAGTGCTAATATTTTGAGCGATTTGCAAAATAAAACACTTGATTTACAAAAAAACAGAGTAATTGAAAGCTCAAAAGCCACTGAAAAATCATGGATAAATCCGATTATCCTTCAATATACGATTACAAAAGACAACAGACTTGAAAACACAAAAACAACTACAAAAACCTTTTCCGTTACACTTAATCAGCCTGTTTTTAAAAGCGGGGCGATATTTTATTCGATAAAATATGCAAAAGATTCAAAAAAATTAAATATTAATAATTTAATTCTTACAAAAAGAAAACTGATAAAAACGGCTCTTGATTTGGCGTATGATTATAAAATTACAAAATTAAATGAAAATATTATAAAGTTGCAGATAAAAAACGCTTTGATTGATGTTAAAAGAAAAAAAGAGGAATACAAAAACGGAACGCTTGATTTGACTTTTTTAAATAATTCAATAATTTCTCTTAATTCTTTAAAGCTCTCGCTTGAAGATATCATTCAAAATCTCGATAATATCAGATTTAATTTTAAAAATATTTCCGATGCCGATATTGAGAAAATTAATTTAAATCTTTTCAGTATTATTCCTTTAAAAAAATATTTAAACGACAATATTGAACTTTTGAATAAAAAACTTTCTAAAAAAGTCAATAAAGATTTATATAAAATGCAAATTGGTGATGAGCTTGTTACTGTTTTTATAAATGCGAGCTGGAATTATCAGGATGTAAGTTACTCAAACAGCAGATATAACGACGATGAAAAAAATTTTTATTCCGTAGGTGCCGGTATTAGTATTCCTATCGATTTTACTGCCGGCAACAAAATTCAAAAAGCAAAAGTCAATTATCTCATTTCCAAACTTGATTATCTTCAAAAAAGAAAAGAACTTGAAAATGAATATAAAAATATTTTTTCGAACATAAAATCTGTTAGAAAAAAGATTTCTATTTATAAAGAGAATATAAAACTTTACGATGAACTTATTATTTCTACAAAAAACAATATCAAAGCAGGAACGGCAACATATGATGATTTGACTATTTTGGAAAATACAAAAGAGCAAAATATTTTACAGATTAAAATTCTTAAACTTCAAATACAAAAACTTCTGTTAAATTTATATTACAAACTTCAAAATTTTAGTAACTAAAAGTAACAGTTTTTTTCTCCTTAGTTATAAGTATTAATTATAGCCGTTTTCTCTTTTTTTATTTTGTTATAATTTTTACAAATACATTCAAAGGGGTAAAATGAAAGTTGACGTTTTAATTGTCGGTGCAGGCGGAGCCGGACTTTATGCGGCTTTAAGCGCGGTTAAAGAGAATAAAGATTTAAATATTGCAGTACTTACAAAAGTTTATCCTACAAGGTCTCATACGGGAGCCGCACAGGGAGGTATCAATGCGGCACTTGCGAATGTTGACCCGACAGATAACGAAGAGCTTCATACATTCGATACAATCAAAGGAAGCGATTATTTAGCAGACCAGGAAGCTGTAAAATATATGTGTTATGAAGCTCCTAAGATTATCAGGGCTATGGAGCATATGGGTGTGCCTTTTAGTAGACTTGGAAACGGTAAAATCGCACAAAGACCTTTTGGCGGGGCAAGTAAAGACAGGACATGTTACAGTGCGGATAAAATGGGGCATGTAATGCTTCATACTTTATATGAGCAATGTATTAAAGAAGGTGTTAATTTCTTAAATGAATGGTTTATGTTAAATATCGTTCATGACGGGAAAAGGGCAATAGGTGTAACGGCTATAAATATTGCAACAGGAGAAGTTAAACTTATTAAAACAAAAGCCATTATTTTAGCAACAGGCGGTCACAGCAGAATTTATTGGGGTTATACTTCAAATGCTCTTGGTTGTACGGGAGATGGGACTGCGGCTGCACTTAGGGCAGGACTTCCTCTTAAAGATATGGAATTTTTACAATTTCACCCGACTGGTCTTAGAAAATCGGCTATTTTGGTTAGTGAAGCCGCAAGAGGTGAAGGAGGACACCTTATAAACAACAAGGGTGAGAGATTTATGAGCAAATATGCACCTGAGAAGATGGAACTTGGTCCAAGGGATTTGGTAAGTAGAAGCATTATGCAAGAAATCAGAGAAGGCAGAGGATTTAAAGATGATGAAGGCAGAGAATACGTTCATCTTGATTTGACTCATCTTGGAGCTGAAAAAATTAAAGAGAGACTTCCGCAAATTAGGGAACTTGCAATTGATTTTGAAGGAATAGACCCTATAAAAGAACCTATTCCTATTAAGCCGACAGCTCACTACGCAATGGGTGGAATCCATACAAATGTTAAATGTGAAACTCCTATTGAAGGTGTATATGCCGCAGGTGAAGCACAATGTGTGAGTGTTCACGGTGCGAACAGACTTGGAGGAAACAGTCTTCTTGACATTGTAGTATTTGGAAACGTAGCAGGTAAAGAAGCCGTAAGATATGCAGAAGGGACTGATTTTGCCGAGGGTGGAGAAGGAAAACTTGAAGATGATGTTAAATTTATTACTGAACTTATGAATAAAGAAAGCAAAGAAACACTTGGTGATATGAGAAACGAACTTGGTGAAATTATGTTTAAACATTTCGGTGTATTTAAAAACGAATCTGAAATGCAAGAAGGATATAATAAGCTAAAAGATTTGATTGAGAGAGCTCATAAAAATCTCGGAGTTGAGGATAAATCAAAAGTATTCAATTTAGATTTGCAATCAACGCTTGAATTTTTCAATCTGCTTGAAATTGCGGATGTTTTAGCGTATGCATCGCTTCAAAGAAAAGAGTCTCGCGGTAGTTTTTACAGAGACGATTATCCAAAAAGAAATGACGAAGAATTTTTGTATCACTCAATGATTAGTAAAAATTCTGACGGAAGCTTTGATTATCAAAAAGGTGAAGTGGATATCAGCATTTATGAACCAGCTGAAAGAAAATACTAAGTTAAAAATGAAAAGTGAAAAGTGAAATTTTTCATTTTATACTTTACACTTTTCACTTAAATTGGTCTCCCGGGCGGGATTTGAACCCACGACCTTCGGATTAGGAATCCGACGCTCTATCCGGCTGAGCTACCGGGAGAGAGATGTAATTATAACAAAAAATTAATTTGTTTATAAGAAAAAATCAAATAAGATAAAAAAAGTCTTAAAAAGAAAAATTTTTGATAAAATAAACCAAAGGATTTGCTATGAAAAAAATAAAATATACAGCAAAAATCAAAAGATATAATCCTGATGAAGATAAAAGTTACTGGCAAGATTTCGAAGTTGAGGTTGAAGATTCTTTAACTGTACTTGAACTTTTAATGTATATAAAAGATAAGATTGACCCGACACTTACATTCAGAGCTTTTTGTAGAAGTGCAATTTGTGGTAGCTGTGCTATGATAATCAACGGCAGAGCGGGGCTTAGCTGTAAAATTCAGGCAAAAGATAAAATTAAAAACGGTGTTATTAAAATAGAACCTTTAAAAACACTAAAACCGGTAAGGGATTTGGTAGTTGATCAAGAACCCGCATTTAATAAACTTAAAAAAATCAAACCTTACCTCGAACCTGATCCAAAAGTTGTGCCTGATAATTTAAAAAGCGAATCTCTTGTGTTCCCAGAAGAGTTTGCAAGATATGATAAACAAACCGATTGTATTTTGTGTATGGCGTGCTATGGTCAGTGCAACGCTTTAAAAGGTGATGATGAATATTTAGGACCGTTTCAGCTAACTAAGGTATTTAGATTTATTATGGATACAAGAGACGGTGTTGATGTTGAAGAGAGAATAAAACTTGCCGAAGATCACGGAATATGGGAATGTGTACAGTGTCAAATGTGTTTTGCGGCTTGTCCTAAGGGAATATCTTCATGTGATGATATTTTGGAACTTAGAAGAATCGCAAAAGATACAGGTGAAGAAAATATTGCAACAAGAAGAGCTAAATTCTGGTTTGCGACTGTTTTTGAAACTGGTCAAATTGACAAATTTAACCTTCCGGCAGTGGCATTTGCGGATGAAAAAGGTGAAAAAGCCAGAGAAAATATGGAAAAAGAATTTAGAAAAAGAGGTCTTCCGGAAGATGAGTTCGGACCTAAGCCGTTTGAAGGAATTGATAAATTCAAAAACTTTATTAAAAAAATTGAAAAGGAATTGTAATGAAAAAAATAGGAATTTATCCCGGATGCTGTTTTCAGGGTGCTGATATTCATAATTATGATATAACGGTTGATTTTTTGAAACATATGGGAGTTGAGGGGGTTTTACTTGAAAGAGCCGCATGTTGCGGTGGAGGTGTTATTGATGAAACAAATAAAAAAATAGTTTACGGGTTGAATGCAAGAAATATTGCTTTGGCAGAAGAGAAAGGAGTAGATTTATACACTCCATGTAATACGTGCTATATGATTATTGCAAAAACGAAACTTGCACTTGATTCTAATCCTGAACTTAAAGATAAAGTAAATGAAATCTTGGCAGAAGAAGGACTTGAATATAAGGGTGAAGCGAAAATTTATCATACACTAAACCTTATAAGAGATTTTATAGGTCTTGATGAATATAAAAAAAGAATTAAAAGACAAATAAGCGGTATTAAAATTGCACCTTATTACGGATGTCATGTATTGGCTCCAAATGAAGTGGCACTTGATGACCCGGAAAATCCAACAGTTTTAAGAGAAGTGCTTGAACCTCTCGGTGTTGAAATTATTGAAGGGTATGAAAACGAAGATACTTGCTGTGGATATCATGCAAGATTTACCGAGCCTTCTCAAAAAGAGAGACTTGCAATAAAACCTCTTGACGGGGCAAAAGAAGCAGGTGCTGATATTGTGGCAACTCCTTGTCCGCTATGCCATAAAGCAATGGACGGATATGACGAGCCGATTTTACAAGTAACACAGCTTATAAATGTTGCTTGCGGCTCAACTCCTGAGGAAGCAGGAATTAATCTAAACAAAACAGAAGTCAAACTCTCTTTATAATCTCTTCTTTTTTTCTTTTTAAGGAATTTTTTTGCGTTATGATGTAATTGGCAAAATCGGTGAAGGTAACAGAGGAGAAGTATATAAAGTTAGACTTGAAGATGGAAGAATTGCCGCGCTTAAATGGGCAAAAAATTATGAAATTGAAAAAGAGTGGGAAATTTTAAATTATCTTAACGGTTTTTATGCTCCAAAGCCTGTTTTTAGAGGCAAAAGATATATTATAATGGAACTTGTTGAAGGCAAACCTTTAAAAGAGCTTCAAAATACTCCAAAGTATTATGATTCATTGAAATTCTCCCTCCAAGGCGCTTTTAAATTAGATGAAAGAAATGTGTTTCACAAACAGCTTGGAAGATTTTATCATATATTGTATGATGGGAAAAATGTGAAGTTTATCGATTTTGAAAGAGCGGTTATTACTGAAAATCCCAGGAATTTTTTACAGATTATCGGATATTATTTGCAAAGAGATGAAAATTTTGATAAAAATAAGATAAAATTTATCTTAAATTTATACAAACAAGATAAATTTAAAGCTCTTGAAGAATCGATAAAGGTGGTTGATGAAGCTAAAAATAATGCGTTTTATTGAAGGTAAAAACTTTATTGAAGAATATGATATTGAAGTTAAAGATGATGAAACACTTTTAGAGTTGCTTGATAGAATACGCGATTATAAAGACAGAACTCTTACATACAGAAGTTTTTGTAGAAGCAGTATTTGCGGGACATGTGCAGTTGTTGCTAATTCAAAAACGGTACTTGCATGTAAAACGAAGGTAAAAGATTTAGTTCAAAACGAAACACTTTTGATTGAACCTGTAAAAAGGGTAAAAGTAATAAAAGATTTGGCAGTTGAACACTCTTTTATAGCAGATGAGATAAAAAAGGTTCACGGATGGTTTGTTGATGAAATCGATGAAACAAAAGAAAATTTACAGACTCCCCAAGAACTTAAAAAATATGACAAACAGACTGATTGTATTTTATGCGGTGCTTGTTATTTTGAATGTGAAGCCCTTGATTATGAAAGTAATTTTGCAGCTCCTTTTGCATTTACGAAGGTTTTTAGATTCGTATTTGATGGCAGGGATAAAATGGATAATCAAGAAAGAATTGAGATTGCTAAGGAGAGTATGTTATATAGTTGTGTTAACTGTCAAAAATGTGCAATTGTATGTCCTAAAAATATTTCAAGCGTTATGGATATAAAAATGTTACAAAATTTTGACAAAAACTCTCCTTTATGCAATAATATATATAATTTCTTTTAAAGGATTCAAAATGGCAGTAAAACCGAATGTAAAACCCCTCGATATTGAAGCCACTTTTAAAGAAGAAGGTTTGGATGCGAGGGCTTTAATAACGAGGACAGACACCAAAGGTATAATTACATTTGCATCCAAAGCTTACCGAGATATGACAAAATATTCAAAAAACGAACTTATAGGAAAACCGCACAGTATCGTAAGACATCCTTTAATGCCAGAAGCCGCTTTTAGGGATATGTGGGATACAATTCAAAGAGGAGAGCATTGGGAAGGAATGGTAAGAAATCTTAGAAAAGACGGTAAATATTATTGGGTTATCGTACAAGTTGACCCAATTGATGAATACGGTAATACAATTTATAATCAACCAGAAAAGATTGCCGGTTATGTGGCTGTAAGACGTGAACCTTCAAGAGATGAAATAAAAGAAGCCGATAAGCTTTACAGACAAATAAGAAAAGCGGAACTTTATGCTAAGCCTAATCTCAAAGATTGGGAAAAAGAAGTTTTAGAGCAGTTATGAAAGAAGAATTTTTTATAAATCAGTTCCAATCAAAATATATTGGAGATGACGGGGCGGTAATTGAGTGGGAAGAGAAAGTAGGGAGTAGGAAGCAGAGAGCAGGGAACGGGAAGCAGGAAGCGGGAAAAAGGGAGGAGGAAAAAGGGAAGAGGTGGAAAAGAGGCGAAAAAGAGGTAATTGCAAGCGACTCTTTTTTTGAAAATATACATTTTAAAAAAGAATGGTTTGATTTGGATGAAATAAGTTATAAGGCTTCACTTGTAAACATAAGCGATATGATAGTAATGAATGCAAAGCCGAAATATGCCGTTTTGAATGTAGCTTTTCCTAAAACGCTCAGTTTAAAAGAAATTAAAAAACTTGCCGAAGGCTTTAAAAAAGCCTCAAAAGAGTATGGTTATGAAATAATAGGCGGCGACACAATTAGAAGTGATAAAATAGCAATTTCCGTAACACATATAGGATATACAAAAAAACCTGTATTTAGAAAAGCAAAAATCAACGAATATGTGGCTTTTACAGGTGATATCGGTAATGTAAAAAGAGATTTGATAAGAGCGCTAAGGTTTAATAAAATAAATAAAAACTCAAAATTAATCAAACCAGTTTTGAGAGATAAATTCTTTTATAAAGCCTCAAAATTTATAACCGCGGCTTGTGATATAAGTGACGGGCTTTTTAAAGAACTTGAAAGAATTTCAAAAATTTCAAATGTAAATTATCAGTTTTTGAAAAATATAGATAAAAACGGAGGATGCAGCGGGGAAGAATTTGAAATACTTTTTACTTTTCCAAAAAAAAATTTAAAAGCAATTCAAAACATTGCTAAAATTACAAGAACGCCTCTTACAATATTTGCCGTTACAAAAAGGGGCAGATTTTATTCAATCTGTCCCGAAAATCATTTTTAAGGAATAAAATGAATTTGATAAAAGAAATTTTCGATAAAAAAATTTTAAAATATACCGTACTTCCTTTTGTAATTGATCTTATTTTTTGGCTGATAATATTTTTATTTTTTTCAAATGATATAATCGGTTTTTTGCAATCTGTTGTTTCAAATCTTCCTTTTGGAGCAAAAATCGAAAATCTTGTGGCTAATATCGGAGGTGTATTATTAATAATTGTGCTTTATTATGTAGCGGTAATTTCTACACTTGGGATTTTTTCATCATTTTATATCGATAAAATTGTTTTGAGGATAAACGAACTTCATTACGGCTATCCTGTCAGAAAAACTTCTTTTAAAGATACCCTTTATGGACTTTTTGTTTCATTAAAATCGTTTTTAATTTATTTAGTGATTTTTATATTTACTTTTTATCTTCTTTTTATTCCGGTGGTAAATATCGTTTATCAAATGTTTATGATGAGTATACTAAATAAAAAGCCTTTGGTGTTTGATAGTAGTTATCTATTTTTTAATCCAAAAGAGATAGAAAAAAAATACGGATTTGAAATATGGTGGAGGGTGTTTTTGTCTTCGTTTATTTATTTAATTCCTTTTGTTTCGCTTTTTGGATATACCTTTCAGCTTATAATAATTACAAATTTTATATTAAAAAGATGTAAAAAATAGTAATATCATTTTTTTGTCATTTTATAATTTTATAATTCGCACGTTAAATTATTATAAAAAATTATTATAAAGGTTTAAATTGTCAACTAAAAGAGTGTTTTTACCTACGAGTAAAGAAGTTACATTTGAAGAAGCAGGAATCGACCCAAGAGGTATGATTACGAGAACAGATAAATTTGGAATTATTACTTTCGCTTCAAAAGCTTTTAGAAAAATGACCGAATTTTCAAAAGATGAATTAATCTCAAAACCACATAATATTATTAGACATCCTCTTATGCCGAAAATTGTATTTAAAGAAATGTGGGAAATGTTAAAACAGGGTAAAACATGGAGAGGTCCAGTAATTAATAAAAGAAAAGACGGAAAATATTACTGGGTTGATGTTGAAATATCTCCTATTGACAAAAATGGCAATATTATAGAAGGGGAACCTGATAAAATTGAAGGATATATTGCTATTAGAAAAAAATTGAGCGAATATAACAAGCAAAAGGCACTTGAAAAATATATAAAATTAAAAGAAAAAGAGTATACGGAACTTCTAAAAAAGAAAGTTTAATTTCTTCTTTTTCTTGTTATAATTCCAAAACTTGTTATAATTCCAAAAAAGGAATTATATGCTTTTTGCCCATACTCCGCTTAATTTCCATTTCAATAAAAACTCTGATAATTTTTTTGTTGAAGAGATACCTCTTTATAATTTTGACCACACAGGCGAGTGGCTTATGCTAAAAGTTAGAAAAAAAGAGACCACTACGCCTGAAATGATAAAAACTTTTGCAAAACATCTGAATATTTCTCCCAATAATATAGGATATGCCGGACTTAAAGATAAAGACGGTCTAACCGTTCAATGGATAAGTATTCCGAGAAAATTTAGAGATGAAATTAATAAATTCAGTGATAAAAAAATCAAAATTTTAGAGCAGGATATTCACAGAAACAAACTTAAAATCGGACATTTAAAAGGAAATAAATTTTTTGTAAGGCTTAAAAAAGTAACTCCAACAATGGCAAAAATCCTTTTTTCAGTAATAAAAGATATAAAAACATATGGAATGCCTAATTTCTTTGGAGACCAAAGATTTGGGAAATTTGGAAACAATTTTGAAGAAGGCAAAAAAATTATAGAAGGAGAAAAATTTGTTAAAAATAAAAGGCTGAATAAACTTTTAATCAGTGCATACCAATCAAAACTTTTTAATGACTGGCTTAAAGAGAGAATAAAACTAAGCAATATTTTTGAGCTTAGAGAAAACGAATTAAAAGCCCTCGGATATGAAAAAGAATTAATCAAATTTGTCAAATCCCAAATACATCCCTTTAAACTTCTGCCGGGAGATGTTATGACTCATTATCCCCTTGGAAGACTTTTTTATCTTGAAAATATTGATGATACCAAGAGGTTTTATAATAAAGATATATCGGTTACGGGTCTGCTTCCAGGGAAAAAGGCTCTTAGGGCAAAAGATTTTGCAAGAAAAATAGAAGAAAAATATGACGAACTTATCCCTGCAAATGGTGATAGAAGGACGGCATGGATTTTCCCTGAATTTTTGGAGCTTAATTACAACAAAGACAGAGCATGGTTTGAGATGAGTTTTATTTTGCCAAAAGGCGCTTATGCGACTGTGCTTATAGACCTTTTACAAAATCCGAAAAAATTTATAGGAGAATAAATGAGTATAGAAAGAAAAGCTACTTTTGTTGCAATAACCGTGGCAATTATTTTATCAATTGCTAAAATAATTGTAGGAATATTAAGTGGAAGCGTCGCTGTTCTTGCAAGTGCTCTTGATAGTGTATTAGATATGTTTGTTAGTATTTTTAATAATATTGCTTTAAAGATTAGTGAAAGCAAACCGGATAAAAAATTTAATTACGGAAAAAGTAAAATTGAAGGTTTAGCCGCACTTTTTGAGGGATTAATAATTATTGCAAGTGGTTTATTTATTATTGTAGAAGCTATAAGAAAACTTATAGAAAAAGAAGTGGTAACTCATTTAAATGCTTCTATTTATGTAATGATTTTTTCTATAATTGTAGTTGGGGGATTAGTTGCTTTTTTAAATTATATTGCCAAAAAAACAAATAATTTAGTAATAAAATCAGATGCACTCCATTATAAAACAGATTTAGTTACTAATAGTGTTGTATTGATTTCTTTGTTAATAGTTAAATTTACAGGATGGTATTTTGTAGATTTTATTCTTTCTATTTTGATAGGTATTTATATTATAAAAGAAGCAAGTGAAATAGTCAAAGAAGGTTTTGAAATTTTACTTGATGTGGCACTTGATTTTGAAACTATTGAGAAAATAAAAGAGATAATAAAAAAAGAGCCTCTTGTGCTTGATTATCATTGTCTAAGAACAAGGAAAGCTGGAAATAGAAACTTTGTTGATGTTCATTTAGTACTTACACCGGATATGAAACTCAAACTCGCACATACGATTATTGAAAATGTTGAAGAAAAAATTAGACAGTTGGATCCGGATAAGAAATGGATGATTAATATACATGCAGATCCATATGATGATTCACATATTAACAAATTGCTCGAAGAATGCGAATAATTTCAAACTTTTTAATATTAATCATAAATAAAAAAGAAAAAGGCGTATTATTTATTTAACGCCTCAACAGCTTTAAGCATCATAAGACCTGCTTCGTTTACGCTGTTTCTTCCCAGATATTTTGCTTCTCTTGCTGCAATATATGCTTTATCAAACTCTTCTTTTGTAAGTCCTGATTTTTTAACGGCTTTTTTAATATTTTCAGGAAGAATTCTGATTTTGTTTTCTTTTACATACATACTTCCAGTTTCCGCAATTGCTTTTACAACTCTGTAAATTGTAGGATTTATAGGTGCACCAAATCCTTCTGGGACTCCACTCATCGCTTCATCCATCATTTTACCATATTCTGTTTCGACAATATGACCTTCTGGCATTACCTCTACAAATCCTTTTGCTTCAAGTTTATCAACCGCTTCAAGAATTTTTCTTTTTTCATCTTCATCTTTTCCTTCAAGAATGTCTTCACATGCTATTCCGCTATCCGGTATCATTTTAAAAATATCCATTTCATATCTTGTTATGAAAGGTAGTTTTTCATGTGTTGCAAGTTCTTCATATAATAATCCTGATTTGCTTGGTTCATAGGTTCCAAGAATTCTCTCTTTTCTTGCTTCTTCAACCCACTCTTTGTTTGGCGCGCTGAATATTTTGTTTGATATTGCAAGTGTCTTAACTGACCAGCTGTGGATAGGTCTTTCGTCATAGTTTTGGTCCTCAATTACTTTTTCTCCGTCAGGTGTTACAAAATATACAGCTTTTCCTTTTTCATCAATACCTTCGCTGATTAATCCGAATGCTTCAAGAGAGTATAGATATTCTCTTAAATCGAAATTTTCGTCAAACCATTTTTTCTTATCTTGTAAATCTTGAAATTTTTTAGCAATTTCTTGTTTTTTCTTAGGCATTTCATTAAGTCTTCTTCCGTATTTTTCAATAAATTTTTTATATTCTCTGATTTTTCTTTCAAGAAGTTCCGCTTTAATTTCATCAAAAGTCGGAGTTTCTTCCGGATTTTCAGGAACTTTTTCATCCCAGATTTTTTTGATAGTTTTAAGTGTTTCGACTTCTTCTTGTTCGATTGCAAAAGTTTTAAGAGGTTTATCTGTTCTGTCTTTATAAATTCTATAAACTTCAAGTGCTTTTTCACCTGCTTTTGTAAGCTGGTCGATATCTTGTACATAACCTAATGTTTCAAGATTTACAAGTGCATCAAGGTCAATTTCTTCTCCATCAGCCACTTTTGCTATATCTTCAAGAATTGATAAATCAAGTGCACTTCCTTCAACAGCCCATCCCCCGTATGTTAAAGTTTCTTTTACAGCCTGTCCGAGTTCTGTAAATGTAAAAAATTCACCGTTTGGTACAGAATATGAAATAAGTCTCATCGCTTCAAGTAAATCTTTATTGTTTCCTTCGATAGGAAGATAATGAGCATCAGTTGGTCCCATTGGAGATTTTCTGATGTAGTTTGCAAGTTCTGCATCAATAGAAAGTTCAGGCTCGATTATTTTGTAAGCTTCATATAAATCGAGTGCTTCTTGAGTTAGTTCACCATTCTCGGCAAATCCTCTTTTTTCAAGTTCAGAGTTTGAAATTTTTGTAGTTTTGTTTTTGTTTTTAACAGCTGAATCTATCATAGCGATTACTTCACTGCTTATCCATTTGAAATTGTCTTTCCATTCGTCAATGTTTTCGATTTTGTCTTTTACTCTGTTTAAAACGTCTGCCACAATACTTCCGCCATATGTGAATTCTGCAACAGCTGGCATTGGGAATCTGATTATCCCTGCAAGGTTAAGTTCTTCTATCGCTTCATTGTTCAGAGCTTCAATTTTAATTGTTTTTGTGTCGCTGTTTAATAATTCCAAGATTATTTTTGCAGCTTCTTTTTTTATTATCATTAGTCCCTCCTCTATATTTTTATGGAATTTTAACATATAAAAAACTTTTAGTCAACAGCACTAAGAATATTTTATGGTATAAATATAGATAGAATGACAAAAGTAAAAAAAGAGAATTAATTTTCTTTTTTTTGAGTATTTTTTTCTTCGTTTTCTTGTTTTTCTGGATTTACTATTTTAGCTATTAAAATTGACACCCCGTAAAGTATCAAAAGAGGAGCTGCCATAGCAAGCTGAGAAAATAAATCAGGCGGAGTAAGTATTGCTGCAAGTATGAAAATAACAACAATCGCATATCTTGCAAAATCTTTAAGAGTTTTATCGGTTACAAGTCCTAGTTTTGCAAGGAAATATGTAACAACAGGCATTTCAAAAGCTATACCAAATCCAAGCATTAGTTTACCGAAAAAGCTTACGTATTCACTGATTCTCGGCATTGCCGTAAATTGTTGTCCACCGAATGTTACAAGAACTTTAAATCCTACTGGAAATACTATATAATAAGCAAATGCCGCACCTATTATAAACATAACAGTGCCCCAAAATACAAAAGGGATTATAAGTTTTTTTTCATGTTCGTAAAGTCCTGGTGCGATAAAAGCCCATATCTGATACAAAATAAACGGCAATGAAAAGAAAAAACCGGCAAAAAGTGAAATTTTAACAGCTGTGAAAAACGGTTCTGCCAAGCCTGTAAAAATTATTTTTGAACTTTTTTCAAGTTTCAATGCTTCAAGCAAAGGCTCGCTCATCCATGCAAATATATCTTTCCAAAATACAAAAGCTAATAAAAAAAATATAAAATAAATTATTACTATTTTGATAAGCCGAGAACGAAGCTCGGCTATATGAGGTCTAATTTCTTCAAGCATTTATATCTTTTTTCTCAGTAGTTTGAGTTTGAGAAGTAGTATTTTGATTTTCTATTTTTTCAGTAGGTTTTACATCCGCTTCTTCACCTTCTTTTACGGCATCTTTAAAGTTTTTAATTCCTTTTCCGAGTCCTTGTGCAAGTTCCGGTATTTTTTTACCACCGAATAAAAGCAATACTACCAATAAAATAACGATAATTTGCCAAGTGCTAACACCCATAATAAATCCTTTTTTTGAGAATTTTAGCATAAATTTTAAAAGTTTGATAAAATTTTGTCAAAAAGTAATAAAGGAAAATAATGAAACTTGCCGTATTTGATTTTGATTCTACTTTAATGGACGGTGAGACCATTGATTTTTTGGCAGAGCCCCTGGGACTTAAAGATAAAGTCGCTTCAATTACCGAAATGGCAATGAGAGGAGAACTTGATTTTTTTGAAAGTTTAATAATGAGAGTGAAACTCTTAGAAGGCTTGGAAGAGAAAAAAGTAAATGAAATATGTCATAATCTTCCGTTTATGCCCGGAGCCGAAGAAACCGTTAAAGCTCTTAAAAAAGAAGGATACAAAGTTTTGGTTTTCAGTGGAGGATTTAGAAATGCCACTTCTTATGCAAAAGAAATTTTAGGATTTGATGCGGATTTTGCTAATGTTTTGCATTCTAAAAACGGAGTTTTAACAGGGCTTGTGGGTGGAGATATGATGTTTTCTCACTCAAAAGGCGATATGCTAAAAAGAATACAGAATGTTTTAGGAATTGATAAAAAAGACACTCTTGTTGTGGGTGACGGTGCGAATGATTTGAGTATGTTTGAGCATGCCGGTAAAAAAATTGCTTTTTGTGCGAAAGATGTTTTGAGAAAAGAAGCTGATTATGTAATCGATGAAAAGGATTTGACAAAAGTATTAATGTATGTATAAAAGGATTTAATATGATAGGATGGATTATAATCGGAATAATTGTATTGGTACTTGGTTATATTGTTTATATATATAATAGTATAGTTACTTTAAGAAATAAAGCTGAAAGTGCTTGGCATGATATAGAGGTTCAGCTTAAAAAAAGAATGAATCTTATACCTAATCTTGTAGAGATAGTAAGAAGCTATAAAGATTATGAAAAGGATACGCTTGAAAAAGTTATTAAGGCAAGGAATCAAATGTTAAATAGCTCTGATTTGGGTGAAAAAGTTGAAGCTGCCAAAACTTTTTTAAGCGGGCTTGGGTCTTTTTTTGCTGTTGCAGAAGCTTATCCGGAGCTTAAAGCTAATGAAGAGTATACAAGTTTAAAAAACGCACTTGTGAATTTAGAAGAAGATATTTCAAATGCCAGAATGTATTATAATGCAGTCATAAAAGACTATAATACCGCAATTGAGATTTTTCCAAACAATATTATCGCAGCTAAATTCAGATTTACCCAATTGCCTTATTTTGAAATAAGCGAAAGCGAAAAGGATGAAGCGTATAAAACTCCCAAAGTGGAATTATGAGATTAAGTTTTTTAATAATTTTCTTTTCTCTTTTGCTTTATGCAGAATCAATCAATGAATATAAAATAACCGCACAAATCTTAAATAACGGTGACGTTCAAATAACAGAAAATATTACTTATAAATTTGACGGTTACAAACACGGGATTTATAGATTTATACCTTTAAAAGGAAACGAAAGCATAAAACTTCTTAATGTTTATAAAGATGGTATTCCGGAAAAAAACGAGCATTATTACAAAGGTTCCAATTTTTTTATAAAAATAGGCTCTGCCAATAAGCTTATAGAAGGTGTTCATACATATACAATTAAATATATTTTTGAAAATGTGATAAAAAAATACGATAAAAAACATAACCGCATAGCAATAAACGCAGTTGGG
Source organism: Nautiliaceae bacterium (assembly GCA_027038555.1). Classification (GTDB taxonomy): domain Bacteria; phylum Campylobacterota; class Campylobacteria; order Campylobacterales; family Nautiliaceae; genus JALTBU01. Next base: position 14,837 of record JALVVX010000013.1, on the reverse strand, counting down.
GATATGTGGCAGGTGCCTATAAACAATATCACTCTTACAATAAAGTTACCAAAAAAACTTGTAAACTCAAAAGTTGAAGTCTATTATGGATTTTACGGTTCTAAAAACAGAGCAAAAATAATAAAAAAATCACAAACTAAGTATCAGGCTTATATTAAAAATATTCCACCGCACTATTTTGTTACTTTTTATGTTATTTTTGATAAAAACCTTATGCAAAACTCTTCACTGTTTTTTATTCAAAAGTTTTACGGACTTTTAATATTTATACTCGGGGCTTTCGGATTTAGCTACTTTAAACTTTCAACTCCAAAACTTTCAATTCCCGTACAATACAGACTTCCGGATTTGAATTCGCTAAGAGCGGCCTATCTTTTAAATGAAAAAATTAATTTTAAAGACCTTTTGGCCGCATTAACGGAACTTGCCGTAAAAGGATATATAAAAATTTCAAATAAAGAGGGAGAACTGAGGGTTATTAAATTAAAAGAGGGGAGTGATTTGGATGATGAGCTTAAACTCATATATAATACTCTTTTTGAAGATGATACAAAATCAGTATTAATTGATAAATCCGTTAAAAAAAATCTTTATGAGAGGCTCGGTCTGATAAATTCCAAACTCAGAAACTGGGCTTTAAATCTTAGGTTTTTTGAAAAAGATTACAAAATAAAAAGAAAAAAATTTTTAATAATTTCTTATGTAATTTTAATTCCTTTTTTTATTTATGCATTAAATATTACAAAAAAAATGTATCCTTCGCTTGATGTGGTTTCAGTTATATTTCAGGTTATTGCTGCTGTTATGTTTTTATATTTTGGATATAAAACTGTTATGCAAAAAAAATTTTTATCGATAATATTCGGATTGATTTTTATTGGTTCTGGGTTGGTGATTTTATTTGTAAATTCAATTACACCGCTTGAAATATCTGTTTTTTTACTTGCATTGCCTCTGTTTTTAAAAAATAAAATCAATATCTATACACAAAAAGGTTTGAAAAAATTAAGAGAAATTTTGGGATTTAGGGAATTTATAGATAAAGTTAAAAAAGAAAAGCTTGAATTTTTCTTGAAAAAAGACCCTAAATATCTTGATAAAGTACTTCCTTATGCGATTGTTTTCGGGTTTACTAAATGGTATGAATATTATAAGGAATTTTACTACTATCCTGATTGGTACGACGGTGATTTGGAGAGTATGGGAAGTATGGAGAGTGATTTTTATTATTTCGAATCATCGGATACCGATGGGTTTGGGAGTGGAGATGGTGCCGGAGGCGGTAGTGGAGGTGGAGGAGGGGGCAGTTGGTAAAAATTTTGATATAATAAACTAAAAAAAGGTTTAATATGACGAGTATATGGGTTGATTATCTTGATAGAGAATTTCTTGATACCACTTTTAAAGATTGGGTAAATCAAGGGCTTGTAAACGGTCTTACAAGTAATCCTGCTATTTTTGCAAATGCTCTTAAAAAAGATATATATAAAGAAGATTTTCAAAGACTTAAAGGCAAAAATCCAAAAGAAATTTATGAAGAAATAGCTGTTAAGGATATTCAAAAAGCTTGTGATATTTTAGAGCCTTTATATGATGAAGGGGATGACGGATATGCAAGTATCGAAGTGGACCCGAGACTTATCAACGATGCAAAAGGCACAGTTGATGAGGCTTTAAGACTTGTCGATAAAATTCAAAGAGATAATGTTATGATAAAAATACCAGCAAATGAAGCGGGTTTTAAAGCGATGGAAGAGCTTGCAAAAAGGGGTATAAATATAAACGCTACTCTTGTATTTTCGCCTAATCAGGCAATGAGGGCACTTGAAGCTATTTCAAAAGGTCCGCGAACAATTGACGGAGTAATTTCTGTATTTGTTAGCAGATTCGATAGAAAATTAAATCCACTTCTTGCTATGCAAAATCTTGCAAAAGACAGAGTTGGTTTTTTTAATGCTATTAAAATTTACAATCAAATTGAAGAGCAGGGGCTCTCAAATATAAGAACACTTTTTGCCTCAACCGGTGTGAAGCAGGATTATTTGCCAAAAGATTATTATGTTGAGAACCTTTATCTTCCTCATAGTGTATTAACACTACCTCTTGATGTAATTGAGGAAATAAAAGATAAAAAACTTGAAGAGTCTTTTCATTTTCAAACAAAACATATCGATGCGTTTTTCAGTTTTTTATCTCCAAGCGGTATTTCGTTGCAAAAAGTTTATCAAGAACTTTTCAATGAGGGTGTAGAAGCGTTTGAAGATGCATTTGAGAATATGTTAAATTCAATTAAAGGATAATCTTGGTAAGAGAAGAATTAAATCAATACCTTTACACACTTATAAAAAAAGGCGGCAGTGATTTGCACATAAAAGCGGGTAACGGTATTAGAATAAGAATAAACGGAATTTTATATAAAGTTGAAGCACCGAAACAGACAAGAGAAGGAGTTGTTAACCTTTTAAAGGAACTTTTAAGAAGTAGATTTGAAGAGTTGGTTCAAAAAAAAGAGATAGATTTTTCATACAAACTTGATGAAAATTACAGATTCAGAGCAAATGCATTTTTTCAAATAGACGGACCTTCTGTTGTAATGAGAGTTATTCCCAATAAAATTCCTACAATTGAGGAAATGAAATATCCTCCTGCAATAAAAAAATTTACACAAATGGAAAGAGGCCTTGTTTTAGTTACGGGAGTAACGGGAAGTGGTAAATCGACTACACTTGCAGCAATAATTAATGAAATAAACGAGACAAAAGCAAAACATATAATTACAATAGAAGATCCTGTTGAATTCGTACATAAAGATAAACAATCTTTAATTAATCAAAGAAGTTTGGGTGAGGATACACTTAGTTTTTCAAGTGCACTTAGAGCGGCTTTGAGAGAAGACCCAGATATTATATTAGTAGGTGAGATGAGAGACAGAGAAACAATGGAAATTGCACTTCATGCAGCCGAGACAGGGCATCTTGTGTTTTCAACACTTCATACGCTTGATGCAAAAGAGACACTAAATAGGATTATAGGTATTTTTCCTCCCGAAGAACAACCGAGAATCAGACTTGTTTTAGGCTCGATTCTTGAAGGAATAATTTCCCAAAGACTTGTTCCAACAATTGATGGCAAAAGAACGGCAGCAATGGAAATTATGCTAAAAACTCCTAGAATTAAAGAGCTTATTTTACAAAATAGAGACAATGAAATAAAAGATGCTCTTGAAGACGGTAAGAAAATTTACGGAACCCAAAGTTTCGATCAGCACCTTGTAGACCTTGTATTAAAAGGTATGGTTGATGAGAAAACCGCAATGGAATATGCAACAAGTAAAGATGATTTTGTACTTAAATTAAGACAGGAAAAAAGAGCAGTGGGTATTAATGACACTATTAGCGAAAGTAAAATTCCGATTAAAGATATTCATTAAGTTTTGTTTATTAAACTTTTTTGTTATAATTTCAGTTCCAAAAAATTCAAGGAGAGACAATGTTAGAAGGAATTATCAGAGAGAGTACCTCAAAATCAGCTACTAAAAAGCTAAGAAGGGATGGTTATCTGATTGCAAATATTTATGGTAAAAATCAAGAAAACATAAATGCTGCATTCAAAAAAGGTGACTTTATCAAATATATGAAAAATAAAGAGCATTTAATTTTCCCTGTAAAAGTTGGTGATAAAGAATGTAAAGTTGTAGTTCAGGAATATCAAAAAGATCCTGTGACAGGTGATTTGTTGCATGTTGATTTACTTATGGCACAAGATGGAATTAAACAATATTTTTATGTTCCTATTAAAGTAAAAGGAACTCCAATAGGTCTTAAAAACAAAGGTGTATTGGTATTCCACAGAAGAAGAATCAAAGTAAAATCAACTCCTGAAAATCTACCTGATTTCTTTGAAATTGATATCAGTAATCTTGATGTAGGTGATAATGTTTTAATCAGAGATATTCAAATGCCAGAAGGTGTTGAGTGTTATCTAAATCCTTCAATTCCGGTAGTTGGGGTAGTAAAAGCTAAATAATTTTCTCCCCCTTGGGGTTAAAGAGGTTAAATGAAATTAATAGTAGGTCTTGGTAATCCCGGTAAAAAATATGAATTAAACAGACACAATGTAGGTTTTTTAGCGCTTGATTATCTTATTGAAAAATATAACGCTTCAAAAATTTCTTCTAAGTTCAAAGGCGATTTATATAAAGCTGAAAAATATCTTTTCCTAAAACCGGATACTTTTATGAATTTAAGCGGAGAGAGTGTGGTTTTAGTAAGAGATTATTATAAAATTGATAATGACGATATTATTGTAATTCATGATGATATAGATTTAAAACCCGGAGCTCTCAGATTTAAAAAAGGCGGAAGCAGCGGTGGACACAACGGACTTAAATCAATAGATAAACATATTGGAGATGATTACTGGCGTGTAAGAATAGGTGTTGGAAGACCTGAGAGAAAAGAAGATGTAGTAAAATATGTTTTAAGTGATTTTTCAAAAGAAGAGATTGAGTGTATCAAAAAAAATTTTGAAAATATAACAAATGCCATAGAGGATATACATAATGCCGCTTCAAAATATTCCAAAAAGTCGTGTTGATGTATTTTTTTTACATTTTAAAAAAATATTTTAAAAATTTTTTAATTATTTTTGTTGCGGTTTCTTTTTTGTATGCGGTTGTATCAATGCTTTTTAGTATTTCAAAAATGCCCTCATCTTCTAACCTTATTGTTCTTTATCTTTTTTATGTTTTTATATATGCGTCACTTCTTCTTTATCCACTCTCTCTTGTTTTTGCATTTTTATTGACAATAAATCAAATGATAAAATTTAACGAACTTGTAAGTTTTTATTCGCTTGGATTTTCTCCAAAAAAAATATTTAAACCGTTTTTGTTAAGTGCATTTTTTATAACCTTTTTGATGATAGGTCTTCAAAGCACCAAACTGGCATACACAAATGAATACGCTCAGGCAATAAAAGATGCAAAAAAATTAACTACGGAAAATATTTTTTTAAAATATGACAATAAAATAATTTTTATAAAAAAATTAAACCCTGTATTAAAAACCGCCGAAAACGTTACTGTTATACATATGAAAAATCATAATGCTGCAAAAATATTTTTTGCTAAATCAGCTGAATTTAAAGATAACGTGTGGATAACAAATAACGCAAATATTTTGATTTTGGGTAAGAAAAGATGGATACAAGAAAAAAGCAAACTTATTTTTTTAAAAAATTTTAAGCCTAAAATTATTTCAAATCTTCAAAAATTAAGAGATATATCTTTTTATGATGCTTATATTACTCTTAAATATTTTAAAAACATCGATTTGAATACTATTCTTTCAATTGTTTTTTTCAAAATTTTCACACCTCTTAGCATTATTGCATTAATGTATTATATTTTTATGACTTCTCCGATTCACGTGAGGATTTCTAATACAGTGCTTTTTATGGTAAAATCCGTAAGTTTAAGTGTTTTAGTATGGGGAGGTATGCTTATACTTTTTAAATTTGCAAAACAGGGTGTTTTGCCTTTTTGGAGTTTGAGTTTCATTTTTATTATTTTAATAATTTTTGATTTTTATATATCAAGGAGAAACAATGGATTTTCATAATTTGGCTCAAAAATACGATACGCCTTTATATGTATATGATTTTAATCATTTTACAGAGCAGTTTAATAAATTAAAACAGGCTTTTAAAGCCAGAAAAAGTATTATTTCATATGCAGTTAAAGCAAATTCGAATCTTTCGGTGATAAAACATTTTGCGTCTCTTGGAAGCGGAGCTGACTGTGTGAGTATAGGAGAAGTTAAAAGAGCGCTTTTAGCAGGTGTTGATAAATATAAAATAATTTTCAGTGGTGTAGGCAAAAGGGATGATGAGATAAAAGAAGCGCTTGAAAAAGACATTTTGATGATAAATGTTGAAAGTGAAGCGGAGCTTGCAAGAATACACGATATAGCAAAAGAGATGGGAAAAGTTGCAAGAATCAGTATCAGGGTAAATCCGAATATAGACCCCAAAACTCATCCTTATATCTCAACGGGACTTCATGAAAATAAATTTGGAGTAGATATAGAAACAGCCAAAAAAATGTATATTTTTGCCAAAAAAAGCGAATACCTAAATCCTGTGGGAATACATTTTCATATCGGAAGTCAGCTAACAGAGCTTGAACCTATAAAAGAAGCAAGTGCGATAGTAGCCGATCTTGTAAGAAGTCTTAAAGCCATAAATGTTGATATTAAATTTTTTGATGTTGGTGGAGGTCTTGGTATAAAATATAAAGATGAAAAACTTATTGAGCCTTATGATTATGCACAGGCGATTTTAAGCACTTTAAGCGGTCTTGATGTGACAATTGTGTGTGAGCCGGGAAGATTTCTTGTAGGAAACGGTGGATATTTTATTACAAAAGTTTTGTATGAGAAAATAAACGGTGATAAGAGATTTGTAATAGTTGATGGTGCTATGAATGATTTAATCAGACCAAGTTTATATAATGCATATCATAAAATTGAAGTATTAAGCAGTGTTGAAAATCCTGAAATATCAAAAGCGAATATCGTAGGACCTGTGTGTGAAAGCGGTGATTTTTTTGCTAAAAACATAGAAGTGCCTAAAACAAATCCGGGGGATTTAGTGATAATCCATTCAGCCGGTGCATACGGGTTTACTATGAGCAGTAATTATAATACAAGACCAAGAGCTGCCGAAGTAGCAGTTGAAGACGCAAAAGAGAGGCTTATTAGAAGAAGAGAGACTTTTGAGGATTTAATAGCGTGTGAAATTGATTATATGGTATAAAAATGGGATATTTTATTGATATTCAGGGAACTTTGATTGATGATAAAAATTTCAGGCCGCTACCAGGGGCTATTGAATTTATTGATTTTTTAAATCAAAAAAATATCCCTTTTGTGCTTGTTACAAACAATACAAAAAGAGAATCCGGCGAATTTATAAAATATCTTCAAAACTTTGGGTTTAAATTTAATGAAAATCAATATATCGACCCGCTTATGATTATAAAAAAAGAGTTGAAAAACATCGTATTAAAACCTTACGGTAATGAAAAATTTGTAAAAATCATCGAAAACAGCTTTAAAACTTCACAAAATCCGGAAGCTGTTATTTTAGGCATTAAAGTTTATACATTGGATGAAATATCGGAAATTATAGAATTGCTTTTAAAAGGAGTTAAGCTTTACGGAATGCATAAAACTTCTCTTTATATGAAGAATGAGAGGAGATATCCGGGGCTTGGAGCAATTTTGGAGATGTTAAAATATGCAAGTGGAAAAGATTATGAAATTTTTGGAAAGCCAAGTCGTAAATTTTTTGAAAAAGCAGCTGAAAAAATGGGTCTTAATTTTGATAAAATTACCATAATAAGCGACGATTTGTATGGAGATTTGATTCCGGCTAAAAAAATAGGTATGAAAACGGTGCTTGTATTAAGCGGTAAAATAAAAAATATAAATGAAATAAGCCAAAAACCTGATTTTATTTATAAAAATTTAAAAGATTATTTAAAAGAACTTAAAACGGAGAGCCGATATGGAGAATGAATTAAGAGTTTTAAGAGAACAGATTGATGAAATAGATAATAAAATTTTGGAACTTTTAAACAAAAGAATGGAAATTGTTAAAAAAGTTGGTGATTTGAAAAATAATACAAATGCTCCGGTTTACAGGCCTGAGAGAGAGAAAGAAATTATACAAAGACTCACAAATCTTTCTAAAAAACAAAACGGAATTTTGGGAAAAGATGAAATTGAAGCTATTTTTCTTGAAATATTTGCAATATCCCGTGCGCTTGAGAGAAAAGAGAGAATTGCTTTTTTAGGGCCGGTAGGCACATATACACATCAGGCGGCCGAGAGTAGATTTGGTGCAAATGCTAAATATTTGCCTTTATTGAATATTGAGGCTGTTTTTAAAACTGTGGCAAACAAAGAAGCAAAATACGGAGTGGTACCAATTGAAAACAACACAGAAGGGGTTGTTGGTATAACCCTTGATTCTTTAAAGAAATATAATGTAAAAATAGTGGCCGAAATATGTATGGATATACATCACTCTTTTGCCTCGCTTCAAGATGACGTAACTAAAATAAAAAGAATTTATTCTCATCCACAAGGGTATAATCAGTGCCTGAATTTTCTTGAAACGCATAATCTTTTGGATGTCGAATTTATTCCGACAGAATCTACGGCAAAAGCGGCAAAACTTGCGGCAAAAGATGAATTAAGCGGGGCGATATGCTCTAAGATTGCCGCAAAACTTTATAATGTGCCTCTTTTGTTTGAAAAAATAGAAGACAATAATGCAAACAGAACAAGATTTATTATAATAAGTGATTTTAAAACCCAAAAATCCGGTGATGACAAAACAAGTGTAATTGCAAAAACTTCTCATAAAAGCGGTGCTTTGTTTGAGCTTTTAAAAGATTTTAAAGACAAAAATATAAATCTTTTAAAAATTGAAAGCAGACCGAATAAAGACGATACGTTTAATACATGGTTTTACATCGACTTTGAAGGCCATATTGATGATGAAAACGTTAAAGAGATTATACAAAAAAAAGATATGATATGGCTTGGAAGCTATCTTAAAGACTGTTAAAGGATAAAGATGTTTGAAAAATTAAAAAATCTAAAAACCTATGAAGCGGGAAAACCGATAGAGCTTGTAGTAAGAGAATACGGTATAAAACCAGGTGAAATTATTAAACTTGCAAGCAATGAAAATCCTTACGGACCTTCTCCAAAAGTAATAGAAAAAGTTAAAAAAAACGCTCATTTAATGCACAGATATCCTGATGACAGTTTTTATGAATTAAAAGAAAAACTTGCCAAAATACACGGGGTTGATAAAAAAAATATTATTATTGGTGCCGGAAGCGACCAAGTAATAGAATTTGCAGTCCATGCGATATCACCAAAAAAAGTTTTAACAGCAGGAATTACATTTGCGATGTATGAAATATACTCCAAACAAGTTGGGGCTGAAATATTAAAAACACCTTCGGCTAAGCATAGTCTTAATGAATTTTATGAAATTTATAAAAAAGAAAAACCTGAAATAATCTTTTTATGTGTGCCGAATAATCCTCTTGGGGAGTGTATTGACGCTAAGGATGTATTTGATTTTATTGAAAAAATTGATGAAGAGACGCTTATTTTAATTGACGGTGCGTATCAGGAGTTTGCCTCATATAAAGACAAAAGCAAAGAAATAAAAACAAAAGATATCTTAAAATATAAAAATGTTATTTATACGGGCACATTTTCCAAGGCATACGGGCTTGGGGGAATGAGAGTGGGTTACGGAATTTCAAATGAATATATAATTTCAAACCTTCATAAATTAAGACCTCCTTTTAATATAACGATTCTCTCACAAATAGCGGCGTCAGAAGCCCTTGAAGATAGCGAATGGGTGGATATGGGTATTGAAAACAACTTTAAAGAGATGCAAAAATATATCGATTTTGCAAAGAAAAAAGGGTTTGAGTATATTGAAAGTTATACCAATTTTATAGTTATTTATATTCCTGAATCGACAAAAATTGCCAATAAACTTCTAAAAAAAGGTATAATTGTAAGAGATATGGCAAGTTACGGATTTGACGCATTAAGAATTACAATTGGCAAACCCGAAGAGAACGATAAAGTATTAAAAACATTAAGGGAAATTAGTTGAATTTTGAAGCGCTTTTTAAACAGATAATCGCTTTTTTTAATAAACTGAATAATCAGCAGCGTATTGTAATAATCGGAAGTATTGTAGCAGTAGTGGCAATAATTGCTTTTTTGATTGTATTTAATTCTACAACTTCGAAACCGAAAAATAATTATGCAATTCTTTTTGAAAATCTAAAACCCCAAGATGCCGCTTTGATAGTTCAGTATCTTGATAAAAAAAATATTCCATATGTTATTCCAGAAGATGGGGTTATAGAAGTACCAAGAGATAAAGTTTCAAAACTAAGACTCGATATAGCCGCCGAGGGTCTTCCAAAATCAAGTACCGTGGGATTTGAGCTTTTTGATAAAAATTCATTTGGTGCAACAGATTTTGAAGAGAGGATAAGATATTTAAGAGCACTTGAAGGAGAACTACAAAAAACAATTGAAGCTGTTGATGCAGTTGAGAGTGCAAAAGTAAATATAGCTATTCCAAAAGAATCTGTTTTTGTATCAAAACAGGTTCCGCCAAGTGCTTCCGTGCTTATTAAATTAAAGCCGAATATGATTCTCACACCAAAACAGATACAGGGTATAAAATATTTGGTGGCTTCTGCCGTACCGAGGCTTAAACCTGAAAATGTAAAAATTGTAGACCAATACGGAAATCCTCTTGGGGAAAATGACGAACTTACACAAAATAATGAGCTTTTAAAAACCGAAATGATTTATAAAAAAAGACTTGAAAAAGGCCTTGAAGAAAAGATTGTAAGTATATTGGCTCCGATTGTGGGAGGTAAAGATAAAGTTGTTGCAAAAGTGAATGTAGATTTGGATTTTTCACAGGTGAAATCCAAGTCCACTATTTATGACCCTAATAACGTCGTAAGAAGCGAACAGACTATCGAAGAGAGTAAAATAGGTACAAAACCAAAACAAGTGGGAGGAGTCCCCGGAGCCGTAAGCAATATAGGACCGGTTCAAGGTATAAAAAATAACAATGTAGTTGAAAAATACAATAAAAGCGAAGCTACTACAAATTATGAAATATCCACTACCGTAAAAGATGTAAAAGAACCTCTTGCAAAAATTAAAAGAATCACTGCCGCAGTAGTGGTTGACGGACATTATCAAAAAGACAAAAAAGGAAATGTTAAATTTGTTCCTCTAAGTAAAATAGAACTTGCAAATATTGAAAATATTGTAAAAAACACAATAGGATTTGATCCGAAAAGAGGCGACAGTGTTACTGTTTCGTCTTTTGAGTTTGCTAATGCCGGTATGAATGCTCGTAAATCGAAAACAGGAATGATTATGGAAAAAGTATCAATGTATTTAGGTCCGTTTTTACCTTTATTGAAATATCTTTTACTGGCAATAATATTGTTTGTTTTTTATAAAAAAGTAATAGTTCCTTTTTCACAAAAAATGCTTGAAGTTAAAATTGAAGAAGAAAAACCTGTAAAACACGAAGTTGAAATTAATGAAGAAGAATTGGAAACAACTTATGATAAAATTAAAGAATTAAAAGAAAAAGTGGAACAGCAATTGGGAATATCAAGTGAAGTAAATGAAGAAGAACTTAAATATGAAGTATTACTTGAAAGGGTTACTAAAATAGTAGAAGAAAACACCGAACAGGTTGCAAAAGTACTTGAAAATCTAATAAAAGAAGAACATCCGGAATCTTAAAAGGAATAAAATGGCTTTATCACCACAGCAGCAGGCGGTTTTAGATGAACTTTCGATGCCTGAAAAAATTGCAATATTGTTAATTCAGTTAGGTGAAGATTTAACGGCACAGATATTTTCATATATGGATGTTGAAGCTATTACGGAAATCTCTAAATATATTGCTACGGCAAAAACAATTGATAAAGCCGTGGCGGCAGCGGTTTTGGAAGAGTTTTATGTAATATTCCAATCAAATCAATACATTGCAAGCGGTGGGCTTGAATATGCAAAAGAGATACTTTATAAGGCATTAGGCCCTGATGAGGCGAAAAAAGTTCTTGATAAACTTGCTAAATCGCTTCAAAGTGAACAGAATTTTGGATTTTTACAAAAAGTCAAACCTCAACAGCTTGCCGATTTCATAGTAAACGAACATCCACAGACAATTGCACTTATTTTAGCACATATGGACCCTACAAGCGCGGCTGAGACGCTTAGTTATTTTCCAGATGAAATAAGGGCTGAGGTATTGATGAGGATGAGTAATTTAGGAGATATTTCGCCTCAGGTCATTAAAAAGGTAAGCGCGATACTTGAAACAAAACTCGAATCATTGACCGGTTATAAAGTGGAAATCGGAGGAGTGAGGTTTGTTGCGGAAATATTTAACCGTCTTGGACAAAAAGCCGCAAAATCAACGCTTAAACATATAGAACAGATTAATAATGAACTTGCAGAGCAGATTAAAGAGAAAATGTTTACATTTGAAGATATACTTAAACTTGATAATACTGCTGTTAGAGAAATATTAAAAGAAGTTGATAAAAATACTTTAATGATAGCTTTAAAGGGTGCACCGGAAGAACTTAAACAAAAATTTCTTTCCAATATGTCGCAAAGAGCGGCGGCGGCATTTGAAGAAGAAATGCAGTTTTTAGGCCCTGTAAAAGTCAAAGAGGTAGAAGCCGCTCAGAGAAAAGTAATTGAAGTGGTTCAAAAACTTGCAGAAGAGGGCAAAGTATCAGTCGGTTCGGAGGAAGAAGTAATTGAGTAAAATAATTAACGGCGGAAGAAGTGAAAAACATTATGTAAAAAAATACGAATTTAAAGAAATTGACTTAATACAAAACGAATCTGATAAAAATATAAAAAACGATACGAAACCTGTTTCAATGGATGATGAAAAAGAGAAAAAAGATAATGAAATAATAGAAAAACTTCTTTTGAAAATTGAAGAACTCTCACAAAACATTGCTTCGGCTCAGCAAAAATTTGAACAGCAGATTAAAGAATGTAATTCAAGAATTGAAACAGAGAAAAAAAATGCTTATGAAGAAGGTTATAAACAAGGATTACAAGAAGGCGAAAAACAATGTAAGGCTGAATTTAAAGAAAAAATATTCCTTCTTGAAGAATCGATTAAAAAAATAGATAAAATAAATGAGGTTTTTGAAGAAAAAATCCTATCGGTCGAAAAAGAACTTATTTCAGTGGCACTTGATATCGCAAAAGAAGTTATTCAAAAAGAAATATCGAAAGAATCGGAACAAGTTGCATATAATCTGGCAAAAGCTTTGATGGAGGATATAAAAGAAGCCTCAAAAATAAAAATGAAAGTTAATCCAAAAGATGCGGAATTTTTAAAAGACAAGTTTGAAAATGTTGAAATTATTCCTGATTCTGCTATAAAAGAGGGAGGAGTTGTAATTTTAAGCGATCTTGGAAATATAGACGCAGAAGTGATGGAGAGATTTAAAACGATTAAAGAAGCTATTATGGAAGGTAAAGAATGATAGATGTTAAACATATGAATATAAACGAGCTCGAAGAGCTTGCCGATAAAATCAGAAAAAGAATTTTAGAAGTCGTATCTAAAAAAGGAGGCCATTTAAGCTCCACACTAGGAGCTGTGGATTTGATTATCGGAATGCATTATGTATTTGATGTTCAAAAAGACCCTTTTATTTTTGATGTATCCCATCAGGCATATGCGCATAAACTTATTACCGGCAGATGGGATGAATTTGAGAGTTTAAGGCAGTTTGGCGGTATCAGCGGATATACAAAACCGAGTGAAAGCAGGTATGATTATTTCAGTGCAGGGCATTCTTCCACTTCCATATCAGTTGCTGTCGGAGCGGCTAAGGCTATAAAACTTAAAAATGAAAAGAGAATTCCCGTTGTACTTATAGGTGACGGTGCAATGAGTGCAGGGATGGTATATGAAGCTCTAAATGAACTTGGTTATCTAAAACTTCCCGTTGTGATAATACTTAATGACAATGAAATGAGTATAGGCAAACCAATAGGCGCAATAAGCAAATATCTGACTAAACTAAAAGCCGGGAAAGTTTATCAATCATTTAAAGATAAGTTTAAAAAAGTACTTGAAAAGGCGCCTGATGATTTGAAATTTGCCGCAAAAAAATTCGAAGAGATGTTTAGTGTAAACGGGGTGTTTTTTGAAGAGATGGGGCTTGAATACATTGGACCCATTGACGGACATAATATTGAAGAGATAATTGATACCTTAAAAATTGCAAAAGAGCTTAAAAAACCGGTAATTGTCCATGCCAAAACTATAAAAGGCAAAGGTTATAAACAGGCTGAGGGGTATTATGAGCACTGGCACGGTGTGGGGCCTTTTGATATAAAAACGGGAGAGCCTATTAAAAAACCGGGACTTAGTGCGACAAAAGTATTTGCACAAAAACTTCTTGAACTTGCAAGAGCTGATAAAAAGGTTGTAGGAGTTACGGCTGCAATGCCAAGCGGGACTGGAATGAAAGAGCTTATGAGAGAGTTTCCAGAGAGATTTTGGGATGTCGGTATTGCCGAACAGCACGCCGTAACATCAATGGCTCCTTTGGCAAAAGAAGGTTTTAAACCTTTTGTGGCAATATATTCAACTTTTCTTCAAAGAGGATACGACCAGGTAATACACGATGTGTGTATTGATAATTATCCCGTAAAATTTGCTATCGACAGAGCCGGAATAGTCGGGGCTGATGGGGAGACTCATCAGGGGGTTTTTGATGTCGGGTATTTGAGAATTGTGCCTAATATGACTCTTTTTGCCCCAAGAGATTTTGTGAGCTTAAAAAAGGCGGTCGAGTTTGCTTATAACTATGACAAAGGTCCCGTTGCATTCAGATATCCAAGAGGAGCGTTTGAGCTTGAAGATGGGATTTTTGAAGCTACGGATTTTGAACTTGGAAAAGCAGAAATTTTAATTGAGAGTAAAAACATTATGTTAATAGCATACGGAAACGGCGTTGGCAAAGCGTATAAAGTGCACAGACTTTTAAAAGAAAAAGGCATTGAAACGGGTCTTGTTGACCTCAGATTTGCTAAACCTTTTGATGAAGAATTGTTAAAAAACATTGAAGCAAGAAAATGGTATGTAATAAGCGATAATGCTAAAAAAGGCGGAATAGGTGAAATGCTGAGTAGCTTTGTGAA
>JALVVX010000012.1 GCA_027038555.1 Nautiliaceae bacterium | reverse complement strand
TGTTTAACGGACTAATTAGAGAAATAGGAAAAATAAAAAGCTTTTCAAACAATAAGCTTAAAATAATTTCAAAACTAAAACCTGAAATCGGGGATTCTATTGCAGTTAATGGAGTGTGTCTGACTGTAACTAAAATTTACACGGATGGATTTGAAGTAGAACTCTCACATGAAACACAAAAAATAATTCCTCTTGAAAATTATCAAAACGGGAAACTTGTGCATCTTGAAGAAGCTTTGAGGTTTGGTGATAAAATAGACGGACATCTGATACAAGGACACGTGGATGCCGTGGGAGAGATTTTGGAAATTAAAAAAACTCAAAATTCATATGATATGATAATAAAAACTTCGCCTCAAATTATGAAATATATAGCCCCAAAAGGCAGTATTGCGATTGACGGTGTAAGTCTTACGGTAAATGATGTTTATTCAGACAGGTTCAGGCTCACAATAATTCCTCATACCTTTGAAAATACAATATTCAAATACTACAAAATCCATCAAAAAGTAAATATAGAAACGGATATGTTTGCAAGATATATTTATCATATGTTTAAAGAAAAAAAAGAGGATATCAACGATAAAATCCTTGCTTGGTGGTGAGATAAAATAAACGGGTAGATGGGTGAATGAGTGTATGGGTTGATGAGTATATAAATTTGGGTGAATGAGAAATAAGCTCTCGAATTTTGAGTGTTGAGCAATATACTTTCAAAAATTAAAAATATCTTAAATCTTCATTAACATTAAATTCATTTCAAAGAGTTACAATTTAGCAAAATAAAACTTTTAAGGAGAGGTTATGAAAAAACTGTTATTGGCAGCAAGTTTAAGCGTTGCACTTTTTGCAGGTCACATAAATCTAAATGTAGATAATACAAATCTAAAAAGAATAGCACCAAACCAAAACGGAATGGTTTTATCTTTTGCACCGATTGTAAAAAAAGTAATTCCAAGCGTTGTAAATATTTCTACTGAAAAAGTAGTGGAAGTAAAATTTCCGGAGCAGTTTAAAAGATTTTTTAACGATCCGTTTTTTAAAAGATTTTTCGGACCGTTCGGAGATAACAATAAACCGCAAAAAAGAAAAGAATATGCGCTTGGAAGCGGTGTTATCCTTTCAAAAAACGGTTATATTGTAACAAACTATCACGTAGTAAGCGGTGCTACCAAAATTATTGTCAAAACAATTGACGGGAAAAAATATAAAGCAAAGCTGATAGGAAGCGACCCTAAAACAGACCTTGCCGTTATTAAAATTGAAGCAAAAAACCTTCATCCTATAACAATTGCCGATTCAAGTAAGGTTGAAGTCGGTGATATGGTACTTGCCATCGGAAATCCGTTCGGGCTAAAAGAGAGTGTAACGGCAGGTATCGTAAGTGCGCTCAATAGAAATTCAATAGGGCTTAATTCATACGAAAACTTTATCCAGACAGACGCGGCAATCAACCCCGGCAACAGCGGAGGTGCCCTTGTAGATTTAAAAGGAAGGCTTATCGGTATAAATTCCGCAATTCTTTCAAGAAGCGGCGGGAATAACGGTATAGGCTTTGCAATCCCAAGCAATATGATGAAATTTGTCGTAACTTCGCTTATTGCAAAAGGTAAAGTTGTAAGAGGTTATTTGGGTGTTATGATTAGCAATATTGATTCAAGCAAAGCCAAACTTTACGGAATAGACCACGGTGTGCTTATAAATCAGGTACAGCCTCACTCAGCCGCCGAAAAAGCCGGACTTAAACCAGGAGATATTATTGTGGCGGTTGATGGAGAAGAAGTAAAAAATGCAGGCGAACTTAGAAACAAAATAGCATTCAAAGGAGCAGGCGCCGAAGTTACTCTCAAAGTTTACAGAAATGGCAAATTCA
This sequence comes from Nautiliaceae bacterium, assembly GCA_027038555.1. Classification (GTDB taxonomy): domain Bacteria; phylum Campylobacterota; class Campylobacteria; order Campylobacterales; family Nautiliaceae; genus JALTBU01. Next base: position 14,533 of record JALVVX010000012.1, on the reverse strand, counting down.
TTACGCTTAAAGCAAAACTTAAAGCACTCAAAACAAAAAAACTTGAAGTGCATGAGATAGAGAGCCTAAAAGGAGTCACATTAAAAGAAAAAGACCATCAGGTAGTTATCGATAATGTTTCGCCTGATTCTTATGCGGCTATGCTGGGACTAAAAAAAGGCGATATAATATTAAGAGTTAAAACAGTAAAAATAGGTAAATGGGTTGCTATACATTCAATAGATGAACTTACAAAACTTTTAAAAGGATTAAATAAAGGTGATGCATTAGCAGAAATTAAAAGAGACAACACTATATTTATAGTACAACTGTAAGGATTTATATGAAAATACTTCTTGCCCCGAGTGAATCCAAATCAAAAGGAGGAAATTTTCCTCCTATAAATAAAGATTCTTTCATTTTCCCTGAAATTTACGATAAAAGAGTTGAAATCATAAAAAGATACGATGAATTTTTAAAAAAAACCGATGATATTAAAAATTTTGGAGAAGATAAAACTTCAATTTTTACCCGTCCTACAAAAAAAGCCGTTTCAAGATATACGGGAGTTGCATTTAAACATATGGATTATGAAAGTCTTGATGAGACTTCTAAAAAATGGATAGATGAAAATGTATATATTTTTTCAAATCTTTTCGGAGTTATCAGTGCAAACGACAAAATTCCACACTATACCCTAAAACAAGGTAGCAAACCCCAATTTGACATCTATAAAGCCCATAAAGAAATTTTTACCCCTATTTTAGATGAAATAAACGAAAAAGAGATTTTCATAGACCTAAGAGCCAAATTTTATGAAAAAATATATAAACCGAAAAACTATATAACTTTTAAATTTATAAAAAATGGTAAAGTCGTAAGCCATTTTGCAAAAGCACACAGAGGACTTCTAACAAAACATATTGCTTTGCACAAACCTCAAAATACAGATGAACTCTTAAAAATTGAATTTCCTAATGTAAAAATAAAAGAAGTTATAGAAAAAAAAGGAAATAAAGAAATAGTCTGTGAGGTCTAAAAATATTTACTTAATCCAATACTAAATTCTCGTTTTTTATTATTAATTATAGATAAATTATAATAAATTTTAAATGTGCTTAAAAACATATTATAAGATAATGAAATTTTTTTATATATTAAAGAATTAAATGTATAATTTTTAACATATTTTGCAATAATTTTACCTTTTCCTATTGTATAAACGCTAATACCTGCAATTGGATTTATTAAAAAATCGACTTTTTTATTTATTCTCATCTTCCCGTTTAATAAAAAAAACAAATTAATATCTTGAAATTTAAAATTTTCACCTATACCGACTTTTAAATTCCCATATAATTTTTTATTCATTTTTTTATCATAATCTCTTCTTAAATTTAAACTGAAATCATATGAAAACGGTTTTGTTAAAATATCAAAAGGTATTAAATTATATATTGTATAAATATCTAATCTTTCTAACAATATTTTCTTTTTATTCATTAAAACAATTATATTACCTAATTTTAATTCACTTTCATTAAAATATTCTCTATTATCATCTTCCAAAGTATGAGATGCCGGTAAAAAATTTAAAAATAAATATTTTTTATTATCATAATCTCTAAAATAACCCGATCCTATTTGCCTTTGATAAGGAGTCTTTAAAGGATTTTTATATTTTGAGATATCAATAAATGTATTCTTTTTAAATTTTAAATTTTTTATTATTTTATTTAAGTCATTTTGAGAAAGTTTTCTGTGCTTAAATAGATATATAGCATATATTTGTGCTAACAATTTTTCATAAAAATTATTTAATTCACTTAATTTATTTATATTTTTATTTTCTACTGCAATTTTTATTTTATATATTTTAAAAAAATTCATCTGTTCTTCTATTAGTTTTATAAACCATTCATCACTTGGTATAAGAATACCTTTTTTTATTAATTTAAATTTATTTATTAATTTTATTAAATCCAAAGGACTAATATAATACTGATAATTCTTTAATATATCAGGATTAATTATAGAAACAATAAATAAATCCACAGTTGCACAATTAAAAGCAGTAAAATAGTATTTCATTTTAATATTTCTTAATTCCCAAATATGATAATAAATAAATTTTTTTTGAAAATTGTTTAATTTTAATTTATATTCCCATATATTTCTATTTTGATTTTCCAAATAATTATATAAAATTTCTTTATAAGGTCTTAAAACAAAAAAGCCTTTCATACCAGGGCCAATATTTTCATAAATAAGTTTAAATGGATTGAAAGTATTTATTAAAGTAAAAAACGATACTGCATGAGAAACTTTTCTACTTTTATAGTTAACGCCTTCGAACTTAAAAAAAGTATGCCCCATCATACTTGAAGGATCTTTTAAATTAGCAGAAGCAAACACAATATATATATTATCAGCAGGTGCTTTTTTTTTATATTCTTCCAATTCAGGGCATTCTATTTTCGGAAATATATTATCAGGCAAATTCAAACTATGTTTTAAGAATAAAAATCTTGCGGGAAATTTACATTGAGGATGATTGTTTATATTTTTAAAATCTGTCGACTTTTTAAAAAACCCTTTTATATCGGCAATCAATTCACTTTTTAAATTACGTTTTACAGACAAATAAAAATTTTTATCTTTAATGAAGAATTTGTTTTTATAAAATAAAAGACTTTTAAAAACTTTATTATCATATAATTTTTTTTTTAAAGCCAAATCAATAACTTTGTTTTCATAAATAGTATTTGCGCAAAGGAAAAGAAAAAAAGAAGAAAATACGAAGATAAATTTAATCATTTACAATTAATATTTACATTATCGTCATATTTCCACATTGCACCTGTTAAATAATCTGTTGTAGAGCCAAAAACTCCCCCACTTAATAAGTTAACAAAAAACACAGGATTTATTTTTTTATTTAAAAGAATAGTTTTTTTACATTTAGGATTATCCACTTTAATAATTTTATCTTTATTTTCTCTTTTTACGGTTATTATTGCAGGTGCTGTATACTCTGCATTATCCAATTTAAATTTAATTCCTGACGGATTTGAATTAACAGAAATTTTTTCGGTAGTTCCACTTAAAATTGTCGCACATCCTGTAAACATTGAACTAACTATAACTCCACTTAGTCCCATTAAAATAATTTTTCTTAATTTCATTCTTTCTCCTTTTTAAAAATTGAAATAAAATTATATCAAATTTTTTAATTATGACATTTAGGATATGATTTTGCTTTTTTATAAATATATTCGATAACACCTCTTTTATTTATTTTTTTCATCATTTTAAATACATAATCAGCACTTTTTGGTGTATTACACATAGAAGCTCTAAGTGCATAAAACAGTTTACTTTCAGGTGATTTAAGCACATGTATCGCATAATCAAGAAGTGCTTTACCGGTGTTTTGTTTTATGGCTTTTTTAAGATATTCTTCATTTCCTGTTAGTTTATACATCAAATAATAAGAATCCGGATATTTACTCAAATCCAAACCTTTTAACAAAGCAAGAGCTTTATTGTTTTGCCCTATTCTCGCGTAATATTTAGCCAGCAAATATTTTGCTTTCGGAATATTATGATTGATTGCAAGATTATAAAACTCAATTATTTTGTTTTTATTATTGCCATATAAATCAAGTTTTTCATAAAGCATTGCAAGTTTAAGATATGCATTATAATTCTTGTTTTCAATAGCCTTATTATAATAATATTCAGCTTTTTGAGGATTAAACTCCAATGTATTTCCACGAGCATACAAATTTCCTAAAAACATATAATTTTCAGGATGTTTATCCAAAGAAGAGAGTATAATGTTTAATGCTTGCTGAGTATCTCCATTTACAAGACCTTTTAATACAAGTTTTGCATATTCCAAATCAGCTTTTGAATATCCGGCTTCTTTTGCTTTTTTAAGCCACATAAGAGCCTTTTTAAAATTATATTTTTTATATATCCTTGCTAATCTAAATGCCGCATAACTATCGTTTTGATCAGCATAAAATTTATATATTGTAGCGGCTTTTAAAACTTTCGGAGGATTTTCAATATTAAGATATCCATTTGCAATTTTCAAATCCAAACTTTTACTAAGTGGCTCTAATTTGCAGTTTTGTTTGTATATGTCGCACGCTTTTGTTTTAGGCATTAATATACCTTTGGCATATACACTTCCAAGATAATGAAGTGCCAAAAGATTGTTTTCTTTTGCATAAATTTTCAAAATATTTGCCGATTCGTTTATATCTTTGTTTTGTAATAGTGAAATATAAGCATTTTCAATTAAAGCCGGAACAAATTTTTCTTTTACAATAGGTCTTAAATATTTTAATTTTTCATTCGGCTCATAAGTTTTGGCATAAAGATAAAGATGCCACAAAGCATCTGTTTTATTTATGTCCATATATTCGTTATATATTCTCTTTGCAATGTTTTGTTTATGAAGTTCCGGATATTTATGATAAAGCCATGCAAGAGTCATTTTCGGAGCAAAAATATGTAAAGCCTTTGCGGTTGATTTTAAAAATCTCTGTGTTGTATTTACATCCATTGAACTGTAATGTTCTTTTAAAGGCTTATAAATATAATTCCTTGAATTTATATCCATCATTATAAGTTTCAGTTTTCCTTTTACATTTCCTCTTTTATATGCATAATCAAACCACGGCACAATATTTTTCCATATGAATTTATCTTTAAACTTCATAAGTTCTATTTTTTTTACATAAAATTCTTTTGGAGTTTTAAACGAACAGTCAATACATGGTGTATTTATTTTATTTAAATATCTTTTCATTAAATCATTTAAATAAAGCCCCACATAATAAGCCGCTTCCCCGTTGTCTTTTTTGGAAATTTTTCTTAATAAATCAAGCCCTTCTTTTTCTTTATGTAAATCATATATCAAAATAAGAGCTTTTTTAATTCCTGCTTTTAAATATCCTTTTTTATAAGCGATATCATAATATTTAATAGCTTTATTTAGATTATAAAAAGGGGATTTTTCAGAATAAAAATTTCCTAAAACAAAAGCTGCGGCTATATTGCCTTTTTTTGCTACTTGTTCTATTCTTTTTAATAATTCTTCTTTTTCTTTATAATCGTTAACATAATTTTTAATAAGATTTATATCCATTTTATAAATTTCAAAACTGTCGCTTAAATTCAAATCGCTTTTTTTAAACCATTCAAGGGCGTTTTTGTAATCACCTTTTTTATAGTATTCTTTTTCGAGTATAAACGCAGCTTTTTTTTCTCCTGATTTATAAGCTTTTGTCGCTTCTTTTATAATAAAATCGTCATTTTCTTTAATAACACCTTTTTGCGCCAGATTTGCAAGTTTTAAAGCATATTTGCCATATCCTTTATCAGCCCATTTTTTCCATATTTTGACAGATTCATTTATATCACCTTTTTCATATGCTTTTTGTGCCACATCAAGATTTGCACAGCCGCTTAAAATCAATACTAACGGTAAAAATCTTTTAAAAATAGTAGCGGTATATGAAATATACATAAAATGCCTCCTTAATATCTGCATCATCAAACGCGCTTCCACCCCTGAAATAAGAAAAAACAAGCTTATAATGCTTTAAATTCGGTCTGTTGAAATACCAAATCAAATCAAATTCATTACCGATATCTCTGGATTTACCGTTTGGAGTCAATACCATATCGGTTGCTCTTAAAACTTTTGATGCTTTTATTTGATTATAATTATGAAATGCTAAACTTAGCGTATTTCCGTTTTTAAAATCATAATTGCCATACAGAGAAATTATTTGAAGATTTGACAAATCCGGATTTAAAAACTCTCCGTAATACCTAAAACTCGGATTCTTATTGAATTTATGTTTTGCATTTGTAAGATATGGCATATAAAAATTATGTCTGCCGTCTTTTGAGCCGCTGCCTCTTGCAAACGATGCTCCGAATATATACGGTGAAGTATCTTTATTATACATTGCACCCAAATCAAGGCCGTTAGCAGTAATCTTTTGATTAAAATTCCCTCTAAGAAGTGCAAAATCAGCCCAATATTTAAGCGAAGAGTTTGAAAGTTTTTTATTCCCGTCAGCCCTTATTCCATACCATCTGAGAGTTCTTAAATCTTTTGTATGCTCTAAAAGATAAAATCCTTCAATAAAATGTTTTATAAAATATTCATATTTAAGATGGGCAATTAGAAACTTAGTATCTTTAAGTCCATAGCTGTTGTCGTTTTCCGTAAACGTTTTTTCATTATTAAATCTACCACCAAAATAGATATCATAAAGCAATAAATCATCACTATTAAACAGTCCTATTGTATCAACCGAACTACTGTAATACCAAGATCTTCCATCATTTAAAACTTTTCTTCCTATCAAAAAGTTCAGATAATTGTCATTTAAATCATGACTCATTACATAAAATTCTCTTAAATCAAAATTAAAATCAGTTCCTTTGTTATGATTTACATCCGAATATTTTAATCCTACTCTTGGTTCCATCTTAAAAAACCAATGCTCACTAAGCTCTTTCATATACTGCCAACCAAGAAGAAGTGAGAGTCTAAATCTATAAAGCCTTGAAGAATTTTTTGCTTTTTGCCCCAATTCATAAAGAGCACTCGGCTCTATATAAAATCTACTAATTGAAAAATGTTGAGGTGGCTTAGTTTGATTATTTTCGTTTTTTTTATTTATTTGTTTATTTTCGTTTTTCTCTATCGGAAATGAAGGTACTTTAACATCAACGCTTTTATTTATTTTCTCAAATGATACAGATGCCAATTCATCCAATAACGGTTTAGTTTTTAAAGATGAATTATGTTGTTTTTTAGATTTTTGAATGGTTTTAGAATATTTATATCCTGAGTAATCTTTTAAATACTCTTTTCCGAATCTAAATTTATAAGTTCTGGCAATCATTGAATTAGGATAAACTGAAAGAAAACTTTTATAATGCTGTTTGGCTTCATCATAAGTTTCATAACATCCACATCTTATTGTATAAACATTTCTTATTTTCATTTTTTTACAGATTGAAGGTAAACGTTTTGTAACAACCGATTTTAAAAACGGTTTTTTTGAACTTGCAATTTGTATCGTATAACAAGCAGGTGGCTCGCTTTTTGCAAAAACAAATCCCGCAACAACACCTAAAACAAGTAATTTTTTCATAAGTCACCTTTTAAAATTTCGTTTAAATCAATTTTTTTATTTCTATATAAATTGATTTTATATAAAAGTTCTTTTATTTGAGGTAAATATTTTTTAATCAGCTCTTTTTTCTGCAATTTAAAAAGTTTTTCTACCTCTTTGTTTTGCAACTCTGCTTTTAGAAGTTGTCTTTTACATACTTGATTTTTTAGAGCTTTATTCAATATTTCTTTTTCATAATCATTTCTCAAATATTTTATCTCATCCATAATTTTAAAAGCTTTTTCATATCTTTCAATATCAATTAATGTAAAAGAATTAATTCCTTTTTTAACTGTTTTCAAATATTCAAAAAAGTTTGTATTTGCATATTTTAGTTTGTATTCAAATAATAATACGGTATTTTTAACTTTTTTTGTATTATTAGGTGTTAAACCGTATTTAACATAAAAATTTTCTTTAAATAACATACCTTTTTTCATCCTGTTTACTGCTTCCTTATATGCTTTTAAAAATTCCTTCTTAGTTAATCCCGGTACAAAATATTTAAGTTGTGTCAAATCTTCAAGAACAGCTTGATTTCCTAAAATTCCTGATTCTATAAGTAGCACTAATCCTTCAAATTTATCACTTTCATCCCAACCGTTTTCTCTTGATTTTGATAAAAACATATATCCGATATATGCAAGAGAATATTTGTTTAATTTTAAAGCACCGTTGAGTAAAGCTTTCTCACCTTTTTTATTTCTGTTTTTTAAAGAATATATATAAAATAGATAATCAAATGCCCTTATATTATCCTCGGTTAAATTCGAATATATATTTTTTGCCGCATAAAACAGTGTCGAATTAATAGTTATTAAATCACTGCTTTTTGCCAAAAATGGGAAACCAAGACCGTAAAGTTTGAAATTTCCTTTGTTTTTAATAATTTTAGGAATAAAATATGTTAAATCACCTGCAAGTTTAGGATTCAATAAATCGAGTTTGTTATTTTTTAGTTTAACGGCAGCATAATTTGATACTTTTATATCCGATTGAAAATTGTTTTTTAAAACATTCGAAACTAAAACACCACTTGCCGCTTTTACATAAGGGTCTCTTTGAAAATTTCTGTCTCTCATAAAACTCAAATCTTTGACAAAAACTTCAATACCGTTTTTCCCATTTGTATCTATAATATTGTCCGTTATTTCACTTCTCAAAGAATTTCTGGCGATAATACCGTCTATTTTATTCATAAAAACAATATTATCGGTAACTAAATTTTTTGGAGTTTCTTGTATAGATATTCCCGAATAACCGTTATCAAACGAAATATTTTTATATACAAAAGTTCTATATGAATTCCTATCTAACATAATACCGTTAGAATGATTTTTTAAAGAAATATTTTCTGCAAAAACAGAATTATTAACCTGTCTTGAAATAATCAGTCCGTTAGCATATTTTGCTCTTAAAGATATATTTCTGGCACATACAAGATTTTTTGAATAATCATGAGGGTCAAAATTATAAATTACATTATCATGAAAAAAATTCCCCAAAAATACGGAATTTACAGCATTATTTGTATAAAATCCCATAGAACAGTCATATACGTCATTACCGATAAATTTAATAGAAGGTTTTTTATAACTTAAAAACGTATAAAAAGGATTTTTTAAATTATTTGAAGGTAAATTTGCAAGTGAAAATCCGAATGTTGCAGTAACACTATGATATCCAAGCCCTCTAAAAACAGAATTAAGAACAATTGCTTCCGAGCCCGCAAGACCTAAAATATAAGGTCTTGGTCTTTCATAGTTTATAAAAAGCACCTTATCTTTTGGTAGATTTTCTCTACTTAAATATTGTTTATGTTTTCTATCCCAAACAATAAACTTAGAATTTTTTATATAAAGTCTACCAAAATAAAAAATATTCACAACATTAGGATAACCTTCTAATAAAACTTTTTTATTCTTTATTATAAGAGTTGCGGTAGGTGAAACGACAATTGAAACATTTATTAAATAACCGTTTTTTGTTTTCTTAATATATCCTTGCTTTTTAAAAATTTTTGATAACTCTTTAAGTGAATATACACCATCATATAATATAAGAAGTTTTTCAGGAATAAATTTATACTTTTTATAATAATACATATTATATGAAGGCAAAAAATACAATCTTTTAGCATCTTCTATTGCAAAATTCCTTCCATATAATTTTTTAGGAAATTTTTTTAATAATTTTTCAGGCGTATTTTCTTTGTAAATCTTTTCAAGTTCTTGTAATTTTTCTATTTTATTTATTCCTGATTTTCTTGGGGCAATTACATATAAATCGCTTTTTTTTACTTTATGATAAACTATTTTCGGTTCAATAAAATGAAAATTAGAATGTTTCAATGCATATTCTGCTTCTTTTTTATATCTATAACATCCGTAATATGCTTTTGAAACATTAATATCAAGTGTATCGTGAAAAACATTACAAACTTTTACTCTTTGAGTATCAATATAAGCAACCGGAGTTGTATCATCCACTTTTGTAAGTATCGAATAACAACTCCATGCATATGAAAAATAAAAAATTAAAGGCAGTATCAATATTTTTTTCATTTTATTGCCTAAATGTATCTATTGTAACATTTACACTTTCATTTAGTTGTTTAGGTGTTAATTTAAAATTAATAGGTTTTAAAATTACTTTTACATAATCAATACTATTTGCGTATGTATTTGTTACACCTTTACTTTTCTCAGAACTAATAGGTGCAGGAAATTTCATATCCACAATTTTAGCTTTAAACACTTTACCATCAGGAAGTGTTACCGTTGCTATATCTCCGATTTTTAATTTTTCAGCCTGTTTTGAAAGGACATGAGCTACAACGTATATTTGTGCTCCAATTGGTACTACTGATAATATTGGTTCTCCGGTATCTCTAAATTCATCATTGTGTATATATATATTTAATATTTTGCCATTTACAGGTGATTTTAACGTTTTCATTCCCCCATTTAACATTTTTGCTACTGCAAATGGTTTAGAATTATTTAACTCCTCGCCGACTTTGACATCTTCTAAAAATTCTATAAACGCCGGAGCTGGTGAACGCACCATACTTATATTGGTATCTACATATCCGATGATAGATTTTACTATAAATGTTCTATTATAAAAAACATATCCTAAAAACAAAATCAAAACAAAAATAACTAAATAAATTAAAACCAATATACTCCATGCTTTTTTGTGACTAATTTCTTTCGCTTTTCTATCAGGGTAAGTAAACTGGTTTTTAACTACATGAAGTATATCATCTTGAATTACAATACTACCTTCCAAAAAAGAATCGATAATTTGTTGTAATACGGCTCTTTGATCAGGTTTTAAATCAGTAAACCTACATCTCATAATAGTTTTATCAGGATATTTGTCGTATTTTAAAAATTCAAGTTTTAAATTGTCAACTGCTGTTTCAAAATTATCAAATTTGAATTTCATTTTACCTTCTGCAAACTTATGAAGGTATTCTTCTGGTAAATTTATAATTGCACAACCAGATACTGACCAATTGTCGATTTTATACTCTCTCCCGTCAATTTCTATCTTTGCAGGTATTTTATACCTTGCGTGTTGCCTTGTTATTTCAGCTTCGTGTTTCATTTGTGCCGCCTTATCACTATTACTCATATTTAAATCCTCCTTTTTCATCCTACACTCCTAAAAATGTGTAAAAATTCCCATACATCGTGAAAAGATATAACTCCTACTAAAAAAGCTATTCCGATTATAAAAACCATCAAGTCGATTATTACCATCCCATCCGAACTGACTTTTCTGTACCATTCAATAAATTTTTTACCACCATTTAGTGTCGTTTTCTGTCTTGTCCATTTTTGTTTATATAGATGTTCCCATACAAATATTTTAACAAAAGACCCTACTACCTGATTATAATACAGCATCAAAGGCCAAATGGCATATATTTTTTTTCTTGAAATTCTATATACAAATGTCATTAAAAGTCTTGTAAAAAGTATCCACCATATATATGCATATAGCATCATCCATCCCCATTTTATAGTACCTAAAATTGCAATAAAAAGTCCAAAAAGAGTCGTCCATTTTGTAATTCTTTGGTCTATCAAAGCATACCAAGGATATGGTCTCATTTTCTTATGTGAAAGTTTAAGCGCTCTTGCATTAGTTCTATATTGATTACCAAACCATCTTGTCATAAGCATTACACTACCTTTGAAAAAATTCCTATCAGGAATTTCATCAACAGTATAAACAAGCACATCCGGTACATACCACATCTCCCACCCTTCGCTTGCAAGAGCAAACCAGCTTGATTTGTCATCACCTGTAAGAAAATAAAACTCTCCAAGCCTCCAATGACTTAATTTATCCAATTGAACGGTATCTGCAAATGCTTTTTCAGCTGCGATATTTGCTCTTACCATAGACATACGACCGGTTAGTGTCAGTATCTTATCAGACAAAGCAATAGAACTCATTGACATATTTCTTTGAGCAAATCTTAGTTTATACCAATAATAATAAATTTTTTCTGCCAACCCTTTTCCATGAGTTAACAAATAATCATCTTCTTCTTCGTCGGTAGTCAAACCGCCAAGCTTGGGATTAAGTGCAAAAAGTCTTGAACATTTTCTAATTGTTCCCGGAGTTATAATAGAATCTCCATCAATCAAAGCAACAACTGATTTTTCAAAATCTACATTATGATTTGCAATAACTCTCAAACCAGCTGTTATTCCATCCCTTTTTCCAGTTCCCTTAATTCTTGTAATTATAAGCTTAACCCTTTCAGGCGGATTTAAAAGCTGAAAAATTTTTTTAACCAAAAGTTCATCGGCTTTTTCAACAAGAGAAGCTACAATAGTAACATTGTAACCACTATTAATAGCTTCTTTTATTGCTTCTCTATATACTTTTGTTGTAACTTCGGTAGATATCCTATAAGTCGTTATTAATAAAAAAACATGATCAGGGTCTAATTCTTCACCTTTTTCTTCCTCAAATTTTCTTATCGTTTTAAATTTAAACTTTTTATATATAAATGCCCTAGTACCATTTAATAAAAACCAAGTATATCTCCAAATACCGATAATACCTATAAGGAATATTAAATCTCTGGCACCTGGCTCTACCCTGTTAAGAGGCATAAGAAAAAAGCCTACTAACAAAATTAAAATATAAACAATAAACCCTAAAAAATTATAATCTTTTAAAATTTTCACCAAGCAATCCCTATATAATTATTTTTTGAAGGTTGATTTGTAACTCTCATGAGGTCGATTATGTACTTGTCGGTATATTTTTGAGGAATGTTTTGAAACTCTTTTGACCCGTTTCCGATGAGAATTATATCATTTTCTTGTATTACTTTGTCAAGATTATTACTTAATCTTTCATTTATATGCCAAAGTTCGTTCTCTAAAAGTGCTTTATTTGCCCCATCTTCTTTTGCTTTTAATACATTAGGGTCGTAAATTGAAACCTTATAACCTTTTCCAATCAAAAGCTCTGTCAGTTCTAAAACAGGTGATTCTCTTAAATCATCGGTATTAGGTTTAAAGCTTAATCCAAGCACTGCAATTTTTCTGCTTTTTAAAGGTTTTATGAATTCATTATATACTCTTTTTATCTGATATTCATTACTTGGCATCAATGAATTTAAAAGAGGTGTATTTTCATCAAGCGATTTTGCTTTATAAGTGATAGCCCTTACATCTTTTGGCAGACATGAGCCTCCAAAAGCAAATCCGGGTTTTAGATAATAAGTAGAAATATTAAGTTTTGTATCGGCACAGAAAACATCCATTACTTTATGTGAATCGATTCCCAATTTTTTACAAATCATCCCAATTTCATTTGCAAAAGTAACTTTTGTTGCATGCCATGAATTATCTGCATACTTAATCATTTCAGCCACTTCAATTTCAACTTCAAAATAAGGAGCTTTTAAAAATGAATACAATTCTCTAAAAGTTTTATAACTTCTCTCATCCGTAGCACCTACTACTGTTTTTGGAGGATTATAAAAATCCCAAATTGCAGTCCCTTCTCTTAAAAATTCAGGGTTTGAAACATACCCAAAATCAACTCCCGCTTTTTTACCTGAAATTTCTTCAATTATAGGAATTACTACATTTTTACCTGTACCTGGAAGTACTGTACTTCTCATAGACACTATATGAAAAGCATCTTTTTCTTTTAATTTCTCACCTATTGCTTTTGCCGCTTCTTTTATATATTTTAAGTCAATATCACCGTTTGGTTTTGATGGCGTTCCAACAGAAATAATTGTAATATCACTATTATCAATCGCTTCTTTCAAATCAGTTGTAGCTCTAAGTCTTCTTGCTTTTACATTTCTTGAAATATAATCTTCCAAATCTTTTTCAACTATTGGAGCTTTTCCTTGATTAATCAAATCAACTTTTACCGCATCAATATCCATACCTATAACTTCATGCCCTTCATTTGCAAAACAAGCCGAACACACAGCCCCTACATATCCCAAACCTACTACACTTATTCTCATTTTTACCCCTTTATTTTCAGTTTATCAAATAAAACTTTGGCACAACCTTCGTCTTGAAGATATACACCCGCTTTGAAATAATTTAAATACTTATCCCAATAGCTTACATCTTTATCTACTTTTAACTTACCGTCTACCCAAATTTTAAGTTTAGAATTTTTAACTTCTACTTTTACATCAAAAAAACTTTTTGGCATTTCACCCAAATCTATTTTTTCATAACACATCATATTCGGATCATCACATGTTCTAATAACCGCCCAAATATGATTTTTCTTACATTTTAACTCTTTATACCAAACAACTCTTAAAAGAGGTTTATCAATTACAGGTTTATCTTTTAAAGTGCTGTCGGCATGTATTTGCAAAAATGTAAATTCTCTTTTTTCATTTAAAGGGAAAAGTTTAACTCTGGCTATTATAATATGAGGCTTAGAATCGGCAACACTCCAATCATTTTTAAATCTAAGTTCACTTCTATGTTTTTTACCGCACATAAAAAACGCCATATATTTATTGTCTTGAAGAGTAAAATATTGATTGCAAAAATCTTCAAATTCTCCGTATTCTGTCGAATACAAAGGATTATAATGACTATCTGGAGCTTGAAATTTGGATACGGATAAAATTTTTTTAAATTTATCAAGTGAATATGGAGAATTACACCCATAAAGCATCATAAATCCTAAAATTAAAAAAACTATTTTTTTCATTTATTAACTCTTCCAAAATCATCTTCAATTCTTACGATATCATCTTCACCAAGATATTCGCCTACTTGAACTTCTATTATTTTAACAGGTAATTTTCCGTTATTTTC
>JALVVX010000011.1 GCA_027038555.1 Nautiliaceae bacterium | reverse complement strand
AGGGAAATTCCTTTAATGAAATTTGCTGATATTAAAGTCATACTTCCACTTGAATCAAACCTTCTTTTTTTAAATGCCTTAGCCAGGGAATTTATAGAAGCGGGGTATGTAAATGAAGAGTTTGTAAAAACAAGATGCGTAAAATTTGACGAATATAAAGAAAATATATTAAAACACAACTGTCATAAAGACTTCTTCTTAAAACTTCCCGGATTTGAACATATAAAAAGCCAGATTGAAGAGATTGCAAAACTGATAAAAAACAAAACTATTTTCACATGGGGGCTTGGTGTCACCGAACATCTTGACGGCACTGAGGCGGTTAACGCCATAAGCAATCTTGCCATGATGGGAGGACACTTTGGTAAAGGTGCAGGTGTATTGCCTCTAAGAGGTCAAAACAACGTCCAGGGAGCTTGTGATGTGGGATGTCTGCCTTATTACCTGCCCGATTACATAAGACCTGATGAAGAGAATGTGGGACTGATGACGCCTGAGATAATTGAGCATATCTTCAAAGGTAAAATAAAAGCGATTATCAATATGGGAGAAGATATACTTCATATACATCCGAATCAAAATAAAATACAAAAAGCTTTTAGTGAGCTTGAATTTTTAATGGTAATGGAAGTTATGAGAAACGAAATTACCGAAAAAGCGGATATTGTATTTGGGGTAAAAAGTGCATATGAAAAGAGTGGTGTTTATGTAAATGCTGAGCGAAGGCTTCATTTAAGCAAACCTCTTGTAAATTCGGATATGCCGGATGACTGGGAAGTTATACAGGCGATTGAAAACAGGATAAAAGGAGAGTTTAAATTCAGCACAAGCAAAGAAGTATTTGAAGAGTGCAAAAAGGAAGTTAGCAGGTTTAAAGGCGCAACCTATGAAAGGCTTGAAGCTAAACCTCTTCAATGGCCGATAAATGAAGACGGAATTGATTCTCCGATACTTCATCTCGAAAAATTCTCAACGCCTGACGGGAAGGGGCATTTTCATTATCACAAATACCATATAAGAGGCGAAGTGAAAGATTTGATTGAGGGAGTAAAAAAATGGTATTTAAATACAGGAAGGGCGCTTCCTCAGTACAATAATGCTGCTCAGACAAATAAAAGCCAAAAACTCTCCAAAAAATACGATGACGATGTTTTGCTTGTAAACGAAATGCATAAAAATGAAATCGCAGAGAGGGTAATTCTTAAATCTGAGTATGGAAAAAGCGCTCCTTTAAAAGTTAAATTCACCCAAAGCGTAAGACCTTATACGCTATTTACAACTTTTCATTTTGCTAAAAACAAAATAAACTTTTTATTTGGAGATGAAGCAGACCATAAAGTGAAAACAGCGAGATTTAAAGCTGTTGAGGTAGAAATTATTCCCGTAAATTAACGGGTTTTTTTCTTTTTTAATTTAAAAAATACACAGAGAGCATTATTTAACTTAAATTATAAGGCTAAAAAAAATTAATGAAAAATAAATAAAAATCTTGACATCATTATACTAAAATGATATAATTTTGTTGTAATTAAATTGAAGGAGGGGAGAATGAGCGAAAGAATGAAAGAGAACAAAGAAGTAACAAAAAAAGTTGACAAAGCACAAAACGATTATGTTGACGAAAGAGTGAAAAAAATTACCGAAGAAGCTGTTGAGGCAATCAATCTTGTAGCTGATGTTGTGAATATGCTTGATAAAAAAGAAAAAGACAAAGCGCTTGAAACTATTGAAAAAGTTTTAGGAAAACTTGAAGTATTAATTGCAAGAGACCCTAATTTGCAAGTTGTGCCTGTTGATGTGAAAGAGCAGATTGTAGATTTTCCTGGAACTGTCGATGATGTGGAAGTTGCAAAAACAGAAGTGGTTACTTTAATAAAAGCTGGTGAAGTTCAACTTGCAAGAGATATTATGCTCCAACTTGCGAGCGAGCTTGATATATTCGTAACAGCGCTTCCGATAGGAACATATCCGGTAGTATTAAAAGCAATTATTCCTTTAATCGAACAAGAAAAATATGAAGAAGCTAAAAAACTTTTAATTGAAGCGCTTGAAACACTTGTAATTGAAAAAATAGTGCTTCCACTGCCGATTTTAAGAGCGGAACAAACGATTATAAGAGCAAATGAACTTGCAAATAAAGAAAATCCGAACAAAGATGAATTAAAAGAACTTTTAGCGTATGCGAAAGAACAGCTTGAACTTGCAGAGGCACTTGGATACGGAAGAAAAGATATCGATTATAAAGATTTATATGAAGAGATTAAAAAACTTGAAGAAATTTTAAGAAGCGATAAATCAACAGAAGATATTTTCGCAACATTAAAAGAAAAATTGTCATCAATTATGACTAAATTCAACAAACCAAAAGCACCTACCCAAATGCCAAAATCAGAAAATAATCAAAACAAGGAAGAGAAATAATTCTTCCTTATTTTACTCCGTGAGTATGTAAAAAATCTTTCCTTGCCACTAAATTTTCAAGAATTGCAAAAAGAATCATAAAATTAATAAAACTTGTACCTCCGTGACTTATAAGAGGTAGGGGCACTCCTACAACCGGTGCTAAGTTCATAGTCATTGATATGTTTATATAAGAGTATATAAATATCATAAGCGCAACACCTGCATACATTACTTTTGCAAAATAGTCGTCTTTTAAAGCCAAAGCGCGTGAGAGAAGATAATAAATAAGAAGAAAATATAAAAATATTAAAACAGATGCACCAATAAATCCGAATCTTTCCACATAATAAGCAAATATAAAATCACTGCTGGCAATTGGCAGGAATTTAAGTTGTGTCTGAGTGGCTTCGTTTTTGCTTTTTCCACTCACACCTCCACTGCCTATGGCAATTAATGACTGTTTTACATGGTAGCTCGGTTTATTTAAAAAACTCTCAATTCTTTTTTTCTGATAATCTTTCATAAAAAATTTATAATATACAGGCACTATTACCACAGATAAAATCATTATACCAATCCATACTTTTTTATCCACACCGACAACAAATAGAACTCCAAAGCCTATAATAAGTAAAATTAGTGCAGTTCCAAGGTCTGGTTCTTTGACTATAAGTAAAAAAGGAATAATAATATAAATGGAAAATTTTAAAAATTCCTTAAAGTTGTATAAAGGTTTTGGAGGATATTTGTAAATTAAATATCCAAGCATTAATAAAAGTGTTGTTTTCATAAATTCCGATGGCTGTATCGTAAGATTTATCAAAGGGATTTTAAGCCATCTTTTAGCACCTAAAATAGTGGTACCGAATAAATCTACCATAAGAAGAAGAATAATATTTATCCAGTAAATTATGGGAATTAGCCAAAGGAGTTTTCTAATCGGTATAAAATAAACAGCCATAAACACAATAATACCTATGCCAATATATGCAAGCTCTTTTAAAAAAAGTTTATGTGAAATTTCGTTTACTAAAAAAAGACTGATACCGATAAACGGTATCAAAAGAAGAATAAGTAAAATATCAAATTTTATTCGCATGGTTTTTTGTAATACTTTTCAAAAAGTTCTTCAAGAATTTGAGAGAGTTTTTGAGATAACTCTTCAACGGTTTTTGCTTTTTGAATAATTTCGTCTTTTCTTTTCAAGCAGCTTTTATCAACGGTACATTCAAGTATATTATTGGTTGTATTATGGATTTTTTTATGTATGTTATCTTTAATTTCTTTGTATTCAGGATAACATCCTAGTTTTTTGATTGTGTTTTCATTTCTTAACCATTTTCCGAATTCACAATCTTTGTCATTTATTGTAGGTATAGGTTTTTCTTCAACAACAGCCTCTGTTGTATTAAGTTTATATACCAAATGAGAAAGTTTGGCCAAATCCATAAACATTCTTGTAAGGGCAAAATCCACATTTTTTTTGTTTTCAAGAGATTTGTTCCTAAATCCTACAATCATATCTTTAACCTGTAATACATCTTCTTTTGAAGTGACCGCTGTTGTTGTGATTTGTTCCGAATGTGCCTGAATTTCGCTTGTTTCTTGTTGAAGCGTTTTGATTGTAATTGAAATTTCGCTTGTGGCTTTTTGGGTTCTTTCAGCCAGTTTTCTTACTTCATCCGCAACAACTGCAAAACCTCTTCCGTGCTCTCCCGCTCTTGCTGCTTCAATTGCGGCATTTAACGCAAGAAGATTTGTTTGGTCTGCAATATCTGTGATAAGTTCGACAATTTTACCTATTTCTTCCGTTCTTTGATAAAGCATATTAATCGCATCGTTTGTTTGAGCGATAAATTCTATCAGATTATTTAGTACTTCCGCAAGATTTTCCACTTTATGTGCGGATTCGTCCGCACCTTCGTAAATTTCTGTTGAGAGTTCGTCGATTTTTAGCATAAAAGGTTTTAATTTTTCATCAAATGAGTTTTTAATTTCGTTAATCTGATATTTTACACCTCCACCCAAATCATTTAGAGTAATAAACAGTTCGCTTCTTGCTTGTTCTTTAATGGCGATAGATATTGCTTTTACAGCTTCATTAATTGTTTCGACAGTGGTTCTAAACTGACCTTTATATCCCTGCGGCGCGATATCTCTGTAATCTATTCCATTTTTAGCTGCGTTAATTGATTCTTTTATATCTCTTTCAAATGCTTCAAGTTGATCAAGTAAATCATTTACAGCCCAAGCAAAATTGTAATTTTCGTCGTTTTTTGCAATGTGAGTAATTCTGTTTTGAAAATTTCCGTTTGATGCTTCAATAACAATTTTTTTAATTTTTTCAAGAAGAGATGAGGTTTTTTTCTCTTCTTTACCAAAGAAAAAAAGAATACTTACACCAAGACTCAATAGTGCTAATATACCTATAATAAGCTGTGAATTTAAAAATGAGACAACCGCGATTATTACCGATAATAATACTAAAATCGATGCAAGTATTTTAGAGTTCATTGATAATTCCTTTTTGAATTTTTATCATTAATTCATTAAATGACATATTGTATTTGTCAAGAAGTTCTTCCACAGCTTTTAATGAACCTTCCATACCTTCTGTGCTTTCTATTGATTTTAATTGCTGATAAAGAGGTTCTATAATGTTTCTAAACCCTTCCCTTGGTTTACGTCTTACAGAATAGTACTCTATGATATTTCCGTTTTGATCAAATGTAGGGGATATGTTTGCATATACCCAGTAATATCCTCCGTCTTTTCTCATATTCTTAACGTAGCCGAACCATTCTTTACCGTTTTGGATATGGTCATACAGTACCTTAAAAGCGCATCTTGGCATATCGGGGTGTCTTAGGATATTGTGAGGCTGACCTAAAAGCTCGTCTTCACTGTATCCGCTGATATCGATAAAAATTTTATTACCGTATAAAATACGGCTTTTGGTGTCAGTCTTACTGACTATAAAATCCTCTTCTTTTAATTTTACCTCTTTTTCAATCGGTGTAACCTTTGGCTTTCTCATTTATTCTCCTTTAATTTCACTCCGTCTATCCCAAAAGGAGCTATTTTCTCTATATCTTCAAGTGAATCGATAAAGAGAATTATTTTGGTATCCAACAGATACTCGTTTGCAATTGTTTGAAAAATTTTTGCATTTTCTATATTATCGGCAAAAGCATATTTTGCATTAAGGTTTGAGATGAAAATCAACTCTTTTATTGTATTGATTTTAACGCCGTAAGGAATATCGTTTATTTTGCAGAAATTATAAACTTCAATTGAAGAGTCGCAGTAATCGAATATTAGAGTGGAATTTGGCTTCGTGGTTTTAATTTCTTCAAGCGTTGTTACTTTTTGAAATTTTTCTTCGCAAAAGGGAGGTTCAAGAATTATCATAACAGTCCTTGCAGATATTTTTGCCGTTTATTTTTCTTATCTCTTTTTTAGGGGTAAAAGTTTTGCATTTATCACACATTATCAAATCTTCGCTTTCTTCTTGTGAATTGTAAGTGTTTTGAACTTTCGGTTTTTTGAAAAAGAAAAAATAAATTACACCGATGATTATTAAAAATAAAAACAGTTTTCCCATTTTATTCCTTGTTTATAAATATATAGTTTCTTTTGTCTTTGCTAATTATGTTTGCTTTTGTATTTTTGAGCTCTTCAAGGGCATTTGAGCCTTTGTATAGAAGTATTGTACCATTTTTTTGCAAGAAGGGATTTGCTATTTTTATAATTTCTTCTGTCGGCATTACCGCTCTGCTTGTTATAAGCTCCACAGGCTCAATTTCAGCGTTTTCAAGTCTTTTTGGCACGACGGTTACATTTTTTAGATTCAGAAGAATTTTTAGATAATTCAAAAACGAATATCTTTTTTTAAGAGGTTCTACAAGGTACCATTTTGTCTCAGGCATTGCAATTGCAAGTATCAGCCCCGGAAATCCAGCCCCCGTTCCTATATCAAGAGCGGTTTTTTTATCTTTTATTTTTTCAAGCGGATAGAGTGAATCTTCAATTTGAGCATAAATTTTTTCTTTTGTATTGTAATTTGTAAACTTATGCGTTTTATTCCATTTCAGAAGTTCCTCTGTAAACTTTTCAAACTTTTCTTTTAATTCTTCATTTTCCATTTTCCATTCTCCATTTTATAAAATGTGCCCCATTTTCTCTTTTTTTGTTTTAAGATATTTTTCATTGTGGGGATTTGGTGTCACTTTAACAGGAATTCTCTCAGTAACTTTTATATTTTTAAAAGCGAATTCTTTTTTCGGGTTGTTTGTGAGAAGTTTTATTTTATCGATATTGAAATGTTTGAGTATCTCTTCCACAATGGAAAAATTCCTCATATCAGCTTCAAATCCAAGCTGATGGTTTGCTTCTACCGTATCAAAACCTTTGTCTTGCAGATGATAAGCGTTTACTTTGTTAAAAAGCCCGATGCCTCTTCCTTCTTGCCTTAGGTATATAACCATTCCGCCTTTTTCGTTTATCTGTTTCAGGGCATATTCAAGCTGTTCGCCGCAGTCGCATTTCAAAGACCCGAGAGCATCTCCCGTGAGGCATTCGCTGTGTATTCTCACAAGCGGAATTTCAGGCAAATTTTGGGTAAAAATCACAAGGTGTTCTTTTTCACCTTCTTTAAAAGACTGAATTTTAAAATTTCCGTATTTTGTAGGAAGATTGGCAATTTGTGAAATTTCCAAAAAATCTCCTTTTTTTGTTAAAATTATAACTTAATTAATAATAAAGGATATAAGTTGAGACATTTTTTATGGCTTGTAGATTTTAGTAAAGACGAAATAAAAGAGATAATTGATTTGGCCATACAGATAAAAAAAGAGACAAAAGCCGGTATTTTTAAACCGTATTTGAAACATAATCAGCTTGCAATGATTTTTGAAAAAAGCTCAACCAGAACAAGAGTTTCGTTTGAAGTCGGGATTAACCAGCTTGGAGGAAACGGGCTTTTTTTAAGCAGCCGCGATATTCAGCTAGGACGTGGCGAGCCTCTTAAAGATACGGCAAGAGTAATTTCCAGAATGGTTGATTTGATAATGATTAGAACATTCGGACAAGAAAGACTTGAAGAATTTGCGAAATATTCAAAAGTTCCTGTAATAAACGGTCTTACTGACCTTTGTCATCCGGTACAGCTTTTAGCGGATTTGCTTACTATGATTGAATTTGACAAATTTGATTTTGAAAACCCTTCTAAAACCACGGCGGCATATGTGGGAGACGGGAACAATATGGCTCATTCGTGGGTGATATTGGCAGCTAAACTTGGATTTAACATAAAAATTGCAACGCCAAAAGGGTATGAAATAGATGATAAAATAAAAGAAATCGCTTTAAATGAAGCAAAAAATTCAGGTGCGAAAATAGAATTTACAAACGACCCGAAAGTTGCCGTAAAAGATGTAGATGTAGTGGTTACGGATACATGGGTGAGTATGGGGCAAGAAGATGAAAAAGAAAAAAGAATAAAAGATTTTAAAGGCTATGAAGTAAACGAAGAACTTATGGGCCTTGCAAAAAAAGATGCTATATTTATGCATTGTCTCCCAGCTTACAGAGGATATGAGGTAAACGAAGAGATTTTCGAAAAGTTTGAAGATGTGATTTTCACAGAAGCTGAAAACAGACTCCACGCACAGAAAGGATTAATGGTTTGGCTGAAAAAGTAGCAAAAAAAATAGAAACTCAGACTATTGTAAGATGTAACGATTTAGAACTTATTCAGGGGGATTTGAATTCCCCTTTGTGGGTTATGCAAACTGGTGATAAAATAAAAGTTGTTTTGGATGTAGACGAGTATATGGAATTTATGGAAATGAGTAAAAAGCTTTTAAAAGAGAATTTTGAACTTAAACTTGAAAAAGCGATTTTGTCTGAATTTCCTATTGATTATGATGATGTAAAAGCCGTTGTTTTGGAAGAGATGAAAAAAGACGGTGATAAAAGCATCGAAGAAGTTGTAGACAAAATAAAACTTGAACATCCGAATCTTTTTTATAACCTTGATTTAGATAAAATCTTCTAAAAGAAAAATTTTTTCTTTTTCTTATTTTTATCCTTGACAAAAATATTTTTATTAATTATAATTTTGTTGTAAAAAAAATTTAAGGAGCCAAACATGGCATGTGAAAAAGACACAAAAGAGTTGGCACAAGAAAAAACAACAAAACAGGAGGAAACTATGGAAGAAATCAAAACACAAGAAGGCGTATTGGTACTTAAACAAATGCCTGAATTCAAAGCGGAAGCATATAATGCGGAAAGCGGACATTATACGGAAGTAAGCTCAGATGATTACAAAGGAAAATGGACAGTAGTATGTTTTTATCCGGCAGATTTTACATTCGTATGTCCTACTGAAATTGCGGCAATGAATGCGGCATTACCGTTTTTAAAAGAACTTGGAGTTGAAGTACTTGCGGTTTCAACTGACACAAAATTCTCACACAAAAGATTTGTGGAAACTGAACCTTTATTAAAAGATCTTAAACTTACAATTGCGGCAGATCCAAATTTAGAACTTAGCAAAAAATTTGGTGTATTAATCGAAGGTGCGGGACTTGCTCTAAGAGGAAGATTTTTGATCAATCCTGACGGACAAATTGTAGCAGAAGAAGTACAAGCTCCACCAGTTGGTAGAAGTGTAAAAGAATTCATAAGACAAATTATCGCTCATCAACATGCATATAAAACCGGTGAAGTTTGCCCTGCAAACTGGAAACCTGGTAAAAAAACTTTACCTGTAAATACTGATGTAGAACCAATGACAGGAAATGTAGGTAAATACGTAACTCTTGAAGATTTAATTGACGAAAACGATATTAAAGAAATGGAAGAAATGGTAAAAGCGTTTAAAAACGCTTAATTTCTCTTTTTTCTTTTTTTAAAGTCTGTTTTGCAGGTTTTGAAAAAAGAAAAGAAAGGGCAAAATGAAAAATTTAAAAAGTTTACTTGAAGAATCAAACCTTAAAATAACACCTCAAAGACTTGCTATTTTAAAAGAACTTGATGATAAAGGGCATGCAAGTATTGAAGAAATTTATGAAACTATAAAAGAGATGTTTCCAAGTATTTCTCTTGCGACTATTTATAAAAATATTAATTCCCTAAAAGATGAAGGTATTATAAGTGAAATATGTCTTCATCAAAAACCAAAATATGAAATAGATAAAGAACCTCACGCTCATTTTGTATGTAAAAAATGCGGGCATGTAGAAGATGTGCCTTTTAGTGAAATTTTGGATAAAAACATAGAACAAAAATATCCAAATTCCCAAAAAGAGCTTTATATTTACGGAATATGCGATAAATGTAAAGAAAAAATCTAATAGTTAAAGGTAAAAAGTGGTAATCGTTAATATGATTGCCGATTTTGAACTCCCTTTTGTATTCTCACTCAAAGAAAGACGCAAAATAGTAAACTCAGTTAAAGACAGACTTAAAAAATTTAATATTTCAGTTCTTGACATCTCGGGAGAGTATCCAAAAGAAGCAAGCATTGCCATTGTATTTGCCGCTCATAATGAAAAATTAGCGGGTGAGATACAAAGAGAAATAGAAGAGTTTTTATATAAAACTTTCCCGGAAATTGAATTTTATTTTGATGTTGAGGTAATTTAAATCTCAACAACCCTAATCATATTTGTTGTTCCTTCTTCTCCTATAATACTTCCCATTGTAACTATTACTTTATCGCCTTGATTTAGAAGTTTTTCTCTTTTTGCAATTTCTTTGAATTTTTCAATAAGTTTTTCAGGTGTTTTTACTTTTTGAATTTCTATAATTTTTTCTACTCCCCATACGACTTTGAGTTTTCTGCTGGTAACTCTTTCGTGTGTTACTGCAATGATTGGAGGTTTCGGTCTGTATTTTGCAATGCTTCTGACAGTTGTACCACTGCTTGTAAAACTTACTATTGCTTTTGGCTCAATTCCTTTACATAAATCCGCCACACTTGCGGCAATTGCATCTGAATCGTCAATTTCATATTTTTTATAGTACGGATAAATACTTTGTGTTTCAATTATAACTTTTTTAAGTGTTTCTACTGCTTTTAGAGGATATTTGCCCACAGTTGTTTCATCACTAAGCATTACTGCGTCACTTCCGTCCATTACGGCATTTGCCACATCACTTACTTCCGCACGTGTTGGAAACGGAGAATTTACCATTGATAAAAGCATCTGGGTTGCGGTTATTACAGGTTTTTTGAGTTTATTTGCTCTTCTTATTATCTTTTTTTGAATAACAGGAACTTTTTCAATTCCAACTTCAATACCTAAATCTCCCCTTGCTACCATAACACCATCGCTGACTTCTAAAATTTCATCAAGGTTATCAACCGCTTTTTTAGTTTCTATTTTTGCAACTACCCATGGATTTGCATTGTTTTCATTAAGGATTTTTTTTGCAAGCAAAATATCGTTTTTATTGTTTACGAAAGATATAGCCACAATATCCACACCGTTTTTTGCCCCAAAAGCCAAATCTTTTTTATCTTTTTGTGTAATTGCGGAAATTTTGAGGTTTGAATGAGGGAAATTAACTCCTTTTCTGCTTGATAAAACACCGCTGTTTTTAACTTCCAAAACCAGATAATCAGGTGTTTTTTCAATAACTTTCGTTCTTATGCTTCCATCTGCAAAAAACACATATTCTCCCACATTTACATGTTCGATTATTTCGGGGTAACTTATAGTTAGGTCATATTTGCTTTGAGGGTTATTTTTAACGAGTCTTATTTTATCACCTCTTTTAAGTTCAAGCACCCCGTCAATTTCTCCTATTCTGATTTTAGGTCCGCTTATATCTTGAAGTATTGCCGTTTTTGAGTTTAGTTTTTTTGCGATTTCTCTTATTTTTTTAATCGATGATTTATGTGTTTTGTGATTGGCGTGTGAAAAATTCAGTCTAAATACGTCAACCCCTTCTTTTATCATCTCTTCTATTTTATCGATAGAAGAGGGACCAAGAGTGGCTACAATTTTAGCCTTTTTCATTATAATCCTTTCATTTGAAGATATTCTTTAATTTCTTTTAGTAATACCGCTGGGTTTTTGATAGGATAATGTAGATTAGGAATAATTTCATCCGCTTTTATTCCTTTTATTTCAAGATGTCCTATTTTTTCTTCAAGCGTTTTTGTATCAGTTATAGGGTAATGTGTCCCCTTAATGTTTTTAAGTACAAGATAAGCCCATGGAGTGTCGCACTGAGCCACTGCTTCTTGTGAAATTTGTCTGCAATATTCCATAACGGTTTGTGAATCTTCCCCGGCTTTTATATATTTATAAGCCAGTTTCGCAATGCCTCCTGCCGTATGGACTTTTAGCTGTTTTTTTTCTTCTGTGGTAAGTTCGTCGATATGTTCTATTTTGTATAATGCCATATTGGGGTCAGCTCTTAGTATCTGTCTTATCGTATTTCTTGTAAGTCCTATGTATTTAGCTATTTCATCTTCTGTTTTTAAAAATTCTTCTTTTAAAACTATTGCAAAAGATGCTCTTGCAATGCTTGGAAGCCAAGTTAATGTTCTGTATTCAGCAAGTTTATTTAGTCCTCCGAGTAAATCTATTGATTTGAAAAAAACTCTCTCAGCTAAATATTTTACTTCATTATCGTTTATCTGTACATTTAAAATCATTTTCCACCTCCTATCGGTTCTTTGATTTTTACAAGTCCGGTTTGTGTAATTTCAAGAAATCTTATTTTCGTATCATGACCGCACATTCTGCATCCATCTATTCTAAAAAGTCTTACAAGCTCTCCCAATGGTTTTTTATACATTCTTTCTTTATATGTAGAATCCACTATGTCTTTGCTTAAAACTATTGTACCATCTACAATATGCCCCACTGCATATCCTCCTGCGGCTTCCGAACTTAGTGTATCATGTCCGCTTCTTTTTTGAGACACAAGCACGGATGTCTGGTACCACTTTTTAAGAAAATTATATACGATTCTGACGATTGTTCTTGCCATCATCTCTTTATTTTCAAAAAGACCTGTTATAGAGTCAATAACTGTAAATTTTATTTTATATTCTTTTATTGCGTAAGCTAATGTGTTAAGCAGTGTATGAACGTCGTCTCTTAGTTGAAAATGACTTGTTGCATCGATAAAAATAATATTTTCATCCACTACATTTTCATCTATTCCCATTGCTTTTGCTCTTAATTTCATAGATGCCACTACATAATTTGCAGGAGTTTCGACTGTTATAAAACATACCTTTTCATTTTGCGCCTGATATATTGCAAACTGTTCGGCCATAAGGCTTTTGCCGGTATCGTTTACGCCTGTTAGATTGCATACGCTATATGCTGGCATTCCGCCTAAATTTTTTTTAACCGGTTTAGAGTTTTTAACGTCAGCTATAAAAAAAAGTTCGTCAAGTCCTTCTATTCCGGTGGGGATACCTTTGATTTCAGGAGCTTTTTTTAATGCTTCTTTTGCGGGGATTATAGCGTCTTTGAAGATTTCATTGCTCATTTCTCCTCCTTGCTAAATATATTTTAGCTAAAAATGCTAAAACTTGCAAGGAAAGTATTTAGGGGTACTTACTAAATACGCTCAACAAGAGTGCAAATTTTTAACGCTACATAAAGACTAAAAAGCATTAACTCGCTATACTTAAACAGAATGCTTTTTTTAACGTCTATGTTTTTCTAAAATTTGTAATTGTTCCACTTTATTTAATTAGAGCATGTCTATTAATGCCAAATGGCAATGATAAAAGGGAAGTAAATTTAAGGGAAGAAAAAGGTTATTTGACTTTTATACAGTCCGTTTCTTTCCCTGCGTCAAATTCCCACCACTCTTTTTGATTCCAAGGTTTAAGTTCTTTAAGTTTTTTCATTAAATATTCAAAATCTCTTGGTAATAATGCTTGGTCTCCATCACTAAGTGCTTCTTTTGGGCAGTTATGCATTTCAACAATAAGTCCGTCAGCTCCTGCTGCCATTCCTGCATATGCAAGAGGAGATACGAATTCTCTTTTTCCTGCCGCATGGCTTGGGTCTACTATAATTGGCAAATGAGTCATTTTTTGCATTATAGGAATTAAAGTTACATCAAGAGTATTTCTTATGCTTGGTTCATAAGTTCTTGTACCTCTAAGACATAAAATCACTCTTTCATTTCCTTCACTCATAATATATTCCGCACTCATTAAGTGCTCTTTTACCGTAGAAGCAATTCCGTTTTTAAGAATTACCGGCTTATCAAGTTTTCCTATTTCTTTTAAAAGAGGAAAATTTTGCATATTTCTTGCACCAATTTGAATAACATCCGCGTATTTATATACAACATCAATATCACTTATACTCATAAGTTCCGTTACTATCGGAAGACCTGTTTCTTTTTTTGCTTCAATAAGCATTTTTAGACCTTCTTCTCCGTGCCCTTGGAAAGAGTATGGAGAAGTTCTCGGCTTATAAGCTCCGCCTCTAAGCATATGAGCACCGTTTTCTTTTGCCACTTTTGCAAGATATACTACATTTTCAACAGTATCAACGCTACAAGGACCAGCAATTATTACTTTGTGTCCTCCGCCTACTTTTACGCCTTCTATATCAAATATACTGTCTTCTGGATGAAACTGTCTGCTTGCTCTTTTATAAGGAGCCGAAACTTCAAGTACTTTTGCAACTCCTGGAAGTGTGCTTAAAGGTCTTCCCGCCAAATCCGTTTTATCTCCAATAATTCCTATAACTACTTGTTTTTCGCCAGGTGCAATGCTTACTTCATGTCCCCATTTTTTGATTTGATCAATGGTTTTTTGAATTTCTTCTTCACTGGCACCAACTCTCATAACCAATACCATTTTTGTCCTTTTTTAATTTTTAAAGTATTATATCAAGTTTAAGTGGTTCTTTCAATAGCAAATATATATTAATTGATAAAATTTTTCCAAAAAATATTTTTTTAATCCTTTTTTCATTTTTTAATTGCTATTGGTTATAATTCCTAAAAAAAAGAGTAATGATGAATAAAGTTATCTCCATGTTAAAAAAAGGAGTTACAAAAGAGGAGTTTTCAAAACTCTATGAAAAAAATTATCAAGGATTTGATTTTGAAGCACTTTATGATTTACTTAAATTTCAAGGTTTGCCTTTAACGGTTATTGATGATAAAGTTTATTTAAAAACCGCACTGATTCCATACAGTGATTATGAATACACGATAGTCGATTTGGAAGTTAACAATTCAAAACCAAAAGAAGGTCAGGCTATTGAAATAGGGGCTGTTAAGATTAAAAACGGTAAAATAATCGATGAATTTTCTTCACTTGTTTATGCCGATGAAGTACCCAAATATGTGACAAAAGTAACTGGTATAAACAAGGATATGTTAAAAGATCAAAAATCACAAAAAGAGATACTTAAAAAATTCAGACTTTTTTTAGGCGATAGTGTTTTTGTAGCACATGCGGCTGATTTTGATTTTAATTTTTTAGCAAAACAGTTTGAAAAAGAAAATTTAGGAGAACTTTTAAACAGACATTTATGTACCATAACACTTGCAGAAAAAACCATTGAAGCCGAGCGTTACGGGCTTAAATATTTAAAAGATGAGTTGAATCTACCGCCCGAAATAGACCATAGGGCTCTTGGAGATGCCAGGACAACAGCAAGGGTTTTTTTAAAATCATTAAATAATCTTCCAGAAAATATTGTCTCAACAGAGGATTTGATAGAATTTGCCGCTCCTAAAAAAAACAAATGCAAAAAAAAGAAAAAAACTAATAATTAGATTCTTCTTTTAATTTTTCATCAAAAATCACAACTTGGTTTCTTCCATTGTTTTTTGCTTTATAAAGTGCTAAATCCGCATTTTTTATACATTCTGATACATTTTGACAATTATCCGAATATAATGAAGCTCCTATGCTTACCGTTTTTTTTATGGTCTTTTTAACGGTAGGGCATTTTGTTTTTTCAATAGTTTTTCTTATTTTTTCGGCTACCCTCAACACATCGTTAATTGAATGAATGTTATTTAATATAACTAAAAATTCTTCCCCTCCAAATCTAACCGCAATATCCGACTCTCTTATAGAATTTAAAATAACGGAACTGATGGTTTGTATTACTTTGTCTCCTATATCGTGTCCGTAAGTGTCATTTATTTTTTTGAAATGATCTATATCAATCATCAAAAATCCGACTTTTGAATGTCTTCTATTTGCCGATGAAATGATTTTAGGAAGAGTTTCTTCAAGAAAACGTCTGTTATATAAGCCTGTAAGTGGATCTTTAATGCTCTGTTTTTTCAGTAATTTAAGAGTATATTTAGATTCTATGATTGCTGATGTTTCCTTTAAATAAGCTTTTATATAGGCTATTTTGTCGGAAATGTTTTCATTTTCATACATTATTTTTAAAATTCCGGTAAAGTTGCCTTCTGAACTGAAAGGTATGCAAAAATATTTGTTTTTACAATAATGAAATTCACATAAATTTTTATAATTTTTTGAATTTATTTCATGTTTGGATCTGTAAGCTCTACATAATGCGGGATTGTCTTGAATGGAACAGCATATATCCCCTTTTTGTTTGATATAAAAGATTTTTTTTGTATTATTGTCTATGCCTGTAAGCATATAATTATTGATTCCGAATGTATCTATAACATAAGCTAATCTATCAAGTATTACAGTTTCGTTTATGTCTTCCTCAATAACTCTTTTAAATTTAAATATATCCGCAAGTTGTGAAATTGTCTCTTTTGCATCATATAAAGGATTTGTGCCTGGATTTTTTTCTATTAAAGAGGTGTATTTTTGTTCTATTACACCAAACGATTCATTAAGTTTATCCAAAAATTCATTATATGAATTTATAAAATCACCGGCTTTACCTTTTAATCTTGTATGAAGTTTATAATTAAAATCACCTTTTAGTATATGTTGGGTGGATTTTTTAACCGAATCCAATATTTCAAGATAAGGAGTTAAAAAATAATTTACAATGAGTATTATTAATATAAGAGAAATTGATGCGATTAAGAGCAAATTAACAGTTGCATTTTTCAGTTTGCTAAAATAGAGTTCTCCGTTGTATATTATTTTTATGGATTTATCATTTTCAATAGGATAAAACGAGGTTATTGTTTTATCTCTTATGTCAAATACCACATCGTTTTTATATTCTTTTATAAATTTAATATCATTAATGGTTTTTGAATTTTTTATTAAATTCAAAATTTTTGTTTTATCTGTGGTTTCCATAATTATATCGGCTATGAGTTCGCTTTCACTTTGTATAATCTTTTTTGAATAATCAAAAAAGGAATAACCTACCATCACTGTTCTGATTATTGTTGAAATAATCATTATGAGCGCTATTATTATCAATATTCTTTTTTTCACTCACAAAGCCTTTTTATGATTTCATCTTTTTTTTCGCAAAAACCGCTATCTTTCGGGATAATAAACAAATCCCTTGCTACATTTTTTTGAGACGTAATTTTAACATCTTCCACACTTATATTATATTGGTCAAATACATCAAGAATTGTAGAGACTATACCTTTTACATCTTTTGTTTTAAGTTTTAATACAGCATAATTTTGGGAATGATTGCACTCTGTTTCAAAATCTTTTTTGTTGAATTTTACTTTTTCTTTAATCTCTTTTTTTTCTTTAAATGCATCTTTTATCCATTTTTCAATTATTGGCAAATCAAATTCTTCGACTTTTTTGTCAAATTCGATTTTGAAATATTTTATATCTCCTATTTTATAAATCGAAAGGTGTAATAAATTAAGTTTTGAGAGTTTTTCCAAAAACCATCCGATAGAAAAGTTTAGATTATCTTTTTTAGCAATATGGATTATAAGATGTTTATCATTTTCAAATTTTATTTTTATATCATTAATGTCTTTTATCCAATCAAGAAGCTGTAAAATTTTGGAGGTTGAATTTTGTACAAACAACTGATTTGAAGGTGATTTTAAAATTGCTTTTCTAAATTTTAAAGGAAGAGCTTTAAATTCATCCCTGTTTTGAAGAAGTTTTTCTTTCCTTTTTCTGATTGCAATTTCATTAATAAGCTCTTTATTTTCAAGGACGTTTAAAGTGTTTGTATACAGCTGTTTTAAAAGATTTGCTTTAAAATCGTTAAATACATTATCACCTACGGCTTTCATATCTGCTATTGTAAGGATATATAAAAAGTCTAAAAACTCTTTATTTTCTACAATCTGGGCAAACGACAAAATCACTTTGTCGTTATAAATATCCTCTCTTTGTGCCACATTTGACATTAATGTATGATATCTTATAAGTTTTGAGATGATTTCGGATTTTGGAAAATTTATTTCATTTGCAAATTCTTTTGATATTTTTGCACCTATAATAGAGTGGTCTTCAATTCTTCCTTTGCCGAGGTCATGGAAAAAAGCTGCAAATCTTAAAACGGCTTTATTTTCTTCACTTAAAGTGTGAAATTCTTCAATCGTATCAAGCTCTTTTACCGTATAAAGAGAATGAATATCCACCGGATATTGATGATATCCGTCAAACTGTGCTAAGTATTTTACTTTTTCGAAAGGAGGAATAAGTTCGTCT
Organism: Nautiliaceae bacterium; assembly: GCA_027038555.1. Lineage (GTDB taxonomy): Bacteria > Campylobacterota > Campylobacteria > Campylobacterales > Nautiliaceae > JALTBU01. Next base: position 43,325 of record JALVVX010000011.1, on the reverse strand, counting down.
AATTTATCCGCTCTATATAGTGCAAAAAGTATCGCATAAAGGTTTTTTGAATAAAACATTGATTTTATAAGGGATTTTGTTTTTTTTGTTTTTTTGCTTTTAAGGTTGCTTACGACTGAAATATCTGTTTTTTTGAATGTTTCAGGAATGTTTATAATCTTTTCAAGATATTTTTTAAAATCATATTTTGTTGTAAAATCGGAATAGAGTTTTTCATCACAGATATAAAAATATTTCTCAATTCTTTTTTGTTTCATTTCCTTAAATGAATGTGAAAAAAGATAAGGTTTTATTATTTTTTTAATAGTTATTTCGCAAAACGTATTTACTTTCCATAGTGCTTTTAGCAAATCTCTTATGAATTTTCTCTCGGCACTGGTCCTTGGAGAATCTTTGTATCCCATATTAAGAGCTATTTCTCTTTGATATTGAAGATATACGGTATCTACTTTTTTTTTGGCTGCCAAATGTAAATATACTCTTGTTTTAAAAAGAAATTCAAGGGAACTTCTATATTCTTTGAACTCTTCTTCATTTGTGAATTTCGGAATTAGATACGAATTGTTCGGATAGTTAAATATAACTCTATTTATCCAAAGAAGTGTATTTGAATCTCTTATCCCGCCAAAACCGTCTTTTATATTCGGTTCCATGGAAATAGGATATTTTTTGTGTCTTTGTTTCATTTCTTCATATTTGGCAAGAATGTATTCTTTTTTGTTTTCATCTTTTATTTTGTTTAATGTGTTTTGTGTTTCATACCACATAAATTTGCTTCCGGTAATAAAACGGCTTTCAAGCATTGCTGTTTTTATAGTGATATCTTCATTTGCCGCAGGTTTTAAATCTTTTAGTTCGTGTACTCTGTGACCTATTTTCAGACCCAAATCCCAAAGCATAGTGATATAACTTTCAATGATATCTTTTAGATTATATCCTTTGATATCTTTATAAACGATCATTATATCTATATCCGAAAATATTGATAACTGTTCTCTTCCGTAGCTTCCAAGTGCTATTATGGCAATAGGGATAGAGTTTACAGGAGGTGCAAATTCTTCGAAATTTTTTTTGATTAAATATTTATAAATTATCTTAATAAACTCATCCATTTTTTTTGTATGTTTTACAAAAAAATCTTTACCGCCTTGTATGTCGTGTATTGATTCAAGATATTTTTTAATTGCTTTTTTAATGGCTTTACTTATTTCAAAATCATCTGTTGAAGAGTAAATGAGTTCGTTTAGTTGTTGCATTTTTACTCCTTTTGTGCTATTTTATCAAAAAAGATAGGTTATAAAGGGTGTAAATGAATTTAATAGATAAAATTAAAAGCGGTGATTTTAATTTTGAAGATGCGGTTAAATTATATGATTTGGATCTTTTTATTTTGGGGAAAGAAGCAAATAAAATAAGAGAAAAAAAATTCGGTAAAAAAACATATTTTAATATAAACCGTCATATTAATCCAACTAATATATGTAAAGACATATGTAAATTTTGTGCCTTTTCAGCAAACCGTAAAAATCCAAATCCTTATACATTAAGTATTAAAGAGTGTGTGGATATTGCCAAAAACGCATATAAAAAAGGGGCAAAAGAAGTTCATATAGTATCTGCTCATAACCCGGAAGTCGGATATGATTATTATATGAATATTGTAAAAGCCATAAGAAAAGAATTGCCAGATATTCACATCAAGGCATTTACGGCGGCTGAGGTTAATTTTTTGAGTGAACTTGGTGGTAAAAATTATGAAGAAGTTCTTGATGATATGATTGAAGCTGGTGTTGATTCGATGCCAGGGGGTGGGGCGGAGATATTTGATGAAGAAATCAGAAACAAAATTTGTAAAGGAAAAGTAAGTAGTAAAAACTGGCTTAAAATTCATGAATTATGGCATAAACGTGGTAAAAAAAGTAATGTAACTATGCTTTTTGGTCATATTGAAAATAGAGCTCATAGAATAGACCATATACTTAGAATTAGAAAATTACAGGAAAAAACGGGAGGATTTAATGCATTTATCCCTCTTGTATATCAAAGAGAAAATAATTATTTACAAGTAAAAAATTTTTTAACGGGCGTTGAAATTTTAAAAACAATGGCAATTAGCAGAATTCTTCTTGAAAATATTCCTAATATAAAAGCATATTGGGTAACTACTACTTTGAATCTTTCTCTTGTAGCACAAAGTTATGGAGCTAATGATATTGATGGTACCATTCAAAGAGAATCAATAAATTCAGCCGCAGGTGCCGCTTCAAGAAACGGGCTTGATTTAAATGAACTTGTTTCTTTAATAAAAGATAGCGGATATATCCCTGTTGAGAGGGATAGTTTGTATAATGAGATTAAAATTTATTAAATATATTTGGAAATTTTTTCCCATAAATTAACCGGTCTTACCGGTTTTAATATAAAATCTCTTGCACCCCATGAGATAGCATCTTGTTTTTTAGTGTCGTCTGTTGAAAGAACGATTATAGGAATATTTGCATAGTTTGGGTTTTGCATTTTTAGAGTTTGCATAAATTTAATACCGTCCATTACCGGCATGTAAATATCAAGAAGAATTAAAGAAATATCTTCATTTAATTTACTAAGAGCCTCAGAGCCGTTTTCGGCTTCTATTATCTCTATATTCGGTTTTTTGGAAAGGACTATTTTTAAAAATTTTCTATTTGTTGCATCATCGTCAACTATTAAAATTTTTTTATTATCTATCATTGAGATACCTTTTCGATTGCGTTTTTAATTTCTTCCGGATTTAATGTTGTAATAGTCATATCGGCATTTTTAATTTCATTTTCACTAATAACTATAATTTTTATATTCGGAGTCTCTTTTTTAATTGAGTCAATAAGTTTTTCAATATTTGCATTTGCAAAATCTTCTTCTATTATTAAAATATTGTCACCGTTTTTATTTATTAAGTTGTTAAGTTCTTTGAGATTTGTTGCGATGTCAAAATTGAAGTCTTTTATTGAGTTTTTAATATAATTTGACAAAAACGGGCTTTCGCTTGCAATTATATATTTTTTTGAAGTTTTGTCAAATGATTCAGGTGCTTGAATTTCTTCTTTTGGAATAATATGTTCTATATTTTCTTCTTTTGCGTGAATATGAAGAGTTTTTTCATATCTATGTCTTACTATTTGATTAAGTACTCTTTCAAGTTCTTGTTTATTTATAGGTTTGGAGATATAATCATCCATTCCTGCACCTAAAAATCTTTCTCTATCTCCTTTTAATACATTTGCTGTTACTGCGATAATTGGAGTATGAGGAATTTCTTCTTCTTCTTCGAATTCAAGAATTTCTTGGGTTGTTTCCAAACCATCCATAACCGGCATTTGAACATCCATAAAAATAACATCATATTTTTCTGGATTCATTGAATATTTATTAAATGCTTCAAGCCCGTTTTGTGCTTCATCCGTTTCAAGCCCCATATTTTTTAAAGTGGTTTTGAGTAATTGTAAGTTAATCGGATTATCTTCGGCAATTAAAGCTCTTAGTTTATAAGTAGGTTTTTCTGCTTTTTCATGGATTACTGTTGTAATGTGTTTTTCTGCCAATGAAGTAGTGGTATTATAAGTTTTACTCGGAGTAATCGGATCATATATAGTATAGTCGACAGGAAGTTTGTCAATTTGTTCTTTGTAATAATATGACGAAAGCATAATGATTGGTTTATTAAGAGGCATATTTGTGATGTTTTTAACTTTTTCTTTATCACTTTCTTCATAAAAAATGACAACTGCATTAATATTTTCGTTTTTCATTATACCTTCAAGTTCATTTGACGTGTTAAATACAATTTTATTTATTCCGAAAAAGCCGAAATAATTAAAGGCCGTTTCTTTTCTTAGCGTATCTTTTTGGGCGTTTAATATAGCAAAAGTGTTATTTGATAAAGCGGAATGTTGATATCTCGGAGTAGGGTCTACAACATCAAGATAAATAGTGAAGTAAAATTTACTACCTTTGTTTAATGCACTCTCTACATTTATAGTCCCACCCATCATTTCCACATAACTTTTAACAATAGTCAGACCTAAACCGGTACCACCGTATTTTCTTGTTACACTCTCATCAGCTTGCGAGAAAGCTTCAAAGATTTTTGCTTTTTGCTCTTCGCTCATTCCTATACCGGTATCACTCACTTCAAAAAATAATTCGGCTTTTTTATTTTTAATGCCATTGAATTTGATTGTAACATTTATCGTTCCGTTTTTATGAGTGAATTTGATGGCATTGTTTACAAGATTTGTAAGTATTTCTTTTATTTTTAATATATCCCCTTTTAAAACGCTTGGCATATCGGGAGATATGTTTGTTACAAATTCTATTTGTTTTTGGGCGGCAGGAGTTGCAAATATTTCAACTGTGTTCTCAAATTCATCAAGAGCTTTAAAATCGATAAGTTCAAGTGATATTTTTTGACTTTCTATTTTTGAAACGTCTAAGATGTTATTAACGATTTGAAGAAGATTTTTAGCACTTTGTTCTATGGTAGAGATATATTCATTTTGTTCTTCATCCACAGGAGTGGTTTTTAGAAGTTCTAAAAAGCCTAAAATACCGTTAAGCGGAGTTCTTATCTCATGAGACATATTTGCAAGGAAGAGTGATTTTGCTTTTGTAGCTTCTTGTGATTGTTTAATTGATTCTTGTGTAATTTCTATTGCTTTTGAAACGGTTTCTATTCCTTTGTGAAGCCCTTCTGGTGAAGAAATGTCGATATTTGTTTCTTTTCCGGTAATAGGTGTAAGAGATGAAATAAGTTCTGAAAGTTCTTTAATATGGTTGTTAATTAATCTTTTAATATAAATACCTAAGAAAAGAGTAATTAGCGCTATAATAAATATAACTGCATTTGCAATGAGATTATAAAATCTTTTTTTAGCAATTAAATTAATTTGTTTTGTAATTTCATTATTTAATTGAGCTGCTGCTTTTTTGAAATAAGTAATTCTTTTTGTCATTTCATTAAAATAATCAATTGCATCAATCGGATATCCGTTAAAACTACCGTTTAAATAATATTCCATGTTTGCTTGTTGAAGTAAAAACAAAATCGTTTGAATATCTTTTTCAAGTGATGTAAATTTTTTGTTTGCAAAAACATTTTCTTCAAGATTCGTAGTAGGCAATATATTTATATAATGATAGTACTTCATAAAAAGAGTTTTATAATCATTTTTTGAAACAGGTAAATCCGCTGTAATATAATATGAGCCGAAACCTCTGATAATACCTGTATAAGCCGTTAATTTTTCAAAAGGAATTTTTTCTTTATAAAGGGTTGAAATTTCGCTAGGAAAATAATTTGTTAATCTGTTCATTGTGTGAAGGATATGACTTTCAAGTACTGTATAGTAACCGAAAAACCATTGTTTGAATTTTATGTTTTTAAAAGAATCTATTTGATGTCTGATAATCGGAAGTTTGTTAATCATTACCATAACATCTTTTATTTGATTATAATATTTAGGATTTTGACTGATAAAGTTTTTTAAATCGTTTATAGCGGCATCCATTTGTGCTCTTTTTGTCTTAACTATAATTTTTGATTTAGGGTAGTTTCCTTCACTTACAAAATATATTGCACTTGACCCCCTCTCTTCCCCAAGGGCTACAAGTATTTTTTCAAGTTTTTTTGTAAGTGTGATGTAATTTTTTGAGTTTTCGAATTTTTCGTATTCGGTAAAATTTTGATAAAAATAGTAGCCGCTTACTCCAAAAAGAATAAAGATAGGTAAGAAAATAGCAATATTTAAAAGTTTTGAAAGTGAAAGTTTCATTTTTTACTCCTTGTTTATATTCGATTGTATTAAATCATTGCAGTAATTTGCAATTTTTTTATGTGAAAGTGCATATTGCAGATGAGGTTCAGCCAAATCTGCACGGTTCATCTTGAAGTAGAGCCTTGCAAGGCAGCAGTGAACCCTTTTATTTCCCATTTCAAGTGCTTTTAAGAAATATTTTTTTGCAAGTTTATAATTTTTCTTTACGCCCCATCCGTTGCAATACATTCTACCGAGCATATAATAAACCTGTGATGAGTCTTTATTTTTTAACTGTTGAATAAGACTATATGATTTTTTGAATTTTTCATATGCCATAGCAGGATTAGTTTTTATAAGTCTTATACCTTGATTGAAATTATTAAAAGCTCTTGTAAATGTAAGGTCAAATGCAAACAAAAAATAAACAATGCCAAATAAAAGTATAATTTTTTTCATAATTTATTCCTTAACCAGCTTTTGTAAATCTTCCAGAGAATTTATTTTGATATTCAATATTTTTTCAATGTATTTAATATCTTTTTTGAATTTTTTTTCATTTTGAGTAGCAAGATAATTTTTAATTGTATTTAAAATTAAACTTTTCATACTTTCTGGAATTTCAGAATTTTCCTGATTTTTAATTTTATCCACAAAATTATAAAATTTATCTACCAAAAATTTTATCTGTTCTATTGGTTTGTTGGCTTTTGACTCTTCATCTATATTTTTAAGAATCAATGCAAGTTTTGAAAGTCTTAAATTTAATGCCGCACCTTTTAGTTTATGTGCTACTTGGTGAATTTTTTCATAATCATTGTTTTCAATGGCTTTATAAAATTCTTTTTTTTCACTTTCAAATTGATTTATTAAATCAATATACAAATCGTGGATTGTTTGATAATTGATTCCCAAATCTTGCGATGCTTTTTGTAATTCTTCCGCTATAAGTTCATTAGCCTCTTTTTTATCAAGAGATAAAATTTCATTTATTTCGTCAAAAGAGTTTTCAAAAGAAATTTTTATTTCATTTTCGGTCATAAGAGGTTTTATTTCTTCTTGCTTATGTGTTTGTTTAATTTCAGGGAAAAACGGTTCTTGATGTTTTTCTTTATTAATTTGTATGGTTTCAGGCTCGGTTTTTTGAATGGAAATATTAAAATCTTCAATATCAGGTGCATTAGTTAAAGAAGGTTTTTCAATTTGAATTTCTTTATTTTCAGATGTATTTAAAGGTTCTATACTTAAAAATTCGTCTTCAAGACTAATTGTCGGTTGAGGAAAAATTTCAGTTTCATTTGTTTGCGTTATGTTTTGTGTAAGTTTGAAAATTTTTATGTTTTCAAGTGAAACAAATGGGATTTCTGTAACGTTAAACGATAAGTCGTTAATTTTAACTGAATTATTTTGTTTGGAAGATATTAACAATTCAAGTTCTGAAACAATAGAACTTAAATTATTTAAATCGGCATTTAATAACTTTAAAAGTTCAGTTTCGGCACCTGTTATTTTTCCGTTTTTAAATAAAACTATCATTCTGATTCCTTCCGTTTCATTTCTTTATATATTTCTTCGTATCTTTTTCTATCTTCTTTTGAAACCGGTCTTCTTGCACTTATGTATCCCACTTTATTACCGTTTTCATCAAAAACAGGTTCGATAAATGCTTCGACCCAATAATATTTTCCATCTTTTCTTAAATTTTTTACAAATCCTCGCCATTTTTCATTTTTTTCTATTGTTTCCCACAATTCTTTAAAAGCAGCTTTTGGCATATCCGGATGTCTGATGATATTATGAGGTTTCCCAATGAGCTCGTCTTTGGAATATCCTGCAAGTTTACAAAAAGGCGTATTTACATACGTAATTATACCCTTTAAATCGGTCTTGCTGATAATGGGTCTGTTTAATACTCCAGCATCCTCAAAAGTTACTTCTTTATCTATTGTTTTTTTGGATGACATGTGAAATCCTTAAAGTCCTTTTTGCTATTTTAACTAAATTTGAGTAAAATTCAAAATAAAAAGGGTTGAAATGAAAGTATTATTGTTAAAAGATGTAAAAGGTCTTGGAAAAGCCGGAGAAATTAAAGAGGCAAAAGACGGTTATGCCAGAAATTTTTTAATTCCCAAAGGTTTTGCAAAACTTGCTACTCCTGAGGTTGTCGAAGAATGGAAGAAAGAACAGGCAAAAAAAGAAGCGGAATTAAAAGCGGAACTTGCAAAAATTAACGAAATAAAAGAAAAGCTTGAAAATGAAAAAATTATTATCAAACATAAACTCGGAGCAAACGGACAGCTGCTTGGTTCTGTGACAAATAAAGAAATTGCCGAAATGTTACAGCAAAAAGGCTATGATATAGATAAAAAACAGATAGAACATAAAACAATCAAAGCTCCCGGTGTATATAATATAGATATTAAACTCGGTCACGGTATTCATGCAAGAATACAAATTGAAGTAGAAGGCGAATAATGTCAAATATACATTTAGAAGCCACGACGATATTAGGATACAAAAAAGACGGTGTGGCGGTAATAGGAGGGGATGGTCAGGTTACTTTCGGCCATGCAGTACTTAAAGGAAACGCAAAAAAAGTAAGAACTCTATATAACGGTAAAGTTTTAGCCGGATTTGCAGGAAGCACTGCGGATGCATTTATTTTGTTTGATATGTTTGAAAATCATCTTCAAAACAGAAAAGGCGATTTGCTAAAAGCAGTAATCGATTTTGCAAAAGAGTGGAGAAAAGATAAGTATTTAAGACGTCTTGAAGCAATGATGATAGTTTTAAATACAAAACATATTTTTATTCTCTCAGGAAACGGTGACGTAGTTGAGCCAGAAGACGGGAAACTTGCCGCAATAGGAAGTGGAGGTAATTTTGCAATTTCCGCAGCTCGTGCACTTGATAAATATGCTAAAATGGATCCTGAGGATTTGGTTAGAGAGTCGCTTAAAATAGCAGGAGAGCTTTGTATTTATACAAATACGAATATTACACTTTTAAAATTAAAGGATTAAGATGAATATGACTCCAAAAGAGATAGTTGCTTATCTTGACGAATATGTTGTAGGGCAAAAAGACGCTAAAAAAACCATAGCAATTGCTCTTAGAAACAGATATAGAAGAATGCAACTTCCAAAAGAGTGGCAAGATGATATTTTGCCTAAAAATATTATGATGATAGGACCCACAGGTGTAGGTAAAACTGAAATTGCCAGAAGAATGGCTAAAATGATGAAAGTTCCGTTTGTGAAAGTTGAAGCGAGTAAATATACGGAAGTTGGATTTGTAGGTAGAGATGTTGAAAGTATGATTAGAGATCTTGTTAACAATTCGATGAATTTGGTCAGAGAAGAGTTGCAAGAAAAAAGTATTGCAAAAATTGAAGATGAAGTAATTGAAGAAATAACAAGAAAACTTCTTCCACCTCTTCCTAAAAACGCTCCGGAAGAAAAACAGCTTGAATATCAAAAATCGTTTGAAAAAATGAAAGAAAAAGTTAAAAACGGTGATGTTGATAATCTTAAAATAACAATTGAGGTTGATGAGGATATGGATATGGGAGATAACCTTCCTCCCGATATGGTAAAAGCTCAGGAGTCCATTGTCAAAATAATTGGAATTTTTAATAAAAATAAAGAAAAAAAAGAAGTTAGTGTTAAAGAAGCCAAAGAAATTCTTAAAAAACAGGTTGCAGATAAAGTTATAAATAAAGAAGAGCTTAAAAAAGAAGCTCTTAAAAGAGCGGAAAATGGTATTATTTTTATAGACGAAATTGATAAAATTGCAGCAACAGGCAATACAAGACAAGATCCAAGTAAAGAAGGGGTTCAAAGAGATTTATTACCGATTGTAGAAGGAAGTACTGTTCAAACAAAATACGGTTATATTAAAACAGACCATATTTTATTTATAGCGGCAGGTGCATTTCATGTAAGTAAACCAAGTGATTTGATACCTGAACTTCAAGGAAGATTTCCATTAAGGGTTGAACTTCAAAGTCTTGATGAAGAAGCATTGTATCAGATTCTTACAAGACCTAAACATTCACTAATCAAACAGTATCAAAAACTCCTTGAAGTGGAGGGTGTAAATCTTATATTTGAAGAAGAAGCATTAAGAGAAATAGCAAGATATGCATTCTTGGCAAACGAAAAAACAGAAGATATTGGAGCCAGAAGACTACATACTGTGATTGAAAAAGTATTAGAAGATATTAATTTTAATGCAGATGAATATAAAGGCTTGGATTTTATTATTAACAGTGATTATGTAAAAGAAAGACTTGAAGAAATTGTTGATAATGAAGAAATTGCCAAATATATTTTATGATTATAGCGGAGGATAAAAAAGTATGCCAAAAAGCGGATTTATAGGAATACTCGGTAAACCAAATGCCGGTAAGTCGACTCTACTGAACTGGCTTTTGGGAGAAAAAATAGCTCTTGTTTCTCCAAAAGCAAATGCAAGCAGAAAAAGAGTAAACGCAATAGTTATGCATGGGGATAATCAGATAATTTTACTTGATACACCGGGACTACACGAGAAAGAAAAACTGCTTAATAAATTTATGTTAAAAGAAGCCTTAAAAGCACTGGGTGATAGCGACCTGGTTTTATTTTTAGCGGATGTTAGAGATGATTTGGACGGATATAAATGGTTTTTGGAACTTAATAAAAAAGATATTCCCCACATAGTGGTTTTGACAAAGACTGATTTGCTCTCAAAAGAGGAAATAGAAAAAAAGATTGAAGAATATAAAAATTTAGGTAAAGCATTGGCTGTAATTCCTATTAGTGCGGTAGAAGGAAAAGGAAAAGAAGAGCTTTTAAATGAAATAGTAAAACATCTGCCGGAACACCCGTATTATTATGACCCTGAAATAATTTCAACGGAGCATATAAGAGATATTTATAAAGAATTAATTAGAGAAGCTCTTTTTGAAAAATTGGGAGATGAGTTACCATACGAAACAGATGTATTAATAGAAAAACTCGAAGAATATTCCAATATTGATAAAGTTTATGCTACAATTATAGTTGAAAGACCTTCCCAAAAAGGTATGATTATTGGTAAAAAGGGAAGAAAGATAAAAGAAATCGGGATATATGCAAGAAAACTTCTTGAAGAATTCAGTGGTAAAAAAATATATCTCGAATTATTTGTAAAAGTTGTTCCAGGATGGAGCAAAAATAAAAAAATGCTTGAAGAATTAGGATACGATTTAGATTAAAAGAGGGAAAATGAAAAAGGAAAAAACAAAAAATTCTGGTTCGAAATTCAACCTGTTTAAAAAATATAATTATGATATAAACAGGGTTGTTGGTATAAAAGGGGATGAAAAATATGTTCTTTTAGCAGAAAAAAAACTAATAAGAATATATAGAGGAAAATTAAAATCATCTCCTCTTTTATGTAGTTATATACCGATAGAAAATGCTATTTTTTATAGTTTTGAAGTAGAAGAAAATGTAATCGGAAATGTTGATCTTGACAGTTTTATCGAAACAAAAGTCTATGAAGAAGCTGGACTTTTAGAAACCGAAGAATATATTATTAAATATGAAGTAATTAATGCTTTAAGAGATAACAAAAAAACAGTAATACAATGTGTTATAGTTCCGGTTAATTTTATTAATAAAAATTATGAATATATTTTAAAAGAAACCGGTTATATTGATTATCTTTCTTTCCCAGCATTTGCTTATAAATCTTTGTATGAAGAAAATATTTTAAAAAAGGGAAATGATCTATTTATTGTAATGTTATACGATAAAATATTTTTCACTTTTTATTCGCAAGGTGAGTTAATTTATATAAATACAGTAAGTGGAGGATTGGATAAAATTTATGAATCTCTTAAAGCTTTGAAAATCGCTAATTTTGATTTTGATCTTTTTAAAAAGCTTTTAACGAAAAAGGGAATAGACAGAAACAAGTATACGCCTTCGGAAGTTCCAGTATTAAATACTATTGAAAATGAGTTTCAGTCATATTCAAAAATAATCCAAGAACAGATTTTGAGTTTAATTGATACTTATGACGTAGAAGATATTGACAGAGTATTTATAACTACTGAATATGGAGATATTCCCGGAATTAATGATATGTTTGAATATCAACTTCAAAAAAAAGTAATGGGATTTGAGTTTTATGAAGAGTATAATTTAGACCTTCTTCCAATAGATCCGTTTTTATTTTTAGCGATGCTTGAAACGCATGATGCATATAAAAATAAGGATTTATCGCACAATTTTTCATTATTTTTGAGAAAACCTACATTTTTTTACAGACCGTCAGGTATATTAATATTAGTATTTATATTTTCTTTGATAGTTTTATCAGCTTATCCAATGTATTTGTTAATAAACGGAATTGTGTATAATAACAAAGCAGATAATTTGGAAAAAGAGTATCAGAAGTTATTGAATAAGAAAAATGAATTGACTAAACAGATAAATGTGCTAAAAAATAAAACGGATGTATTAAAAAACAAAGCCGAAACCATATCGAAAAAAATAAATGAAGATAAAAAATTGATTGAAACATTATACAAATTTAAATTCAGTTATTTACCGAAATCGCAAGAACTTGTCGATATAACGGAAATTATGAATAAATATAATATCTACTTAGAAAAAATGGATTATAAAGACGGAGTATTTAATCTTAAAATTTATTCTTATAATGATTCAAATATAGGTAAGTTTATTGACGACTTGATAAATAATGGTTTTAATGTTTCATTTGATAGTATTGAAAATAAAGACGGTAAATTTTATACCTTAATTAGGATTGAAGAATGAGATTATTAGAAAGAATTGACAAATATTTTTATGAAAAAAGTTCGAAAAAAGAGTTTTTTTATGCATTGCTTTTAATCGTTTTGGCATTGGGATTTATAACTTATTACTATTTTTATCCTTATGCCAAAAAGTATAACGAAGATGCTATTAACCGTTATGAAAATCTGGTTAGTAAAATTCAAAGCGAAAAAGTACAACTTAATGTTCTTAAAGTAAGAAAAATTAGATATGAAAAAGAACTTCAAACATTAAGTAAAAAAATGAATGAATTAAAAAAAGAGCAAATGTTTTTTAGTGAGTTGATTAACTTAATGGATTTTGCGGAATTTAATCGTGCAAAATGGGCAGAGTTTGTTAAAAATATTATTTTAGATGCAAAAAGCGAAGGTTTAAAAGTAAAACTTGTTAAGAATACAATCTATGAAGAAAAAAACAATAAAAAATTAAAAAATTTACCAAAAAATATTATTGTTAAAAAAATGAGTATAGGGCTTGAATTAAAAGGAAATTATATTAACTTTGTACATTTTATTTATAAATATGAAGATGTAAAAGATTTAATTAGGGTGGAAAAAATGGAAATTAAAAACAAACACGACTTTTATGTTGAATTTAGTTTATATGGGTATGAAAAATGAAAAAGATAGTATTAATTGTAACCTTTGGATTATTCGCAATTTTGGGTGCAAGTGATATAGATAAGTATTTGAGTTATTCGAATCAATTACTCAATTATCAGTTTGAGTTGAAAGATTTCAATAAAATCACGGCACCTTTTGAGCTTGAAGTAAAAGTGGTAAACGGTAAAAAAGTAAAAACCGTAAAAACATTGATTAAAACTATAAAAGTGGATTTATTATCTATTTTTGATAACCGAGCTTATGTTTTAATAAAAGAATATTTAGGAGATCAGCTCGTCAAAAAATATAGAAAATGGATTAAAGTGAGTGAGAAAATAGGCAGCTGTAAAGTTTCAAAAGTAACATTTGATAAATTGATACTTAAATGTAAAGATAGAGTGCTTACAAAAACACTTTACAAAAAAATTCCAAACATTAAGGAAAAACAATGATTAAAAGAATTATCGCAATAATTGTTATAATCTCAGGATTATACGCATCAAACTGTGACACCAAATTATTTAGTTATTCAAATTCGATTGACAAACAGCAACATTTGACAATCAATTCGTTTTTACATTATTTGGCAACCCAGAAATGTGGAATTAATATTGTTTACAAAGATGATGTTGCAAAGCAGATTCTAAAAGAAAAAATGCCTTATATTAGAGTTAAAAATTATACATTAAGACAAATCCTGGATTTGATTTTAACTCAAAAAGGTGTTTTTTATACATTAAAAAACAATGTTTTAGAACTTAGTTATTTTAAAACCAAATCATTTAAAATCAATTTTATTTCATCAAGTAGAACCGGTGAATCAAATTTGGATGCAACTGACAGTAAAGTAAAAAATACATATAACTTCAATTTTTGGTCTAAAATCGAAAAACAAGTTACTAATTTAACCGAAAGCAATTTTATGCTTGATCCTAATTATGATTTGATTAAAAAACTTGGAATAACTTCATTTAAACCGATAATTGATAGAAATACTGGAATTATAATGGTAACAGGTACAATGAAACAGCTCAAAGCAGTTGGGCATTATATAGAAAACTTAATGCATAATTTAACTAAACAGGTACTAATAGATGTGCATATTTATAGTGTAGAACTTTCAAGTTCTCATAAAACAGGAATTGATTGGTCTCAACTTTCTTTATCATTGAATCGTACAAATGTTCCTTTAAGAGGTAGATATTTAGGAGGAAGTGAAGCTGTATTCAATTCAGCAGTATTTAATATTTCTGGTCTTTTGAATTTCCTTTCACAAAACGGTAATGTAAATTCAATTTCAAATCCTAAAATTATGACTTTAAATAATCAAAAAGCAATCATTAGTGTAGGAGATACGATTTATTATAAATATGCTTCAAAAGTTGTAACTGACCAAAATGGAAATCCAAATACTGAATATACCGTTGAATCAAAATTTGTCGGAGTAGTTTTAGATATCACACCTCAAATAAGTGATAACGGTGATATTATTTTAAGTATTGAACCAAGACTTTCAAAATTTAGAGATCCAACTCAAATTACTTCTACAAATAGAGGAATGCCACCTGATACTACTGATAACACAATGTTAAGTGTGGTAAAACTTAAAAATAATCAAACATTGGTTCTTGGAGGACTTATTACTGATGATAAAACTTTAAAAGTAAACGGTGTACCGGTATTGAAAGAAATACCGCTTATTAAATATTTGTTTTCATCAAAAGAAAAAGTTACTACAAAAAAAGAACTTGTATTTGTAATTACGCCTCATATAATAGATTCAAAACATAAAAAAACATTAAGGGATTTGGGATTTGGCAGATTTTAACGGTGCAAAAGAGCTTTTTAGAGATATAGTTGACGTTTCTAAATATATCCCTCTTCCTTCTTCTGAAAAAATAAAAACTGATCTTTTAAGTGCAATAGCTCAAAAAGAAAGAATGGTTTTATTAACAGGAGAAGCTGGAAGTGGGAAGAGTCTTCTTTTAAAAAGTATTTATCATCAACTTAAAGATAAAAAAGATATTTTCTATATATCTAATCCGTATCTTGAAATTGATTATGTATTAAAAGTTTTAAAAGAACTTGATTTGAAGTCTCATCATATTATGTTTTTGGATGAAGCTCAGCTTCTAACTTCAAACACATGGGAAAATTTACGAATTTATGCTGATAAAGGTAACATTACTATTGTATTTGCTACACATGACGTAAATGTAAAAGAACTTTTATCAAAAAAACATTTTAAAACAAGGATAAATACAATAATTCCTGTTAAAAAAGTAAAACAGGATGAAATGGAAAATTTTATTCTTACAAAACTTTTAAAAAATAATTATAATGATATTGCTTCTATGTTTACAAAATCAAATTTTAAACTTATATATAAACATACGGGAGGTTCGCTAAGAGCGACTAATCAGCTAATGTATAAACTACTTGATGTACTTGATTATTTTTATAAAAAAGACCCGAATAAAATAAATCTTGATAAATTACACAATAAATATATTCATATAGCGGTTATGGATTTAAAGGCAACGGATGCATAGATATGAAGAGCTTGAAAAGATATATTATAAAAAACTTTATTTAAAAGCATTTATAGGTTTTATACTATTTGTTATTTTTATAGCTATATCGGTGATTTTTCTGAATTCGACCAAAAATAAAAAAAAAGAAAATCTTTCTTCAAATACATCAAAAGTTATTGCACAAACAAAAAAAGAGACTGCTAAGAATAATAAGAAAAATAACTTTTCTAATAAAAAAGAATTAAATACGCAAAAGATAAAAAAAGAAGCTACAAATAATCAGGAGCTGAAATTTATTCTTCCTAATATAGATTTTATAAAAGAACCGGTTGAATCTAAAAAAACAAAGAAAACGATAATTTCAAAAAAGGAAAAAACTAAACCCCAGTTAAAAGAAGCTCATAAAAAAAATATTCCAAATGTTTCTACTCAGAATATTAAAATTAAAGAAAACAATGTAAATATAACTGATTTAATTAATGATTTTAAAACAAATAAAGATTACAATCTTGCTATTACAATAGCAAAAATATATTTTAAACAAAATAATTTGAAAAAAGCGCAAATATGGGCTTTAAATGCAAATAATCTTGTTCCTTCAAAACCTGAAAGCTGGATAATTTTCGCTGATATAATGATAAAAAAGCATAATTTACAAAAAGCGAGAGATTTATTGAAAGTTTATATCGATTCTTACGGTAGTAATGATATAATAGAAGAAAAATTAAGGAGCATAAATGGAAAATAATATTTTATCTCATATAAAAAATCTCCCGCCTCTTCCTAAAAGTGTTATTGAAGTGCAAAAAATCACAAGTGATCCTAATGCATCAATTAAAGATTTGGTAAATGTAATAAAAGATGATCCTATGATTACTGCAAATTTACTAAAAGCAGCCAATTCCCCGCTTTACGGATTTACTAAACAGATTAAAACAGTAGACCAAGCTGTCTCTCTTTTTGGTATGAATACGGTTAAAGGATTTGTAATATCTTTTGCCATAAGAAATACGCTGAAATTTGATTTAAGTGCTTATGGAATTGATGAAGCTCAGTTTCATGATGTTGCGAATATAAGAAATGCAATAGCTATAAATTGGTATAAGATCCAAAGAAACAAACTTGATATTTTAGCTACTGATTCGTTTTTGATAGATCTTGGCGCAGTTGTTATATCTTTATATTTAATCGGTAAAAACAGAGCAGATGATTTTAGAAGTAAACTCACCTCAAAAAACAGATATGAACTCGAAAAAGAATTTACAGGTTATACAACATCCGAGGTAACTGCCGAAATATTTAAACATTGGCATTTTGCCGAAGATTTAATTTCACCAATTGAAAATATTGACAATCCAAATGATGAATATTCAAAGGTTCTTGATGTATTAAGGACAATTGAAGATATGTTGGAACCAAATAAAGAAGAAGATATAAAAAAAGGTATTCAAAAAGCACAAGATTATGAACTTAATGTTGAAAATTTAAACATCGCGCTGCAAATGGTTAAAGGAAATTGGTGAAAGAATTTGTATTTAAACTTGTAAAAGGGATTGATAGAAAAGACATTCCAAGAGATAAAAGAGATATTCTAAATGATTTAATTGCTCTTGGTGTTGTAACGGATGGGAAAATAATAAAACTTAAATCTTCTTATAGAGCTGGAAAAGTAGATGTTACAAAAAAGGGTTTTGGTTTTTTGATTCCAATAGGTGTTAAAGAGAAAGATTATTTAATTGAATCACATCATTTAAACGGCGCAAGCAGGGGAGATTTGGTTATTGCCCAGAGGCTTTTTAATAAAAAAGGAAGACCAAAAGCAAAAGTTATTTATATTTTAGAAAAAGCTTTTGCTTACAGTGTGGTATATCTTACTTTTGAAATTAAAAACGGTAAAAAGGTACCGGTTCTTAAAAACATAAAAACAGACCAGCCGACTTTTGTAAATGAAAAGAAAAAAACACTCAAAAAACTACCCGAAGGTGCAGTATTTAAAGTAAATAACTACACAGCCAAAATTGAAGAAGTTTTAGGGGTATTAGATGACCCTTGGATAGATGATAAAATCTCACTTGCACTTTATAACAAAAAAGAGGAATTCTCAAAAAAGGCTATTAAAGAAGCAAAAGCGTTTGGAGATTATGTTGATAAATCTATGTATCCGCACAGAATTGATTTGACACATCTCAGTTTTTGTACGATTGACCCTGAGAGTGCAAAAGACCATGACGACGCTATATATTTTGACACTGAGAAAAACGAGCTTTATGTCGCTATTGCAGATGTAAGTGAATATGTATATCTTAACGGAAATATTGACAAAGAAGCAAAAGAGAGAGGATTTAGTATCTATTTTCCTCATAAATCTGTACCGATGCTTCCAAGAGAGCTTAGTGAAAATATCTGCTCACTTAAAGAAAATGAAGACAGACTTGCTTTTATTTTTAAAATAACGCTTGATAAAAATAATGAAGTTTTAAAAGAAGAGCTGTTTGAAGGTATTATTAAATCAAAAAGAAAATATTCATATGATAAAGTAGACGAGTTTTTAGAGGGTAAATTAGATAATACCGATGAAATTGATAAAGAAATTTTACAATGGCTTTTACCTTTGTGGCAGAGAATAAAAAAAATAAGACATAAAAGATTAAAATCAGGTCTTGAATTCGAGAGTGATGAAATAAGAATGGTCTTAGATGAAAACGGGATGATAAAACAAGTGAATCTTGAAAAAGAGACACCTTCTCATAAACTTATAGAAGACTGTATGCTTCTTGCTAATAAAGCGGCTGCGAAAATGATTGATTTTGGAATATTCAGGGTTCATGAAAAACCTTCTCAAACCAGTATTGATGAGCTTTATAGTGAACTTGGAGCACTTGGAATTAATGTAAATGTTGATGAAAAAGATTTTGTAAAAGTAGTTTCTGATATACAAAAACAAGCAGATGAACTAGGAATCAAAAAATTTGTCGATAAACTTATAATCCGCTCACAGCAACAGGCAAGATATGATGCAAGCAATATAGGGCATTTCGCTTTGGGGTTTGATAGATATACGCATTTTACATCGCCTATTAGAAGATATTCTGACCTTACACTTCATAGAATTCTAAAAGCAACAATAAAAAATGAGAAAAAAATTCTTGAATATATTTTGAGAAACGTAGAAGCCTTAGTGGTTAAATTAAGCGAACTTGAAAGAGAAGCTATGAAAGTCGAATGGGATTTTTATGACAGAAAATATGCAAGAGTTGCTAACGAAAATATAGGTAAAATATATAAAGGAATTATTGAAGATACTGAAATTCCTCCTATTGCAAAAATTTTAGAAGACAAACTTCTTGGTGCAAGAGTGTTTTTAAAAGATAAAGAAAAATTTAATCTTTTCGAAAAAGTGGATATCGAAATTACAAACGCCAATATTGCGACAGCAAAAATAAAAGGGAAAGTTAAGAAAGATTAATAACTATAACTAAGTCCTATACCAAAAAGGACTGCTCCCCCTTTACTGAATTTCCCCACTGTATATGATTTTGTAATAGGGTCGTATACTTTTGCGCTTCTTTTTTTCTGTGCGGTATAAAGTCCCGCTATTCCTATACTCATTCTATCATCAAGTCTGTATTTGATGCCTGCTGAGAAGATATGTTTATCACTATCAGGCAGTGTAAAGTCAATTGTTTTATCAGGTACAGGCGTTTTATCATATGCATATCCTATCATTGCAGTTAGTTTTTGTGTGTATTTATGTGTAATACCAAGTCTGTAAGTATTTGCGTCTTTCCAGTATTTTGGTTTTGGTTTTCCGAATATTGCATTGACATAAGGGTCTTTAAAATCAAAATCAAGTGTTTTGTATTTACTCCAATATGTTCTCTCAAACACCGCTTCAACAGTTGTTTTGTCAAATGTTTTTGAAAGTGCTATATTTAATTGTGCAGGAATTGGTACCGTTACTTTTCCAGGAGTATTGAAATAGATATATTTGTTTATATCCGCCGGCTGTCCCGTTATAAGATATTTAGAATAAAACCCGCTTCCGTTACCGCTTAGCGATAGGTTAATAGATGATCTGAATGTCACAGCCGCTTTTATATCTTTCGTATCGTTTTGAAAGCTAAGAGCCGCATTCCAGCCTCTATCCCAGCTTGTACCGTTTAGATATTGAGAATATAGAGGTGTTATGGTGCCGTCACTATTTTGTTTAAGTCCTAAAACATTGGCTATACCTTCACTTTTTACAAATCTTATACCAAAAGCGACTGAGAAGTTCTCAGAAAGTCTTTTTGCAACACTTGGATTGAATTCAACCGTTTTTAATGTAAATTCTTTTGCTCCGGCTTCCGGTACGACATCGTCCCATCTTTTTGAAAGTCCGTCAGGATAAAGAATGCTAAATCCAAATCTCCAACTGTTAATAGATTTGCTTACAAAATGAAACTGCGGCAGGGCGAAGTCTTCTTTTCTTGAATAATAAACTTCTCCATTTTGGTTTGTAAATTTAACTTTGTTTAGGTGAATAAAGGTAGCATCAAGTTCAAAATAGTTTTTATCTTCCATAAATCCCATATTTGCGGGATTGTAATATGCCGCATCGGCAGATGAAGTGTTCGCGACATTTGCATTACTCAAAGCTATACCGGATATTGATTGTTCTGGTACCTTGTATCCATTAGCAAGAAGAAGAGTTGTCATTATTGATAAAAAAAAGGTTTTTTTCATTTTATCTCCTTTTTAGCTTTATAGTATAATTTTATAAAAAAAGTAGGTTATGTATAAAAAAGAATTTGATAAACTCAAAGAAATACCTCACACAGTTGTGTTTTACGGTAACGAATTTTATTTAGATTTATATGAAAAGAAAATTTTGGCAAAATTTAAAGATGCTAACATATTAAAAATGTATTTTGACGAATATGACTATGAAGAGGCAAAACTTCATTTAAGTGAAAATTCACTTTTTGGTGATACGAACGTTTTAATTTTAAAACACAATAAAATTCCTCAAAATCTTGATAAATTAGTTAAAAAAACAAAAACTTCATATCTTTTTTTCTTTTATTACGGTAATAAGCCGCCAAAATCTATAAAGAATCAGGTTAGATTTTTTAGTCCTGATGTAAAAGATTTGATATTGTTTATTGATGAAAAAGTTAAAAATTTAAATGTTTCTATTACAAAAGAAGCAAAAATGAAACTTATCCGCTCAGTCGAGCCTCTTTTTTTGGAAAAAGAACTTGAAAAACTTGCTCTTTTTACAGATGAGATAACTTCAAATGATATTGACGAGCTTGTTTTTTCATATAAAGAAGATACATTTGAGGATTTATTTGTGTCTATTTTAAAAGGAGAAGATTTTGAAAATTCTCTTAAAAATATGCTTATTAAAACTGATTATAAAAGATTTTTATCTGCTTTTACGAGGTATATAAAAGATTTATACAAATATAATCTGTATATAAAAAAAACAGGGCTGTCATCTTTAAAAGGCCTTCTTGGATATCAACTGCCTTTTGATATAGAAAAACAGAGAGTTTCACTTGCCGTAAAATTGAAAGAAAAAGATTTTTATGAATTGTTAAAATTTTTATTGGATGCCGAGCTTAAAATAAGAAAAGGAAATTCAAATCCTGAGGCTGTGTTTTGGGAAGTTATTGCATTTTTAAAAACATTTAATTCTTTTTAATCTCTGCTCCAAAATTTGAGTTTTTTTGCGGCTTTTGTAAGACCGAGTTTCATTCCGGAATATCTCATCATTTTAGCCATTTGTTTGAATCTTTCTTTTTCATAACAAGGATCGGGACATTGTCGGCATCTGGGTTTAGGGTCATTAGGGCATTCTTGAAGTCTTGTAATTGCATATCTCAAAAGCTCATGACAGTCTTCACATAAAGATATTTTAAATTCTATTGTTTTATTAAGATAGGGAATTTTATATTCTCTTTCAAATTGGTCGGTATGTTTATCATTGCAATATATAGGAAAAAATTTTTCAAGAGTTTTTATCTCTTTTTCAAATTTTTCGAATGTCATTATTTTCCTTTAATGTTTTAGCAATAATACATTAAATAAAATGACATTTCATTGATATATGTCAAATTTATCAAAATTTTGTCTTATTGCTTCATAAAGTATTATTCCTGTGCTTACTGCGAGATTAAGACTTCTTCCTTCTTTTGTCATTGGAATTGTTATACATCTGTCTTTATTTTTATTTAAAATATTTTCATCAATTCCTTTTGTTTCGCTTCCAAATACTATAAAATCTCCCGGATTGAATTTTGCCTGAAAATATGGTTTTTTTGTTTTAGTGGTGGCAAAATGCATTTTTGAAGTGTCGTTGTTTTGCAAAAATTCTTCAATGCTCTCCCACACCTTCAAATCAAGTTTATCCCAGTAATCAAGTCCCGCTCTTTTTACAGCTTTTTCGCTTATGTCAAATCCGATTGGTTTTACTATGTGAAGTTTTGCCCCCGCATTTACACAAAGTCTTCCGATATTTCCGGTATTTGGAGGAATTTGTGGATTAAAAAGTACAATATTAAACATTTTTGTGCCTTTTGATTAAAAAAGAGAGTATTTTAGATATTTTTTTTGGATTTTTAGACAATACCTCTTGTAAACGGTTTTTTAATATTTTATATTTTATTTCATTAACTTTTTCATTTTTCACTTTTCACTTTTCACTTTTCACTTATAAAATGATTGTTTTATTAGCATATACAAAAATTCTATCTTCAATAGCAAGTTTTATAGCCCGGCTTAATACGATTTTTTCAATATCGCGTCCTTGTACTCTCATCTCTTCCCAGCTCATTTCGTGATTTACCCTGATAACATCTTGTTCTATGATAGGTCCGTCATCAAGATTATTATTTACAAAATGTGCCGTTGCCCCAATTATTTTTACTCCTCTATCATATGCCTGTTTGTATGGATTAGCACCAATAAAAGCAGGCAAGAAAGAGTGGTGAATATTAATTATTTTATTTGGGAATTTTTCAACAAAATTAGGAGTTAAGATTCTCATAAATTTAGCTAAGATTATAAAATCCGGATTTGTAGGTTCAATAATTTTTAGCATTTCGTTTTCGTGTTCTATTCTGCTTTTATTTTCAGCCGGAACATAATAAAAAGGAATATTGAATTTTTCAACTAAATCTTTTAAATTCTCCCTGTTTGCAATAACTCCTATAATTTCAACATCCAAATCCCCGCTGTATTGCTTGATAAGTATGTCTCCAAGCGCGTGTGCTTCTTTTGTTGCCATAATAAAAAGTCTTTTTTTTCTTTTTTTGTAAATTCTGACATTTGCACATGGCACTTCTTTTAATATTTCTTTTTTAAGTTTTTCTTTGTCAACTTCCCCGGCAATTACAGCACGGAAGAAAAATTTATTGTTTTCTTTATCTACAAATTCCTGTTGTGTTTCTATATTAAAGTCATTTTCATACAAAACTTTTGATATTTTATAAACAAGGCCTTTTTTATCATCACAATCTATTAAAAGGGTATATTTCATATATTGCCTTTTTTAAGATAAATTATATCATAACTTCTGATTTCATTAAGAATGGACTTTCTTGGGTTTTTTGGATCAATTTTTTTAGGTTTATATTTTTTATTCCATAAATTTTCTTTTTTTATCCATTTTTCACAGCAGTTAAAATTTAGAATACTGAAAGTTTTTAGAGGATATTTAAGCGCTAAGGCGTAAAGAAATCTGTTTGTAACTGTTTTAGGGCATTTTTTAGTGTTTATTTCTTTTATTAAATTTTTTGGCATATTAAGTGCATTTGTGATTTGAGTTAGTTTTATATGTTTGTAATATCTTAGATGATAAAAGAAAAAAGAGGGCAGGGGATTAAGTTTATAAATTTTTGCTAAATGAAAAAATTCTTTACATTTAAATTCTAAATTAAAGAGTTTTTTTGCAATTCCTAATACAATAAAATAATAAAATCCATAGTATAAATATTTACTTTTAAACATTTTTTCAAATTCCATATATATTCTATCTTTACTTAAATCGTTTAAATCTATACTTTGGCAGAGTTTAACCGTCTCTTTTGCCACTTTGAATCTAAGACGGCTGGCAAACTGCATAGCCCTTAGAACCCTCAAAGAATCTTCAACAAAAGTTTTATCGTCGATATGACGGATAATTTTATTTTGAATATCTTTTATCCCGCCCCAAAAATCAAGAATTTTTCCCGTGTAGATATTTTTCATTAAAGCATTCATTGTAAAATCGCGTCTTTTTGAAGCCTCTTTTTCGTTTTGTGTGATTTTTACCTCAAATCCCCTGTGTCCATATCCAGTTTTGTTTTCAATTCTTGGTAGAGAAATATCAAAATTTTTCCATTTATATACAAAAAAACTTTTTCCAACTCCCTTAGCACCTATTTTTTGCATTAATTCATCAAATTTTTCGGGAGTTATATCATAAACTTCAATGTCATATTCTCTTGGGGTATTTCCTAAAATTTCATCTCTTACACATCCTCCTACGAGATATACTCTTTTAGAGTAAGGAGCAAAAAATTTTTTTAAAAACTCTAATTCTTCGCTTTCCACTCTCAATTCTCAATTTATTCAGAGAGTTTTTCTTCTATTTTGGCAAGGAGGTATTCTAAAAAATTTAAAGTAACATCAAGTTTTATTTCAAGATTGTCTGTATTTGGAGATTGAAGCCCGTCAAAAAGTATTAAAAGTCTTTCTTTTAAATGTCGTAAGAATTCTTTGTTACACTCTTTTTTGCTTTCAGTAATTTTTTCGACAATTTCATCCTGGTCAATTTCTTGGAGTGTTTCAAGTATAGTATCTTTTAAGTCCATTTTAAATCTTTCAGCCATTCTTCGAATTGATATCTTGTTTTTTGGTTTATATTGTCAAATTCTTTAAGTTTCAATACATTTACACCTTCAAACTTTTTTCTTTTCATAAGACGCTCAAGCGCTTCTTTTATTTCACTGTCATCAGGATTTTTTTCAAGAAGTTTTTTATATACCTCAACGGCTTCATTTTTGAAGCCCTGAGATATTAAAATTTCTGCGTAAGTTTTACTTAGAGGCATGTTCTGCTATCAAACTTCCCATCTCTTCTGTCGTAACCACTTCTTTTGCATCAAATGATGCGATGTCTTTTGTTCTGTAACCCTCAGATAAAACTTCTTTTATTGCATTTCTTATTCTGTTAGCCGCATTTGATTCATTTAAGTAATCAAGCATCATCGCAGCGCTTAAAATTGTGGCGATAGGGTTTGCGATACCCTGTCCCGCAATATCAGGCGCGCTTCCGTGAATCGGTTCGAAAAGTCCCACTTTGCCGCCTATACTTGCACTTGGAAGAAGGCCGATGCTTCCTACAATCATACTTGCTTCATCGCTTAATATGTCTCCGAAAATATTACCTGTAAGAATAACATCAAACTGTTTCGGATTTCTTATAAGTTGCATAGCGGCATTATCCACATACATATGTTCAAGCTCTACCAAAGGATATCTTTTATGAACTTCTTCAACGACCTCTCTCCAAAGCTCACTTACTTCAAGTACGTTTGCCTTATCAACAGATGTTACTTTTTTTCTTCTTTTCATAGCTTCTTCAAAAGCGACTTCGGCAATTCTTTCAATTTCTTCTCTTGTATAAATCATTGTGTTAAAAGCCACATCTTTTGTATTTTCTCTCGGCTCTCCAAAATATATACCGCCTGTAAGTTCTCTTACAACTTCTAAATCCACGCCTTTTATTACTTCCGGTTTGAGGGTTGATGCATTCACAAGCTCATCAAAAATAATAGCCGGTCTTATATTCGCAAAAAGTCCGAGAGATTTTCTGAGTTTCAAAAGTCCCGTTTCAGGTCTTTTTTCTTTTGGCAGATTGTCCCATTTAGGCCCTCCGATTGAGCCAAAAAGCACTGCATCGGAATTTAGACATCCTTTTATTGTTTCATCAGGACACGGATTGTCAAATACATCTATTGCATTTCCTCCGATTAGATATTCATTATATTCAAGATTAAAACCTTCTTTGCTTGCCACGGAATCAAGCACTTTAATCGCTTCATCCACAATTTCAGGACCAATACCATCACCCTTTAAAACGGCAATTTTATAATTTTTCATTGTTTTCCTTTAAAATTTCTTTTGCATAATTTATCAGTCCGCCCGCTGCGATAAGTTCTTGCATAAAAGGAGGAATAGGAGCGAATTTATACTCTTTTCCCGTATCAATATTGTGTACTATACCTTTGTCAAGGTCAATTTTTACCAAATCGCCTTCGTTAAATTCATCTGTTTCAAGGAGTTCGAAAATAGGAAGCCCCATATTAAAACTGTTTCTGTAAAAAATTCTTGCAAAACTTTTGGCAATTACTGCTGAAACTCCGGCGGCTTTAAGAGCTATTGGGGCATGTTCGCGGCTGCTTCCACTTCCGAAATTGTATCCTGCGACAATAATGTCTCCTGGCTGAACCTTTTTAGGGAATTCAGGGTCGGCATCTTCCATAACGTGTTTGGCAAGTTCATGCGGGTCTGATGTATTTAAATATCTTGCAGGTATAATCAAATCAGTATCAATGTTGTCACCGAATTTCCATATTTTTCCGGTAATAATATTCATTAATATCCTTTTTTAGTTGAATTTTATCAAAAATGGTCTGGAAGGTAAAGGAAGGGGGTGAATGAGATGATGGGTGGATGGGTGGATGAGTGAATGAGGGAGTTGGGAGAAGAAGGTAGATGAAGTTATGAGTGTTGAATTTTAAGGGGTGAGTTTTATATAAAATATATCAAAAGAAGAGAAAATGGGTTAATTATCTTTTTAGGTTGTTTACTGTTTGAAGCATTTCATCACTTGTGACAATTGCCTTACTTGCCGCATCATATGCCCTTTGTCCAGTAATTAAATCGGTCATTTCATCCACAAGCTGAACGTTACTCATCTCAACAAATCCCTGTCTTATCTCACCAAGTCCGTTTTGTCCCGGGATATCCACTATAGGGTCCCCTGAGGCTGATGTATTAATATAAAGATTACTTCCAAGAGAATGAAGACCTGCCGGGTTTATGAATTTTGCAAGCTGTATTTGACCGATTTGCTGCATTTGGGTCTGTCCTGCTTCAAGGATTGATACGGTTCCGTCAGTCCCGATTGAGATTTGAACCGTATCGGCCGGGAGTGTTATGTTCGGAATAAGTTTATATCCGTCACTTGTGACTATATTTCCGTTGGCGTCAAGTTTAAATGCACCGTCTCTTGTATATCCTATTCTCCCATCAGGCAGTTGGATTTGAAAAAATCCGTCTCCTTGAATTGCCAAATCAAGATTATTGTGAGTTTCTTTGAAATTTCCCTGGGTAAATATTTTGGTAATTGCCGTAGGTCTTACCCCAAGCCCAACGCTTATACCGGTAGGTGACTGTGTTGTTTCGGAAGTTGATGTTCCGGCATATTCCATTGTCTGATAAAAAAGATCTGCAAATTCAGCCCTTTGTTTTTTGTATCCTATCGTATTTACGTTTGATATGTTGTTTGATACGACATCTATTTGTGTCTGCTGTGCAAGCATCCCTGTTGCGGCAGTATATAAACTTCTAATCATTTTCTCTCCTTAAAATTTCTTGAATATTAATTTCTTTTTTCCCATTTGGAACTTGAAACTTAAAACTTGGAACTTGGAACTTAAAACTTTTCATCACGCCCTGACGCTTGCAAGTTTTTCAATTGCGTCTTTGTTTAAATCGTCCATAAATGTGGTCATAACTTTTTGGTATTGTTCTACGAGTCTGTTGGTTTCAATCAATTGAGTCATTTCATTTACAGGATTTACATTTGATTTTTCTATAAATCCTTGAAGTGTTGAGTTTATTGTAGCAATTTTTGCCCTGTTCGAATCAAAAGACCACATTGTGTTTCCAAGTTTTTTTAAAGTGTTTAAATTATCGATACTTACAATTTTAAGTGTTGTTATTTTTTCATTGTCAACATAAATATTTGCATTTTGGTCTATAACGATTTTTGAGGCGTTTAGAGGAATTTGTATCGGATTATTTTCAATATCTAAAATTTTATATCCCTCTTTTGTCACAAGATATCCTTGTGAATCAAGATTAAAATTTCCGGCACGGGTGAGTTTTTCTCCGTTGAAATCCACTACAAAAAAGCTGTTTTTTTGTTTTAATGCCAAATCAAGGGGGTTTGACGATTTTTGAAGCGTTCCGATGGAATAATCGGTATATTCTTCTACTACAACAGGAACTTTGTTGATATTTCTGTTTAAAAATTTAGCCGCTTCTTTTGTATTGTTTTCAAGAGGCAATATGTCTCTTTTTGTACTAAAAAGTCTTTCATATTCTCCAATTATTGTATCGTCTTGTTTAAACCCCGGTGTATTTACGTTTGCAAGGTTGTTTGATATAACATTTAGTCTGTTAAACTGCGTTACCATTCCTCCTGCGGCGTCATAAAAACCGTTAATCATATTTTAACCTTTAAATGATATAATTAAAAAAAGTATTTTTAAAATGCAAGCAATAATCGTTCCAAAAAAATTTATTATAATTGCGCGCTTAAAATCTGTTAATGAAGAAAAGTTCTTTATTGACAGGTTTTAATAAAAAAAGGAGTATAAATGGCACTTTCAAAAGAGCTTACAAAACTTTTTAAAGAAAATAAAAACGGAATAGTTACTTACGAAAAACTTGTTTCACTGCTTCCGAAAGTTCCTACTAAAACTCAAACGAAAGAGATTTTAGAAGCGATTAAAGAAAATAATATCAAACTTATGACAGCCGCTGAGGTTGCAAAACTCAAAAATCTTGAAGATGTTGTAAGAAATGAAGAAGAAAGAGAAAGAAAAAAAGAAGAATTGGCAGAAGAAATACTTAAAGACAAAGAACTTCTTGAATGGTCAAGGTCTGATTCTCCTGTTAGGATGTATTTAAGGGAAATGGGGCATATTCCTCTTCTTGATAAAGACGAAGAAGTTGAGATATTCAGAAGAATACAGCTTGGAGAAGAGATTATTCTTGATGCAATATGTTCTATTCCTTATTTGATTGATTTGGTGCTTAAATACAAAGAGCCTCTTTTAAATAGAGAAAGAAGGGTAAAAGAGCTTTTTAAGAACTTTGTTGATGAAGAAGAAGTTGAAGATGAAGATTCAAAAGAAGGAAAAAGAAAGAAAAAAATATCTTTAAGAGAAAAAAGAATCAACGAGCTTTTCAAAAATCTTGAAAAAGCGAAAAAAGAGTGGGAAAAAGTGCTTGATGAGTATGATAAGGTTATAAATTCGCCTGATAGGGATTCTCTTGATAATTTCCATAAAATACTTCAACTGACTTTTAAAAAGAAAAAAGTAAAAGAGGCTTTGACCGAGCTTGGATATACTTCAAAACTGATAAACGAAATCGTAAAAACGGTTGAAACGGCCTTAAAAGGCGATAAAGATTTTGAAAAAGAGCTCAAAAAGAAAGAATATAGATTACCGCTTTTTAATGAGCAATTAAGAAAACTTCATAAAGAAATTTTGAGCAAAATTACGGAGCTTAGCAAAGAAGATATTGCTGCAATGGTTCCTGAACATACAATGGTAAATATTTATATGGATATCAAAAAACTTGTTGAGGCAAAACAGGCAAGTGACAATACATTTGGAATGGAGCCTGAAAAACTTGAAGTGATTCTTGAACAGCTAAAAAGAGGTAAAAAAATAGTAACCGAAGCAAAAGAGAAAATGGCAAGGGCGAATTTGAGACTTGTTGTAAGTATCGCCAAAAAATATACCAACAGAGGCCTTCCTTTTCTTGATTTGATTCAAGAAGGAAATATAGGACTTATGAAGGCAATTGATAAATTCGAATTTGAAAAAGGATATAAGTTTTCAACATACGCAACTTGGTGGATAAGACAGGCAATAAGCAGAGCCATAGCTGACCAGGCAAGAACGGTCAGAATCCCTATACATATGATAGAAAACATCAATCAAATCAATAAAATTATAAGAAAACACGTCCAGGAAGAAGGGAAAGAACCAACTCTTGAAGTTATTGCAAAAGAGATGAAAATGCCAATAGAAAAGGTAAAACAGATTCTTAAAATCTCAAAAGAGCCTGTATCTCTTGAAGCGCCTGTGGGTGAAGAGGAAGACGGAAAATTCGGAGATTTTATCGAAGATAAAACATTTAGCAACCCTTATGAAGAAGTGGTTCATGAAGACCTTAGAAGACATATTGACGAAATACTTCAAAACCTGAATGAAAGAGAAAGAGAAGTTATTAAAATGAGATTCGGTCTAATGCCCGATAAGAGCGAGAGAACGCTTGAAGAAATTGGAAAAGCACTTAATGTAACAAGAGAGAGGGTTAGACAGATTGAAAGCAGTGCGATTAAAAAACTTAGACATCCGAATATCGGAAAACTTCTTAAAAATTATATTGACAGTTAAGGTTAAAAATGAAAAAATGGGAGCTTATTGAGAAATTTTTAATTAAATTTATTTATGAAGAAATAACAAAAACCGGACTTAAAAAGGGCATATGCGGTCTTAGCGGAGGAATAGACAGTGCCGTTGTGGCCGTTTTGGCTAAAAAAGCATTGGGTGATAATTTTAAAGTTTTTATGCTTCCAAGCCAGTTTTCAAGCAAAGAAAGCATAGAAGATGCAAAAAAACTTTGTGAAAAATTTGATATTGAGTATGAAATTATTTCAATAGCTCCTCTTTTACAAGCGTATCAAATCGATGATAAAGTAAGACTTGGAAATTTTTCCGCCAGAATGAGAATGGCGATTCTTTATGACAAATCGGCAGAGCTTAACGCCCTTGTAATAGGCACAAGCAACAAAAGCGAACTTATGCTCGGATACGGAACGCTTTTTGGAGATTTGGCAAGTGCACTTAATCCGATAGGGGATTTATATAAAACAGAAATTTTTGAATTTGCAAAATATTTAGGCGTAAATGATGAGATAATCAATAAACCCCCAAGTGCTGATTTGTGGCAGGGGCAAAGTGATGAGGCAGAACTTGGATACAGTTATGCCCAGCTTGATCCGGTAATTGAGGATTTTGTTGACAATAGAGCTACAAAAGAAGAACTTTTGAAAAAATACGATAAAAATTTAGTTGAATTTGTGCTTAAAAAAATATATCAGAATCAATTTAAAAGAAAACCGCCTATCATCGCAAAACTAAAAAGCAGAACGGTAGGGCATGATTTTTTGTATGAAAGAGATATAAGACTTTGAAAAAAATCTACTCTTTTTTTGAGGAGATGCTTTTTTATCCGAAATGGTATCACTATTTTTTTATTATTCTTTTACTTCCCTTATCTTTTATCTACTTTTTATCTATCTATTTCAAATTTCCAAGAAAATACGAAAATTTGGGGATTCCCGTAATTTCCGTGGGAAATATAATTATTGGTGGAAGCGGTAAAACTCCTCTTACGAAAGCTATTGTAAATCATTATAAAAATAAAAAAATTGCAGTTGTTATGAGAGGATATAAAAGAAAAAGCAAAGGGTTGGTTGTCGTTAAGAATTTTAAAAAAATATTGACAGATGTAGAAATGAGCGGCGATGAGGCGATGGAGATAGCTATGTTTACAAATTCTGCCGTTATTGTGAGTGAAAACAGAAAAGAAGGGATTATTAAAGCCAAAGAGATGGGGGCTGATTTTGTGATTTTGGATGATGGGTTTGATAAACCTTTTAAAAAATTAAATATTGTAATTGACAAAAAAATAAAAAATCCTTTTGTTTTGCCTGCGGGAGGATACAGATACCCAAGAAGTTTTTTAAAATATGCAGATTTTGTTGTAAAAGAGATAAAAAGAGAAGTTAAGGTTCCAAATGGTGATATATTAATAAGTGGAATTTCAAATCCTAAAAGACTTCTTAAATACTGGAATAAAGAGTATAAATTTTTCCCCGACCATTATGAATATAAATGGGAAGATTTGAAAGAGTTTAAAGACAAGTTAATAGTTACTACCGCAAAAGATTATGTAAAACTTCAAAAATTTCCATTAAAACTTAAAATAATCGATTTGGAAGTTAAACTTACTGATGAGTTGATAAAAAAAATAGATGAATTTTTGATAAAATTCTAATAAAAAGGTTATTAATGGGTATAAAAGACGAAATAAAAAAAGATACCGAAGAGCTTAAACAGGATGAAGAGCTTTTAGTTAAAGTATTCAAACTTGAAAAATTTATAAAAAAATATAAAAAACCGCTTATTGGAGGAGTTGTTGTTTTGGCGATTATTTTTGTAGGTTATAAATCGTATGATTATATTCAGACTCAAAAACTTATAAAAGCAAATAATGCGCTTGATAAACTTTTAAAAAACCCTAATGATAAACAAGCCCTTGAAATTGTAAAAAAAGATAAAAAACTTTATGAGCTTTATTTGTTAAATCAAGGTAAATATAATGAAATCAAATCAAAAGATTTAGCCGCTATAAAAGCATATGAACTCGCAATGAAAAAAGGTACAAAAGAAGCGCTTGAAAATTATCTTTTAAATCCGGAATATAAAATACTCAAAAACCCGGTAAGATTTGCCCTTATGAGAATTTATCTTCAAGAAAACAACAGAAAAAAAGCCGAAAGTCTGTTTAATGAAATTGATCCTAATTCAAAATTCAAACAGCTTGGAGTATATCTTTTACATTACGGGATAGTAAAATGAGATATCTGTTTTTGGTCTTTTTTATTCTTTTTGCCGGATGTGCGACAAAGCAGTTTGAGGATAAAAATGCAAAAGAGGTTAATTTAAAATCCAAAAGCGACGTAAAAAGCCTTGAAGACTATACAAAAAAAGCTCTGACTTTTAAAGAGTTGAAACTTAAATATGTGAAACCGACCTCTTTTATCGATGACGGTGTTAGAGGAGAATATGTAAATTACGATATAAACGGCACTGAACTTGGCAAATTTAAAAAAATAGACAAAAATCTTGCTGTATACGGAAATAAAATCAAAATTTTTGATAACAACAAAACCGTTAAACTTCCGTATCTTGTATATACTGCGTCAAAAAAAGGAAATTTGATTGCGATTGTGTTTGAAAACAACGGATACGGGATTTATGATTTAGCACAAAACAGACTTGTATTTTATAAAAAAAGCGATGATGCCATAACGGCAAAATATCTTGGAGCAAAACCTATTTTTTATAACTCTTTGATTTTGTTTCCTTTGCTTAACGGTACAATAGCCGTTGTGGATGCGAATTCTTTGAAATTTATAAGAAATATTGATATTTCAGATGATTTTATTATCGATAACGTGATTTATGTAAATATAGTAAACGATAATCTAATTATGGCAACACCAAAAAGAGTCGTTTTGTTTAATCCTAATTTTTTAATCGATTATAAAGATTCAATAAAACATATTATTGATTATAACGGATATTTGTATGTTTTTAACAATGAAGGAAAAGTAATTAAATTTGATTCGAATCTTAAAAAAATAAAAGAAAAAGATTTTCCTTTTGCATCTTTTTTTGCGCCGTCTGTGTGCAGGGGAAATATTTATACCGTAACATCAAGCGGATATCTTATAAAACTTACACCTGAGCTTAACGCAACAGTTTATAAAACCGGTCAGTTTGATACGGACGCCCCTTTGAGAATAAAAGGATGCAAAATATATAATCAAAATAAGGTGTTTTTTATTGAGTAGGTATTTAGAGAGTTTTTTGGAATATCTGCTTATAAACAAGGCTGTTAGTAAAAACACTTATGATGCTTATAAGAGGGATTTGAGTCAGTTTGAAGAGTTTTTGAATAAACCCTTAATTGAAGCCGATACTGGCGATATTATCGCCTTTTTGTCACAAATAGAAAACAAACGCTCACTTAACAGGAAACTGAGTGCCATTAATTCTTTTTTTGATTTTGCTTATAAAAGAGATTTGGTAAAAGACAAACACAAAATCAAACAGGCAAAAATCCCAAAAAATCTTCCTAAATATCTTACAAAAGAGGAGATAATAAACTCCATTTCACACATAAATTATGAAAACAGCTGGTATGAATTAAGGGATAAAGCGTTAATACTCTTTTTGTATGCTACCGGGCTTAGGGTCAGTGAAGCTATGAATGTAAAACTGAGCGATATTGATGAGGGGTGGGTGAAAGTTACGATGGCAAAAGGCGAAAAGCAAAGAATGGTGCCGATAGCGGATATCGCAATGGAGGCTATTAAAGAATATCTAAACAAAAGACCCTGTGATAGCGAATATCTGTTTGTAAATAAAAACTGCAATAAATTAAGCCGTATAAGTGCGTTTAATATAACCAAAAAATATCTAAATGTCTCGCCACACGTTCTTAGACATTCGTTTGCGACATCTCTTGTTTTAGGTGGGGCTGACCTTAGGATAGTCCAGGAGCTTTTAGGGCACGCTTCGCTAAATACAACCCAAATATACACTCATATACAAAAAGAAAATTTAAAAGATACGGTACTTAAATATCATCCGCTGGAAGATTTGGAATGAAAGAGATTTTGGATTTACTTATTAAAAATAAAATAATTTGTAAAAAACTTGAAGAAATCAAATTAAACACAAGAAAAAAAATAAAAGCCTATCTTGGAGTAAATACCAAAAACGAATACTGCTTTATTCTTGTTGTAGATAAAAAAAGCAGATTATTAAAAAAAGATATTGAAGAGCTTTTGAAATTTGTGCCGGATATCAATTTCAGATACAAAAAAAAGATTCTTATTACAAAAGCCCCTATTTGCTCAAAAGCAATGGAGATGATTAAAGAATGGAGAGTTCTTTGATACTTGCGGATATTGGAAACACAAACATTCATATATATAAAAACGGAGATATATTTAATATAAAAAATCCTCAAAAATTCGATAAAAAAGTTTATTATATAAGTGTAAATAAAAATAAAGAAAAAGAGTTTTTAAAATTAAATCCTAATGCCGTTAATCTTAAAGATTATGTGGAATTTAAAAGCGATTATAAAAATCTCGGAATTGACAGGATTATGGCATGTGTGAGTGTTCAAAACGGTGTTGTGATTGATGCCGGAAGTGCTGTAACAATTGATATTATGAAAGATGGAATACATCAAGGCGGTATTATTGCACCCGGTCTTTTTGCTTTTAAGGAGGCTTTTGTTAAAATTTCAGAAGTTTTAAAAGTTGAATATAAAAAATTTGATTTGAATACTTTGCCTAAAAATACAAATGAAGCACTTATATATGGAAGTGTCGGGCTTATTATAAACACGGTAAAAAATTTTGAAGGTCCATATTTTTTTACTGGCGGAGACGGTGAGTTTTTGAGTGAATTTATAGGCGGTGTTTATATAAAAGATTTGGTATTTAGAGGAATGATAAAAACTATAAAGGAAAAATTATGACAATAGCTCTTCCAAAGGGCAGAATTGCCGAAGATGTTTTAGCGATATTTAAAAAAATTTTTGATGAAGATTTTGAGTTTGAAAACAGAAAGCTGATACTTAAAAAAGCCGGTTTTACTTTTTTAAATGTAAGAAACTGGGATGTCGCCACATATGTACAAAAGCAGGCGGCGGATATAGGGGTAGTGGGATATGATGTGATAACGGAGCTTAATTCAGATGTTTTGGAGCTAATGGATTTGGGACTTGGCAAATGCAGGGTAAGCGTGGCAGGGATAAAAGGCGATGAGAGCTATAAAAATAAAACTCAAATAAAAGTGGCAAGTAAACTTCAAAACATTGCAAAAAATTATTTTAACAAAAAAGGAATTCCCGTTGAGGTCATCAAACTAAACGGCTCAATCGAGCTTGCACCTCTTGTGGGGCTTAGCGATGTTATAGTTGACATTGTAGAAACAGGAAATACTCTAAAAGAAAACGGTCTTGAAGAAAAAGAAGTTATTATGCACTCATCAGCAAGACTGATAGCAAACAAAAATTCCTTTTCTGTAAAAAAGAAACAAATTCTTGAAATAATAGAAAAAATAGGACAGGTTCATGGCACTTGATTTGTATGCTGAGGTTGAAGAACTTTTTTTAGATAAGGAAGCGGCACATATACTTTGGGGACATTTTATAACTGTTCTTAAAGATTTAAATGTAAAAAGCGTTCTCGATATTGGATGTGGGGGAGGAGATTTTTGTCTTTTGGCAAAAGATAAGGGATTTAAGATAAAAGGGGTTGATTTAAGTAAAGCCCAAGTTCAAAAAGCTATTAAAAAAGGCTGTAATTGTAAAACTGTAAATATCTGTGATTTAAATGAAAAATTTGATGCGGCTGTGGCAGTATTTGATGTGGTGAATTACTTAAATGAAAGCGAACTTAAAACCTTCTTTTCGTGTGTTGAAAATATTATAAATAAATATTTTATTTTTGATATAAATACTTTATATGCTATGGAAGATTTGGCAATCGGTACATTAAAAGCCGAAATTGAAGATAAATTTTCAGTTCTTTACAGTGAATTTGAAGATAATAATTTAATTACCGAAATTACTCTGTTTGAAAAAAAAGACGAAGAGTGTTATACAAAAAAACAAAACAGAATTATTCAGTATTATCATCCGGTCGAAATAATAGAAAAATCAACAAATATGAAACTAAAAGAGATAATTCCGATATCTTTATACGGAAGCAGTGAAGCCGAGAAGCTTATTTTGGTATTTGAGAAGTAATTATCTTGGTTTAAAATTTTCTTTGCTTACACAAAAATCAGGTACAAAACATTTTTCGCATTTAGGATTTTTAGCGGTGCATATATATCTTCCAAAAAGTACAAATCCCTGATGAAGTTCGTTTAAATCCGTTTCAAAGGCTTCAACCAAATCTTTTTCCGTCTCTTCGACAGTTTTTGCATCTGTTATTCCAAGTCTGTGGCTTACCCTAAATACATGTGTATCCACAGCCATTCTGTTTGCCCCTTCAAGTTCTATCAAAAACACATTTGCTGTTTTGTTCCCAACACCCGGGAGTTTTATAAGTTTTGAATGCTCTCTTGGTATTTTGCCGTTATGTTCATTAAGAACTTTTTTGGCCATTTCTATTATATTTTTTGCTTTATTATTAAAAAAAGAACACGATTTTATAATCTCTTTGACTTCTTCAATATCCGCATTTGCAAGTGACTTTATATCTGGGTATTTTTTGAAAAGTTCAGGCGTTATTATATTTACTCTTTTGTCAGTACACTGGGCTGAGAGAATAATTGCAATTAAAAGTTCATAATCGTTATTGTAATTAAGCTCTGTTTTACTTCCTTTGTAATGTTCTAAAAACCTTTTTTTAATCTCTTCAAGCTCTTCTTTGATTCTTAGTACCATTTTAATCCTTTATATATTTTTTTATTGTATAATAACAAATATTTTACAAAAGGAGAGATATGGCTGGTCATAATAAATGGTCTAAGGTGAAACATATCAAAGCCAAAGAAGATGCTAAAAAATCAAAAATCTTTACAAAACACGTAAGGGCAATAATGACTGCCGCAAGACAAGGTGGTGGTAATCCTGATACAAATGCGGCTTTAAGACTTGCAATTGAGAGGGCAAAAGCCGATTCAATGCCTCAGCAAAATATTCAAAGGGCGATTGACAAAGCTACCGGTAATCTTGACGGCGTGGTTTTGGAAGAAGTGGTTTATGAAGGATATGGTCCAGGTGGTGTTGCGGTTATGGTAGAATGCCTGACAGATAATAAAAACAGAACCGTAGCCGAAATAAGACATGCTTTTAAAAAAGCTGGCGGGAATCTAGGCACAAGCGGAAGCGTTGCGTGGATGTTTGAAAAAAAAGGTATAATTGTAGTTGCAAGAAGCGATAAAGATGAAGAAGTCGAAGAAAAAGCAATCGAAGCCGGAGCCGAAGATATTAAAGAGATGGATGAAGTTTTGGTAATTGAAACGGCACCGGAAGATTTCAATGCGGTTTTAGAAGCTGTTAACGGAATCGAAGGTATTGAAATACTTGAAAGTAACGTTCAGCTTGTGGCTACAAACGAAAGCGATGTTGATGATGAAACGGCTGAAAAAGTCGAAAGACTTATTGAAGTTTTAGAAGATATCGACGACGTACAAAACGTAATACACAATATGGCATAAAAAAATAAAAAAAAGGATTAATATGAAAAAAATAATTTTAGGAAGTATGGTAACAGCAGCGGCACTTTTTGCATTCCCGGGAATGCAAGGTATGGGAATGGGAAGCGGAATGGTTGGAAAACCTTTAAAAGGTCTTAAAGATAATACTGTTTTAGCGGAAGTTGATGGTAAAAAAATTACTGTAAAAGAGCTAAATTATTATCTTCAAGGAATTACCGGAGATAAAAGAATAAGAGTTCAAGAACTTCCAGCTCAACATATCAAAAAATTTGTAAGCGATTATGTTCAAACGCTTGAACTTTATAATAAAAAAGCAAAATCAATCGAAAATACTCCTCAGTTTAAAGCGGCTGAAATGAAACTTGCCGTTAATATGTGGATTAAAAACAGACTTGATTCCATTAAAATAAGCGATAAAGAAGCAAAAGCGTTTTATGAGAAAAACAAAGACATATATTTTAAAACCACTCCGAAAATCAAAGCAAGACATATACTCGTAAAAGATGAAAAAGAAGCCCAAAAATTAATTAATGAATTAAAAGGTCTTAAAGGAAAAGCATTAGAAGAAAAATTTGCTGAACTTGCAAAAAAATATTCAATAGGACCAAGCAAAGTAAATGGTGGAGAACTTGGATGGTTTAACCCTAAACAAATGGTTCCTGAATTTGCAAAAGCGGCACAGGAGTTAAAACCAGGACAAATTACTCTAAAACCGGTACATACAAGATTTGGATGGCATATTAT
Organism: Nautiliaceae bacterium; assembly: GCA_027038555.1. GTDB lineage: Bacteria > Campylobacterota > Campylobacteria > Campylobacterales > Nautiliaceae > JALTBU01. The sequence goes on along the minus strand of JALVVX010000011.1, from coordinate 4,724 downwards.
TTTGGTAGAAGGTAAACAGACAAATAATTATATGCCATATGAAAAAGTAAAACCTCAAATAATTGCGTATTTAAAACAACTAAAACTAAAAAATGAACTTGAAAAATTAAAAAATTCATATAAAGTAAAATATACTATTCCTAAAAATTAAGGAGGGATGAATGGGGATTATGGATTTGGTGAAACCGGGGGTTTTAACGGGAAGTGAAGCGGCAAAAGTTATGGATTTTGCAAAAGAGCACGGTTTTGCTCTTCCTGCTATCAATATTGTTGGGACAAATTCTGCAAATGCAGTAATGGAAGCGGCAAGAGATGCAAATCTTCCGATTATTATTCAGTTTAGTAATGGTGGTGCTCATTTCTGGGCTGGAAAAGGTCTTGATAATGAAGGACAAAAAGCGGCGATTTTAGGTGCTATTGCAGGAGCAAAACATATCCATACATTGGCTGAGGCTTATGGAGTACCTGTGATACTTCACACAGACCACGCGGCAAGAAAACTTCTGCCTTGGATTGATGGGCTTATTGAAGCAAACGCAAAACATTACGAAAAATACGGAAGACCTCTTTTTAGCTCGCATATGCTGGATTTAAGTGAAGAACCACTTGAAGAGAATGTTCAGACATGTAAAGAATATCTTAAAAAACTTGCTCCTCTTGATATAATGCTTGAAATAGAACTCGGTGTAACAGGCGGTGAAGAAGACGGTGTTGATAACACGGGAATTGATAATTCAAAACTCTACACTCAACCAGAAGATGTTGCATATGCTTATAAAGAATTAAGAGAAGTTAGTGATTTATTCACAATTGCTGCAAGTTTTGGTAATGTTCACGGTGTTTATAAACCTGGACATGTTAAACTTGAACCTATAATTTTGAAAAATTCTCAGGAATATGTAAGGGAAAAATTTGGACTCAGTGAAGAAAAGCCAATAAGATTCGTATTTCATGGAGGAAGCGGTAGCGAACTTAGCAAAATCCACGAAGCAATTGATTACGGTGTTGTAAAAATGAATATCGATACTGATACACAATGGGCGTTTTGGAGCGGTGTTAAAGGATATATTGAAAAATATCACGATTATCTTCAAAGCCAAATCGGTAACCCTGAGGGTGAAGATAAGCCGAATAAAAAATATTACGACCCGAGAAAATGGCTAAGAGAAGGCGAAGTTTCTATGAAAAACAGAGTTATTCAGGCTTATAAAGATTTAAGGGCTATTAAATAAAAAGCCCGATTACCCCCTTTTTCTTTAAAAATAATTTTTATCATATTAAAAGAGACGATTTACTCAGGCCTTTTGAAGGTAATAAAGCAAGAAAATTTTATCATTTTTTAAAGAATGATTTTAAAGAAAAAAGAATAATCTCATTTGGTTCGAACCAGTCAAACGCTATGTATTCTCTGTCTCTTCTTGCTAAAATAAAAAACAAAGAATTTATTTATTTTACAAATCATATCCCAAAACATTTAAAAGAAAACCCCTCAGGTAATTATAAAAGTGCTTTGTTAAACGGAGCTAAAATAATTGAAATAGATTTAAAAGGTGAAGAGCTTAGAGATTATATTTTGAATTTAGAAGATGAAAATACGCTTATAATAGAAGAGGGCGGTAGGGTAAAAGAATCAGAGCAAGGTGTAAAAGTTTTAGCTTATGAAATAAACGAATATTGTAACAAAAACAATTTAAAAGTTTTTCTTCCAAGCGGAACCGGAACAACAGCATATTTTTTGGCAAAACATCTTGAAGTGGAAGTATTGACTGTGCCGTGTGTTGGGGATGGAAGGTATCTAAAAAAACAGTTTGAGTGGTTAGGCGGCGGGAAAATACCTACAATATTAAATCCAAGGAAAAAATATCATTTCGGCAAACTTTACAAAGAGCTTTTTGATTTGTGGAAAGAACTAAAAAATTCCGGAATTGAGTTTGATTTATTATATGACCCGATAGGGTGGGATACGCTTTTGTATTATGGATTTAAGAATATTTTATATATACATCAAGGCGGAATTAAAGGGAATGAAACAATGATTAAAAGATACCTGTATAAATTCGGGGGAAAAGGGATTTTTTAAAACGGTCTTAATATTATATCTTAATTTCTTAAAAAAAACTTAAATTTTTATCTCTCTTATATAAATTTAGGACAAATTATCCAAAAGTTTCGGTAAATCAGCTATTGAATTTATAAGAAAATCAGGATTGGCTTTTAATAAGTCATTTTCTTTAAATTTCCCGGTTTTTACCAAAACAGTTTTTAAAAAACAGGCTTTTGCACCCATTATATCACTTGTAATATCATCGCCCACCATTATAACTTCATTTTTATTAAGCCCCATATCATTTATTGCAAGTGAAAAAAACTCGCAGTTTGGTTTTCCTAAAATTTTAGCTTCTTTTTCGCTTGCAAATTCAAGACATTTTACAAATCCTCCCGCATCAAGGCTTAATCCGTCCGTGTCTTTAAAGTATCTGTTTTTGTTTGTAGCAATAAATCCGGCTCCATTTTCAAGATGTCTGAACGCCATATTTAGGTTGTCATATGTGAAATTCTTATATGCATCGCATACAAGTACGTATTTTATCTCACCTTCCAAGTCATTAAAATATTCTTTTGCATCATCTGTTGCTACTACATAGGCATTTGCTGTTTCATTTTGTAAAAATAATTTTGCGGCTTTTAGGGCTGTGAAAATTTCATTTTCTTCAATATCAAAGCCCATGTTTTTAAGTTTTTCATATAAGGCTTTTGGAGGAATTCTTGATGTGTTTGATAAAAACCTTACTTTGTATTTTTTTCTTAAAACTTTTAATGCTTCAACAGCTCCCGGTATTACATTTTCACCTTCATATAAAACTCCGCCGATATCAAGTAAAATTCCTTTTATCATTTTCCCATCCTTAAATTTTTGATAATTTTAATAATCTCTTTTTTATCAATTTTGTTTTGAGAGTTTTTATATATGTTTTCTTCTATTTTTTGCATAATTTCTTTTATTTTATCATTTTCTTCGTATTTTTTTAAAATATTTAAAAGCTCTTTTTCATCGGCTTTTTTAATTTTAGTAATTTCTGAATTTTTTATTTTGGCGTACAATTTTACAATCACAATACCTACAATGATGCCGATAATTAAAGAAATAAGTGCTATAAGTAAAAAATAAGCAAGATTTATATGTCTGTTTGGCTCTTTTGGCATAGGATTTGTGAAAAGATTTTTTGTATCGGTTTTTATTGTGGCAGGAGCATTTTTTATTTGTACGTCTATTTCCGGTGAAAAGATAGTTTTTATTTTACCGTCAAAAGTTTTTAATTTGAAAGATGGGATTTTATAGTTTCTGTTTGCAATTACTGTAAAAACCTGCGTAAAACTTCCACATAATTTATTGTTTGTTATGTGTAGGTTTAGTTTTGGTTTTCCCTGATATACTGTTGCATTTTTAATATTTAATGTAAAAGGCTCAATTGAATAAAAATCACCGCAACCCGAGATTGTAAGTTTTATTTTGTTTGGTTCATTTGCGTCTATTTTTTGTTTGCTTTTAATGCTAATATTAAAATCTCCGTATACTGTGCCCGATGGAATCGGCTCCACATTTACTTTAAGTTTGTTTGAATAAACGTTTTGGTATTTCATACTTGCAATTTGAAGTCCCATAAAATCATCAGTAGCTGTTTTTACAAGTTTTCCAACCTGTGCCAAAAAAGGACCTATATTATATTGTCCGCTTTTTTGAGGAATTAATAAAAATTTATAAATAACAATTTCTTCATTATCTTTTTTTAAATCTTTCGAGCCTATTTCTTTGATTAGAAAATTTCTAATATATGGTCTTTGAATTTGAATCGACTGAGCATCGGCTTTTTTTATAAATTTTAAGGTTAATACGGCATTTTCTCCAAGATAAAGTTGTTTTTTGGATATATTGATATCAAGTTCGTATGCTCCTTTTGTCTGTTTTGGTGCGGTCACTTTTATATCAAGCGGTTTTGTTTTGTATGTTTTACCGTCTATAATTACGCTAAATGAAGGTATTTTAAGACTTTTTTGAGGATAAAGAATATATGATTTTGTAATTGTTTCTTTCATTTTACCGTTGATAATGCTTATATTGTCGGATGTGGAAGTTCCTACAATCGTATTTCCGTCAATTTCCTGAATATTAGGAAATTTGATATTTTCACCTTCTGCGCTTATTGTTACTACAAGCTCTTCACCTGTGTTTAAAACTTTTTTGTTTACGCTTATGTTTACACCCGATGCAAATAAAACAAAAGGTAAAAACAGTAATAAAAATCTCATTCTTGGCTCCTTAACGGTAATAATAACGTGTTAAATTTCATCTCTTTTATTTGATTCATATAATACCTTTTTCTTATATCCGTTGTATTTGATTCTTTTATTGCTTTGAAATTTTTAAGTGTTTGTTTGTTGAATCCCGGTTTTGTATTTACTTTGGATGTTTTTGATTTTTGCTTTTTATTTTTTGAATTTTTAGAAAATTTTTTGTTTTCTTTTTTTTGATTGTTTTGTTTTTTATTTTTGTTGTTGTTTTTGTTTTTTTTATTTGAATTTTTATTGCTTTTGGAAGTGTTTTGGTTATTGTTTTGGTTTTGTTTATGTTTTTTATTTTTTTTGTTTTCTTTTTTTGAATTGTTTTGTTTATGTTGTTTATTTTTTTTCAAAAGTTTTTTGATAAGGTTTAGATTATATTCAGC
>JALVVX010000010.1 GCA_027038555.1 Nautiliaceae bacterium | reverse complement strand
CCTACATACCCTAATCCTATTATACTAATTTTTTTCATCATTATTTCCTTAAAACATATCAATATTTTATCAAAATAATCATAATTTTTCCTAAAAACTCTTGCATTTTAGGTTTTTTTTTATTATAATTTCAATCCACAAAGACATTGGGCTGTCGCCAAGTGGTAAGGCAACGGACTTTGACTCCGTCATTCGGAGGTTCGAATCCTCCCAGCCCAGCCAGTGACGCGGGGTAGAGCAGCCTGGTAGCTCGTCGGGCTCATAACCCGAAGGTCGCAGGTTCAAATCCTGCCCCCGCAACCAAAATTTAGGTACTTTCCGAACATTATAATCCTCATCAATAAAATTATCAAAAACATACAATTTATCAAATAAAACATCTAAATCAATTTCATCTAAAAACGGATTATCAAATTCATCAAAAAGCTGTTTTTCATATTCAAATAACTCAATCTTAGTCATCTTATTAAGAGGTTTTTTGGAATTCTCAAAAGATATATAACGTTCACCATTTGTTAAACCAATAACTTGTCCATATTGATTATAAACTTTAGAAAATTTTTCTTTCAATTTAGGTCTAATTAATTCTTTATACTCATAAAAATCCTGATCTTTTTTAATCCAATAAGGAACAACACCCAAAAATTCATCATTAAAAAAAATATGAGTTAAACGATTTTGATCATCTTTGTAATAATCTATATAATCATTTTCGACAAGATAAGTCAATTCGTTTAAAGAATATCTGCCATTAAACTTACGATATAAATCAATTCTTATAAAAGTCCTGGACATAGAAAATCTACGAATACCCCATCTTATATACCAAAGAGCCAAAGGAGAATATTTATATAAAGAAGTATTTTCAAAACGATAATCATCAATAGTTTTTAAAATATACTTAATAAGATAATTAACAGGATTATAGATATTTATTTGAAAATCATATTGTTTAATACCTTTAGAATGACAAAAATTAATAAAAGCAGTCCAAAACTTACAAACAAAAATTTTTGGAATATAAAACATAACATGCAAATGAGGAACACCAGTTTTATGTGGCTCAATAACCTTAAAATAAACTCTTTCAGAACGAGGTATATTACGAACAGCTCTTTTATATATAAAAGATCTAAAATAAGACTGTAAAATTTCAACCAAATCTCGAGGAGTATAATCATTATAAAGATTATTAAAATTTCTATTTTTAACTTTTACTTCTTTACCAGAAGAAACTTGAATAAACTTATGCTTATGATACTCAGAAGGTAAAGTAATAGTTAAAAAAATAGGAACTAAATCCAATTGAACAGCATAATTATGCAAAGAATAAACACGATGTTTTAATTCAGAAATATAACGATGAGGATTAATATAAAAATTACTTACAATTTCACTTAAAACTGTCATACGACCATCAGGCAAAGTCAAAAAACGATTATCTAAAAAAAATCTTTGCCTTTCAATCTTATCAATAGCAAATTGTATATCATCATAACTTAAACCATAATCATATTTATACTTTCCATTAGTATCAATATACTCCATTACATTCATTTAAGCCCCCTTAAATTTTTGACACATTTAATTAATAAATGGTCAAGAGGCAAAACAGCCCCCGCCTTGCGGTGCGTCCTCACGGGCGCTCCTCAGGCGTTGGCTTGTTTTGCGTATTAAAATAGTCAGTAGAAACAATCAAAGCAAAAGAAAAATCTTGAACAGAACTTTCATCATTCTGAAATAAAAAACCTAAAAAAGGTATTTTAGATAAATAAGGAATACCTTCTTTTGAATTTATCTTAGTTACAGAACGAAGACCGGACAAAAGATAATGAGAATGTTTTTTAGTAAGTTCAACATGAGTAGTTAAATGTTTAAGATCCGTAATAGGGATATTATTTTCAATAGAAACTAAATTTTCAATAAAAATATCAAGATCAAAGTTTACAGATTTTTCAGAAATATTAACATTTTTAATATAAATACGTAATCCTACATCTTTATATTTTAAATCAGTCTCAGTATAAGGTGTTCCATCTCTGCTATATTTAATAGTTTTAGTAATATAAGGAATTTTATTTACACTCTCAAGAGTATAATTGTTTCCATCAATAAGTTTAAGAGATGGTTTAGAAATAGATTCAGAAACACCTTTTTGATATAAAAGATTTAAAACAATACCAAGATCACCTGGATAAGTAGGGACAATATTAAAAGTAGAAGAAGAAAGACTTAACAAGAGATTTTTAGATTGAAAAGGTAAATTAAGTTCAGTACCAACTTTTTTAAGTTTTTTATTATTAATAACAACAATGTTAAAATTAACAACAGAAGTTAAATAAGATCTCTGCAAAGAATATAAAACCTGCTTAATATTAAGATAATTTGCATATGTAGATGAAAAAACAACTCTATCCTGGAAAATGAAAAATTTTAAATCAGGATAAAGAGATTTTAAAAAAGAAGAAAGTTTTTCTTTTGGAATATAATTATACTTTATTACATAAGTTTTTAAAGTGGGATCTTTAGGCTTATAAACTAAAATAGTATCACGAGTAATTTTATAAGAAAGATTTTTTAAATTTAAAATTCTAAGATAATAATTTAAAATTTCTTTCTTAGACATAGAATCAGAAGGCATAAAAATACTAAATTTAGTATCAACAGAATCTGAAATAATAATATTTTTATTTATAGAATAAGAAACATAATTAGTAAAAGTTTCAAAATCAGTCTTTTTTAAATCAAAAGCAAAAACATTACTTATCACCAAAAACAGAATAATGAACATTCTTATCATTTTCATCTTCATCATAAAAGCCCCCTTGTTTTCTTAAAAATTTAAAAAGATCAAAATTTGTGACAAGATAATAAGTAGACTGAATTAAAGAGTTATCAACAGCAACTAACACATGATCAGATGACTGTAATATAAAAGTAAGCAAAGCACGAGAAACAGAAAAAGAAGAATTTAAAATACATTTTTTATTAAAACATTCTAAGACATAATAAAACTTATAATCAGAAAGATCATAATGAGAATTTTTATTTTTCGCTTTAAGCTCATGCACTCTGTTTTCAGTTTGTAATTTATTTTTTATATGTTTTTGAGAAACAACATTATTAGAAGAATTATCAACAGAACGAACATTACTTGCAGGACAAATAAAATGTCCACATTTAAATTTATTAGTAAGTCCTTTAAAAGCTAAAAAAGTAAAAAGAGCAATAATAAAAAGAGGAATTAAAAGTTTATAAGCTAAGCTTTTACGAATTTTGGTAGAACCAGAATTATAACAATCAGCAATCTTTTTATCAAACTTAATTTTTTCCTTAGAAACTAAATTATTCTTATATTCCTTCCAGGAAGCATAAAGTTTATAAACAAAAACTTTTGAAAAAAGTCTTTTAGAAGGATTTTCACCAATATACATATTCTCAATAAAAGCAAGGTATTTACGATTTATTAAAGATTTATTTTGTGTTATCAAAAAAATATCAATATCAAAATGTCTGTGATAAGAAAGAAATCTTAAAAGTTTATTATCAACACTACTTTCAAAATATAGATGACATTCATCTAAAATAATTAAAGAAAGCTCATAAGGTTCAAAAAGTTTTAGTTTCCCTCTAACATATGAATCATAATCAGTAATTAACACACCAGTATCATCATCAAAAAGTTTGTTTTGCTTAAAAAGTTCGCTAAGTTCATAATCTTTTTCAATTCTTTGCATCAAATCATCTAAATTTAAAGGTATAACAAAATCTTTTTTATAAGAATCACATTTTTTAAAATTAAGATTAATATTAGTATAAACATACTTGTATTTAGGATTTTTTGAATGTAATTCATCATAAATGAACTTAACGGCTAAATAAGTTTTTCCACTTCCTGGTACACCTGTTATTAAATTAATCATCTTCTTAACTTTCAATCACAGTAGCAGTTTGTGTTAACAACTTAGCAGTCTCTTTAAAAGCAAATCCTACAAGTATGGCAATCTTAACACCATAATAAGTAAACAATAAAGATAAAAATAAATTAAGAGATAAATAAATTGCATGACCTAAACCACTAGCAGACATAAAACCAAGAAAAGCATGCCAAATAGAAGATAAAGAAACACCATAAGCCTGTCCTTGTCCAGGAGTAGCATTATTAACCTGATCCAAAAGATCATAAAGATCATTCAAAACTTGTAAAAGAAAATTAGCAAAAAGAATAAAAGCAGAAATAAAAAAAGTTAAAGCTAAACCAACAAAACCAGAAACAGCAATCTTAACAGGTAGTTTTGCAATAGACAAAGCTTTATTCTTAAGTAACCAGCCAATTAAAAAAGCAATACCTTCAACTAAAAATTTCATTTATTACCCCCTTTCAAAATAACATCAAAGAAATAAAAAACAACATATAAAGAAAAAATCAAAGTAAAAAAAAGTTCAAGAATAGGCTTATAAGGATAAATAAACTTACAAATATCAACAGAAATTTCCTGATTATAAATATGAGTAACAATAGGACAAGTAACGATATTATTATCAGAAAACAAAGTAAACTTTTTTGGATTAGAAATTAAATCTTTTAATTTATTAGCAGAATCAGTAAGATCACCAAGAGCTTTCTTAGTATTAGATATAGTATCAGTAAAACCGGAAAAAATAGAAATTTCATCAGAGCTCAAATTACCATCAGGAGTATGAGAAGGCTTTAAATCAATAATATCGTTTAAAGTATTATTAATTTTATCAAGACGGGAATTTGTCTGATCTATTTTTGTAACAATATCATTAATAGAACCTGAAGAATTAGAATCAGAAGAACTGCCAGAACTGCAAACATAACATTTTAAACCATCATCTTTTATTCTACATTTTTGACCTGTCTCAGGAATAGTATATTCAAGACAGCCATTTACAGATGTCCAAGTACCTTTATGCCCTTTATAATAAGAACAACAATCTACTTTACTACTTGAATTAGTATCAGTATTAGATTGAGAAATATTAGAGGAAGAAGAACCATTGTCGCCATCACTATTATTTCGATTATTTGATCCATCATTTGTACTCTCCTGGGAATTAGAATTAGAAATGTTATTTTGAGAACCAGAATCACTGACATTAGAATCATCACTCAAATTATTATCAGAATTATTTGCATCACTTTGATAATTATCATTAGGAATAGAACAAATATCTGGAGTTTGTTTTGTAGAAGATAAAGAAACTATTTTCTCACCATCGTCCTGACAACTAAAATCTTTTAAAGTTCCACCCTGAGTATTACAGTATTGAACAAAGTCATTATATATATCAGAACACAATTTACAAACACATGTAGAACTTCCATTTGAATCAACAGTAAAAGACTTAGTAAATTCTTCACCACCACACTTTTGATAACATTTATCACGTTGAGTATTAAAATCATCAATACATTTTTCCTGCTCAGGAGACCAAACTTTACCATTTGCACAAATAGGAGTAAAACCAGAATTTGTAGGATACCAAACATTATCAGTAGAATTAAAAATATAACCATCCTTATTTTTACAAAATTCCATATCATCCAAGCTATCATACCAAAAAATCGTCTTAGAAACAGAAGAAAAAGAATATTTATCTCCAACCTGAACTATTAAAGAAGTTTTTTTTTGTGCATTATTAAGTAAACAAGCACGGTTATAATTAGAAGAAATATAAAAATCAACTTGCGGGGCAGTAGTATACATTTTACCATCAGCGCACAAACAATGCGGATTTGTTCCGTTATTACAAGTAAAAGAACCAGGCGAACAAGAACCTACATAAGAAAGTGCAGCAACAAAAGACCACCCGTAAGAATAATAACCTACATTTGCAAAAACAAAAGAAAATAAAAATATAAAAAAAACTATCCTCTTCAATTTTTATCCTATTATTTAAATAAATTAACCATCGCTATTCCCAAAAGTACAGGAACGCTTATTATCATAAATAAATCAAAAAAATAATCAAATGCAGGTATTCCAAGCATTTTATCCCCCTATTATCAAAAGTCCTCGGCGCCTGCTCGGCGGGAGTGCTTTAAGTTTGCCTTGTCACTTAGCTTAGGGCTTTTATTGGTCGCTTTAAAGGACTTACAAAAGTGCTTGACAGCTCCCTCAAAAGCCACTAAGCTAAGGACAAGTTTGCCTTAAAACCTATTTAACAGCAAAAATAAAGCCTAATAAAATAATAAATCCAACTAAGATTCCAGCCAAACCATAAAGAAAATTTGTTAAAGGATAAGTAGTTCCAATAGCTGGATTTACTATTAAATCAGAACTAAATTTATAAGAACACTGTTTTAAATTAAAAATCTGTTTATCACTAAGATCACAATAATCAACAACATTTTTTAAATCATCAACAGTTAAAATACCGTTATTTTTAAATCGAAAATCAACAACGCAACTTGCAAGAGAATTACTCTCAAAAAAATCAGCAAGAGTATACGTGTCAATATGATTAAGAGTCAAAACGGACATATTAACTTCTACGTCAGTAAAATTTACATCACCGATCTTAACATCAGCTAAAAGTAAAAAAGGGAAAAAAAGAGGAATAAGTTTCTTCATTATCTGAAGAAACCTTTCGCTCTTTTAGCAAGCATCACAACAGTAACAATCGCTAAAACCGTACCAACAGTTGCATAAAAATCCGTATAATCCGGAGTCGGTTGTGTAATATTAGCATCAGCAAAAGCAGAACTTCCAGCCATTAAAAGACCCGCACCAAGTAAAAATTTACCTTTAGCTCTATGTAAAAACCCTTTCATTTTCACTCCTTAAAAGTTTTTTTAAGCTACAAAAAAGTAGCTTATGTCAATATTTATCAATATTCACATAAACTACTTATCAAGCAAATGAAACATAGGCATTAAATAGTTGTTATATACAAAATCTCTTTTTTCTTTATCTTCATAAAGCCAAAAGAAATTCTTTTGATTTTTTGTATAAAATAAAATATAATATTCATTGTTTTTAGTAGGAGTATCGGGAGCAGAAATCCCGATAACTTCATCTAAATTCACTGCAAAATTAAAATTTTTTTTATCAATTATAAATCTCATTTTTTCACAGCAATTTCAAAAGGATTTTTTTCAAAGATCTTATATTTCATATTCTCGTCAGGAAATACATAAGTACCTTTTGGAGTATTTAAAACAACATAAGGAATACTTATATATTTACCTTTTGCCTGAACAAGATCCATTAAAAATTCAATAGGATAATTAACATGCTCTATACTTTCAACTAAATAACCGTCTTTATCTTTATCAGCAAAATGAACCATAACATCAACAAATGCAACATTAACACCATCTTTATTTTTTCTGTTTACTTGTCTAACTTCTTTAATTTTTCCAATAAGATTAAGAATCATTTTTGCCCCTTTAAATAAAATTTTTGCCCCCATTTTTAAGAGGACAGGCAGGGGGCAACCAACCTGTCCAATAAATCCCACCCAAACCACCCAAAGAAATTAATCTTTTACAAAAAAATCGATATAATCTTTAAAAGATCTAAATCTAATTCCAAGATCTCTTGCTTTACTTTTAACTTTTTTAATAAGATAATCAGGATTAGATTTACTGACATACAAAATATTTCGATTAGTTCCATAACCAACATCAAGATCAAAACAAAAATTATCTAAAATTTTTAATTTTTCATTCATTTAAGCCCCCTTTACTGAATTTAAAATTTTTTCAACAACTTTTTTACTAATTTCAGCTCTTGGATTTATATATCTTTGTGTTATTTCAATACTGGTATGTCCTAATGTATAACTAACTTCCTCAACACTTAAACCAAGATAATTAATTGAATAACTTGCAATAAGATGTCTAATATCATGTATTCTCATTTTTTTATCAATACCTGCAAATTCAAGAAGTCTTTTAAAAGGTTTACGAATATCTTTTATTTTTCCACATGTAACACTTGAAGGAAAAATAAAAGGAGAACTGATACATTTAAAATTTTTAAAATTCTGCATATAATATAAAACATCTTTTAAAAGATCAGTCATTTGGTATTTCATCATTCTACGAGCTTTATTTTTTTGAGGAGGTATAAAATAAATTTCATTATCAAAATCTATATTCTCCCAAGTAAGAGATAAAACTTCATTAAGTCTTCTACCATGTAGAAGAAAAACAAAAATTCCTCTATATTTAAGTTCAGGATAATTTAATACTGCATTTATAAATCTTTTTATTTCCTCTTCAGTAAAAGAAAAATAAATTCTATTATCAAAAGAAGGAATATCTACATAATTAAAAACATTCTTTTGAATATAATCATTTTTAATTGCATAATTTAAAAGAACTTTAAAATCATTAACTATATTTTTTACTGTTTTAGGTTTTAAACCTTTTTCAAGTAATTCATTTACAAATAATTGAGCATCTTTAAATTTAAAATCTGTTATAATAATATGACCATATTTTTGCCTAAAATGTTTATTGTAATAAGAAACTTTTGTATCAAAAGTCTGTTTTGAAAGAGTATTTTTATAAAGTGTTTTATACTCATCAAAAAGATCATTAAAAGTTAGAAAGGAGTTTGTATGAAAATTATTACTCATATTGTGCCCCCAATAATGAAAAATATTTACATATAAAAATTATATGAAAATAATTTACATAAGTCAAGAATAAAATGAAAAAATATACACAAAAAGAAATAGCAAAAAGAATAAATGTAACAGAACACACATTAAGTAACTGGAAAAAAACAAAACCAGAATTAATAAAACTTATTAATTTAGGCTTAGAAGCAGAAAAAAACGGGGGCATTACAATAAATGGACATAATAATATAATTGGTAATCATAATAAAATAATGATAAATGGAAACGATATCTGCAAAGAAATATGCGAAGCTCTGGAAAAAATTCCAGAACAAAAACAAAAAAAATTTTTTTACAAAATCATGGCAGAAATTTATGAGGAGATAGAAAAATGATAAATCAAAGCCAAATAATACAATCTGCAATACCATTAATATTAGTATTATTTGGAATATCAATATTTACAGGAATAATAGAAAACTTAACAAAGAAAAAAAGAAAAAAAGAAGATAATATAAAAGTAATAATAGGAACAATCATAGCAATTCCACTTATAACAATAATTTTTCCAAAATTAGCATTATTTTTTTTATTTATAATAATACTATTCACAATAATTGAAAAAATTATAAAAAACAAAATAAAATAATTCACAATTCACATAAATCCTCATAACCCGAAGGTCGTGGGTTCAAATCCCACCCCCGCAACCAAACAATCCATATATTCAATTAATTCACTAATTTCCAACATTAATCTCATCTTTAATTTTCTAAAAAGTCTTTTCACCAATACCTTTTACATACATAATCTCTTCAATTTTTTAAAATTTATGCTTTTTGCGATACTCAATAATTGCTTTTGCTTTTGTAAAATCCAATACCATTCAATGACTGAACTCTTTAATAGAAGCATTATTAATATCTATTTTTGCAAATAATGACACAAATAAAACCAAAAATAACTTTTTTCACTCCGTTTCCTTAATCCCTACCGAAAATATCTCTTGTATAAACTTTATCTTTTAATTTTACAAGCTCTTTTTCCATTCTGTTTGCAAGAATCACATCGCATTTTTCAAGCTCACTTAAATCGTTTGTCACAGGTATTCCGTCTATCTCTTTTTCTTTTGCAACAGGCTCGTATATTACCATATCAACAAATGGTTTTAGCATATTTATTACATCAAATATTGCACTGCTTCTGAAATTATCGCTTCCTGCTTTCATTATGAGTCTGTAAATTCCTACTTTTTTAGGATTTCTATCAAGTATTCTTTTGGCAATAAATTCTTTTCTAAGCACATTTGAATCCACTACTGCTTCTATCAGTTTTTGAGGAATGTTTTCAAGTGTATAGTTTGCAAGAAGTTGTTTTGTATCTTTTGGAAGACAATATCCTCCATATCCAAAACTTGGATTGTTATAATGCATTCCAATTCTTGGATCAAGACAAATACCTTCTATTATATCTTTTGTGTTAAGCTCTTTCATCTCAGCAAACATATCAAGCTCGTTAAAAAACGCTACCCTCATAGCAAGGTAAGTATTTGCAAAAAGTTTAACTGTCTCAGCTTCTGTGTTATTCATAAAAAGAATAGGTATTGTCTCTTTAAAAGCCCCTTCTCTTAATAAATTTGCAAATATCTCTGCTTTTGTGCTTTTTTCTCCTACAATGATTCTACTTGGATATAAGCTATCATATAGTGCTTTTCCTTCTCTTAAAAATTCCGGTACAAAAAATATATTTTTATAATTAAACTCTTTTTTTATTCTTTCAGTATATCCAATAGGAATGGTTGAGCGAATTACGATTGTGGCTTTTGGATTTATTTCTATTACATCTTTTATTACACTCTCAACTGATTTTGTATTGAAATAATTTGTGATAGGATCATAATCTGTCGGAGTTGCCACTACCACATATTCCGCATTTTCATATGCTTCTTTCTTATCAGTTGTGGCTTTAAGTTTTAAATCTTTTGTCTGGAAAAATTCTGTTATCTCTTTATCTTCTATCGGAGATATTCTTTTATTTATAAGCTCTACTCTCTCAGGTATTATATCAAGTGCCACCACTTCATTATTTTGTGCTAAAAGTACGGCATTACTAAGCCCCACATATCCTGTCCCTGCTATTGCTATTTTCATTTTATTCCTTTAAAGTTCATTGTTTTTAATTTTATTTTTTCTAAATACAATATTTAATTCATTTGAATTTATAACATCTTCTAAAAATTTCAAATGTTTCATAGAATGCACATCACTTCCCAAAAAATCTATAAGTCCGTTTTTTGCCAAATAATTTACCGCTTTTTTTGCAATTTTACCGTAATAACCTTTGAAAGAATTTATATTGCACTGAAATAAAACTCCTAAATCTTTTATTTTTTTGTATTTTTCAAAATCATCCTGCAAATACCTGTACCTCTCAGGATGAGCAAAAACAGGAGTAAATCCAAGAGAGTGAATCTCAAAAACAATACTTTCAAAAACAGCTGGCTTTGTATAATATGAAGTTTCAAATAAAATATATTTATCGCTTATGACTATTAAATCTTTATTTTTTATTCTTTTTACAAATTCTTCATCCATATTGTATTCGGCGGATGCATTTAAATCCATAAAATCAATATTTTTTTTAAGCTCATTATATTTTTCTAAAATCAATTTAGTCGGATTATTATATCCTTCACTCATTACATGAGGGGTAATAATAAGTTTTTCATATCCTAAATCTTTAAACTTTTTTATCATCTCAATACTTTCATCCATACTTTTAGAGCCATCATCAATACCCGGCAGAAGATGGGAGTGGATATCGGTATGTATATCGAATTTAATTTTTTTAATAAAAAAATTTTTTATCATTTTTCATCCGAATAATACCCATATCCATAATTATATCCGTAAGATGATGTTTTGTCTTTTACATCATTTATTACAAGTCCGATATTTTTCACTTGATAAAATTCTACTGTTCTATTGATATGTTTTAAGAAGTCTTTTTTAGAATAATTGAGTCTCAAAAGATATAAATTTACATCAGAGTGTTTTAGCACATGCACGGCATCTGCAACTATTCCAATCGGCGGTGTATCAAGTATTATCACATCAAATTTCCCTCTTAAATATTCAAGCGTCTTCCAAAGATTTTCACTCTGAATAAGCTCAGCGGGATTTGGAGGAATAGGACCTGATGGTATTACATACAGATTTTCTTTGTCTGTTTTTTCTATTACGTTGTCAATTATTTCATGCCCTGCAAGTACATTACTTATACCCTTTTTATTTTCTACACCAAAAATTTTATGAAGCGAAGGTTTTCTCATATCAAGATTTATTACAACAGTTTTTTTATTCGCCATAGAATATACAATACCAAGGTTTGATGATACGGTAGATTTACCTTCTCCACCAACTGTGGAAGTTACGGAAATTATTTTTGATTTGTTTTTAACCGGTATAAATTCTATATTTGTCCTGAGTGTCCTAAATGCTTCTGTCAGTCTTGATTTAGGAGAGTTTATAACAATAGCCCCTTTTTTCTTAAAATGTGGAATAAGTCCAAGGATTGGAAGTTTTACATGTCTTTCTATCTCTTCAATTGATTTGATTTTTGTGCTTAAAAAGTCAAGTAAAATCACTATTATAATTGCAAAAATAACTCCTAAAACAAAGCCGATAACTATAATCAGCTTCTTTTTAGGTTTAAAAGGCCTATCAGGTACTAATGCAGTATCAATGATTCTATTTTTGCTTATTGTTGAAGCTTTTGCAATCTCAGCACTTACTTTTTTTTCATAAAGATATTCATATATTTTTTTGTTTACAAGATAATTTCTCTCTAAATCAATTAATTTTCTCTCATTCTCAGGAAGTTTTTTAACAGTTTCTAAGTATCTGTTTTTTATGGAATCGAGAAGTTTATATTGTTTATCTATCGCATGTTTAAGATTATATATTCTATTAAAAATAATAGCTTTTAAATCTCTTATTTGAGTATCAATCGCAATAACCTTAGGATGTTTTGGCGTATATTGAATTAATAGTGCATTTCTTTGTAAAATAAGAGTTTGAAGCTGTGAAATCATTTTTTGAAGCTCAGGGTCATCAAGTGCACCGGCACTTATAAGCATAGCATTTTTTGTATTTTGCAAATGTTTTATAACAAAATCAATCGTTTCTTTTTTGAGTTTAAGTTCAGTTAATTGTGTATCTAAATCAGAAAGTTTTTGCAAAAGCATCTGGGAATCAAGCCCAACATCCACAATTCCGGTTTTTTTCTTAAATTCTTCAAGTTTCACTTCCGATTTTGCAAGTTCTTTTGTGATTTTATCAAGCTGTTTTGTTACGAATGCAAGAAGCTGAGAAGCCTGCTGTGTTTTTTGCTTGATAGTGTCTTTTATAAAAGTTTTTGCAATTAAATTTGTAATTAAAGCATCTCTTTGAGGGACATTATCAATATATTCAATATTTATCATATTCACTTTTTGTCCCATTCTTGAAACATTGAGATTTTTTTGTATATTTTGAACCAAATCTGTAAATTTTTGTTTTATATAAATATATTTACCGTATTTTAATTGTTTTATTTTATAAATAATGATATCAAAAGCATTGTTTTTTATCTCTTTGCCAAAACTAATAAGTTTTTCAAAATTCATTTGTTTATTAGTAACAGGATCATTATATTTTACAATTAATTTATATGAATTATTATCTACCGGTATAACTTCAAAAGGAATTCCCTCACCTTTTTTCAAAACAACTTTAAATGGAGGATTGCCGTAAAGTTCAAATTTTTTAAATTTATTAATGGCAAAAAATCTTTCCTGAAAATTATGATTTTTTATTGCATTTGCTATCATATATCTGGATTTAATTATCTCAACATCTGTATCTACCTCATCGCCTGCACCAATGCCAAGCGCTTGTGATAATATATCATTCCCTCCTGCATTATTTGCTTCCCCTATTTCCACGGTTGCATTTGTTTTATAATACGAAGTTGCAAGATATGAATAAACAAAAGCCCCGGCAGTAAATAAAACAACTATTAAAACAATCAAAAATTTATACCGTTTCAATAAATAAAAAAATTCTTTAATATCAAAAAAATCTTCTTGTTTAATGTTTTCCATTATGCCCCTTTTTCATCCGTTATTCTCTAAGAGTTTTGACATTAACCATACCATTTAGTATGCTGTTTACGAAATCGATAACAGGCTGAATACCGAAAATTCTGATATCAAGAGGTTTAGACTTGATAGGCGTCACGTATACTATCTCATTTGGTTTTAAAACAAGCTTATTTACATCGCTTGGTTTTAATTTTGTCAAATCCACTATTTTCATAGTAGGATGGGACCAGTCACCTGAGATAATTTTTATTTCATTTCTTTTTGCCTTATCCGTAAATCCTCCACTCTCACTTATAGCTTCAATAAGACTAATAGTATCTTGCGGCATATTTATAACTCTTGGTTGTTTAACTTCACCTAATACGTAAATTTTTTTGCTAACATCATCTACTTTTACATATGGTTTTTTTATGTATTTAGCATACTCTTTTGTAAGTTTCTCTTCTGCTTGCTGTATTGTAAGACCTGCTACTTTCACACTTCCTATAAGAGGAAGATTCACTGTTCCGTCGGGATATACAAGTGTGCCTTTTAGGTTTGTACCGTTTGTCGTATCATTTATAACTGAACTAAGTTCAGGGTGATTGAAAATTATTATATTTAGCCTATCTTGGGGCTGAATTTTATATTGATAAACTGTTTTTTTTCGAGGAATTTTATATCCTATCTCGGTTAACTCTTTTTTTAAATTATATTTTTCTTGCTGCTTTTTAAACAATACCAGATTATCATCCACACAACCTAAAAAAAATATTATCGAAACGAATAATAAAAGCCCCCTCATATTAATCCTTGTATTTATACTTTTACTCAGGTCAAAATTATATTATAATTTCACTTGTTTTAAAAGGGGGAAGGATGAATATTTATATTACAGGGAACAACTATATCAAACTCACTTCAAATGATATAAAAAATATTGAAAAAAATCATCAACTTGTTAATCTTCCTGAAAAAGCAGACCTGATTGTCTCCAATCAACCTATAAATATTGATAAACCCGTAATAACAATTGAAGAGTTTTTTGAAAAATATTTACACAAAATTTATATTCCGATAGATTGCAGTTTTTGTGAATATCTTAATGATATAAAACCCTATACAAAATTCCAATATATTATAAAAAGAATAATAGATTACTCAATTTCTGCTCCTTTACTTATAATCAGCTCTATTATTATGGCTTATTCTGCTTATAGAATCAAAAAAGAATCCCCCGATGGACCAATAATTTTTAAACAAACAAGAATAGGTAAAAACGGTAAACCTTTTACCTGTTATAAATTCAGAAGTATGAGAACAGATGTTGAGTTTTTCGATCACTACACACAGGAAAACGACCCAAGAATTTTCAAATGGGGTGAAATTATGAGAAAAACAAGAATAGATGAACTACCCCAACTTTTTAATGTATTAAAAGGGGATATGCATCTTATAGGACCAAGGGCGGAGTGGGATGAGCTTGTAAAACAGTATGAAAAAAAATGGCCATATTATCATTTAAGACACATAAACGCTCCGGGCGTTACAGGATGGGCGCAGGTAAATTACCCTTACGGCAAAGATTTGGAAGACACAAGACAAAAACTTATGTATGATTTATATTATTTTAAAAACTGGTCATTAGGACTTGAAATCAAAACAATATTAAAAACTGCAATGGTTATGATAGGGAAAAAGGGGTTATAATTTATTTTATATTTTGTAAAAATTTAATAATTTTTTCACTTGCATTCCCATCCCCATATGGATTATGAGCTTTACTCATTTTTAGATATTCATTTTCATCTTTAAGTAATTTTTCTACTTCTTTTATAATTTTTTCTTTATTGGTTCCAACCAATTTGACAGTACCGGCTTCAAGTGCTTCTGGTCTTTCTGTTGTATCTCTCATAACAAGTACCGGTTTTCCTAAACTTGGAGCTTCTTCTTGAATTCCACCACTGTCTGTTAAAATTAAATAACTTTTATTCATCAAATATACAAAAGGCATATAATCTTGTGGTTCTATCAAAAAAACATTTTTCAAACCCGATAATATATCATTAACCGGTTTTCTCACATTAGGATTAAGATGTACCGGATAAATAAAATTTACTTTTGGATATTTAAGAGCCAATTCTTTAATTGCTTCACAAATATTAATAAATCCTTTTCCAAAATTTTCTCGTCTATGGCCAGTGATCAATACAAATTTTTGATCTAATGCGTGCAAAGGAATATTTTTAGCTAAAATATTTTTTATTTTATTTTCTAATACTTTATTAGTTTCTATTTTATTAAGTACTAAAAACAAAGCATCTATAACTGTATTCCCGGTAATAATAATATTTTCTTCTTGTATCCCTTCTTTTAATAAATTTTTTTTCGAACTCTTTGTTGGTGCAAAATGATACTTAGCAAGAGCTCCCGTTAATTTTCTATTTGCTTCTTCGGGCCAAGGACTATAAATATTCCCGGTTCTAAGACCAGCTTCAACATGACCAACATCAATTTTATTATAAAAAGAAGCTAATGTTGTGGCAAATGTAGTAGTAGTATCCCCATGCACTAACACTACATCAGGATGGAATTCTTCTAAAACATTTTTCATTTTGAGTAAAATATTAGCAGTTATATCATATAAATTTTGATTCGGTTTCATTATGTTTAAATCATAATCAGGTTTTATATCAAATATTTCTAAAACTTGATCTAGCATTTCTCTATGTTGTGCTGTCACACAAACTTTATTTTCAAAATTCTTGACCTTTTCTAATTCTTTTACCAATGGTGCCATTTTTATCGCTTCCGGTCTTGTACCAAAAACTGTTAATATTTTCATCTTATCTCCTTAATATAATTTAACATTTTTTTTGCTAATTTTTTTCTGTCGAAATCTATTGCAAGATTTTTACAACCTTTTTGCAATTGTGTATATAATGCTTTATCTTGTAATTTGTTAATACATTTTAAAAATTCCTCCTCATTTTCAGGTTCGTAACAAACTCCTGCATTATATTTAGTAATTATTTCTTTGGATTCACCTTCTACTCCTAATAAAATAGGTTTTTCCATTGCACAAGATTCGAAAATTTTCGATGGAATAACAGTTTTAAATAAATCGCTTTTTTTTAAATTCACCAAACTTACATCTATTATTGATAAATAGTCAGGAACTTCTTTTTTAGGAACAGAACTTAAAAAAGTTACATCATTTAAATTCAATTGTTCGCTTAATTTTAATAAGTTTTCTTTTTCTGCACCATTTCCTATAAATAAAAAATGAATTTTTTCATTTTTTATTTTTTTAGCACTTTTTAAAATAAAATCAAGTCCATGAGCCATTCCATGTGTCCCTATATAACCTATAATAAATTTATCTTCTAAATTTAATTTTTTTAATAATTTTTCATTTTTTGGCTTCGGTTTAAATAATTCAAGATTTGCACCATTATAAATTATTTTAATTTTTTTAGCATTTACACCTCTGTTTATTAAATTTTGCTTAAATGAATCAGTAACACTTATTATTAAATTAGCATCTTTATATAATCCTAATTCAATTTTTTCTAAAAATTTAAGTAATTTTTCATTTTTACTCGCACCAACAGCTTTAATTGATTCAGGCCACAAATCTCTTAATTCAAAAACCCAAGGTTTTCTCTTTATTTTACTAAGTCCATACGCACTCCATGTAGTAAAAAACTGAGGTGAAGTTGCAATGATAACATCATATTTTAAAAATAGTCCTGCAAAAAAAGAACTTATGCCAAAACTTAAAAAATCTAAACTTCTTTTTAAAAATCCTTTGTTTTGAGTAATATAACTCCATAATCTTATGACTTTTATTCCATCTATTGTTTCTTTTTGATAAAGTTTATTTTTATATCCTTCATAAACTTTTCCCAGAGGAAAATTTGGAAAACATGTCAATACAGTGACATCAATCCCTTCTTTTACCCATTCTTTACAATGTTCATAAGTTCTTGATGCAGGTGCATTTACTTCCGGAGGAAAATTGTCAGTAATAAATAATATTTTCATATTACAATCTCCATTTTCAAAGTTTTGGAAAATTTTTTTTCTAATATTTTAGTTTTAATTCTTTTATTGTATTCAAAAGCAACATATTCCTCTTTAATAAGACAATTTTCTATATTTATAAATTTTTTAATTTCATCAACACTAACATCTGGATGAAAATGTAATCTAAAAACAGCATTGGCTTCTTTATTCAAACTATCTTTTACAATTATTTTATTTTCAAAAAAGCTCCATTCTCTTGTATGATAAATTCCAAATTTTTTGTAATATCCATCATGAGTAGCTTTTATATAATTGTTATCTTCTTCTAATTCTATTACCTTTGCTCTATTTGCCACTCTAAAACTTCCCCAAACTTCACTTGAATTAACATTATTTATTTCAACAGTATTATGAGCTTTTGTACTTCTTTCATAAGATCTAATTTCATTAGCTTCATATGTAGAAATTCCTGTATCAATAATAAAAGGTCTATTATTAATATTTATTACAAAATTAAAAGTATCCGCATGGGCATGACCAGGGATATAATCAGGTCCGATTTCCCCCACATCTACAATACATTCATAATTTTCTTTTTTTATTTTTCTATATCCAGAATTACTTAAAGATATTTCAGGAAATTTAATATTTAAATACTTAGAATATTCAAAAAGTTCATTTGAAATAGGAGCTATCTTATTCGCACTATCATTTAATAGTGGAATTTCTCCATTTTCAAAAGTCATATTCGTAAGCCAACTAAGCATTAACTTAGCTTTTTTTATTAAGAAAGCATATAATTCCCTCTCTTGTATATTATTTAAAACTAAATTAATAGAATCAAGAAGTCTAAACAATATTATTTGATGGTACATTGGACTAAGCTCAAAATGCCCTCCATCTTTTAAAATTTGTTCATTTAATTCCTCATATAAAATTTCTTTGGCTTTTTTTAATAATCTTTCATCATTAAAATAAATTCCACCCCATAATAAACTAAAACCATTTTCAAGTAAATGGTTACCAAGTAAATGATATTCTAAATTATCAAGCAAAATATAATATTGAGCCAATAAATTATTATTAATTTTTTTATTATTGATTTTATTTTTAACTAAAAACTTAATCCAATTAATTCCTCTAAGACTAATCGGATAAGGTTCAAGTCCATCTTTAATAGTATTTATATTATCAATAAAGTTATTAATAAACTTTAAACCTTCATCTTTATCAAAATTTTCTTGGTTTAAATAATCAAAATAATTCAAATTATAAGTCCAAAGTTTTCCATATTTTTTATAATTCCAATCAATTTTATCAAACTTTTTAGTTAAATTTAAAAATTCAAATTCATAATTTCCTTTATAGCTTTCATATGACTTAATAAAATTTGAAAATTTAATTTCTTTAACATTTGAATTTAAAAAAAAAGGATAATTTTTTTTTAAAAATTTATTTTTAAAAAAATAATACCCTCTATATTTAATTTGCTTAAACTTTAAGTATTTTAAAGTATTGATTAATAAATAAACTTTATTCAATTTCCACTACTCCATTTTTTCTTAAACTTTCTAATATTTTAAAAGTTGTTTTTGTAGTATTATAAATACTTTCAAATGGTATTGCTAATTTTCCAGAATTTATAGCTTCTTTAAATTCTTTGAATTCATTTACAAAACCTTTGTCTTGATTCGCTGATTTAATTTTTTCTTTTTTACCATTCTTGTAAATTATCATCTCTTTAAAATCATTCATTGTTATACTTACGCCATTTGCAAATACTTCAATATATTCTTTTGGCATACTACTATCCCCATATGCAAAGTAAGTAATTGTAGCAGTGCTACCATTTTCATATTTTAATAATATACTTACATTATCTTCATCTGGAATTGATTTATCATCTTTATTTATACAAAACGCCACTACTTCTTTGACTTTACTACCTGTAATATAGCTACAAGTATCTATAAAATGACAAACTTCTCCTATAATTCTACCTCCTCCTATTTCCTTATCTTGGATCCATACATCTTTTGGAATAATTCCAGCATTAATTCTATAATTTATACTACAAGGAGTAGTGATATTTTCTTTTATTTTTTTAACGAAAGGTGAGAATCTTCTATTAAATCCAACTTGCAAAACAACACTTCCATCATATTTTTTATTTATATCTTCCAATTCTTCTTCTTTTATACATAAAGGCTTCTCTACGAATATATGTTTTTTATTTTCTATTGCTTTTATTACTTTATTGTAATGATCATTATGTCTTGTAGTTACAATAATTGTATTAATATCATTATTTTTAAATAATTCATCTGCATCAGTAGCTATATATTTAAAATCATATTTTTTCCCAATTGAATTTGCACTAACTCCTGTTGCGGTAGCAACACCAATTAAATTAAACCCGCCCACTTTTTGAATATTTGGAAGTATTACAGATTTTGTAAAATTACCAGCTCCTATAAGACCAACATTTATTTCATTTGATTTAACTATTTTTTCATTTCTTTTAATAATTCTTTTTTCTTGAGTATTGTCTTTATAAGTTAATACAATTCCTAAATATTTTTCTTGAATTTTACCTTCCAACAAATCATAAGCTTTTAAGGCGTCATCGAAATCAAAAGAATGAGTTATGAGTTTTTTTGGAGTCACATTACCATCTTCAATAAGTCCTAAAAATGCTTCGAAATTTCTTTGCTCTGTAAATCTAACCAAATCATAAGGATAATCTATCCCTTTTTCTTCATAATTAGGATCATATCTTCCAGGGCCATATGCCATAGAAAGTCTTAAATCAAGTTCTTTTTTATAATATTCATTTCTAGGGATATCCATTCCCACCATTCCAACAATAACAACTCTTCCCCTCATTCTACTAATATCTGCTGCATCATATACTAATTGATTTGTTTTTGCACTTGCAGTAATTATAACCGCATCCACTCCATATCCATTACTAAATTCTTTTGCTTTTTTTATAAGCTCACTTGCATGACATACTTCATCTGCTCCAAGTTCTTTTGCTAATTTAAGTTTATCAGGGTCAACATCACTTCCTATAACCTTACATCCATTTGCTTTTAATATTTGAACTGTTAATTGCCCAATAAGTCCTAGCCCCATTACTGCAATTTTCTCCCCTAATAAAGGATTAGCTCTTCTTACTCCTTGAAGAGCAATAGCTCCAACTGTAACAAAACTTGCATCTACATCATCCACACCATCTGGAATTTTTACCATTAAATTTTTTGGTACATAATTAAATTCAGCATGATTAGCATACCCCGCACCACCACACGCAACTCTATCGCCAATATTAAATTCATTCACATTTTCACCGACTTCTACAACCTTACCTGCAAGAGAATATCCAAGTGGAATAGGAGTATCAAGTTTTGTAAAAACTTTTTCAAGTGTATTTTTTATACCCTCTTTTTTCATTTTATCAATTACTTGTTTTACTAAATCAGGTCTTGCTTTTGCTTTTCCCAATAAAGACTTTTTTGCAATATCTACAATCATTTTTTCGGTTCCTGCACTTACTAAACTAATTTTTGTTTTTACAATACATCCGTTTTTTTGACAAATTGGAACCGGAACTTCATAAATTCCAAGTTCCCCTGTTTTATAATTTTGAATTAACTGCTTCATTTTTATCCTTTCTATTATTTTTTAACGGTAAATATTTTTCTATAATCACTTGCCAATCTTGTACATCTATTTCTTTAAGATTATTTCTAATTTTTTCAAGTTTCTCTTTGTTTTTTTCTAAATCATTTAATAATTTAACCAATTCTTCTTTATCTCTATAATTTACTGTAAAACATGCATTTTTATTTTTAAAAGTCTTCAAAGTTTCAATTTCTATATTCGATACAAAAGGTACTTGACATTTAACACAATCCCACCATTTATTAGGCTCTGCTTTTACATTAATTGGAATTTTAGGATCATAAAATGCCAAAACTATATCAGACATCATATAAATACTTAAAGCTTCATAATTAGGTAACCTATCATATACTATAAAATTATTTTTTTCTTTTATAACATCTTTTAGTTTTGAACAGTTTATATCTCCTACTACAATTATTAAAAATTTTTTTTCATCTAATTCTTTTAATACATCACTTACCCAATCATAACCTCTTGAAGCTGTCATTCTACCATTAATATATATTTTAAATCTTTTATCACTTTTAATTGATTCTACATCAAATGACGCTTTTATTTTCCCTTGATAAATTTTGTTAGCTTTTATGTACTCACTTTCTAATGGAAAATTAGGGATAAATAACTCATTACCAAATTTTTTAGGAAATCTTGTTTCGCTAGGAATTATATGATATTTAGCATTTTTCGCTACTTTATTTTCAATCCAGTCCACTATTTTCTTTTTATTGCCCTTTAAATTATACGTTAAAGAAAAATTATCTGGATTATCAAATACATAATCAAACTTTTTTATTTTTGATGCAATATAAATGGGAATAGCGACATCCAAACCGACAGCCCATACTAAATCTTTTTTCTTAAATTGTAATGCTTTAAAAAAAACTTTTATAATCCACATAGGATAATGTAAAATTAATAATTTATTTGCATATCCTCCCCCAATCCAAATATGTTCATACTTATATGATTTAATGTCTCTTTTATATTTTTTACCCCTTAACCAACCTATAAAAGTAAACTCATAATTATTAGATAATAAAACTTCTTTCAATTTATTTAATCTGACTCTTTCCTCCATATAACCGGATGAACATACAACATACATCATATTTTTTCCTTACATTTTATTTCTTTTTGTGCAAGTTTTTTTATACAATATTCTTTTGTGTTACCTATTACTTTCGCAGGATTTCCAATGACAATAGAATAATCCGGTATTTTACCCCTTACCACACTTCCTGCTCCAATAATTACTCCTTTTCCTATTTTCGCTCCTGGCATAATAATGCTTCCAGTACCTATAAATGTATAATCTCCAATTTCAACTCCTCTTATTTGCCCTATTGGTCTGTTTTTAGGATCACATTCTAAAAATGATTCAAGAACCGTATCCAATGACCAATCATGAGTCAATATCCTGACATTAGAAGAAATTGTGACACGCTTTCCGATTGTTATTAAAGAATAATCAGTGCTATCAAACCAAACTTTTGCTGAAATATATCTTGGCTCTCCTTTAAAATTCACACCACTTTTTTTTAAAAATTTGTAATTTATTTTTGTAGCTATTTTCATATTAAACGGCCAAATTATTTTAACAAAACCAAAAATAAATAATTTCTCCAATTTTTTTTTCATTTATAGACACTCCTTTTTGAAAATAAAATATATATAATAATTAATGGGAAACTAACAACTATTGTTCGTGTAAAAACTCCCAAAAACTCACCGAACATCATTAAAAATGTAACGCTAAATGTTAAATATAAATACAATAACAATAAGACTATATTTCCATTTATTTTATAAGCAAGTTTTTTTAACAAAATAAGAATAAAAGCATATATAAAAGGAACAATAAATATACCTACAATTCCAAAATTCATATATGTCTCTATACCTATACCCGTCGTATAAGAAGTTATTTTTTCACTGTTTAAATTATAACTTCCCGGATGGATTATATTTTTTAAATAAGGCCCTCCGCCTAACCATTTATCCGGCCATACAAATCTTGGTATTAAATTGGTAAAACCTGCAATAAAAGTTTTACCATATAAGATATCCCATATATTATTATGTTGAATAAGCCAAACCAAATGTTCAAAATTACCAAAATTTTGAACTAATGTATGTTCTATTTCATTACCAATGGCATTAAAAAAAATTTTTATATCAATTGTTGAAAAATTCCAACGATTAGCTCTCATAAATCCTATAAATGCAAAAAATAAAAATAAAAAAATCCCACTTAAAAAAATTTTTATATATTCTTTTAAAGTAAATTTTTTATTCATAATAATTGCATAAACCATAATAATCAATACTAATAATACAAAAGCTGTCAATCTATTACCCATCATAACATATGCTACTAAAAATGGAAATAAAATAAAAATTGTAAAAAACACAATATGCATAAAAAATTTAATTTTTGTATATTTTTTAATTTTTAATAAATAAGATGCAAAAAACAAGGGTACGATAAGAGTTCCCATATAAGAAGTTAAAATTATTAAACCTTTTCCTTTTCTTAAAATAATTCTATTAGCAAGATAATAACTATAATCAAAGCTGAATATATATTTCAATAAATATAATGTATCTAAAGAAATAGGAATTAAAAAAAATATAATTATTATAAAATTTTCTTTCTTACTTAACTCAGCAAAATTAAAATTATAATTTACAAAATCAGGTATACTGTCAGAATATTTGTAAAAAATTTTAAAAAGGATTAAATAAAAAATAATTACAAACCAAATAAATATATACATATATATATTTGCTTTTATAAAACTTTCTAAGCTATATTGTTGATGATGCCAGCTCCAACCAAATATACACATAAACAATGGTACAATAATATATACAAATGAACTACCAAATATAAAAAAAATCAATGGATTAAATATAAGAGATTCTCTTTTATTGTATTTTATATAAATAAAAGTAAATCCATAAAGAAGAATTAGTTCCGCGAAATATAAAATAATTAAAATATTATATTGATTCATCAACATCCTCTTTTAAAATTTTATATATCGCATAATATCCGTTACCAATTCTTATTGTCCATACAACGATTATAGATAATACAATAGCTAAAAGATAATTGTGAAAAATCCTTGAAATTAAAAAATAAATTGCAATATATAATAATATTCCAATAAAATTAATAGCGGAAACATGCCTTATTAATTTATTTTTTGCAAAAGATCCTATATATACACTGGGTAAAATATATAAATATCTTAAAAAAACTATTATGCCCATTGTAATAGACAAATAAAAATTAGGGCTATTATTTTTTAGCAATTCAAAAAGTATTTTTCCAAAAATAAAACTTCCCAATATTATTAATATACCAATTATTATATATATATAAATTACTCTTTTAAATAATATAGTTTTTAAATGTGGATTGTTTCTAATATAAGAACCATAAATAAATCCGGAAAAACCAAATAATATTGCAGCTGGACTTATAAAAAAAGTTATATATGTAAAAAGTATACTTGACTCCTCTATTCTTTTATCATAATTTAATAACAATTGATCCATATAAAGAGAAAGAGTTAAAGCAATCATAGAAATAAAATAATGTAATCCTGTAATTAAGGCTTTCTTATATTCTTTAAAAAAAGATCCAATAAAAATAAATTTTATTTTTTCATATCCTAAAATTAAAATTACAAAAGCCATAGATATTGGTAGTAAAAGCTGAAATTTTTCTATTTTGAAAACAAAAAACAATATTAATAAAATTATTTTCCATCCATGAAGAAAAATTTGAGCTTTTATAAATTTCATATTTAATCTATTTTCTGCAAAAAAAACATATATTAACGCCAATAAGAACAGCGAAAAAAATATAATAAGGAAATTTATGTTTGGATATAAATATTTTAACACAAAAGCTATTAAAAAAGCTATAATAAAAAATTGAATTATTACATAAACAAAAATCACATTTATTTTTAATTTTAATCTGACAATAGCTTGGTCTAATCCTAATAATACAAACATTACACCTATAAATAAAATAGATTTTAATTGAGCCCACGAAGAAATTAATTTGTGTGTTCCATTCTTAGATATATAAATGTCTATCAAAAAAAGAGAAAGTAAACCTATAATATTTATAATAAATGAAAAGAAAATTTCTTTTTTCACCTTTATTCGCCTGATCTTTCTCTTTGAGATATTTTTTTTGCCGGATTACCAGCTACTATTTCATAATTTCCAACATCTTTTGTGACAACGGATCCTGCTCCTATTACTGCACCTTTTCCAATTTTAGAAACACTTGGCAATATAATAGCATTAGCCCCTATCCATACATAATCTCCTATCTCCAATTTATTTCTAATAATTTTTGATTTCCTAATATCTAAATTATCTAATTTATGTGTATGAGTGTAAATTTTTACTCCTTCTGAAATTGTAGTATTATTACCGATAATTAAACTGCCACTATAATCTATTAATGTAAAACTTCCTATACTTACATTTTCACCAATTTTTATATATGATTTTTTATGATAATGAGAAGGAACAATAACAACTGATTCACCTACATATAAATTCTTTGCATTAAAATATTTTGAATAAGCCAAAGTTCTAACTTGTCTTAAATAAGGAAGTGAAAAAAAAGATAAGCCTCTTGTTAAAATAAATAATATCTTATATATTTTTTTCATTTAATATAGCCTTATTTTATAAAACTCCACAAAAATCTAATATTGTTTTATTTTCAGGTAATTGTAAATTTTTAAATTCTTTATGAGAAACTAAGAAAGTTATAATATCCGCTTCATTAATTGCAAATTCATAATCAACAAGATTCAATCCTGGTAACTTTTCTATATTAGGCTCTACTGCTAAAACATTAAAGCCTTCATTCGCTAACTTTTGTGTTATATATAAAGAAGGAGATTCTCTTAAATCATCTATATCAGGTTTAAATGCAAGTCCCATACATGCTACTTTCGGAGATTTATTATATTCTTTTTCAAATTTTAATATTTCATTTTTTATTTTTTCTATTACCCATTCCGTCTTATAATTGTTTACTTCTCTTGCAGTTTTAATAAGTCTTGCTTCTTTAGGTGCATCTGAAACAATAAACCATGGGTCAACTGCTATACAATGCCCTCCTACTCCCACTCCGGGATATAAAATATTTACTCTTGGATGTCTATTTGCAAGTTCTCTTAATTCCCAAACATTGATACCAAATTTATCACAAATCATACTTAATTCATTTGCAAATGCAATATTAACATCTCTATAACTATTCTCTACTAATTTTGACAATTCCGCAGTTTTAGCATCTGTTTCTAAAACTTCTCCGTTTACAAAAGTTTTATAAAATTCAGCCACTTTTTTAGTGGCATCAAATGTCAATCCTCCAACTATCCTATCATTTTCTACTAATTCCTGCATAATTTTACCAGGTAAAACCCTCTCAGGACAATGTGCTATAAAAATTTTAGAATTGTCATTTTCATCAAATAAATCTGGCCTCAATTTTTTTAGTATTTCTGATATTTTTTCAGTAGTACCCACAGGAGATGTAGATTCTAAAATAACCATATTCCCTTCTTCTAAATAAGGAGCAATAGATTTCGTAGCTGATAAAACATAATCAATATTAGGTGTTGGTATTTCATAACCGGATTTATGAAAAGGTGTTGGAACTGCAATAATAAAAACATCCCCTTTTTCTGGTTTTAAATCTGCTTTCAATTTTCCACTTTTTACGGCTGCTTTTACGAAAGTGTCCAAATCTGGTTCAACTATATGAATTTCTCCTCTATTGATTGTATCAACAACATTTTTAATTACATCGACACCATGTACATCAAAGCCTTTATTAGCCAATAATGCGGCTGTCGGTAGTCCTATATAACCAAGTCCTATAACATTTACTTTATATGTTTTCACCCTCTCCCCTTTTTTAAGATTCGAAATTCTATCAATTTATTAAAAAAAAATCAAATTTTTTCACACGACACCTATTTTACACTTTTTTGACAATTGTTAAACATTATAAAATTTTCTATACCACTCAATAAACTTTTTAATACCTTCTTTTACAGGAGTATAAGGCTTATATCCCAAATCTTTTTCCAAGTCACTTGTATCAGCCCATGTACTTGGTACATCACCCGGCTGCATTGGTAAAAGATTTTTTTTGGCTTTTTTGCCAAGAGTCTCTTCAATTGCTTCTATAAAATCCATCAGTTTTACAGGCGAGCCGTTTCCTATATTATAAACTTTATATGGCGCTACACTCTCACTTGCTCTTCCATCCCAGTTTGGATTGCCTTTTGGAGGATTATCAATGACTCTTACAACACCTTCAACTATATCATCGATATAAGTAAAATCTCTTTGCATATTCCCATAATTATAAACATCTATTGGTTTATCTTCTAAAATATTTTTTACAAACTTAAAAAGTGCCATATCAGGTCTTCCCCATGGTCCATAAACTGTAAAAAACCTAAGCCCTGTTGTAGGGATATTATAAAGATACGAATAAGTATGACTCATAAGCTCATCTGCTTTTTTTGTAGCGGCATAAAGACTTATAGGATGGTCAACATTATCATCCGTTGAAAAAGGCTGTTTTTTATTCAGCCCATATACACTTGAACTGCTGGCATAACTTAATGCTTTAACATCATGATGTCTTACCGCTTCAAGTATATTAATATGTCCTACAATATTGCTTTGAATATAAGCATCAGGATTGGTTAGAGAATATCTCACTCCCGCCTGAGCCGCTAAGTTACATACTTTATCAAACTTTTCTTTTTCAAAGAGTTTAAAAAGATTCTCTTTATCTTCAAGATTCAGTTTGATAAATTTGTAATTTGGATATTTTTTACTTTGTACTAATTTATTGTATTCAATTTCATCTCTTTCAATTCCGGCTTCTTTTAATCTTCCGTATTTCAAATTCACATCATAATAATCATTTATATTATCAAGCCCTACTACCTCATCTCCTCTTGCAATTAATCTGTTTGCAAGATGAAATCCTATAAATCCCGCTGTACCTGTAACTAATATTTTCATACTTTCTCCTTTAAATTTAAATTTTTCAAATAATTTATATATACTTTTTTAATTCTCTCAAATATTTCTTCACTTGTGGTTTCAGAATATACATGTGAACTTTTATTTCTGTCTTCAAGCATATCCAGAATAATTTCATCATCATCAATCAAATACGCTTTATATGCTTCTTTTATACAGTTTCTTGGAGAATAACACTCTATCCCCTGATATGCCAGTATTGCTTTTAAAACTTTCCATAAAAGTTCTATTGTAAATTCAAATCTTTGAATCACTCCGTCTTTATCCAAATCGTCTTTTGCTCTTTGTACTGCTTCATCAAGCCTGTTTAAAGCTCTTTGGAAATTCTCTATTTTTACTAAAACTTCACTCTTTTGCATAAAGCATTTTCCCTTCTTTTAAAATTTTATTTTTAAAATAATCTTCAACCTCATCCAAAAATATCAAATCCACGCTGTAAATTCCGGAAATTAAATCAATTTTTTCTTTTAATTTTCTTTTTTCCCTGAAACTCAAATTTATATCAACCGCAATATCAATATCCGAATTTTTCCTATAATCTCCTCTTGCACGGGAGCCAAAAAGAATTATTTTTTCAGGATTGTATTTTTTAAGCTCATTTATAATGTTATCTAATTTTACCTGCCATTTTTCTTTCATTTTTATCCGTTTAACCTCAAAATTTCCCCTATCCCCTACTTTCTTCTTCCTACTTCCTATTCCACTCATTCACCCATATACCCATCCACTCGTCAACCCTTTCACCCATTCACAACTCTACACCCTTACTCGCTTCTTTTTCAATAAGTCTGTTTTCATCTTTTGCAACTATAATATCAACAGGTTTAAAAAAAATATCTTCTAAAACAGCTTTTAATTTTAACTTTTTTTCAAACAGATTGTCTTTATTTTGAGGGATTATATACAAATCAATATCCCCGCCTTTTTTATTGTCATCAAGTCTGCTTCCAAAAAGAATAATCTTACTCTCACCAAAAATGTTTTTTGTATTTTCTTTTATAATTTTTATCTCTTTTTTACTGAGTCTCAATTTTATCCTCTATTTTCTTAGTTGTTTCAAAAAGATATTCTATATTTTGTATAAGATAGTTTATTGCATCTACTTTTTCACTCATATCATATGGATAATCATGCGCTATTGCATTTCTTACATTTCTAAACTCAGCCCACTTGTCAATATTGATAATACCCTCTTTTTCAAGTTCTTTTAATAAACTTAAAAAATCTTTATTTATTGTCGGAAAATTAACTGCTTCCAAAAATTCTCTGAATATTTTAGCTCCCAGCAAATCTTGTAATTTTGCAAATCTAAACACAAAAGCATCAAGTTTATCCCTGTTTATATCTTCAAAACTGTCAATGTCCAAAGGATAAAAATTTTTTAAATACTCTAAAATCTCTTTTAATCTTTCAATATGCAAATTAGCTTCTTTCAAGTGCAGTTGCAGTCTTTTTTTATAAGTCATTTCTTCCTCTTTCCATTTTTCCCTCTCCCTTCTTCCTGCTACCTTCTCCCTCTTCCTTCTACCTTATTCACCCTTATACCCTCTTGGATTCCTACTCTGCCAATTCCATGCACTTTCACACATTTCATCAATTCCTCTTTTTGCCTCCCAGCCTAAAAGCTCTTTTGCTTTATTTGGATTTGCATAAATTTTGGCAATGTCCCCAGGGCGTCTATCAACTATCTCATAAGGAATTTTAACTCCACTTGCTCTCTCAAATGCTTTTACCATATCAAGCACACTGTATCCCTGACCGGTACCAAGATTAACAATTAAAGGCTCGTTTAAATCATTATTATTAATATATTCAAGTGCTTTTACATGTGCGTTTGCCAAATCCATTACATGTATATAATCCCTAACACCCGTCCCGTCATGCGTAGGATAATCCCCTCCAAATACTCTAAGTTTAGGAAGTTTTCCGACAGCCACCTGAGTGATAAAAGGCATAAGGTTATTTGGAATGCCTTCTGGGTCTTCTCCCATCATACCGCTCTCATGCGCGCCTACCGGGTTAAAATATCTTAAAATTGCAATTTTCCATGAATTGTCACTGATAAACAAATCTTTAAGTATCTCTTCAATCATATATTTGCTTCTGCCATATGAATTTGTTATCCCGACTCCCGTTTGCATATCCTCAGTTACTGGCATCTTATCAGGCTCTCCGTAAACCGTGGCGGATGAGCTAAATACAAATTTTTTGACACCAAATTCTTTCATAACTTCTAAAAGATTATTTGTACCGCACACATTATTTTCGTAATAAACAAGTGGCTTTTGAACAGATTCACCGACTGCTTTAAGCCCGGCAAAATGTATTACACTATCAATTCTGTTTTCTTTAAAAATCTCTCTTAAAAGCTCTTTATCTCTTATATCACCTTTAACAAAAGGAATTTTTTTATTTATAATCTTCTCAACCCTTTTAATAGCTTCTTGCGAAGAATTAGAAAGATTATCAAGCACTAAAAAATCAAATCCCGCTTTGTCTAATTCAATTAAAGTATGGCTTCCGATATATCCTGCTCCGCCGGTAACTATGATTAGAGATGAGGGATGAGAGATGAGAGATGAGGAAATATTATTATTTTTCATTTCAATCCTTTTCTATATTTTATTAGCCCTAATAATAATTTTCTAATTTCAATAATTTTGTCAAATATTACTTTCTCTTTTAAATATCCAACTCTTTTAGATATAATCAATTCAGTTTCTAACTCACCTAAAGACCCTAATACTATATATAGAAATTGCATAAATTCTTTATTTGAATTTCTTGCCGCCCCTTCTGCTATATTTGCTGAAATTGAAACAGCAGCTCTTCTAATTTGCGAAGTTATTCCATATGACTCTTCTTTTGGAAAATTTTTAGTGATTTTATAAATTTCTTCTGCTAAATCAATAGAGTTTTCCCATACTTTCAAATCCTTATGATTTCTCAACCTCATCTCTCTTCTTTACTTTCTCATTTCTCATTTCTACTCAACCGTAACCGATTTAGCAAGGTTTCTTGGCATATCTACATCATTGCCCATTCTTATGGCTACTTCCATAGCAAGAAGCTGTGTAATTATCATCATTTCAAAAAATTCCACCATCGGATGGTTTACTTCGCTGATTTTTATAAAATCATCAGTCATTTCAATATATTCGCTTGAAATTGTAAGTGTTGTGGCATCTCTTGCTACAAGCTCTTCAATATTTGATTTTGTCTTTTCAAAAAGTATGTTTTTAGATAAAAGCGCAACAACAAAAAGCTCAGGGTCTGCAAGTGCGATAGGTCCATGTTTCATCTCTCCTGCCGGATAACCTTCTGCGTGGATATAGCTTATCTCTTTTAGCTTCAATGCACCTTCAAGCGCAAGCGGATAGAAAATATCTCTTCCGATAAAGAAAAATCCATGCCCGTGAAGATATCTTTTTGAGAGTCTTTTTATTTTTTCGTGTATTGAAGTATCTACTTTTGTAACCTCAATAGCTTCGTTTATAGCGTCGTATTCGTTTTTATCTCCAAGATAATTTGCAAGCATCCAAAGAGTCATCACCTGTGTAGCAAAGGCTTTTGTAGAAGCCACACCTTTTTCAATTCCAGCTCTTAGCAAAATAGTTCTATCGGCCTCACGGACAATTGAAGAGTTATCAACATTACATAATGCAAGCGTTTTAAGCCCAGCTTTTTTTGCCATTTTAAGCGTTTCAAGCGTATCTGCTGTCTCTCCGCTTTGTGATATAACTACAAAAAGAGTATCTTTACTAAGAAGCGGGTCTCTGTATCTAAGTTCGCTTGCAACTTCCACATCGACTCTTATTTTTGCATTTCTCTCAATCAGATATTTTCCCACAAGTCCTGCATGATAGCTTGTCCCGCATGCTGAAATTATAATATTGTTGATATCATCAAAAAATTCTTTATCAAGTTCATCGAATTTAATTCCGTCTTTTGTATTTCTTCCAAGGGTATTTTCTTTTAAAACGTCAAACTGCTCATAAATCTCTTTTTCCATATAAAATCTAAATCCGCCTTTTTTAGCCGATTCTTTATTTGAAGGAAGAGGTTTAAATGCCGGGATTATTTCTTTTTCGTCATTAAACAGATGGATTTCATCATCAACCCATCCGAATTCCCCGTCTTCTAAATAATGAGCACTGTTTGCATATCCGATAAGCGGCGCGTCTGATGAAGCAAAAAAGATTTCTTTATCATTTTTAGCCACGATTAAAGGTGAGCCCTTTTTGGCAAAAAATATTTTCTTAGGCTCTTTTTTTGTAATTAAAAGAATCGCATAAGCCCCGTCAATTTCATCAAGCACTCTTTTAAAAGCCTTAAAAGCATCTCCTTCATAATAATATTCAAAAAGTTTTACTATAACCTCAGTATCAGTCTGAGAGATAAATTCAATCCCCTCTTTTAAAAGTTTGTTTTTTATTTCCTGATAATTTTCAATAATTCCATTATGCACTACTGCACTGAAATGTCCTTTATGAGGATGTGCGTTAAGTTCTGTCGGTTTGCCGTGAGTTGCCCATCTTGTATGCCCTATACCAGAAAAAGGATTTTTAAATTTTATTTTTTTTACTTTTTCTTCTAAATTTTTTAGCTTTCCGACAGCTTTTATTATTTTTAAATCCTCTTCATCCATCACGGCAATACCGGAAGAGTCATAACCTCTGTATTCAAGCTCTTTAAGCCCTTCTATAAGATATTTAACCGGATCGTTTATCCCAATACATCCTACTATCCCGCACATTATTTAAATTCCTTTTCATAAAAATAATTCGTAGCTTCAATAAATCCCGCAACGCTTCCGCAGTCAAATCTTTTGCCTTTAAATTTATACGCTAATACCATACCTTCTTGTGCCTGTGCCATTATCGCATCTGTAAGCTGAATCTCACCGCCTTTTCCGGGTTTTGTTTTTCTTAAAAGATCAAAAATATCCGGTGTTAAAATATATCTTCCTATAACGGCCAAATTACTCGGCGCCTTGTCAATATCTGGTTTTTCAACCATATTTTTTACCATTATTACACCGTTTTCTATCTCTTTGCCGTCAATTATTCCGTATTTGTTTACTTCGTTTTTATCCACCTCTTCGACGGCAACTATCGTGCATTTATACTTGTTATAAAGCTCCACCATTTGAGTTAGCACTTCACCTTCACACAAATCATCAGCTAACACAACCGCAAAAGGATTATTTCCTATAAGAGGCTCGCCTGTAAGCACCGCATGTCCAAGTCCAAGCATCTCTTTTTGTCTTACATATGTAAAGGTGCATTTTTGAATCATTTCATTTGTTTCATGCAAAAGTTTTGCTTTGCTTGAATCTTTAACTTTTTCTTCAAGTTCAGGCGAAAAATCAAGATAATCCTCAATTGCCCTTTTGTTTCTTCCCGTTACAAATCCTATCTCAAAAATCCCGGCATTCATACATTCTTTAATTCCATAATGAATCAAAGGTTTATTTACAATTGGAAGCATCTCTTTTGGTACCGATTTGGTAGCCGGTAAAAATCTCGTTCCGTAACCCGCGGCCGGAAACAAAGCCTTTTTTATCATCCTTTCTCCTTTAAATATTTAATAAAAATAATAATATGTTTTTTTCTGTCTTTAAATAAGACACTGTTTTTTTTAACAATATAAGTAATATTTTTCGATTTTTGTACAAACCCGTCATATGTCTTTTGTATATTTTTAAGTGACAAAGGCTTTTTAGATAGAATTTTATCAAAAAAATCCTTCTCATACCCTCTGAAATATTTTTTCACAAACATATATTTATTATAACATTTGTTATTTACACATATTCTGTTTTCTTTTAACAATAATTTAACGGGAACGCTTCCGGCTTTATAAATTACTATCTCTTTATAACCATACCCTTCTTTCAAAAAACCCGCATCAGATACTCTGATTTCAGGCGATTTTATACTAACGTATACAGGTGTGGTTTTGGTGGCACAGCCAATAAAAAAGAAAATAGAAATGAGAGATGAGAAAAGAGAGAGAAAATATTTATTATTTTTCATCTTATCTTCTTTATTTTATAATTGTTTATTTTGTAAATTTTTGAAGCTTCGCCTTCAAAAAGTCCCTCTTTTCCTTCAACAATCACATCCGCTTTGGAAATAGCCCACTTTTTATCGAATTTTTGCCCGGTTAAATTTGCGGAAGTTGAATACATCCATTTGAATTTTTTTAAAAATTTAAGATGTCTTTTATTTTTTACTACCCTGTAAGAGTCGCCGTTTTTATATATAAAAGTGCTCTTTTTAGCTCTTCTTACAATCTTTTTAAATCTTTTTGAGACTCTTACAAATTCTTTTAAAGTATTTAAGGAATCTACTTCTTTTAATACTTTTTGCTCTAATGGGCGGTTTTTTATTTTATTTAATTTTTTATAATCCTGCGACAAAAATCCGACAGTCGTATCGGTTTGAGTCAGATATATATTATTTGGATTCATTTTTTTTCCTTAACAAAATTGCAATTTCATCCATTTCGATATTCTCTTTTTGTTTTTGTTTTTTAATCAGTTTTTTTATCTCTTCGGCTTGGAGATATTTCATTTTTTCATATTCGGTATTTGCTTTTTTATACTCTTCAAAAAGCTCGTTTTTACGGTTTTCAAGTACTTTTATCTGATGTTTATATTCATTCATTTCATTTATCAGAATATTTTGCATTGCTTTATATTGATTAAATTTGCTGAAATTTCCATTTTTAGGAAAAGTCAAGGTAGAAAGTTTTGTTTTTATCTCTTTTATTCTGTTTTTAAGCATTTTAATAGAAGAGTTTATTTTGTGAATATTTCTTTCAATTTTTTCAGTTTCGTTTTTTTTGATTTTTACAATTGAGTCGAATTTGGTTTTCATTTTATTCACAGCAGATGGGTGAATTGGGAATGGGTGTATGAGTTAATAATTTATAAATTTTTAAATCCCATAACCCCATATACTTATCCTTCCATATACACGTTTACCTTATTATTGTCGAGTTTCTATCAGGTCCGGTTGAAACATATTTAATATGACATCCTATTTTTTCTTCCAAAAATTCTATATATTTTTTTGCATTTTCAGGCAGTTTATCAAAATCCGTAACACCTTCGCTTCCATCCCATCCATCAAGCTCTACATAAACAGGTTTTACACCTTCTAAATCGCTTGGGAAATAATCTATTTTTTCACCGTCTTTTTCATAAGCTATACATACTTTTACTTTATCAAACCCGTCAAGTACGTCAAGTTTCATAATAGCCACTTCATCGCATCCGTTAAGCGTTATTGCATATTTAGCAGCCACCACGTCAAACCATCCGCATCTTCTTGGTCTTCCGGTAGTAGTGCCGAATTCGTGTCCTTGTTTTCTTATTTTATCCCCGTCACTTCCCAAATCTTCTGTCGGGAAAGGTCCGTTTCCGACTCTTGTAGTATATGCTTTTGCTATTCCTATAACCTTTTCAAGAGCTTTTGGAGGAAGACCTGAACCTGTAAGAGCGCCGGAAGCTATTGTATTTGAGCTTGTAACATACGGATAAGTCCCGTGATCTATATCAAGAAGTGTAGCCTGAGCGCCTTCAAGAAGCATATTTTTATCTATATTATCCCAAAGATATTTTGTAGTATCGGTAATATTTCCTATAAGTTCATCTCTGTAAAATTCAAGCTCTTTTCTGAGTTCATTCATATCCGGCGTGTTAATACCAAGATATTCAAAATATCCTTTGTTCATTTCATAATAATGTGCTAATTTATCCATTAGTCTGTCTATATCTCTAAGCTCTCCCATTCTAACACCGACTCTTGCTATTTTATCGGCATAAGCAGGTCCTATTCCCCTCCCTGTCGTACCGATGGCATTTTTACCTCTTAGTATCTCGCGCGCCTGGTCTACTAAAATATGATGGTCAAGTATCATATGCGCTTTATCAGAGATTAGGAGTTTTGATTTTATATCCCTATCAAATCCGTTTATTTCTTTTATAAGCTGTTTTGGATAAACAACCACACCATTGCCTATTACATTTATCGCATTTGGATTAAGTACTCCGCTTGGTAAAAGATGTAGAGCATATTTTTTACCATCAAGCACTACTGTATGTCCGGCATTGTGTCCGCCCTGACTTCTTATAACGATATCGTAATTTTTCGCCACCAAATCAACAATCTTACCTTTTCCCTCATCTCCCCATTGAAGTCCGACAATCAAATCAGCCATTCACATCCTTTAACAAATTATCAGTATATATGGAA
The DNA here is from genome assembly GCA_027038555.1 of Nautiliaceae bacterium. Classification (GTDB taxonomy): domain Bacteria; phylum Campylobacterota; class Campylobacteria; order Campylobacterales; family Nautiliaceae; genus JALTBU01. Next base: position 24,886 of record JALVVX010000010.1, on the reverse strand, counting down.
AATCCGACACTTTTTACACCCTCAACAGTGTAACTCCCGCCTTTTGCAATAATATCATTTTTATTTATAATCCTGTAAAATACTCCGTCATAATATCTTAGATTCGCTACATACAACGGCTCAAAAACTGCATCAAAATCTGCAAATTCAAGCATCTCTTCAAGATATATTCTAATTTCTTGTGGAAATTCTTCCGGTTTTGAATTTTTATCAAAAACAAGAAGTTTTTTCATCCAGTCATTAAATTTGTAAATTCTCTGTTTTTTAATATCATCAATACTCACTCCGCTTATTTTCGAAACAATCTCAGGTATCTTAATATGAGAAATAACAAGAGGATAATTTTTATTTACTCTTTTTAAGATATTAAGATTTGTATTTAAAACCTGTTTTAAATCACCTTCAAGCCACTCGGCGCCTATTTGATAAACTTCGGTTGAAGGGGCTCTAAATACCGGCTGAATATAAAACCATTTTTTTGCTTCGCTTTTTAGTCTTTTAATAACAAGTCTTATTACATCAATTGAGCTGTCCCCTCTAAGAGCCAATGTTCTGTTTTCTTTATCACTGCATCTTATGAGTTCCTTTTCATCAAGAGCTTCAAGCTGATGATAAGAAAAAAACGGTGTAACAATTTCTTCATACTCTTCGTTTTCAAAAACTTCGCTTGCAATATGTTCTATTTCCCTTTTTATCTTAGCTTTTTTGCCAAAATAAAGCTTCCCGCCATCAGGTATATCGTGTGCAAAAATCATTTATCCTCTTTTACTGAGACATCAACAGATTTTATTAAAAACCATGCTAAAATAAGCAATAATACAGTTAAAAGTATGTATTTCATTTTTTATCCTCCAATTGCTTTAATAAACTTTTAATCTCTTTTTTGTAACTAATTTGAACAAAATAAAGTAAAATTAATATTAAAAACCCTATTACACTAAAAACTATACTGACAAAATCTTCTTTATGAAAAATTTTATACAAAAGACTCACTTCACCACTAACAAGTGCAAACATTACAAGAAATATATTTCTTAAACTGTCTCTAAGCAAATCTATTTCTATTTTAATTTTATCACTTTTCACTTTACACTTTCAATTTTTCATTTGAATAAATCTTAACTCCGCTTCCGTCATATTTTCTAATTCCAAGTTCATCAAGTGCAAGTTCAACGGCATTAATAATATGAGACATTTTATAATCCTCAATTAATCCCATATTATTGATTCTAAAAAGTTTGCCTTTCATATGGTCCTGTCCGCCGGCGACGTTTACTTCGTATTTTTTAAGAATTTTTCTAAGCTCTTCGGCTTTTTCAAAATATACAGCAGCCATTGAAAGTGCCGGATTTTGAGGAAATATTGAAAGTCCAAGCTCCTCTATTGCGTGAATTAAGGCACTGTGTCTTTTTGCCGTATTTTTATAATGATTTTCAAGTCCTATGTTTTCAAGTTTTTTAAGCACTTCATTTAGAGCTATTATATGGCTTGTTGCCGGTGTAAATGCGGTTGAGCCTTCGCTTTGTTTTTTAATTTCATTTGCAAGGTTAAAATAAAATCCTTTACCTTTTCCTATTCTTTTAAATCCGGCTTCGCTGATACCAAGCATTGCTAAGCCAGGTGGCAGCATAAACGCTTTTTGACTTCCTCCTATTACTATATCGATATTTGTTGTATCTATATCTTCAACTCCTAGCGCCGTAATACCGTCAGCCACTATAATAATATCTTCATTTACAAGTTTAACCTCAGCGGCAATTTCTTCCACTGGATGTCTAAGTCCCCCCGCACTCTCGCTTATTTGGATAAAAAGAGTGTCAATTTTAGAATCTTCTTTTATTGCAGCAATAATATCATCTATCTGTGCCGGTGTATCCCAATCGTATTTTATTTCTTTATATTCTATGCCGTGAGCTTCACAAATTTTTCCCCATCTCTCACCGAATTTTCCGGCATTTATTGTAAGTGCTTTGTTTTTGACTGTATTGATAACAGCCGCTTCCATTGCACCTGTTCCGGATGAGCTTAAAAATACATTGAAAGGCAGATGTGTAATATTTTTGAATCTATCAATCGTTTCAAGTAAAATCGCCTTAAATTCAGGAGTTCTGTGATGGATTGTCTCTTTTAAAAAAGTTTCTCTTACAAAAAGAGGAATTTCAACGGGTCCCGGGGTGGCTAAAATCATTCTATTCCTTTTTTAACGAAATTATATCACAAAGAATATTTAGCTCAGTAAAACATTTTAAACTTAAAAAGCCAAAAAGGCTTTTTATAAACTTTTTATTTTTTCGATAATTTTATCTTTGTCAAATCCGAAATATTTATAAACTTCGATTCCCTTTCCGCTTGCACCAAATGTATTCATTCCGATAACCATATCGGCATATTTATACCATTCAAGCCCTCTTGCTGCCTCAATTGCAATAACTTTTCCTTTAAATAGAGTGTTTTTAAATTCTTCTTCCTGCTCTTCAAGCAAATCAAAACATGGCACACTCACAACTCTTGCATCAAGCTCTTTTGCCACATCCATAGCAAGCTCTACCTCACTTCCGCTTGCCACAAGTGTAACGTCCGCTTTTCCTTCTTTTAGAATATACGCACCTTTGCTTAAATCAATATCTTTTGGAGTTTGATTTTTAACCCCTTGTCTTGTCAATGCAAATGCCACAGGCGCATCTATATTTAACGCCGCCTTCCAGCAGTTTACGTTTTCATTCGCATCGGCAGGTCTAAATACATACAAATTTGGAATTGCTCTAAGTGAAGTGAGATGTTCAATCGGCTGATGAGTAGGTCCGTCTTCTCCAAGAGCAATACTGTCATGTGTAAAAATCCAATAATTTTTGTGTTTGCTTAAAGCGGCAAGTCTAAGTGCACCTCTTAGATAATCACTAAATACTAAAAATGTCGCTGCAAAAGGCAAGAATCCATATGCACTAAATGCATTATTAATAGCTCCCATTGCATGTTCTCTGATACCGAAATGAAGGTTTCTTCCGTATGGAAAATCATCTTCACCTTCTAAATGAGTGTTGTTTGAAGGAGCCAAATCCGCGCTTCCCCCAAGAAAACTCGGTACTGCTTTTGCTATTGCATTGAGAATTTTCCCATTGCTTTTTCTTGTTGCGATATTTTCACCCTCTTTAAATTCAGGCCATTTTATTTTAGTAAAATCTTTTTCAAAGAATTCTTCTATTTCTTTTACTCTTGCTTTTTTATTCCATTCAGCCTCTAAAAGTTCGCCTTTTTCTTTTACGCATCTAAATCTGATAAGAGCGTCTTGGGGAACATAAAATGTTTTTTCAGGGTCAAATCCCGCAGCCTCTTTTGATTTTTTAATTACATCTTCACCTAATGGCGCACCATGCGTTTTTTCACTTCCTTCAAGCCCCACAGCACCTCTTGCAATTACCGTTTTGGCTATTACAAGAGTCGCTCTTCCATCACTTTCTCTTGCTTTAATAAGAGTTTTTTTAATATCTTCATAATCATGCCCGTTCATTTCAAGTACTCTAAACCCTTGCGCTTCAAATCTCTTATGAATATCATCTCCAAAAACAAGATCAACAGGCCCTTCAATTGAGATATTATTGCTGTCATATATCAAAATCAAATCTTCAAGTTTTTCAGTCCCTGCAATAGAACACGCTTCATACGAAATACCTTCTTCCAAATCCCCATCCCCGCAAAAACACCATACTTTATGGTCAATTTCAGGGAATTTTCTTGAAATAAACTTTTTAGCCATTGCAAAGCCTACTGCATTTGCCACCCCTTGTCCAAGAGGCCCGGTAGTTACTTCAATACCCGGAGTATGCCTAAATTCTGGATGTCCAGGAGTAATGCTGCCAAGTTGTCTGAAATTTTTCAAATCATCCATAGAAATATCATATCCCCACAGATAAAGCATCGAATAAATAAGAGGCGTAGCATGACCGCCTGAGAATACAACTCTATCTCTATTGATGAAATTAGGATTGTGGGGCGTGAGTCTTACAATATCGCTGAATTCAACAAAAATATCAGCCATCCCAAGAGCCGCACCAGGATGTCCTGAATTTGCTTTTTGCACCATATCAGCCGCTAAAAACCTAATTGTATCCGCCATTTTTTTCTTCATTTCCAAGTTCATAAACCTTCCTTTTATTGGTATATTTGTTATTTGTTATTTTTATTAACCAATAACAAATACACCTTTTCACGCACTAATTAAATCCTTTAAATATAAGGTTTTAACCTCTCTTTTATCATTTCTTTTGTTGCTAAATCAAATATCACTGCTTGGTGTATCCTCTCCTCTTACCATTGAACCAAAAAGCCAGATTTCCTTAATACCTTATTTTTCCTAAAAATTTTAAAACTTCATTTTTAATTGACATTTTTATGCCTGTATAAATATTTTTTAAGAAGTCTGTTGAGCTCTTTTTTTAAATTTTCATCAAAACCTTCAAGTTCTTTTTCAATTTCACCTGCCAGTCTGTCGGCTTTTTTTACTGCCTCTTCTTTGCCAAGAAGCGTTACAAAAGTATTTTTATTCTCATCCACTCCACTGCTTTTACCGGTTTTACTTTCATCAAGCAAATCAAGCAAATCATCCTGAATTTGAAATAACAGTCCAAGTTTGAGTCCGAAATCATATAATTTTTGAGCCAAATCATTTTTGTTTACAATAACAGCCCCCATTTTCAAACTTGCCGCTATGAGTTTTCCAGTTTTGTTAAGATGCAAAAATTTAAGCTCATCAAGATTTAATTTTTTATTTTCAAAATAACAGTCAATCGCCTGACCTAAAACCATTCCGTTAGCTCCAGCATTTTCAGCCAATATCTTAATAAGTTCAATTTTTGTATCGTTATGCATTGGCGATTTGCTTAAAACTTCAAAAGCATAAGTATTTAAAGCATCTCCCGCTAAAACAGCAGTAACCTCATCATATGTTACATGAAGAGTCGGATGTCCTCTTCTAAGAGAAGCATTATCCAAAGTAGGCAAATCGTCATGAATAAGCGAATATGTATGAATAAGCTCAATTGCAAAAGCCGCATATTTTGCATTATCTATTAAAAGCGGATTATACGCTTTAACAACTGATAATAAAAGTTCAGGTCTGAATCTTTTACCTCCTGCAAGGAGCATCTCATTTAATGCTTTTTCAAAAAAAGGATGAAAAGATTCTGCTTTTATTAAATTCTCTTTTATAAACTCTTCCATCTATTTCCTTAAAGGTATATCAATTTTTATTCCGTTATTTTCAAGTGTAATTGTAACATTTTTGTTAAATGAAAGAAGATACAAAAGCTCATTAAAACTGTTTACTTTTTTATCATTTACCCGCACAATCTTACCCTTTTTTAAAAAATATCTATCTGCTAAACTTTTAGGCAAAACCGCTTCTAAATTTTTATCGACTTTTATTCCGTAATGTTCAAGGGGAGTATAAAAATATTTGAGTTTTCTTATTTTTAAAAAGTATTTGCCTTTATTGGTAATAACACTTATTTTTTGGCTGTTTTTACCAAGCAATACATAAGAAGTATAAACTTCTGGCGTTGCTTTTTTAGAGTTTATAAAAAGAATTTTTTCTCCCGGTTTTATATCCGTATAAAAAGGGTCCGAATACAATACTTTTAAATTCTCATCAACTCCTATACCAATATCTCCCCAGTAACCATATTTTACAAAATGAATAATTTTTCTGCTGTCTAAAAATCCTTTTTCGCCGCCTATACCGTAAGCCCTGCAAAATATATCGCTTATAACCGAATTTTCAGGTACTTTAACACTTAATTTTGAAAAATTTAAAAACTCTCCCTCACTCGCATATGTCCCGCCAAAAATTCCATTTTGCTTTATTCCTGCCATCCACCAGCCAAGTTTCGCATTTCTAAAAAATTTAACAGTTTTTAGATTTTTATGATTTATTACATACAAACCTGTAAAAGGGTCGTAATACAAATAATTAGAAGGCTTTGAGAAAGTTACGCTTTTATTTTTTGTAACGGGAATTGAATTTTGAATAAAAGAATATTTTTTATAGCAGATGGAAAAATCGGCAAGTGCATAAAGAAAAAAAGGTATAAAAAAAATAAATTTTTTCATTGCCCGAGATTAAGCCCTCCGAACATATTAAGAGCCTCTTGTTTTTTATCTTCAACAGCCATTTTAATTGCATCGTTAACGGCACTCATTATAAGTATCTGCAAAGACTCTTTATCTTCAAGCAAAGAATCGTCAATTTTCAAATCAATTACTTCAAACTGTCCGTTTACAGTGACTTCTACAAGTCCTCCTCCACTTTTTGCAGTATATGTTTTAGTATTTTGTTCTTCCATACTCTTTTGGAGTTTTTTCATCATTTCATTTAAATCCAAATTTCCAAACATCAATCTTCCCTTACATTATCGGTATTTTTTATTATGTTATTGTTATCATCGACAATAATAACGGCCGGCTTAAATTCTTTTGCTTCATCTATTTCCATCTGTGCATAGGCAATGATAATTATTTTATCACCAGGGTGCACTTTTCTTGCCGCGGCACCGTTTAGACAGATATCCCTTTTACCTCTCTCGCCCTTAATCACATATGTCGAAAATCTCTCGCCGTTATTGATATTTACAATATCCACTTTTTGCCCTACAAGCAGATTTGCTGCTTCCATAAGCTCTTCATCAATTGTAATGGAGCCAACATAATTCAAGTTGGCATCCGTAACTGTGGCTCTGTGGATTTTGCTATAAAGCATTTCTATTTTCACGCCCAAAACTCCTCTGGAATTAAGTATTCTTTTACAGGATTTCCGTTTTTAATATGTTCTTCTAAAATTCTGTCAATTTTTTCTTTATCAAGATCAACATACATATAACTTCCAGGCTCTACAAGCATCACAGGTCCGAAATTACATCTGTTAAGACATCCAGTAGGAACTATCCAGTTTGTCATAGGATCGATTCCCATTTCCATCATTTTTTGCTGAGTATACGGGAATAAGTCTTCTTTTCCTTCTCTTACACAGCTTGGTTTTGGAAAATTTGGCGGTCTTTTTACCTGACACATAAAGATTATATTTTTTGGTTTTGGCATTTGCATATGCGCTCCTTTTTATTATTATATATTTTTTTTGGAAGTAATGCAATTATACATCTAATTATTAAATTAAAATTAATTTATCATAATCTTCTTTTTTATGTACCACAAGTATAATTTCGGCATTTAATTTTTCAAAATGTTTTTTCATTATTTTATATACCTTTGCTTTAACAAGTCCTCCTACTCCCGTCCCAAGAAGAGGAGTTATCACTTTTGTTTTTTTATCGCCAAGAAACTTAGCAATATTTTTGCAGATTTTCTCAATTCTTTCATAATCAGGATTTATCTTCTCAGCTTCATTTCTGTAATCCATTACAGCCGCGTGCATTGCATATTCAAACTCTTCACAAGGATATGGTGTAACTGCAATTTCGCCAGGTTTTAAAAATCCGTTTCTGTTTAACCACTCCCACATTACATTTTGAAGTTCCGGACACATTCTTTTTAAAATTCCGCTAACCCCACTCCCAAGATTTAAAATAGTATTGCTTGCATTTACTATATAATTTCCTCTCTCTTTGGAAATATCACTGAGTTTTAGATTAAACATTTTATAACTTCTCTATCACTAAAAGGAATTTTTTCCTTGCATTTTTCTATATATTTTTCATCACCTTTTCCTAAAACTAAAAGAGCGGCGTTTTCTTTTTTTGCTATTTCTATCGCTTTTTTTATTGCTTCTTTTCTATCAGGAATAATTAAATAATTTTTATGAATAAGTCCTTTTTCAATATCTTCAATTATTTTCATTTCATCTTCACATCTTGGATTATCATTTGTAAGTATTACAAAATCAGCATTTTCGCTTGCCACTTTTCCCATTAAAGAACGTTTATCCTTATCTCTATTGCCACCTGCTCCAAAAACAACAACTTTTTTACCATTAATACTTTTTAAAACATTTTCAATCCCATCAGGTGTATGAGCAAAATCTACAATAACCGTAGGATTTTTAGAAACTATCTCCATTCTGCCGGGAACACCTTTAAAATTTTTTAATGAAGAATTGAGAATGGAGAATGGAAAATTTGTGACAATTTCAGCAGTTTTTAGAGCAAGTGAAAAATTCATTTTGTTAAATTCTCCGGCCATTGGAATATTTTCAACAATAGGTTTTTCAATTGTGTATAAATTTTTACAATTCATTTCAAATTCATATCCGCCACTTTTCACTTTACACTTTTCACTTTTAATTTTTTTCCCATTTACTACTTTTATAGCTTCGTCTTGAAAAAAAGACTCTTTAACTTTTCTGTATTCTTCCATGCTTTTGTGAAAATCAAGATGGTCTTGTGAAAAAGAGGTAAATAACTTGGCAAAAAACTCAATTCCTTCAATTCTTTGCTGAGCTATCGCATGAGAGCTTACTTCCATAATATAAAAATCAGGTTTGTATTTAAAAGCTCTTTTTATAGTAGTAAATATTGGAGGTGTTGTGAGTGTTTTTGGCTCAACTTGTTCTAAATTATAGTAAAACCCTTCGGTTCCCTGAGTGGCGACATTAAATCCAAGCTCTTTTAAAAGATATGAAAGTACAAATGCTGTCGTTGTTTTACCGTTTGTGCCTGTAATTCCGATAAATTTAGTTGGGAGATTAAGAGCATTTAAAAGCTCTTTTGGGGTTATAAAATTTTTAATATCTTTTGCATATTTTGAGTTTTGATATGTTTTTAAAAAAACTTTATTTTCACTAAGTTCAGAAGTATTGTCTGTTATTAAATTATTTTGTAAGCAATGAATTAAATCCATTAATTATCTCTATATCATCAATTTGGGAAATAAGCTCCTCAAAATAACTTATCGCATTTTCTTTAAATCCATATTTTAAAAGCAAATCAAAAAATTCAAGAAGTTCCTCTTTTTTTTCGAAAAGAACTTTTGTAGATAAAAGAATATTTTCCAAATCTTCTCTTGATTTGACTATACGCTTCACATCTTTAAAAAATATACCATCAATTTCTTCATTATTAAAAGTTTTAGGAGAAGCTATAAGCTCGTTTATAATTTTTAAAACTTTTTTATAATCTTTTTTGCTTATAGCTTCTTCAAGGATTAATTTTAAATCAGAATGAATATTTCGCAAGTTCATCCAATTTATCCTCATATCCGTGAGGTACATTCATAACAACAAGCTCAGGATGTATTTTTTCTTTAAGTGCTTTTTCAATACCGTATTTAAGTGTTGCACCAGCACTCGCACATCCAACACATCCGCCTTGTAATTGTACAAATACAACGGGTTTTTTTACATCTATTAAAGTAACATCCCCGCCGTCCATTTGAAGCATAGGGCGTATTTCTTCTAATACACCCTCTACGGCTTCTTTTAAATCTTCATTAGAAAATGGTATTTCAGCCATAATTTATCCTTATTCGGCAATTATTTCAATCACACACATTTCAGCCGCGTCGCCTCTTCTAAATCCTGTTTTGATAATTCTTGTATATCCGCCGTTTCTGTTTTCAAATTTAGGAGCGATTTCTTCGATAACTTTTTTAGTTGCCGCTTTTGCTCTTTCATTTGATCCCAATTTTGAATATACATATCTATGAGTATTCAAATCATTTACTTTTGCTTTTGTAATGATTTTTTCAATATATCTTCTAAGTTCTTTTGCTTTTGGTACAGTAGTATTAATTCTACCGTTTTCAATCAAATCACAAGCAAGGTTTCTTAAAAGTGCAGCTCTGTGCTCAGAATCTCTTCCAAGCTTTCTGTATCCATGTTTGTGTCTCATGATTCACTCTCCTTTAATTTTGCTAACTTCTCTTCTACTGCTTTTTTAATGTTAAGCGGCAACGGTTTACTTAATGAAAAACCGATTTCTTCCAGTTTTTCGAATATTTCTTCAAGTGATTTGGTTCCAAGATTTTTAATATTTGCTATTTTTTCTTTGCCCAATAATACAAGTTCACCGATATACTTGATTCCTGCTCTATCAAGTGCATTAAAACTTCTGCTTCTAAGATTAAGATTTTCTATCGGCTCAAAAAGAACATTATATTCTTCCGGTAATTCCACATTTTCTTTTTGTTTTGTTTCAAGTTTAAATTCTTTTGAAAACACAGCAAATTGATTCAGATATGTATTAACTGCATCTTTAAATGCATCAATAGGATCAATTTGACCGTCAGTTTCAACTTCGAAAATCACTTTTTCAAAATTCGGATCATCTTCAACAAGCATATTTTCAATATTGTAAACTACTTTTTTAATTGGGCTGAAATACGAATCAAGTCCTATATAATCTTCTGGCAATTCATCTCTGTAATTTTCAACAGCTACAAATCCCATCCCTTTTTTGATAATTAAAGATAATTTCAGCTCACCTTCATCATTAAGTGTTGCAATATATTCATTTGGTGTGACCACATCGATTTCATCATTGATTAAATCTTCACCTCTTATCTCTTTTGGTCCAACAAAGTGATAATCAACTGTTACTTCGTTTTTTGAAGGGTCTTTAATTTTAAATCTTATGTTTTTGAGATTGATTATAAAACTTGCAACATCTTCAAGCATCCCTTTTAATGAATCGAATTCGTGTTTAACTCCTTCAATTTTTAAAGCAACGGGAGCATACCCGAGTGTTGCTGAAATCAATGTTCTTCTGATAGGATGGGCTACACTAACACCAAAACCGGCTTCGAAAGGATAAATTTCGATAACCGCTTTGTTGTTTTCTTTTTTATAAGAAAATTCGCTTGGAATTAAAACTTCTGTTTTTATTTTATTCATTTTTTAGCCCCTATTATTTAGAGTATAACTCAACTACTAATCTTTCCTCTACTGGAATATTTACTTCACTTCTTTCCGGAATTCTTTGGAATACACCAACCATTTTTTCTTTGTCTACATCAACCCACGGTGCAATACCTGTTTGAGCTGTTAATTCTAACGCTCTTTTAATTTGAGGGTTGTTTTTTGATTTTTCTCTGATTTCGATTCTGTCACCTTCTTTAACTATATAAGAAGGAATATTTACTTTTTTTCCGTTTACTAAAACATGTCCGTGAGTTACAAGCTGTCTTGCAAATCTTCTTGTTGTAGCAAATCCCATTCTGTAAACAACATTATCAAGTCTTCTTTCAAGAAGTTTAATTAGGTTTTCCCCGGTTGAACCTTCTTGTCTGTTTGCTTCTTTAAAGAATTTTCTAAATTGTTTTTCAAGTACACCGTAATAATATTTGATTTTTTGTTTTTCTTTTAACTGTTGTCCGTATTCGCTAACTTTTGCTCTTCTTTGTCCGTGTTGACCAGGTGCGTAAGGTCTTCTATCAAGCGCACTTTTACCAGCTAATCTTCTCTCACCTTTAAGTTCAAGTGAAACTCCAAGTCTTCTTTCTATTCTTTCAACAGGTCCTGTATATCTTGCCATCGTTACACCCTTCTTCTTTTTCTTGGTCTACAACCATTATGTGGTAATGGAGTAATGTCTTTCATCCATAGTACTTTTATACCCTCAGTAGCACCTACGGTTTTTATGGCTGTTTCTCTACCACCGCCTGGTCCTTGTACTTTAATTCCAACTTCTTTAATTCCATATTCTTTTGCTTTTGCCATTACATCTTCAACAGCTTGTTGTGCTGCAAACGGAGTTGATTTTTTACTGCCTTTAAAACCAAGGTGTCCTGCTGAACTCCAGCATAATGCATTACCCATTTCATCTGTTACAGTTATCATTGTATTATTAAATGTCGCCGCAATATAAACTACTCCGCGTCCGACTTGTTTTTTGATTTTTTTCTTTTTAGTTACTTTTCTTTTTGCCATTTAACTCCCCTTATTTTGCTTTTGCACCAACAGTTTTTCTTTTGCCTTTTCTTGTTCTGGCATTAGTTTTGGTTCTTTGTCCTCTTACAGGTAGTCCGCGTCTGTGTCTTAGACCTCTGTAACATCCTAAATCCATAAGTTCTTTAATGTTAAGCTGAACGATTTTTCTAAGTTCACCCTCAACAATATAATTGTTTTGAATTTCTTTATTTAAAATTGAAATTTCATCTTCTGTAAGTTCATAAACTCTTTTTTCAGGGTCAATTCCAGTATCTTTAAGAATTTTTCTGCTTGTAGTAAGACCGATTCCGTAAATATATGGAAGTGCATATTCGATCTTTTTGTTTTTTGGTAAATCTATACCTGCAATTCTTGCCATGTTTTATCCTTGTCTTTGTTTGTGTTTTGGATTTTCACAAATTACCCTAACAACACCTTTTCTCTTAACGATTTTGCATTTAGGGCAAATTTTCTTAACTGATGCTCTAACTTTCATAATATCCCCTTGTTTTTTTAGTTCCGAGTTTTAAGTTCCAAGTTCCAATAACGTTTATATAACTTTGGAACTACATCTTTTGGAACTTCTTAACTTAAATTACCCCTTAGGCACAACGGCCAGCCCTTGCATTATTTCAATAACAAATAATGCAAAGCCTCATTTTGTGTTCAGGGGGACGAAATTATACCATAAATAATAAATGGAAAAGGGGAAATGGAAAAGGGAAAATAAAAAAATGGAAAAAAATTATATATAATATTTCCTTAATAAAAGGAAATCAATGAAAAATAAATGCCAAAGAGCCTATAAGTGCCAATGTAATCGTTCCAATATTGATTTTATCAAATTCTTTTTTAAAAAGTGCCAATATCAGATACAAAACAAAGCCCGCACTAAGACCTATCGTAATTGAGTATGTTAAAGGCATTAAAATAACTGTTATAAAACTGCTAACCGCAATAACATGGTCGCTAAAATTTATATTTTTAAGCTCACTAAACATTAAAACTCCAACCATTACTAAAATAGGATAAATTGCATTATCGGGAATTGCTTTATAAATAGGCAAGAAAAACAAAGTAGTAATAAATAAAAGCCCCGTTACAACTGCTGTAAGACCACTTCTTCCGCCCTCTTCCACACCTGCGGCGCTTTCTATAAATGAGGTTGTTGTAGAAGTTCCAAGAGATGCTCCTATTACCGTAGCCGCGGCATCGGCTTCAAGTGTTTTTTGAAGTTCTTCCGAATCTTTAAAAAGACCTGCCCTAAGACCTATTCCGGCAAGCGTTCCTATCGTATCAAACATATCCGTTACTAAAAACGTAATAATTACAGGTAAAAGACTGAGTTTTAATGCATCTATCAAGTCAAATTTAAAAGCAATTGGTGAAATACTCGCCGGCATAGAGACAATCCCCTCGGGAAGTTTGGCAAGACCGAATATCCAAGCGACTATTGAAGTAGTTGCAATTGCCAATATAAAAGCGCCTTTTATTCTGTATGAATAAAACAGCGCCGCCAGTAAAAAGCCTAAAATTCCAAGCATAACTTCCGGGGATTTTATATCCCCAAGACTTACAAGAGTTGCCGGATTATCCACGATTATACCCATTCCTTTAAGACCGATAAATGCTATAAATGCACCAATACCGGCACTTATTGCACGTCTTAAATCAACAGGTACACTATCAAGCACCCACACTCTAAATTTTGTAATTGAAAGTGCTAAAAATATAAGACCTGAAATCATAACTATTCCAAGTGCCGTTTGCCAAGGAATATGCATTCCCTTAACAAGCCCGAATGTAAAATATGCATTAAGCCCCATTCCAACACTCATTGCCACAGGAGTATTGGACCAAATACCATTTAATATTGTTGCAATAATAGTAACAATGGCAGTTGCAGTAATAAGAGCATCAAAAGGCATACCCGTAAGACTCATAATAGAAGCATTTACGGGCACAATATACATCATTGCAAGAAAAGTAGTAAAACCGGCTCTAATTTCAGTAGAAACAGTAGTGTTTTTTTCACGAAGTTTAAAAAATTTTTCAAGGAAACTCATAGTCTTCTCCTTTTTTGAATTATAACAAAAAAGGAGAAAAATTTAATTTTAAATTAATTATTTGATTTCTATTTTTTTACCTTCCGGCTTTTGTTTTCTTGGAATAAAAATTTTAAGCACACCATCTTCATATTTTGCTTCAATATTATCTAAATCGGCATCGGCTGGGAGTTTAAAACTTCTCTCAAATCTTCCAAAAAAGCTTTCAATTTTCGTATAATTTTCTTTTTCTTCTTTTTTTTCAAGTTTTCTCTCACCCGAAACAGTTAAAATTCCATCATTTACGGAAATATCAATGTTTTCTTTTTTTACACCTGGTAAATCAATTTCCAAGTAATAACCTTTATCATCAATTTTTTCATTAACTGCCGGTGTAAAACTTTTAACTTCTTGTGCAGGCTGATTCACATTAAGCACTGCTCCAAGTCTTCTTTCGATATCTTGCAATTCTTTAAAAGGGTCAAATACTGTCGGCCACATTTTCCCCTCCTTTTTTTAAGTTTATTTGCTATAATTATACATTATTTAGTTTGTTTTGTCAAGTAAATTGATATTAATACACTAAGGTTTTATAGTTTATTCCCTCATTTTTATGCTCTAATAATTTTATATGTCCGTTTGTTATATTAAATTTATAAGAATCCGTTTTGGTTTTCAAATCAAAACTCAAATTATACAAACCTTCATAATAATATATTCCTTTTTTCAGATAAATATAAAATTCAGGATTTTTGCTTATAAAATCAAATACAATTTTTTGCTTATCAAAGCTTCCGTTAAGAAAAAAAATACTTTTAGTCTTTTCAAGTTTATAATGAGTAATAACATCAAGTTTTTTTAAAATCTTAGTCGGTAAAAAAGAAGCGTTTTCTATTAAAAGATTAAAAACACCTTTGTTTTTATTAATAATTATATTACCGCTGATTTTACCTTTCAAAATATAAGGCATATTTAAAAATTTAAAAAACTCTTTTAAAGGCATACTTATTTGAATATTAATACTCTCCCCGTCACTGTAACCGTTAAAATATTTTGATTTAAAAGAAAAAATATTACTTTGGTTATTATATTTGAATTTCATTTTAACAACACCGCTTAGAGGAAATAAGAGGTTTTTTCTTATGAGTTTTAAATCAAATTTATCCAAATTACCGGATATATTTAATATTTTATTGTTCTTTAATCCGCTTATATTTCCATACATTTTATCCGAAGATATTATAGAATTAAAATCAAAATCTTTTTTATTTAAAAAATTTACTTTGATTCTTCCCATTAAAGGAAATTTAAAAGTATTTATTTTCATAAAACCGTTAAAATCAGATAAAATTTTAACATGGTCATTTAAGATTAATTTTACGTCATTAATTCCTTCCAATGGAATTGAATGAAAAAAAGGAAATTCAAAACCTTTTATATTGCTTAATAAAATTTTAGTATTAAAATTTTTACCTGTGATATTACCTTTTAAAATATCATTTTTACAATTTAAATCAATGTTTCCATAACCTTTTGCGTAAATATAGTTACCTTTGATATGTAAATCTTTTTTGTTTGAAAAAAGTTCCCCTGTGGAACTTAAATTCCCTTTTAATAAATTCACTATCACACCTAAATCATTAAAACTTGCATTGTAAGAAGCATCAAAAGGCAAAAGTGTACCATAAATTTGTATAAGCCCGTTTTTATTATTTAAAGTCGTGGAAAAAGAATTAATGGAATGATTAAAATAGGTTATTTTAAATTTATCGGTAAAGCATAATCTTTCTTTAACATAGTTTTTTAAAAAATATGAACCCAAGGGCGAAAAATAAACTCCAACACCTACAATTATTAATATCAATAAAATAATACAAAATATTACAAATTTTTTCATTTTTCTACTTTCAAAGGAGTTTCAAAATATATGGAATTGCTTGGAAACGCAAAATCGGTTGGATATTTTTCAATTATCTCTTTTATTTTCAAATTAATATCTTCTTTTATTCTTAAATAATCACTCCATACGGCAGTATCGGTAAAAAAATAACAAAATATACTAAGAGCACTATCTTCATACTCGTCAAAATAAATCAAAAGACTTTCATCTTTTGCAACATCCGGATGATTATATAACATTTTTCTGATTTCTTCAACAATTTTTTTAACCGTTTCAATAGTAGTATTATATGTAAGGCCTATTCTCATTACAATTCGTCTTTTGTCTCTTCTTGAAAAATTTTCAACATTAGAATTTGCTATTGTTGCATTAGGAACGATTATAAGACGCTTATCAAAAGCTCTTATTTTAGTGGTTCTCATACCTATATCCTCAACCACACCTTCCGCATCTCCCACTTTTATCCATTCGCCTATTTTAAAAATATTATCGGTCAAAATTGCAATTCCTCCAAATATATTGGCCGCCGTATCTTTTGCGGCCAGTGCAAAAGCCAAGCCTCCAAGACCAAGAGATGCCAAAAATCCCGTAACATTTATACCGAATTCCTGTAAAAGGGCTATTGCCGCAAGAGAAATAATAAGTACCTTTGTAATTTTAATAATAAACGAAGCCATCTCCCTTGAAGCTTTGCCGTATTTTCCAATAAAATGATATACTTTATCTTCAAATATATTAACAATATTAAAAAACACCCAAAACAAATCAAATATTAAAAGCGCCTTTAAAATATGATTTAAAACATCTCCCCTGAGTTCTAAAAAATAAAAGAAAAAATAAATCCCGCCTATAATAAATAAAAATTTAAGAGGCTCTTTTACCGCTTTAAAAATTTTATCGTCTATATCTGTTTTTGTTTTTTTTGTAAGGAGTTTTAAAAATTTTAAAATATATAAAGTAAATGCTTTTTTAAATACAAAAAATACAAAAAGTATAAAAAAAGCAATAAAAATTTTATATAAAGGCAAAGATAGCAATTCAATATTAAAAAAATTCCATATTTGTTTTAGTATATTATTGTTTTGCATTATTCACCTTCAAAAGATTTTGATTTATCATTATATCAACTATTTGTTTAAAAGTAGGCACAGCCGAACTTGACGCAAAATAATGAGGCCATTTGGCTTTTATGTTTATAAAAGTCACTCCTATTGTATATCGGCGAATACCGTCGTTTGCAAAACCGAAAAAAGAAGAATTATATGTTTTTCCGTATGTTCCTTTTACACTTCTTTGGGCCGTTCCTGTTTTACCTGCTGTAAATATTCCGTCAATAATTGCCGCTTTACCTGTCCCTTTAAGAACCACTTTTCTTAAAATTCCAAGCATAATTTCAGCATTTTTTGCCGATAAAATCTTTTTTTCATCACTTGGAACATTTGCAATTTTTGGCGTTACTTCAATTCCCTGATTATTAAAGACATTATATGCTTTTAAAAGCTGTATGAAATTTACCAAAATACCGTATCCGTATGCCGTAGTCGTTTCAAATACCGGATATTTTAATTTTTGCATACTGGGTATATATCCTCTAAGCTCATAAGGCAAATCAACTCCGCTAAATTTTCCAAATCCGAAATTTTGAAGTCCTTGATAAAATTCTTTGTTGGTAAGTCTCAAAGCCAATTGGGAAATAACTATATTACTCGAATGAACTATTGCATTTTCGGCACTGAGCCAAGCAAACGGCTCGTCATCTTTAATAGGTGTTCTTCTCCATTCCGGTTTCCATCTGCCGTTATATGCATTTAAAACTTCATAAGGATTTACTTTGTTGTTTTGAAGCAAAATTGCAAAAGTAATCGGCTTCATTACAGACCCTGGTTCATAAAGAGTTCTGATAAAACCTATTTTCATATTTTTGATATCTTTTTTAGTGATGTTTTGAGGGTTATATCTGTTTGATGATGCAATCGCAAGAATTTTACCTGTTTTTGAATCCATCACAGCCGCCATTACCTCATCGGCCTGAAATTTTTCTTTTTGCAAATCAAGTAGTTTTTCAATTTTCCTTTGTAAAACAAGATTAATGTTCAAAGGAAGATTTTTACCGTTTATTGCGTGTTTGATGTAAACGTTATTATCATATATAACATTGCCGTAAACGTCTCTGTATCCTTTAATTATCCCGTTTGATTTAGGAGCAAGAAGCGTATCATAATACTCTTCCAAACCGTTTTCGCCTCTGTTTAAATCCTTTCTGAATCTTCCAAGCACGGGCTGTAATGTATCTTTGTAAGGATAAACTCTTTTATAGGCATAATCTTCTATCGAATATCCTATTCTAAGACCTGTTTTTTTATCACTTATAAAAACACGCTTTTTATCAAGAACTTTTAAAAGATATTTTAGATTTTGAGCCGTTTTTAAATCGACTTTTGCCAAAATCACATATCTTTTTTGTCGTAAAAGTTTTTTGAGTTTCCATTCGGGCACAGAAGTATAAATGGAAAAAAGTTTTATAAACAGATTCTTTTTTTCAGGGTCTATAAAAACGGGATTTATGCTTACGGCATATATTTTTTCACTTTTTGCGACAGTATATTTTTTTGTAAGGATATTCCCCCTTAGTGCAAGAGTTTTTTTGTAAGTTTTAGGCGGAAAATAATTAGGCGGTTTATGAATACTCAAATATAAAAAATCTCCGAAAATAACAATAAAGAAAAAAACAAAAAGAAGAAAGATAAGGGGAATTCGATAATTATTTTTCATTCAATCACTAAATTTGGGTTTTTAAAAGTTCTTTATAAGCATTTATCGCTTTGTTTCTCACTTCAAGCATCATTTTCATCTGCATTTCCGCTTTTTGAATAGTGATACTCGCACGTGCCAAGTCTTTAACCTCTCCCGTTGCAATCCCGGCTTCGATTTTTTCAGCTTCATTTAATGCATTATTTGTGTTTTCAATTTCTTTTTTCAAAATTTCTGAAAAACCTCCACCATTTTTTTTATATGTCGGTTTTAAAACACTATTTTGTAAATTGTCTATTTTATTTATAAAAGCCATCGTTTATCCTTATGCTTCCAGTATGGATATAGCACTTTGAGCCATTGATTTTGCACTCTGAAATGCGGCAACATTAGCCTGATATGCACGTGTCGCTTCTATTAAATCGGTCATTTCTACTACCGGGTTGATGTTCGGATATGCAACATATCCGTTTGCATCTGCATCTGGATTGCTCGGGTCATATTTTAATATCGGTTTTGAATCGTCTCTTACCACTTTATCAACTACAACGGTGGAAATGGGATTTTTTGCTTCGATATCATCATCTCCCGGCTCATCAAGAGGATTTTCATACCTCAAAAATTCAGAATTATTATTAATCTCTTCATTTAAAATTTCGTTAAAAGGCACGGCTTTAAAAATAACTTCTTTTCTTCTATACGGACCACCTTCCGGTGTTCTTGTAGTATTCGCATTGGCTATATTTTCGGAAATAATATTTATTCTGAATCTCTGAGCCGAAAGTCCGTATCCGGAAATATCGAAATTATTTAAAAATCCCATTTTTTTACCCTTAAATGTTTTTGCTGTATTCAAGTACAGCATTAAAAATCCGTATCTCTTTTTTAACAGCCGCCACCGTTGCATTATACGCAATTAAATTTTTTGACATTTCGGTTGTTTCTATATCTATATCCACACTGTTGCCATCGTTTCTTGCAAGATGACCGTCTCTGAAAAAAACTATCGGTTTAAAAGAACTATCAAAATCTTTTGGTTCCAAATGCATCGATGAGGTTTTGGCAAGTTCAAGTTTTTTTGAATTGTGATTATACAATTTTTTTGCTTCATTTGCCAGTGCATCTTCAAATCTTATATCTCTCGGTTTATAAAAAGGAGTATCTGCATTTGCAATATTACTTGCTATCAAATCCTGTCTTATTTGCCTGTAATAAAGAGACTTTTCCAAAATTGGAAGCGTTTTTGAGATATTAAAACCCAACTTAAACCCTTTTTTTTAAATAAGCAATAATCATTCCGAAATAAAAAATGATAAAATTCTACAAATATTATACTTTATAAAGGAAATTTTTGCAAAAAGCAGATATTTTAATATTCATAATCGTAACAATTCTTATGATAATAGGAGGAGTGTTTTCATATTCTCTTCCTTCTTTTTTGGAAATGAGAACCGGTCTTTCACAATATCATTTTGTATTAAGATATATAATTATTTCATTTACCGGTATTGGTATAATGGCGTGGTTTGCTTCTTTAAATCCCGATAAATGGTTTGAGAGAATCGGATGGGGAATATTAATTGTATCAGCAATTTTACTGGTAATAATGCCATTTTTACCTTCTCAGCTTGCCCCTACCATCAACGGTGCAAGACGATGGATAAATTTAGGAATTGTCAAACTCGCCCCTGTTGAATTTTTCAAAATAGGAATGATTTTTTTTCTCTCATGGACTTTTACAAGGAAAATGGGAAATAAAACACTTGGGGAAGAACTTAAACAAATCCTTATTTATTTCGGATTTTTAGGTTTTTTCTGGTTTTTTGTAATTGCTTATCAATCAGACCTCGGGCAGGTTATAGTAATGCTTGTGATTTTTATCCTTATGCTTTTAATCGCCGGAGGAAAATTCCAGACAGTAGGGATTATTTCGGCATTCGGGATGATAGTGTTTATAATAGCCATACTCATAAAACCGTACAGAATGGAGAGAATAAGAGTATGGCTAAATAGAATGAGCGAAATTTTTTTCCCTAATTCAGACACACATACAGCCATTATCTCAAACGGACAAATACAACAGTCTTTAAATGCCATATATCACGGAGGCGTTTTTGGCACAGGAGTTGGAAATGGCATTTTTAAACTCGGCTTTTTAAGTGACGTTCATACCGATTTTGTGCTCTCCGGGATTGCGGAAGAGAGCGGAATTATAGGAATTAGCGTGATTTTAATTCTAATAAGCGCCCTTATTTACAGAATTTTTAAAATTTCTTATAGAAGCGAAAAAAAAGAATACCAGCTTTTTGCATTCGGAATCGGGTCTCTTATAGCAATTCAGTTTATTTTCAATGCACTTGGTGTTACATCTATGATACCGCTAAAAGGTCTGACTGTTCCGTTTTTAAGTTACGGAGGGAGCTCTCTTTTAGCCCTTTGTATGGGAATAGGAATGGTTCTTATGATAAGCAAAAAAGCAAAATTATAAAAGGTATAAAGTGCATAAACTTAAAACTCAAAAATCAAAACCCAAAATTGCAATTACAGGGGGCGGTACCGGAGGTCATTTAAGAATTGCAAAAGTTATAAAAGATGAATTAAATAAAATCGGTATAAAACCCGTATATATAGGCTCTACTACCGGTCAAGACAAAGATTGGTTTGAAAATGACGAAGGGTTTGAAGAGAAGTATTTTTTAAATTCAAGCGGTGTTGTAAATAAAAAAGGAATAAACAAAATCAAATCCCTAGCACACATAATAAAACTTTCGTTTGAAGCAAAACGGATTTTAAAAAAATACAATATAAATAAAGTGTTCAGTGTAGGAGGTTTTAGCGCAGCTCCTGCATCTTTTGCGGCTATACTTTCACAAAAAGAGCTTTATATTCACGAACAAAACGCGAATATCGGCTCTTTAAACAGACTTTTAAAACCTTTCAGCAAAAAATTTTTCAATACCTTTTTATATAACGACCCGTATCCCGTCGATGAAATTTTTTTTGAAACGGCAAGAATCAGAAAAGAGATTAAAACAATTATTTTTCTTGGAGGAAGCCAGGGAGCAAGTTTTATAAACGATTTAGCCTTAAATCTTGCACCTACTTTACAAGAAAAAGGAATTAAAATAATTCATCAGTGTGGAAAAAGAGATTTTGAAAAAGTTAAAAATTTTTATGAAAAAAATAAAATTGAAGCGGATTTTTTTGATTTTGATAAAAATTTAGTTTCAAAAATAAAAAAAGCAGACCTTGCAATAAGTAGAGCCGGGGCTTCCACCCTTTTTGAACTTACGGCAAACTATCTTCCGGCTGTTTATATTCCCTACCCTTACGCCGCAAAAGACCATCAATACTACAACGCAAAATTTTTAGCAGATAAAAAAGCCTCATTTGTTTACAGACAAAATGAAATCACTCCTCAAATAATAATTGACATTTTAAAACTTGATATGGAAGAATATTCTAAGAATTTGGCTACAATAAATTCAAAAAACGGAGCAAAATATATCATTGAAAAAATGGGAGTGTAATGTATTATCTTTTTAGACTTTTTTATTTTCTTGCAAGCGTTAAAATGCTTAGCAAATTATGGTTTGTTGTCTATTATCTTGATTTTTTCAGAAAGCCTATTGTATTTAAAAATTTAGACATTGCATTTCCTGAAAAATCTAAAAAAGAGAAAACAAAAATAGCAAAAAACACCTATAAAAATTTTTTAACTTTTTTTGAAGACACTATTGCATTTGAAAAACACCCTTCTAAGTATAATGAAATTAAAATTATCGGTGAAGAATATCTATTAAATGCCTTTATTTCCAAAAAACCGGTAATTTTAGTAACCGCACATTTTGGCAATTGGGAAATTACTCCAAAATTTATAGTAAAAAAATATAAAAAACCGATAGCTGCTGTAATGCGAGAAATCGAAAATCCTAAAATTAATAAATTTTTCAAAAAAATACGATCAAATGAAGATATAAAACTTATAAACAAAAAAAGCGGGGCAAAAGAGATTATAAAAGCTATGATTAAAGAAAAAAGAATCTTAGGTATTTTAATAGACCAATACACTAAAAACAAAGACGCCCCTATCGTAAAATTTTTTAAACCCACTCGCTTTAACCCGGCTGTGAGCAAACTTGCAAAAGCCACAAAAGCTATTGTAATTCCAGGATTTTGCTATAAAGAAAACGGAAAATATTTTATTGAATTTAAAAAACCAAAAGAGTTTGAAGGAAGTATTGAAAACTTTACCCAGTGGCAAGCAAATGAAATTGAAAATATGATTAGACGCTATCCTTGCCAGTATTACTGGTTTCATAATAGGTGGAAAAAATGATACTTTTTTTTGCACATAATTCTCATCAAGAGAAATATTTTAATTTGTTAAGCAAACATTTGCCTTTTAAAAGTAAAGTAATTAGAGTAACATTTTCAATTTGTAAAGCTCCTAAAATAGATTTAAGTTATAAACTAAAAGAAATAGAAAACAAATCAAATAACCCTCTTTATAAAACTTTTATAAAATTTCAAGCTCCTTTAATATACTGCTTTTATAAAAAGCAAATTAAAAAATATAATCCAAAAATAATAGCTATGTGGAATGGTATAAAATATCCTCAGTTTATGTTAAGTAATTTAGCACAAAAGATGAATATCAAGACTATATTTTTTGAAAACGGCTTTTTACCCGACACCACCCAAGCAGACTGCAAGGGAATAAATGCACTAAACTCTGTCCCAAGGGATAAAAAATTTTATGAAAAATTAGAATATTACAAAAAACCTCTGCCTGATAAACTAATTCCAAGAAATCCGGTTAGAAAATTAAAAGGAGATGAGGTAGATTTAAATAGAGAGTATATTTTTGTACCTTTTCAGGTAAATTATGATTCTCAAATTATTAAATTTTCTCCAATAAAGTCAATGCAAGAGTTTTTTAATTTAATTAATGAAATTGCTCCTTTGTTTGATTTTGATTTTATTATAAAAGTTCATCCAAGCGACAAAACGGACTATTCACACTTTAAATCAAATAAAAATATCCTTTTTGCAACAAATCCAACAGATGAGCTTATAAAATACTCAAAAGCTATAATTACAATTAATTCAAGTGTGGGAATAGAAAGCCTTTTATTTGAAAAAAGAGTTATTACTCTTGGAGAAGCTTTTTACAATATTGAAGGAATTGTAAAACACGCTAACAATAAAAATGAACTTATAAATATTTTAAAAAATTTAGATAATTGGCAAACTGATACAAAACTTATAAAAAATTTCTTAGGATATCTTTATTATGAATATCTAATTCCAAAATCGTGGAAAAATCCAAATAAAGAACATTTTGAAAAATTAACTAATAGGATAAATCAATGCTTACAATGACAATTTTAGTTAAAAATGAAGCAGATATAATAGAAAAAAACATACGCTATCACGCAAAAACAGGTGTTGATAATTTTGTAGTAATGGATAATAATTCTACTGATGGAACGCGCGAAATTTTAGAAGAGCTTAAAAAAGAATATGAAATAACAATTATCGATGAAAAAGGAATTTACAATCAAGCTAAATGGATGACAAAACTAACTCATATTGCAAGAAAAAAATATAATCCAACCTGGCTTATTCCAAATGACGCTGATGAATTTTGGTATAGTGAAAAAAGCCTTAAAGATACAATAAATTCAAAAAAAAGAGTTTTAACGGTTGATAGATTTAATTTTTTATTGCAAGAAAATAAAAAATGGTATGAAAGCGAAGTAAGAGTTGAAAACCCTGTTTTTTACCGCAAAAACACACAATTGAGTGCTGAGAAAATTTCAATAGTTTTAACCAAAATTTCTCCAAAAGTAATAATTAATCCAAAAGGTCTTTTGTGGATTAGAGGAGGAAATCATAAAGCGCTTAATATTTTTGATTTTAGAGATTATTTCAGACATTATGATAAAATAAAAAGATTTGAAAAAGTAAAAGTTTTTCATTTCCCAATAAGAAGTTTTGAGCAATTTAAAAAAAATATAGAAAACAGAAAAAAACTTCTTGAAAACGGTGCTAAAATGGGACCTCATTATAAAAGATGGGTAAAATTACTTAATGAAGGAAAACTTGAAGAAGAGTTTTATAATAATTTAGTTTTTAAAGATGAAGAAATAAAAATTTTAGAAAAATATGGAATTGTAGTAAAGGATAAATTTTGTTTAAATTTTTAAAAGAGTATCTGCCTTATTACAAAAATTATAAAAAAGAGATATTTTTGGCAATTATCGGAATGCTTTTGGTTTCAATCTCAACTGCGGCTATTGCCTGGCTTATAAAGCC
>JALVVX010000009.1 GCA_027038555.1 Nautiliaceae bacterium | reverse complement strand
ACGGAGTAAGAATTACAAGAATAGACGGTGAAATTATTGTCAATCCTACTCTTAGCCAGCTTGAAAGCGGAGATTTTAATCTGTTTGTAACAGGTACAAAAGACGAACTTTTGATGATAGAGTATGCATCTCAGGGACAAGAAGAGATTGAAATTATCCCGGTTGATGATGTAATGCTTGATGGTGTGCCGGTTGAGAATACAATCACAAAATACAGAACAAACGAAATCAGCGAAGACGAGCTTATTGAAGTACTTAAAATTGCACAAGAACATATCAAAAAAGGCGCTGAGGTTTATGAAAATGCTCTTAATGCGTTTGTAAAAGAGAAAATAGATTTTGAGGAGAGAAAAGAGATAGATTTAACTCCTTATATCAAACTTATAAAAGAAAAATATATTGACGAGCTTAAAGAGATTATCAAACATTTAAGCAAAAGCGAAAGGGATTATCTTCTTAAACAGTTTGCAAGAAAAATAGCCCAAGCCCTAAATGAAGAAGAAAATTTTGAGTATATCCTAAAAGCCGTAAAAGAAGTAAAAAGAGAAATAGTAAGAGGTATGATTCTTTATGAAGGAATTAGGGCGGATGGTAGAAAACTTGATGAAATAAGACCTATATCAATTGAAACCAATCTTTTACCAAGAGCTCACGGTAGCTGTCTGTTTACAAGAGGACAGACTCAGGCTTTGGCCGTTGCCACAAGAGGCGGCGATATGGACGCGCAGGTTTATGCAAATCTTACTGATAAAGAAGAAAAACTTGAAAAATTTATGCTTCATTATAATTTCCCTTCTTTTGCAGTTGGTGAAGCTGAGAGATTAGGGCCGCCAAGCAGAAGGGAACTTGGTCACGGTAACCTTGCAAAAAGGGCTATTGAACCGTTAATCGACCCTGAATTTGACGAAACTGTAAGGGTTGTAAGCGAAATACTTGAAAGTAACGGAAGCAGCTCGATGGCTACGGTTTGCGCTTCTTCACTTGCACTTAAAGCCGCAAAAGTGCCGCTTTTAAAACTTGCGGCAGGAATTGCGATGGGAATGGTTAGCGAAGGTGATAAATATGCAATTTTAACTGATATTATGGGGCTTGAAGACCATGACGGGGATATGGATTTTAAAGTAGCCGGAACATTTGATGGAATTACAGCAATGCAAATGGATATAAAACTTGGCGGAATTGCACTTGAAATATTAAAAGAAGCGCTTTATCAGGCAAGAGATGCAAGAGGCTTTATCTTAGAAAAAATGGAAAAAGCCGCAAGTGAGATTAAATACAACGAAGATGTGCTTCCAAAAGTGCTTAATTTTAAAGTTGAACCTGATAAAATTATCGATATTATCGGAACAGCAGGTAAAACGGTAAAAGATATTATTGCGAAATTCGGTATTTCTATCGACCTTGACAGAGAAACCGGAAAAGTTAAAATTTTCGGAGACGACCATCAAAAAATGCAAGAAGCAAAAGATTATATTTTAAATGTAATCTGTAAAGACGACAAGCCTAAAATTCCGGAATTTGAAATAGGAAGTGTAATTGAGGGTGTAATAAAAAGAAAAGCGCCGTTTGGTATGTTTGTAGAAATAGCTCCTGATGTTGAGGGACTTTTGCATGTCAGCAAACTAAACGGAAAAAGTTTGGATGATTTTGAAGAAGGGCAAAAAATAAAAGTAAAAGTCCTATCACAAAGTGGATTTAAAATTGAATTAGCTCTTGCGGAGTAATGAATGTTTGAAAAATATCCGTTTGAAAAACTAAATGAATTATTAAAAGATATTCCTCATCCTGATGAGGTTTTATCTCTTACCATCGGAGAGCCTCAATTTGAAACTCCCGAATTTATCCAAAAAGAGTTATGTAACAGTTCAAATCTTTTAAATAAATATCCAAAAACAGCCGGAGAAGAGATATTAAAAGAGGCACAAAGAAATTTTGTTAAAAGAAGATTTGATGTTGAATTAAATCCTGATGAACTTTTGCCAACCTATGGTACAAGGGAAGTGTTATTTAATTTTCCACTGTTTCTTAGACCAAAAAAAACGGCTTTTCCAAATCCTTTTTATCAGATATATGAAGGTGCGGCAATTGCTGCCGGGAGCCAAATCAATTATATGCCTTTAACAAAAGAAAACGGTTTCAAAAATACTCTCTCACAGCTTGACGGGGATGAAGATTTTATTATTCTTAATTCTCCAAACAATCCCACAGCAAGTGTTATGGAATTAGACGAATTATGCGAATGGGTTGAATATGCTCTTAAAAACGATGTTGTGATTTTAAACGACGAGTGTTACAGTGAGCTTTATTTCGAGCAAAAACCTCCAAGTATTTTAGAGGCCTCTATTAAGGTTGGAAATAGAAATTTTCAAAATATTTTAGCTATTAATTCAATCTCAAAAAGAAGCTCAGCTCCTGGACTTAGAAGCGGATTTATCGCAGGTGATGGTAAAATACTTAAAAAATATCTGCAATTTAGAACTTATGTGGGATGTGCCGTATCTCTTCCTCTTCAAATGGCGGCGGCAAAAGCGTGGAGCGAAGATAATCATGTAGAAATTTTCAGAGAAAAATATAAACAGAATTTTGAGATTGCAAAAGAGATATTGGGAATTGAGCCTCCAAAAGCCACTTTTTATATCTGGCTTGAAGTGGATGACGATATAGAATTTACAAAAAAAGCCTATCAAAAAGGTGTAAAGGTAATGCCGGGACGCTTTATGGGAAGAGAAGGCGCAGGAGTTGGGTATATAAGAATTGCCCTTGTTTATGATACTGATAAAACAAAAAAAGCACTAAAAATTTTAAAGGAACTGCTATGAATATAGTCGAAAAATATAAAGAACTTGATAAATTAATACATAAAAACGAAGATGAAAAAATTGAAGAGGTTTTTAGAGAGATATTAGAAGAAGCTATTAATATAATAAATGAAAAATTTCAAAAAAACGAATTTTTAGATGTTACAAATCCTGTTGACAAAGCGGTAATAAGAGCGATGTTTGAGTATATGCTTGAACTGTGGGCTGAGGGTGCTGTTGATGAAGCCAAACAGCTTGGATATGATATGCTCTATCTTGTAAAAGATGAGAAATTAAAAGAGATGTTTTCTATGTTTGTTATCGGAATGCTTGAAGGACTAAGCGTTGATAAATTTTTTGAAAAATATGTAGATGCAAACAAAACATATGAAAACGACTTTTTCGTTGATTTCAATGATGAAATTGATGCACTGATTATAAAACACAAAAAACAGTTCCAAGAGGAATATTCAAAAGATGCAAAATAAGATTCATTTCATAGGAATTGGGGGTATCGGTCTTAGTGCGATAGCCAGATATCTTAAACAAAACGGATTTAATGTTCAGGGAAGTGATATAAAAGATACAAAACTGACTAAAACATTAAAAAGCGAAGGTATTGAAGTTTTTATTCCTCAAAAAGAAGAAAATATTACCGACGATATAGACAAAATCGTCTATACAGCCGTGGCAAAAGAGAATAATCCCGAAAGAATAGCGGCAAAGAAAAAAGGTATCAAAACATATTCAAGAAGAGAATTTATTTCCTATTTACTTAAAAATAAAAAAGTCATATCCGTTTGCGGAGCTCACGGCAAATCCACAACAACTGCAATACTTGCTTCTATTTTAAAAGATGCAGATGCCTTAATAGGAGCTGAGAGTAAAGAGTTTCATTCCAATGCAAGGGTCGGCAAGAATGAAATAATTGTTTTTGAAGCAGATGAGAGTGACGGCAGTTTTGTGGATTCAAATCCTTTTATTGCGGTTGTCACAAATACGGAGCCTGAGCATATGGAATTTTACAATCACGACTTAAAAAAATTTTATGCTCATTATGAAGAATTTTTACATAAAGCCAAAATAAGAGTTGTAAACGGAGATGATGATTTTATAAAAAAACTTGATTTGCCTATGAAAAAAGTTTATATTAAAGATGCCAAAAATATCAGATATGAAATGAGAGAAAATAAACCAAAAACAGTATTTGAATACAAAAATCACGAATTTGAAGTATATGGATTTGGAGAGCATCTCGTGCTTGATGCACTTCTTGCAATAGAAGCGGCAAATGAATTTATCTCACTTGATGAAATTGCCAAAAATATAAAAAATTTTGCCGGTATCAAAAAAAGATTCGATATTATTCAAAATGAAGATGATTTTATACTTATAGATGACTATGGACATCATCCTACCGAAATAAAAGCTACACTTCACTCTGCTAAACTTTTTGCTATGTTAAACGGAATTGACAAAATAGTTGCCATTTGGCAACCTCACAAATATTCCAGAACCGTTGATAATCTTGAAGGGTTTATTAACT
>JALVVX010000008.1 GCA_027038555.1 Nautiliaceae bacterium | reverse complement strand
TTGATAAAATACCCTCAAAAAGAGGGTAGATGAGAAAAGTAATCGAATTTTTTTTAAAAAACTCAGTATTTACACATACTCTTTTTGTGATTGTCATATTGATGTCGATTATTGCATACAGAAATGTTCCAAAAGAACTTTTTCCTCCGGCAGTACTTGATAAAATACTGATTCAAGGCGCGTATCCGGGGGCATCTCCCGAGACACTTGATAAAATGGCTGTTACTCAAATAGAAGATGAAATAAAAAACTATCCCGAAGTTTCTAAAATTGAAAGTGTTATAAGCAACGGTAATTTTGTAATTACAGTAGATATTAAACCTGGCAGTAATAAACTTGAATTATTGAGCGATTTTAAAAATATCGTATCAAATCTTAAAAGAGACCTTCCAAGCGATATGGACGAGCCGACTGTCACAATTGCTAAAAAAGCCTTTCCTTTGATGTTTATTTCAGTAGCAAGCGAAAAATTAAATAAAGACGAACTCTTAAATGCGGCGGAGGAAGTAAAAAAAGAACTCTCAAAACTTAAAGATTTAAGCAAAATCGATATAAGGGGCAAAAGCGATAAAAATATCTATTTTGAACTTGATAATCAAAAAATTGAGAGTTTAGGACTTGATAAAAATCTTGTAATTTCCGCTTTAAGTTCGGTAAACACAATATTTCCTGTCGGAAAAATAGAAGGAAATAAACACTTTTTTATCTCTTTTTTCCCACAGGGGGTAAAAGATTTTAAAAATACATTAATAAAAATCGGCAATAAAGTTATAAGACTCGGTGATATTGCAATAATTAAAAAAACATATGCCACACCTACACAAATAGGTAAATATAACGGTATTCCAAACCTTACAATCGATGTAAGAAAAGGCGAGGGCGGAGATGCGATAGCCCTTAGTAAAAAAATCAGGGAAATTTTAAAAGAGTATCATCAAAAGCATCCTGAGGTGATATTCGGAATTTCCACAGATACAAGCAAATGGGTTGCAAACAGGTTTAATACTGTTGTTAGTAATATAATATTCGGGCTTATTTTGGTCTTTTTTGTAATGTGGATATTTTTGAATTGGAGAATTTCTTTTGTTGTAACTCTTGGAATTCCGACATCTTTTGCAATTGCTTTGATTTTTCTTGATTATTTCGATTTTTCACTTAATCTTCTTTCGATGCTCGGAGCCCTCATAGCCCTTGGTATGATTGTGGATGAAGCTATTGTGGTCGGAGAGAACATATACCGTCATATGGAAATGGGAAAAGACAGGCTCACAGCCGCAATTGATGGGAGTATGGAAGTTTTCTGGCCTGTTGTGGCATCTGCTCTTACTACAATTCTTGCATTTTTGCCTATGCTTTTGATAAAAGGAGAAATTGGCGTATTTATAAAGATTTTACCGGTCATGATTACGATTTTGATATTAAGCTCGCTTCTTGAAGCGTTTGTATTTTTACCTCTTCATTCAAAAGAGATGTTAAAAGTTTATAAAAATGATAAAAAAGAGATTTTTTGGGAAAAATTTCAGGCGTTTTACAGAAAAATTTTATGGTTGTTTTTTAAGTTCAGGTATATTGTACTTGTTTTTTTCCTTTTAGTAGTGCCGTATCTTACATTTGTCGGTATGAAACATTCAAAATTTCAGCTTTTTCCTAATTTTGACGCAAGTCAGATATATGTAAACGGGAAATTTGATACAAATTATACAATTAAGCAGACTGCCGAGGCAATGAAGCCTATTGAAAACGAACTTAAAAAATTTCTCGGTAAAGACGTAGAAGGTTTCACGACGGTTGTGGGTATGAAAATGAACAATAAAGGCGAAGCGAATACGGGTGAGAATTATTTTCATATTTTTGTAGATTTGTATGATAAAAAACCAACCGATTTCTACAATAAATATATTGCTCCTGTTTTTCAGCCTGTAAAAGTCACGCATCAATCAAGAGAAGTGACGGCTCAACAGCTTGCAAGTGAGATTAAAAAAGAGCTTTCAAAGCTGAATATTAAAGGTATAAAAGAACTTAATGTAATCGTCCCTCAGGCAGGAATTGTAAAAAGCGATATTGTAATAGGAATAGTCGGCAACGACCAGAGAAAAACACTTTGGGCTATACATCTTCTTGAAAAAGAGATGCAAAAAATAAAAGGCGTTTATAATATTTACGACGATGCAGAGCTTGGGGCATATGAATTAAAGCTCAAAATCAGTCCTTATGGTGAGAAACTCGGATTTAGCGAAGGAAATCTTTTTAATCAGTTAAGGGCGTTTTTTGGAGAAGCCGAATATGATAAGACATTTGATAAAGACGGAATTGTAAAAATAATATTAAAAGATGTCAATAAAGACAAATTTAATGAGCTTAAATATTTCAGAGTGAATATCCCGGGAAGCGATAAATATATAGAACTTAATAAAATTGCCGATTTCATCACATACCGCTCATTTAAAAAAATACATAAATACAATGGAATTGCGGCAAAAAGCGTTTATGCAAGTCTAAATAAAAAAATAATAACTGTCAGCGATTTTTATAAAAAAATAAATCCCGTTTTGAAAAAAATAAAATCAAAAGGTCTTGATATTATAATTGGCGGAGCGGCAAAAACCAGCAAAAATTTTATGAGGGATTTAAAAGAATCGCTTGTTGTTGCAATTCTTTTGATATTTTTGATACTTGTTTTGATGTTTAATTCGGCAATATTGCCGTTTGTAATAATTTCCGTAATTCCGCTTTCGTTTTTAGGGGTTATTATAGGAAATTATATAATGGATATGAATATGACTATGCTTGGAATGATAGGAGTTGTCGGGCTTGCCGGGGTTGTGGTAAATGACGGAATTGTGATGGTCGATTTTATTAAAAAAGCAAAAAACATAGAAGAGATTGTGCTTTTTGCATCAAGACGCCTAAGACCGATACTTCTTACGTCAATTACGACATTTTTCGGTCTTATTACGCTTATGTTTTTCCCTTACGGTCAGAGTGCTATCTTACAGCCTCTTGCCATTGCACTTGGATTCGGGCTTTTATGGGGGACTTTGCTTAATTTATTTTATCTGCCTGTTTTTTATTATATGCTTAATAGGAAAAAGTTGCAAATTTTTGACAAATGATTTATAATGTTTTTGACAAATAGTAAGGAGATGATATGACAAATGTTACGGTTTCCGAAATCAGAAATCCTTTAATCTTTGAAAAAAAGGAAATTTTAACTATTGTAAATAACAAAAAGAATAAAGTGCTTGGATACTTTGTGCCAAAATGTTATGAAAAAGAGTTTGAAATATTTCTTAATGAACTTGAAAAAAAGAAAAAAAGAGAACTGTTAAAAAAAATTGCAAAAGCACAAAAGGCTGATAAAATAGAGGATGTTTTTGATGATATTGAATAAAGGGGATATTGTTTTAGTTAATTTCAATCCTTCAAAAGGAAAAGAGATAGGAAAATTCAGACCTGCAATTATTATAAGCGGAAATGAAGATAATGAGATACTTGAAACGGTAATAGTAATTCCTTTATCTACCGTTTTGGTAGATAATGCATATCCTTACAGGGTTTTTATCTCTAAAAGAGATAAACTCTTAAAAGATTCAAATGCATGCATGTATATACGAAATCAGAGCCCTTAGTAAGATAAGAATTAAACAAAAGCTTGCAAAAGTAAGTGATGATGAAATGGAAATCATCAAAAATGCGTTATGTGAGATAATAAAATGAAAGTATTTATTAAGACATTTGGATGCAGAAGTAATATATTTGATAGTGAAATTATGAAAAACAGGTTAGATAATTTAGCTAAAAATGAAGAAGAAGCGGATATTATTATTGTAAATTCGTGTACCGTAACCAATTTTGCCGACAGGGATATAAGACAGTATATCAACAAATGGCAAAATAAAAATATCATTTTTACAGGGTGCGGGGCTTATACACAAGGAGAAAAGCTCTATAACGAAGGAAAAGTAAAAGCGGTGCTCGGGCACAAATACAAAGAAGAGATTGATAAATTTCTGGATTTTAAAGGTATAATACTTGGAGATTTTGATTTTAAAAATAAAGAGACATTAAAAGAGATTCATAAAAGCAAAGCGTTTATAAAAATACAAGAAGGATGTGATTTTGAATGTGCTTATTGTATTATCCCATCAGTTCGTGGGCATTCAAGAAGTATTGAAGAGAGTGTGATACTTGATGAGGTTAAATATTTAGCTGAAAATGGAATTAAAGAATTTGTACTCACTGGTATAAATATGGGAAGTTACGGTAAAGATACAGGCACAAACCTTGCAAAACTTGTAAAAAAATTAAGCGATATAAGAGGAGTAAAAAGAATAAGGCTCGGAAGCCTTGAACCGAGCCAGGTTGATGAAGAGCTGATTGAACTTACTCAAAACGGAATACTTGAAAAACATCTTCACATTGCACTTCAACATACAAGCGATGAGATGCTGAGAATTATGAAAAGAAGAAACAGAGTTAAAACGACTCTTCCTCTTTTTGAAAAGCTGGCAGATATGGGTATTGCACTTGGTACGGATTTTATTGTGGGACATCCGGGAGAGAGTGAAGAGAGATGGAGAGAAGCGCTTGAAAATTTCAAAAAATATCCGCTCACACACATACATATTTTCCGCTATTCTCCGCGCGAGGGGACATTAAGCAGCAAAATGAAACAGGACGTACCGGGAGATGTGGCAAAAAAAAGGGCTAAAACATTAGAAGAGATTGTCAAAAAAAACAATTTTATATTCAGAAGCAGAAAAATGCCTCTTTTAGTCCATATCGAAGATGAAAAAAACGGATTTTTATACGGTTATGATGAATATTACAACAAGATGAAACTGGCTAAAAATTTTGAAAAAGGAGAATGGGTGAGAGTAGAAAAATATGAAGTAAAGGAAGACATCAATGTTGCAGGATAAAAAGAAAAAAAATTCACTTATTATAAGTACGATAGTAGGGATTTTATTTGCTCTTTTAATATTGGCGGCTTTTAAAAGCGGGGATTTGAATGCCGGAATGCTTATTACACAGATTGTAGCTGTATTAATTGTACTTGGGTTTTTTATATTTTTTATTCTTCTTTTAAAAAAACTTCTGCCTCCTCCTCAACAGCCCCAACAGGTGCAGGTGGAGATGAATACTGGAATTGAAAAAGATTTTGTAATAACTCCGACAACATCAAATGTTACATTTAAAGATGTTGCCGGTATAAGCGAAGTAAAAGAAGAACTTGTAGAAATTGTGGATTTTTTAAAAAATCCTGAAAAATATAGAAGTTTTGGTATAAATCTTCCAAAAGGGGTGCTTCTTGTAGGACCTCCGGGAGTTGGAAAAACTTTGATAGCAAAAGCGCTTGCCGGAGAAGCCGGAGTGCCGTTTTTTTATCAAAGCGGCAGCAGTTTTGTGCAGATGTATGTAGGAGTCGGGGCAAAAAGAGTAAGAGATTTATTTAGCAAAGCAAAAGCAATGGCGCCAAGTATTATATTTATCGATGAAATTGATGCAATTGGAAAAGCCAGAGGCAATCTCAGAAATGACGAAAGAGAGGCTACGCTTAATCAGCTTTTAACTGAAATGGACGGTTTTGAGGGAAGTGAAGGTGTTATAGTAATAGGCGCTACAAATAAAGTCGAGCTTTTAGATGAGGCTCTTCTTAGACCCGGAAGGTTTGACAGGCGCGTTTTTGTGGAACTTCCGGGGCTTAATGACAGGCTTGAAATTCTTAAAGTTCATATGAAAAACAGACCTTTTAAAGGTAATCTTGAAAATATTGCCAAAATGACGGTGGGATTTTCAGGTGCCGCACTTGCAAGTCTGGTAAATGAAGCGAGTATTCATGCCTTAAAACACAATAAACCGTATCTTGAAGAAGAGGATTTTTATGCTGTAAAAGACAAAGTTTTGATAGGTAAAAAAAGACTAAACACTTACAGTGACAAAGAAAAAGAAATTTTAAGTTATTATCAGGCCGCAAAAGCGGTAATAGCCCATTGGCTTGGGGTTGATTTTGAAAGAATTTCACTTGTAAAAGATGATTTTAAGGAAGAAGATAAAGAAATTGTCTCAAAAACGGAGCTTATGAGCAAAATTGAAACTTACCTTGCCGGAAGGGTCGCAGTAGAAGACAAATTTAACGAAAAATTCTCAAACGCCCATAAAGATTTGAAAAAAGCAAGGGAAATTGCCCTTGGAATGATAAAAGATTACGGAATGGGAGAAAATGTTGTAGGTGATGAAAGGGAAGTTGCTGAAATATTAAATATCGCCTATAAAGAAACACAGGTTCTTTATGCAAGCAATAAAGGAATTATTGAAAAGGCTTATGAAATTATGCTTAAAAACGAAGTTCTTCATAAAGAAGATATAGAAAAAATAAAAAATGAAATTTTTTAGCGGTTTTTGTGTAGATATTGATAAAAGTTTTTTCAAAGAATATATAGAAGATAAAGAATTTGTCACAGCCGGGTTTAGCTACGGGGCTCAAAAGGCGGTTGATTATGTTTTAAACACTTCAAAAAGAGTTGATAAACTCCAACTTCTCTCTCCTGCATTTTTTACATACAGCCAAAAAATAATTGAATTAAATATTAACGCATTTAAAAAAGATAAAAATTCATATATTAAAAATTTCCTTACAAAAGCCGGGATTAATAAATGGAAAATGGAGAATGGAGAATGGAGAATTGATGAAGAAAATATACAAATTACAAAATGTGATGAAAATGATTTATATAAATTGTTTACTTTTGAGTGGGAAAGAATATCAAAAATTAAAGATATAAAAATTGAAGTTTTTTTAGGAGAATATGATAAAATTATCGCTTTAAAAAAAGCGCGTGATTTTTTTGTAAATTACGGTGATGTATATTTTATAAAAAAAGCAAATCATTTTTTAAGGAGTTAGATTGAGCGGACAGCGGAAACATAAATTAAGTGATGTTTTTATTGATTATTGGGATATTATTACAGGATTTATTGTTTTACCTTTGGCAATTGTTTTTCATTTATATCATTTTCCGATTTTGGCAACAATTTTTGCGGCGGTGGGCATAGGTGCATTGGCTGTTACAATATCTGAAATTGCGGAAATTCTGGCTGAGAGGTTTGGAGAACCTTTTGGAAGTCTTGTTTTGACGTTCAGTGCGGTTTTGGTAGAAATTCTTATACTTTTTATGGTTGTTTTGGAAGCAAAACATCATCCGGAAGTTATGGATACCGTCAAAAACGGTATTGTTGCGACAGTGCTTGTGGATTTGAATGCTCTTCTTGGTCTTGCCGTATTTGTGGGAGGTCTTAATTTCAAAGAACAAGAGCATAACGAAGATACTTCGGCGAGTTATACGACGGTGCTTTTTGTAGCCGCGGCTATGCTTTTGGTGCCTACGACTATATCACTTCATTCATCACCAGAGGCTCTTTATAAAGCAAGTATTATTATTTCGGTTTTACTTTTTATATATTACTTTTTTATTTTCAAATTCCAAACAGGCACACATGTGCATTTTTTCAAATTTACAAAAAGAAGCAGGGTAAAAAAATATCAAAAAGAAGATGAAGACGACGATTATTATTTTGATAAAAAAAGTTCTCTCTTTTTGATTTTATTTTTGGTGTTTTTATTGGTTTTGATAGGGGTACTTTCTGAAATTTTTGCAGATGATGGAGTTAAAGTATTTAAAAGTTTCGGCTTAACGGCAGGGTTTGTTGGTATTTTGATAGCTTTTGTGACAGTTGCACCAGAACTTTTTACTGCACTAAGAGCTGCTAAAAACGATGAAATGCAAAGAGTTATCAATATAGCCATGGGCGCGAGTACAGTATCGATTCTTTTGACCGTACCAATTCTTATCTTTTTATCTTTGATAGTCGGTATAAAACTGACACTTGACTTTTCACCTTTACAAGTTGGTGCACTTTTACTTACCATTCTTCTTGTATGGAAAACGACTGAGGATGGGGAGACAAATTATCTTGAAGGCTTATCGCATTTGATGATATTTTTAAGTTATGCGGTAATAGCTATTTTTTACTAATTTACACATTTTATTATTGTTTTTCTCTTTTTTTCTTCTTTTTCTTTGCCAAAAATCTTATTTTGTTATAAACTTAAAACAAAAAGGAGAAAAAATGGATAGAAGAAAATTCCTTAAAACCGCAGCGGTAGGTGCTACTGCAAGTGCCGCATTTACTACTAATCTTTATGCGAAAACTTCAAAAACTCTTAAAGTATGTCTTTCATGGCCTAAAACCCTGCCGATTATGGGTGAAGGTGCTTTATGGTTTGCCGATAGGGTTAAAGAACTTAGCGGTGGAAGTTTAAAAGTTAAAATTTACGGAGCAAACGAACTTGTACCGGCTCTTGGAGTGTTTGATGCTTGTAGTAAAGGACTAATTGACGGTTTCCATTCAGGCCCTTATTACTGGAAGGGTAAAAATATGGCGTTTTCGCTTTTCAGTGCTTTTCCTTTTGGAATGGTTTATGATGAAATAGACCCTTGGTTTGATTTTGGCGGAGGAATGGATATTTGGAGAAAGCTTTATGCAAAATATAATCTTTTACCGTTTAAAGGCGGAAATACCGGAAACCAAATGGGAGGATGGTTTAGAAAACCTATAAAAAGCCTTAACGATTTAAAAGGTCTTAAAATGAGAATTCCTGGTCTTGGCGGGGAAGTTATGGCAAAACTTGGAGTAAAACCTGTAAATATTCCGGGAGGTGAAATTTATACAGCTCTTGAAAGAGGTGTAATTGATGCAACTGAATGGGTTGGACCAAGCCTTGATTTGATTATGGGATTCCAAAAAGTTGCAAAATATTACTATACTGGATGGCATGAGCCAGGAAGTTTACTTGAACTTACATTTAACAAGAAAAAATTCGAAAGACTTCCAAAAGAGCATCAGGCAATTCTCGAAGCGGCAAGCAGAGAAATGCATACAAGAATATTTAATCAGTTCCAATATCAAAATGCCGTTAAACTTCAAGAGCTTCTTAGCGGTAAATATGATGTAGTGCTTGGAAACTTCCCTGATGATGTTAATGAAGCGGCTAAAAAAGCGACTCAGGAAATCCTTAACGAATATGCAAATAAATATAAAGATTTCGCAATGGTTTATGATAATATCAAATCTTTCTTTCCAAAAATCAGAAAATGGACAGATACTCTTCCAAAATGGTATCTTGATATCAGAGATAAAGGATTTATCGTAGATTAATCAGACGAAATCTTTTAATACTTCACTGCACAGGGCGAATCCAAACGCCCCTGTGACACCTATGAAACTGCCCATATCACATTCAATCGGTTTTTCAGTTGAAAAAACCACTTTAAAATCACCTTTAAATTTTATTTTTTTTAGTTCCTGTCTTATTTTTCTTGCAAAGGGGTCGGTGTCTGTTTTCCAGATAGATGTTATTTTTATTTTGGTTGGGTCTATTCTTTTTGCCGCTCCCATTGAAGATATAATTTTTGGATAAGCGTTTGTAATAAGTGCAATTTTGGCTTTTATATCATCAATAGCGTCTATAACGATATCATATTTTTTAAAGTTGATTTCTTTAATGTTTTCAGGTGTCAGTTTCATATCGATCGGTGTTATTCCGGGATATAGCTGAGTCAAGATTTCAACTTTTTTTCTTCCTACGAATTCGCTTCCTATTTGTCTGTTTTGATTTGTGATATCGTATGTGTCATAATCTATAATAGTTATATTTCTAACTCCGCTTTTATAAAGACATTCAAGCGCATGTCCTCCTACCCCTCCCACACCGCATATTAAAATATTTAATTGCTGTAATTTTTCGAATTTTGAAAAAAGTTTACGGCATCTGTCAAATCTCATTGTTTAGTTCCTTGTTGAAATTGATAAGGTTTATATATTTTTCATCAAACTCGGTAATTTTTTTGTTTTTTATATAATCATCATAATAAAAAGGTTTTTTAAAAATATATCCGCACAAACTTCCAAGCTCATAAGGGGTAAAATTGATATCTTTTTTATTCAAAATATCAAGTCTTACAAATTTGCCAAAATTTTTGTTGTTGTAAATCAAATCATCAACAGGGTAAACCTCACTGAAATTCGGTACAATTATATGCACTGCTGTATAATTTTTATAATCAACTCTTCTTATGTATTCGTTTAGCTTTGGCAGTGTCGTTATGCTCTTGTATTTTGCATTACCTGATATTACTTTTTTTGGCACATTACCGCTTAAATTTACAAAATGTTTTTCAAGTTCAAATTCATCAGTTTCTCCAAACTCTCCAAACTCTTTAAATTCGGTTTGTAAAAGCTCCAAATAGGCTTTGTC
The DNA here is from genome assembly GCA_027038555.1 of Nautiliaceae bacterium. Lineage (GTDB taxonomy): Bacteria > Campylobacterota > Campylobacteria > Campylobacterales > Nautiliaceae > JALTBU01. The sequence continues at coordinate 53,726 of JALVVX010000008.1, read as the reverse complement.
AATTGCGCTTTCTTCATCAATATCACAGCCAAACGATAAAATAATTTTATTTCCTTTTATAAAACTTGCCGCCATTACAGGATATTTATCAAGGGTTGCACGGTAAATTTGTATATTTTCATCGTTATATCTGTGTTTAATTTTTTCAAGCGGTATTTTTTCTTTTAAGACTTTGAATTTTACATATCTTTCAACTATTTCGCATTTTGCATTGTAATAAGCCTCTTCATAGCTTTTGTGAAAAGCCATACCGTTGCTTGCAAAAAGATTTTGAATTAAATTTATGGGAAAAAAGGTATCGCCAAAAGGGATTGATAGTATTTCAAGTGAATTGGAATTAAAATCAATCAAGTCTTCTTTTTCGATGTCTAAATCGTAAAATTTTTTAATGTCGAAACTTTTAACTTCCTGGTCGTGATAAAGATTTTCAATGGCGTAATCTTCAAAATAATTTTTAAGTAAAATTCTTTCATACATTTCGCCATATGCCGAAATGAGAGCCTCTTCTTTGTTGAAACCTTTGCCAAAAGAGCGGAAAGGAAGGTTTTTAAGCGAAATTTCGGCAGTAAATATATTCCTAAAAGGCTTTATTTTTATCTCTTTTTCCAAATTAAAAAGATTATTCAATTTCAAATTCTTTGTTTTTTAAATTTTCAAGCGCTTCATAAGAAGTCAAATCAAGTTTTATAGGGGTTATTGAAACAAATCCGTTTTTTACGGCATCAAAATCGGTACCCTTTTCTTCTTTAAAAGCCAAAGGATGAAGTCCTATCCAGTAATATTCATCACCTCTTGGGTCTTTGTGTTTATGAGCGTCGTTGCCGTATAGTCTGTATCCGAGTTTTGTAAATTTAACTCCTTTTATTTTATGAGTATTTGGTATGTTTACATTTAAAATGTGTCTGTGGGGTATTTGTATTTCATTGTTTATAACTCTTTTTACAATTTCCCTTACGGCTTTTTTTGCATTTTCCCAGTTTATCTCGCTTGGCGGGGTGTCATAGCTTTTTAAAAGCTGAGAAAAAGCGATTGAAGGTATACCGTGAAGCGCTCCTTCCATCGCTCCGCCTGCCGTTCCAGAGTATGTCACGTCTTCACCTAAATTTGCACCGTGATTTATACCGCTTAGTACCAAATCGGGTTTTTCTCCGTTAAAAAGTTCGGGGAATGAGAGATAAACTGAGTCCGTTGGTGTTCCGTCATCAAGTTTGTAAAAATTATTATCTAATTTTTTGAATCTTAAAGGTTTTGTGATTGTTAGAGAATGCGAACATGCACTTTTCGGATGCGCAGGTGCCACTACATAAACTTCGCCCAAATCTTTTACGGCATCAGCTAAAACTTCAAGCCCTTTTGCTTCATATGAATCGTCGTTTGTTATTAAAATTTTCATTTAATTCCTTTTAGTATAATTTCAAAAAAGGTTTAATATGCAATATTCTAAATTTTTAAGAGATGATATCAATATTAAGATTTTATCAAATTTTAAAGCTCCTTTTGCCGATGTTTGTGAGAATAAAGAAGAATTTTTAAAGAAATTAAAACATTATGATTACGGAGTATGGGCAAAGAAGTGTAGAATTGAGAATGGAGAATTTAGAATTAATGAATTAGAGTTTTTTAATAATGAAGGAATTGAGCTTAGTTATGAAGATGTGGTTTTAAATTATTTATATTTTCTAAATTCATTCATAAGAGAACAGATAGGGGTTTGTGTGGATAAATCAATTCCGAGAATTATAGATAACTCACTTACTTATCTGATTGTTCAAAGAAAAGACTATAAAGATTATGACGAAAACTTTTTTATTGCGAATAAAGGCGAGATAATTTTCCCTATGATTAATAAAGAATATGATTTAAATCTTGCACTTATAAAACTTGCAGAGTGGAAAAACCGCGCTGGAGCGGAAAATTTGATAAAATTTCAAAAAAAGGAGAATTAATGGCAAAACTTGTTTTGGTAAGACATGGTAAGAGTGAATGGAATAAACAAAACAGATTTACGGGATGGGTTGATGTTGATTTGGCACCTGAGGGGATAGAAGAAGCAAAAAAAGCAGGTCAGAGACTAAAAAATGCGGGATTTGCTTTTGATGTTTGTTTTAGCAGTTATTTAAAAAGAGCTATTAAAACCGGAATAATTATTTTAGAAGAGCTTGATTTGTTGTGGTTGGATCATCTCAAAGATTGGAGATTCAATGAAAGATTTTATGGGGCGCTTACAGGGCTTAATAAAGATGAAGTAAAAAAAGAACTTGGAGAAGAAAAATTCTTGCTTTACAGAAGAAGTTATGATGTTCCGCCTCCGCCGCTTAGTGAAGACGATCCGAGACATCCGAGATTTGATCCTAAATATAAAAATTTACCTATTGAACTTATTCCAAATACCGAGTCTCTTAAAGACAATCAAATTCGTTCAATGGCTGCATTTCATGAAAGAGTGGCTCCTTTACTTGTTGAAGGTAAAGATGTTTTAATCACGGCTCACGGAAATACAATAAGAGGTATGGTAAAAGAATTTGATAACATATCTGATGAAGATATTCCGAAATTCGAAATTGCAACAGGTGTTCCAAGAGTATATGAATTTGATGAAGCTCTGCATATAAAAAACGTATATAATCTTGACTGACGTCAAAAAGATTTTTCTTTTTGGCGCAGATAAAAAAGACTTCCAAAAAGTGCACTGAAAAGATTAATACTTACAAGCATATAAATAATAACTATCTGATAACTAACCGCCATAAGAGGAGATGCGCCGGCTAAAAGCATACCGGTGGTAATACCGGGTATTGCTACTACACCTATGGTTTGTAACATATTATTAACCGGTATCAATGCCGCTTTTATCGCTTCTTTTTGCATAATTTTATAGGCTTTATCCAAACTCGCCCCGATTGAAATAAACGCTTCGATAAGTTCTTTTTGAAGTTCAATTTCCCTTTTTAATCTCTCAATAGTTAAAGTGTAAGTATTTAGCGAATTTCCTATTATCATACCTGCTATCGGGATAAATTCATAAGGTTTAAATGAAATTATTTTTAATCCTACAAGAATTGAAAGAATTATAACTGTTGCAAGTGAGATTGAATAAAAAGCCGCTTTAAAAGAAAAGTGAGTTCTTTTTTTTGCTATATTGGCTGAATATAAAAGCATAAAAATTATAATTGGGATATACCAGAGCGGATTTTTGATTTTAAATAAAAAGCCGAGTATGAAACCAAGTACCGTTAATTGTAAAAAAGCCCTTATTGAATTTTTAAACAGTTCTTTTTCAATGCCGATACCCATTTTATATGAAATCAAAAGAGGTATCAAAACAAGAATAAATGAGAGCGCGACAATATCAAACTGCATCAACAGCCTTTTTTGAAATTATAACGGAAGAGGATTAAAAACCGTAACTTATACTTCCGTCAATAGTATAATTTTTACTCTCTTCCATATCGATAGAGGAATCAAGCATTATTCCTATTTTTTTGTTAATTGAATAAAACAGTGTAATACCGGCATATTTATTCCAAGTAGATGAATCATAAGCAGAATTTTCAGTATAAGCATAAGGAGAGATTGTCAGTTTTTTATAATAAAAATCTGCAAAAGCCGTAATGGTGTCTTTTGCGTTTGTTCCGCTTTCACCGTAAATTTTGTGTTTTTCGCTAAGTCCTATATCAAATTTATCAAAGAAATAAATTCCTTGTATAAAAAGAGCATAATCTGTTTTATCATTGAAAAAGGTGGGGAGATATATTTTGGCTCCGAATTTTAGCGATGTATTGTTTAGAGAATAATTATAATAATAAAGTGATGTTATTAAATCGTTTGATTTGTATCCGCTATTGTATCCGTCGTGTAATATTGAATAATATAAACTTAATTTAAAATTATTTTTTTTAGCAGATAAAGATGTAAAAAACAATTTAGAGCTTTTTGAATTTTTATAATGATCATATTCATATCCTGCACTGATATTAAATTTTATTTTTTTCTTTTTTATTTTTTTTAGTTGTGATTGTGAGCATCCCTGTTTATTTACTGTTTCTAAAAAAGGGGTATTAGGGCATATATCAAGATTATCTGGTACACCGTCTAAGTCACTATCAGCAGCATTGGCAAAAGCAAAAAGGGCGCTTAGCCCTAAGAAAATTAATTTCTTCATTATTTACCTTTATTGTGTTCATTTTTATCTGTTCTGTCATTTCTTTCAGCATTATCGTGTTTTTCTGTTCTGTCGTTTTTTTCAGCTTTGTCATGTTGAGCGTTGTTATTCATTTCATCATGATAAATTTCATTATCATCTATCATTCCGTTATGTTCCATATCTTTCATATGATTGTGCATTTTTTCTTTGGCGTGATCTTTTTGGTTATGCATTTTTTCTTTTGATTCTGTATTTATGTGATGTTCTCTTGCGATGTTTCTTAAAATTTCTTCTCTTTGTTCTTTATTTAAAGATCTTAATTCTTTTTTTAATTCGTTCATTTTTTGAATTCTTTGGTCGATTGGTAATTTTTGTATTTCTTGAATTTGTTTTTCAATATCTTTCGGATTTATATTTTTTGCTTGTTTTTTATTGTTATTATTTGATGCACTTGTTTGTGTATCTGTTTGAGCGTCGGTTTTTGTGTTTGCAATATTTACTTGTGTATCTGTTTGAGCATTAGCTTGTGCATTTGCTACATTTACTTGTGTGTTTGTTTGAGCATTAGCTTGTGTATTTGCTACATTTACTTGTGTGTTTTGTGTTGTATCAATATTTGTTTGAGCAAAAGCTCCTGTTACTAATAATCCTAATGTAATTACTGATAATTTAAGTTTCATCTTAAACTCCTTTTTCTTTTTTTTTGTTGCATTGAAATTATAAAGTAAAAGTGTAAACGGTTTGTTAATGTAATATAAACAAAATGTTAACAGTAATTTTTCAAATCCAAAATTATTTTTGTTCCTGTATTTAATTTTGATTCGACTCTTATAGGAATATTAAGCTCATCACTTAGTTTTTTAACAATATTCATACCAATACCTGTCCCACGCTCGTGTTCTTTATAAAAACGGTTAAATATTTTTTTCGGATTTTTTATACCTATTCCGCTATCTTCGATAATCAGTTTTTTATTTTCTAAATAAACTTTAACGTAACCGTTTTTTTTATTGTATTTAAAAGCATTGCTTATTATATTTTCAATTATTGAATTAAATGCGTTTTTATTAATTGAAATATTGCATCTTGCTTTGTTTTCATATTTTATGTCAGGATAAATAGAAGAGTAAAATTTCAATTTTTCTTCAATTAGCTCTTTTATGTCAAAATTTTCAATCTGATTCGGATTCATTGATAAAAAATTTTTTAAATTTTCCTGATATTTTAAAATCCGCCGGATGTTTTTTTCCATTTCATCTATTCTTTTTATATCCGGTTTTTTTCTAAAAAGATACAGATTCATTTTTAGTGTGGTAAGAGGAGTGTTTAAGTCGTGAAGAATATCTTTGATAAATGTTTCATTTATTTTATATGCTTCTTTTAACGGTAAAAGCAGAATGTAAATAAAAACTGCTGTTATAATTAAATTGATAAATAGAATTAATAAAAACATTTTTAAAAGTTTTAATTTTAATTTTTCAAGTTTACCAAGATAATATATTTTAGAAACTGAAAGTTTTAAATAGTATTTTTTAAATTTCTGTATATTAAAAAGCATATAAAAATTTTTGTCTGTTTTATATAAATGTAAAATTTTCAAATTGCTCTTTTTTTCAATGAAATCTATTTTTATATTTTTGCAGTTTAATTTATAAGAACATATCTCTAAGTCTTTTTTTATTTTATCAATCAAAAAATGTTTTTCTTTTATATAAAAATTGTAAAGAATGGAGCCCGTTAATGCCGTTAAAAGTGAAAATATAATAATAAATGAATATAATAAAAATTTCTTTTCAAATCTCAATTAAATATCCTTCGCCTCTTATATTTTTAATATCTATTCCGAGTTTGTTTTTTAATTTGTTTATATTCACTCTTAAAGACGCTTCGGTTGAATCGGTTATATCCAGCAGTCTTTCTTTTGAAACAATTTTGTTTTTATTCATAATAAGTTCGTGTAATATCTCTTTTAACGTTTGGCTTATCGGTATAATTTTACCGTTTTTTGTTAATGTTTTTTCATTAGGGTTATATTCAAATCCGTTAAATTTTATTAAATTTCCGTTTTTTTGTATTTTGGCTTTTATTCTGATTATAAGCTCTTCTGGTTCAAACGGTTTTTTTATATAATCATCGCTTCCCGCTTCAAATGCTTTTGCCATAGTATTTAAGTCGGTTAATGCTGTAATAAAAACAGTAGGAGTATCATCATCAGCATTTTTTAGACTTTTAAGAACTTCTATTCCGTTTTCATCGGGTAAGTTTATATCAAAAATATATAAGTCGTATTTTTTATTATACGTTTTTTCATACGCTTCATTTGCATTTTGGGCAATATCGACATCAAATCCTTCAATTTCAAGTATCTCTTTTAAGGTGTGTGCCAAAGCGTAATCATCTTCCAAAAGTAGAATTTTCATTAATTTCCTTTTTTTGTAATTTTATAATAAAATTCTTTAAAAAAAGGCAAAGTATGAAAATACTTGATATTAATAATCCCGGATTTGAAAAAGAGTTTGAAGAGATTCTAAACAGAGGTAAAATGGATATTGAAGGGGTTGAAGGAATTGTTAAAAATATAATAAATGAAGTAAAAAATGAAGGGAACAGAGCACTTTTTAGGCATATTGCCAAATTTGACAAGTGGGAGCCAAAAACAGAGAGTGATTTGGAAATTGATAAAAATTTAATGAAAAAAGCATATGAGAATCTTGATGAAAAACTTAAAAAAGCACTTCATTTGGCATATGATAGAATAAAAGCATATCATGAAAAACAGCTTCCGAAATCTTGGATGGATTATGAAAAAAACGGAACAGTCTTAGGTCAAAAAGTAACCCCGGTTGAAAGAGCCGGAGTGTATGTACCGGGTGGCAAGGCCTTTTATCCAAGTTCACTTCTTATGAATGTAATACCGGCACTTGTGGCGGGTGTTGATGAGGTGATTGTAACGACTCCTGTTATTGAAAATGAGCCAAATGAGCTGTTGCTTGCAGCTTTATATATTTGTGGTATGCCAAGGACGTTTAAAGTAGGAGGTGCAAGTGCGATTGCTGCTATGGCTTACGGAACCGAGAGTATTCCGAAAGTTGACGTAATTACTGGTCCTGGAAATATTTTTGTCGCTACTGCTAAAAAGTTAGTTTACGGAGAAGTTAATATCGATATGATAGCAGGTCCGAGTGAAATAGGAATACTTGCGGATGAGAGTGCTAAGCCGAATTATTTGGCTATTGATTTGCTCTCACAAGCGGAACACGATGAAATGGCAAGTTCTATTTTGATAACGGATTCAAAAGAAGTTGCTGATTTAACGGCCGTGAAAGTTGAAGAATTTTTAAAAGAGCTTGATAGAGCTAAGATTGCAAGAAAATCTATTGAAGAAAGAGGTGCAATAATCGTAACAAACGATATGGATGAAGCTGTTGAGCTTATGAATAAAATCGCACCGGAACATCTTGAAATTATGACAAAAAACCCTTTTGAACTTTTGCCTAAAATCAAAAACGCCGGAGCGATTTTCCTTGGAGAAAACACTCCTGAGCCGATAGGAGATTATATTGCAGGACCAAATCACACACTTCCGACAGGAGGTACCGCTAAATTTTATTCGCCTCTGAATGTTGAGGTGTTTATGAAAAAATCTTCAATAATATATTTCAGTAAAGATGCGATAGAGGAGATGGGCGAAGAGTGTGCGCTTTTAGCTCATACCGAAATGCTTACGGCTCATGAAAAATCGGTATTAGAGCGTTTAAATGGTAGAAGAGGTTAGTGATTTTTTAATCTCTCTTCTTCCTTCAAACGGTGTTGTTTTTATTTTATATTTGGCTTTTGTAACATTTTTTTCGATTTTTTTGATTTATCTCATTTCTAAAATGAAGAAAAAAGAAAAACCTCAGGAATCCAAAAAAGAGCTTACAATAGATGATTTGATAACTATTGCAAATAACAAAAATTCAAATACAAATGATTTGATTTTTACATTGGAATATTTTTTGAAGAATTTTAAAATCAAAGATAATGAAAAAAAATCTTTTGAGTTATTTAAAAAAGTTTTAAATCATAAAAATCGTTCGAAAAAATTATTCGATATATATCATGGAAAGTTATTGCCTTCGAATTTAGAATACAAAAATATATTAGATAAATTGGAAAAAGAAGCGTTAAATAAATAAAGACAGAATTAAACTCTGTCTCTAAGATCAAGAGCGCTAATTACTTCTAAATATTTAGCGTGATCTTTTCTTTTAAGATATCTCATAAGTCTTTTTCTTTGACCTACAAGTTTAAGTAGACCAAGTCTGCTTGAATGGTCGTGTTTGTGTTTTTTAAGATGTTCGTTGATTTCATTGATTCTTTCAGTCAAAAGTGCGATTTGAACCGCAGGACTTCCAGTATCTTTTTCATCATTTCCGAATTTAGCGATAATTTCTCTTTTTTTCGCCGAATCCAAAGCCATGTAAGCCTCCTGATTGGTAAATTTCATTTTCATGAATTGAAAGTATATCCGTTTTTATGTAAAAAAGCAAATTTTTGATAAAATTCACAAAAAAAGGCAGTGATGAAGTATTTAGTTGTTTTTTTATTTACGGTTTTTGTTTTTTCGAAAAATATATTGATATTAAATTCTTATTCGGTCCAATTTCCTTGGACAAGAGGAGAAGTTGAAGGAATACTTAAAAATTTAAAAGACAAAAACCTTAAAATATATATCGAATTTATGGATACGAAACTATTTGCACCGACTCCTGAATATTTAAACAATTTTTATAATTACATTTTGAAAAAATATAAAAAAGTTCATTTCGAAGCGGTAATTACAACTGATGACAATGCATTGAATTTTGTAATCGAACATAAAAACGACTTTTTTAAAAACTCAAAAGTTTTTTTTGCAGGGGTTAATAATCTTTCAATAAAAAATAAAATCGACAGAAATGAATTTACTGGTGTTTTTGAAAAAAAAGAACCTCTTGCAAATTTAGCGTTTTTAAAAAAATCTGTTAAAAATTTAAAAAAAGTATATGTCGTAGCGGATAATTCTAATTCTGCCAAGGCTGTAATGAGCGAATATAAAAAAGCTTTTAAAAATATAAACAACTTAAAATTCGAGTATATTAATAATAGTGATTTAAACGAAATATTATCGAAAATAAAAAATTACAAACAAAGCGGTATGCTGCTTTTGACGCCTTTTAGTTTTAATTTTGATTCAAATCATATAAATTATAAAAAAGCCATAGAAACAATTTCTGATATATATAAAAGTCCTATTGTTATTCATACTGATATTTTAGCTTCTTTACCAAATAGTAATATAATTGGAGGTAAGGTAACTGATGCGTTATCACAAGGGGAAAGTGTAAGCAAAAAGGTGTTGTTGTATTTAAACGGCGAAAAAATAAGTAATATTCCGTTGACTTATGAAAAAGCAAATAAAATGTATTTAAATATAAAAAATCTTGAAAAGTTTAATATTAATGTAGATGATTTGGGATATAAAAACGCTATTTATGTTAACAAACCAAAAAGTATTTTCGAATTGTATAAAAAATATATAACATTTACAGGTGTTGTTTTGTTTGTTTTATTAGTATTTGTAATTATTTTGCTTATTAAAAATTACAAACTGAGAAAATATAGTGACAAAATTATTGATGCGAATAGAAATCTTGAAAAAGATATAAAAGAAAAATTCAATGAATTTAGCAAAAAATATTCTGAGTATATACAAATTAAAACCGATGCTATCGGAAATATACTGAAATTTATGTTAAAAAATCTTAAAATAATCACTTACGAGATTAAAAAAAACGAACAATGTAAAAAAAATGCGGATATTATAGAAAATATTGTTAATTTTTGTGAAAATTCATTTGAAACAGATGAAAATTTTTATATTAAACAGAGAATTGAAAATTTGATTGAAATTTTGAAAATGACTAAATTTATTCAAAATATCGAAGTTTCAGGAGATGATTTTGAAGTTAATTTCGATAAAATTTTATTTACTGAAATTATAATTAATTTTTTGAAAGAAAATTCAAAAATAATTATTTCCCAAGAACATATAATAATTGAATATTTTGATGAAATGGTTGACGAAATTGATAATTTAAAAAAGAAAATCGAAAAAATTTTTAATATTAATGTCGAATATGACAAAAAACGGATTATTCTCGCTTTTAAATAAAGATAAAATTGGTATAATTTTTAAAAAAGGATATATATGCTTTTTACCAAATCTACTGCTTACGCCTTGCAAGCACTTATAGAACTATCTACATACGAAAAACCGGTGGATGTAAATACTCTGTCCGAAAAAACGGAAATTCCAAAACCTTTTTTGGCAAAGTTACTTCAAAATTTATCCAAAAAAAATATTATAAAATCATATAAAGGTATTCACGGTGGTTTTTTGCTTACAAAAAAACCGGAAGATATAAAAATACTTGATATTTTTAAAACAATAGAAGATAAAGATTCTCTTGTTTTTTATTGTTCTTCAAATGCCGAGAATTGTACCAGGCAAAGAAGTGCAGTTTGTTCGACAATACCTTTTTTTACTATTCTTGAAAATGAAATCGAAAAAATTATTGAAAAATATACATTAGCTGATGTGATAAGGATTAAACCTGATAAATAAAATAAAAAATTCATTAAAACTTCTTAGCGAAATTACGGATTTAGGGGTTGTTGTTTTTGTATTTTCAATACTTTTAATAATTATAATACCCCTTCCAAATTCATTTTTGGATTTTTTTCTTACAATATCACTTGCCGTTTCCGTTTTGATACTGCTTTTATCGTTATACATACCAAAACCTACTGACTTTACAACATTTCCTACACTTATTTTAATCGTAACATTATATAGACTTTCACTTAATATTGCCACTACAAGAATGATTTTAAGCAAAGGGTATGAAGGTCCTGATGCAGTTAGCAAGATAATTACGGCGTTTGGAGAATTTGTCGTAGGCGGAAATTATATAATCGGTATTATCGTATTTATCATACTTGTGGTAATTAACTTTTTGGTAATTACACAGGGTTCTACAAGGGTTGCCGAAGTTGCGGCAAGATTTACTCTTGATGCCCTGCCTGGTAAACAGATGGCTATTGATGCGGATTTAAACGCGGGGCTTATTGATGAAGCGGAGGCTAAAAGAAGAAGGGAAGAGCTTATAAAAGAAGCAAATTTTTACGGTGCAATGGATGGTGCGAGTAAATTTGTAAAAGGCGATGCCATAGCCGGGATTATCATTACCACTGTAAATATTATAGCCGGGTTTTTAATCGGAGTTTTCCAATACGGTATGGATTTAGCCCAGGCCGCGCAAACTTATACAATCCTTACAATAGGTGATGGGCTTGTATCCCAGCTTCCGGCACTAATGACCTCAACTGCGACTGGTATTATAATTACACGTGCCACAAAAGATGAAACTAATTTTGCACAGGGCGTTATCAAACAGCTTGTAAAAGATTACAAAGTAATGTTTATAGTCGGTACTATCCTTATATTTATGGCTTTTATCCCAGGATTTCCCACAGGAAGTATGATTTTTGTGGGAGTGATTTTCTTGATAGCCGGATATTTGATGATGGAGACACAAAAAGGAGTTGATCCTATCGAGTCATTTATTAGTAAATTTAGAAAAAAACCTCTGCCACCACCTAAAAAAACGGAAAAAGAGATTAAAGAAGAAAAAAAAGAACAAAAAGCGCTCTCTGCCGAGGATGAAAAAAAAGTTCTTGAAGAAGTTTTGAAAGTAGAAATTCTTGAACTTGATATTGGATATCAGCTAATCAAAATAGCTGACCCTAATCAGGGAGGGGATTTGCTTGAGAGAATCAAAGCCATGAGGAAAAAAGTTGCAAGCGAATACGGATTTTTGGTCCCTCAAATAAGAATTAAGGACAATTTGAATTTAAAACCGACAGAATATCAAATACTGCTAAAAGGTGTTGAAGTTGCTAAAGGGGAAGTTTTTCCGGATAAGTATCTTGCAATGGCTACTCCAATGGTTATGGAAGAAATTGAAGGAATCAATGTAAAAGAGCCGGCATTTGGGATTGATGCGCTTTGGATAGATGAAGATAAAAAAGAAGAAGCCCTTATGAACGGATATACGGTAGTGGACCCCTCAACAGTAATAGTTACACATCTTAATGAAATTATCAAAAAATATGCAGAAGAGCTTATTACGCGTCAGGATATTCAAGAGCTGTTGGATAGAGTTAAAAAAGATTTCCCGGCAATTGTAGATGATGCTTTGAAAGTGGCAAATATAGGGCTTATTCAAAGAGTTTTGAAAAACCTTTTACATGAAAAAGTTCCGATAAAAGATATGATAACAATTCTTGAAACAATAGCCGACCTTGCCGAGTATACAAAAAATCCTGATGTGATAACAGAACAGGTAAGAAGCGCATTAAGCCGTGTTATTACAAAACTGTATGCGGATGAGAGCGGGACACTAAGACTTATAACATTTGACGCTCCGACAGAACAGTTTCTTATGAACAAACTAAAACAGCAGGGTGAGCAAAAACAGTTTATTTTAACGGTTGCTGAGATGAATAAACTTGTCGAAGAGATAAATACTGCCGCAGCGGAAATACTTAATAAAGGCATTGCGCCTGTCGTTTTGATAGTTGACCCTTTAATAAGAAAGCCTCTTGCGGAAATTTTAGAGAGATTCGGAGTTGATGTGGTGGTACTTTCACATTCTGAAATAGACCCGAATACAAAATTTGAAGTTTTAGGAACTATTTCAATCGATTTTACTTAAATGCTATAAATGTAGCAAAATTATTCCATCGAAATATAACATCAATATCTTTAAACCCCGCGTTTTTAAGCATTTCAATGTTTTCATTCATTGTATATGGAATAAGTACGTTTTCAAGGGCTTCTCTTTTTTGTGCTATTTCATATTCACTGTAACCTTTTTCTTTTTTAAAGTTGTAATAGATATCTATCATAATTTTGTTAAGTTTTTTATTTTCAGATACAAGTTTTTCACTCATTAAAAAAAATCCGTTTTTTTCAAGCGAATTATAAATTTTTTGTATTAGTTTTTCTCTTTTTAAGGGTCTTATAAACTGTATTGTGTAATTTGCCACTATTGCTTTTGCACCGTTTAAATCATATTCAAGAAAATCGGATTCGATAAATTTTGCACTGCTGCCAAATGCTCTTGCTTTTTGTTTTGCTTTTTTTATCATTGCCCCTGAATTGTCAATGCCTATTAATTGAAGATTTTCTTTTTGTTTACTTAGTTCAATCAAAAAAGTACCGGTTGAGCTTCCAAGGTCTATTACTTTGTCTTTGTTTTCAAGAAGATTTTTTAAGATATCAATTTGCAGTTTTATATTTTCTTTGTAAAAAGGAACACTTCTTAAAAGCATATCATCAAAAACACCGGCAACTTCTTCGTCAAATTCAAACTGTTTTTTTATAGGTTTATTGAAAATATTGTCTTTCAACTTTGTCCTTTGTTATAATTTTAATTGATTTTATCAAAAAAGGCAGTTTTATGAAAGACCCTACAAAAGCATTGCATATAGGCTATGATAAAGATTTGCAAAAGTCAATGCAGGTTCCAATTTATATGACTACGGCTTATGAATACAACGATACGGACCATGCGGCAAGGCTTTTTGCTTTGGAAGAAGAGGGTAATATTTATACCCGTATAGGAAATCCAACAACAAGAGTTTTTGAAAAAAGAATTTCAGCCCTTGAAAACGGAATTGACTCTTTGGCAACAGCAAGCGGAATGGGAGCGGTGTTTTATTCAATTGCCAATCTTGTAAAAAACGGTGATAACATAATTATTTCAAATAAATTATACGGCGGAAGCATTACACTCTCGACCCAAACACTTAAACAATTCGGAATAAGTGCAAAATATTTTGATTCTACAAACCCGGAAGAACTTAATGATTTAATAGATGAAAACACAAAAGCGATTCTTTTTGAAAGTATTGCAAACCCGGCACTTACAGTTCCTGAATTCGATGAAATAGTTAAGATTGCAAATAAAAAAGGCGTTATTACGATTTGTGATAATACAATTGCCACTCCTTATGGGGTAAAACCTATTGATTTGGGAGTTGATATTGTTGTTCACAGTGCCAGCAAATATATTGTTGGAAATTCATCTGCGATTGCCGGGTGTATAATTGAAGCACCTTTTGCAAAAGAAAAATTAAAAACAAAACGATATTCTCATTTTAACGAGCCAGATGAGAGTTATCACGGCCTTGTGTATAACGAAAAATTTGACAATCCGTTTATTGCAAGGGCAAGGCTTGCACTGCTTAGAGATTTTGGTGCCGTTCTTTCACCTTTTAATGCATGGCTTTTGATATTGGGACTTGAAACTCTTCATTTAAGAATAAAAGCACATAGTGACAATGCGATGAAAATAGCAAAATTTTTATCAACACACCCTAATGTAAAAAATGTCAATTATCCGTTTTTAGAAGGAAACGAAAATTATAAAAGGGCAAAAAAATATTTAAAACTGGCAAGCGGTATAATAAGTTTTGAGCTTGAAAGCTATGAAAGGGCAAAAGAATTTGTAAAAAAACTTAAAATATTTTCTCTTGTAACAAACATAGCCGATTCAAAATCCCTTGTAACACATCCGGCAAGCACTACGCATCAGCAATTAAGCAAAGAAGAGCTTATAAATGCAGGTGTTCCCGAAGGTCTTATAAGGCTTAGCATAGGGCTTGAAGATGTTGAAGATTTGATTGAAGATTTGAAAAGGGCACTATGAAAATATGAAAAAAAATATTTTAAAATATTTTTATATTTATCTGATTGTTTTTTTGATTTTCGGACTTGCTTATATAATGATTACAGAAATATTTTTAAACAAAAAAATTAAATATGAAATAAAAAATATTCAAAATATTGTAATTATCAACAAAAAGAAAGAGTTAAAAAAACAACTTGAAAATGTAAAATACATTTTTGAGTTTATAAAAGATTCAATTTATTCTACAAATACAGAAGAATTCTTAAAATTTGTAAATATTCCTATAAGAGAGGATATTAAACGTTTGATTGTTGATAAAAAATTTTTGTATGGACTTGTTGATAGAAAAATAGAATATTCAGTAAAAAACAATTATATTTTTGCAAATTTCAATAATAGAAAATATTTGGTTGTATTAAAAAATGTAGGGAAAAAAATTTATATTTTCGGGGTAAATAAAAAATTTTTAGATGATATAGTTATTTTTAATTTTTTAAAATTTTTAAATAAATATAATAAAAATCAAATAAGCTATATTGCAATCGGTAAAGTTACTAATTTAAATCCAAGTAAAAATGGAACTTTCGGTTATGTTTTTTATATGCCGCAAAAATTAAAATGCCTCGAAGGAAAACTGTTATCAATAAATACTCCGGATGTTAAAGGATTTTATTATCGAAAAGAATATTTTAAATGTTTTAAACAAAACACCCCATGTTTTATTAAATATCATTTTAAAAATCCTAAAACCGGCAAAGTTGAAGAGAAAATTTCATATTTCGATTTTATTAAAGATTATAATTTTATTTTATTAAAAGGGATTTATGCTTCTCAAATAAGAAATTTTATAGATAAAGATATCAATGCAAGAATAAGTTATATTAAAAGTTTGGTTTATGCATTTTTATTTATTTTTTTTATTTTATATATCGGCTTTTTGATTTTACTTTATTTGATGCTCAATAAAACAAAAGAAAATTTATTAAAAGACTATTTCAAACTTGAAGACGAACTTATAAAAAGAGTTTATTATGACAAATTAACTAATTTACCTAACAGGAACAAATTATTAGAAGATATTAATCAAGCAGAAGCTCTTGTTTTAATGGATATCGACAATTTCACTCAGATAAATGATATATATGGATTTGAAGCAGGTGATGAAATACTTAAAATAACAGCTTTTATTTTAAAAAGAAAATACCAAAACGTATATAGGGTTGGAAGTGATGAATTTGTAATATTATTTGATAAAAAAATAGATAAAAAATTATTGGATGAAATTTCATCTTTGGAGATTACATATGATGATATTTATATAAGTTTTGTAATGGGAGCAAGTAATTATAAACAAAGACTTTTGGAAAGCTGTGAGCTTGCATTAAAAGAAGCTTATATTTACGGAACAAAATATAAACTTTACGATACACATATGCTTGATATTCAAAAAAATAGACTATCGAAAATCAGAAAATTACGAGAAGTTTTAAGAAAAGGGGATGTAATTCCTTATTATCAATGTATAGTTGATAAATATGGACATATTATAAAATATGAAGCTTTAATGAGAATAAAAATAGACAATAAAATAAAATCTCCTCATTTTTTTATGGATTTGATTAAAGAAGCAAAACTTTATATTCCTTTTTCAAAAATTATGTTGAAAAAAGTATTTGACAATTTGGAAAAAATAGACAAAAAAGTTACTATTAACTTATCTTTTGAGGATATAGCAAATATTGAGATGAAAAATTACATTTTAAATCTTATTAACGAAAAAAATGCAAATAAAATAATTTTTGAAATACTTGAAAGTGAAAGCATTAAGGATTATAAATTGATAAAAAAATTTATCGACGATGTAAAAAATAAGGGAGTTGAAATAGCAATAGACGATTTTGGAAGCGGTTATTCCAATTTTGTTAAGATTATGAAATTAAATCCTGATATTATTAAAATTGATGAAAGTTTAATAAAAGCATTATATGAAGAAAAAAATTATAAACTTGTAGAGCTTATTGTAAAATTTGCAAAAGAATTCAATTTAAAAGTTGTTGCCGAATACGTAAGTGATGAAAAAAAATTTAATGTATTAAAAAATATGGGATTAGACCAATTTCAAGGTTATTATTTTTGTGAACCTGAACCTTTGGAAAAAATTATTATTAATTAAATTAATTTTTCTAAATAAAAGCCGATTTTATATTTAATTTTTGAGTGAAATAAAACTTGTAAAAAGAGGTATAATGAAACGTAATATCCTAAAACTTTTTTATCTTCCTATGATTTTTTTTATTTTAGTTTCATTCATATATTTTTTAAGTATGTATTTCATTCTAAAAAAAGAATTCAACAGAAAAATTTTAGAAATAAAACAAGAAATTTTAACGGAAAAAAAAGAGGAATTAAAAAACAGGGTAAATAATATAAATTCTTTGATTGATTTAATAAGAAAAACCGCATATTCCACTTCTGTTAAAGAATTAGAACAATTTTTGGATTTATATATAAAACTTCACAGTGATACTTTATATGAAACCCCGAAATTGATAATAGGAAAAATTCCTCAAAATAAAAAATTAGAATATAAAATTTTCAATACTAAATTTTTAAGACACAAAAATAAACTTTATCTTGCTTATTTAAAAAATAAAAATAAAAATATTTATATTGCAGCAATTAGTAAAAAATTTATAGATGATATAGTGGTGTCTCATCTTAGGAAATATCTTGATTCGACAATTGGAAATAGATATTATTTTGACATATCAAAACTTTTGACATTAAATCCTGGAAAAGGCGGGAATTTTGCTAAAATCGTATATATGCCGCCATTTATGAAGCATAAAGAAGGTGAGGTTTTATCAATTTATAATCCGGATGTAAAGGGTAATTATTTTAGAAAAAAATATTTTGAATGCATTAAACATGGTAAGAGCTGTTTTTTAAATTATTATTATTTTAATCCTTCAAACAAACAAATAGAAGAAAAACTCTCGTATGTCACATTTAATAAATATTATAAGTTTATTATTTTAAGCGGAATTTATGAATCACAATTGAAAAAAACTTTTAATATAAAAGCCGAAAAATATATAAATGATATAACTAAAATGGTTTTTATGTCGGTAATAATATATTTAATAATTTTTTTATTTTTTATGGGGGTTTTTTATTTGTTTCTTAAAAAAATAAAAAAATCACTTATTGATGAATATGAAAAATTAAAAAACGAACTCGAAAATAAATATTATAATGACAGTGTTACAAATTTGCCTAATAGAAATAAATTGATTAAAGATGAAAAAAATGCCAAATCAGTAATGATAATAGATATAAAAAATTTTTCTCATATTAATGAGTTTTACGGTTATGAAACAGGTGATAAAGTATTGAATTTTATCGGGGAATCATTAAAAGAATTATATACAAACGTTTATAGAATCGGCGATGACGAATTTGCGGTTTTATTTGAGAAGCCTTTAAGTGAAGAAGAAATTTCCATAGAGTATCATTCATTGATTTTTAATTATAACAGTTTTATAACCGTTACTTTTATAATCGGTGCAAGCAATGAAAAAAATAAACTGTTAAAAACTGCTGAAATTGCGCTTTCATATGCAAAAGCGAGTAACAAAGGATATATGCTTTTTAATAAAGAGATTGAAAAGTCACAAATAGAAAAATATAAAAAAATAGAATTTTTAAAAGATGTTTTAATTAATGATAAAATAAAACCTTTTTATCAGTGTATAGTAAATCGAAACAGAGAAATTATCAAATACGAATCATTAATGAGAATAGTAGACGCAGAAAAAATATATTCTCCTTATTATTTTATGGATTATATGAAAGAATCTGAGTTGTATAACGCCTTTTCAAGAAATATGTTTATGAAAGTAATAAACGATTTAAAAAAAGGATTTATTAAAAAAGCTTCAATAAATGTTTCATTTGAAGATATAAGTGATGAAATAACAAGAAATATGTTATACAATTATATCGATCAAAAAACAGGTGAAAAACTTATAGTTGAAATTTTGGAAAGTGAAAGTATTAATGATTTTGAGTTAGTTAAAGATTTTATTTTTAATATGAAAAAAAGAGGAGTAAAAATTGCAATTGACGATTTTGGAAGCGGTTATTCCAATTTTGTTGTTGTGCTCGATTTATCTCCCGATTATATTAAAATCGATGCATCACTTATTCAAAATATAAACAATTCTAAATATCAGGATATAGTGAAAATGATAATTAATTTCTCCCATAGATACGGTATTAAGGTTATTGCCGAATATGTAGATTCAAAAGAAGTTTTTGAAAAACTTTTGAAACTTGGAGTTGATGAATTTCAAGGTTATTATTTTTGTGAACCTGAACCTTTGGAAAAAATTGTAAAAAAAGATAAAATGTCATCTAAAAAAGGCGATAATGAAGATTGAAACAAAGCTTGCAAAATTTACCAAGCCTTTATATCTTGAAAGCGGCCGTATACTTGAACCTTGGCAGATAATGTATGAAACATATGGTGAATTAAATGAAGATAAATCAAATGTTATTTTGGTAACTCATGCACTATCAGGCTCTCATCATGCGGCAGGGATGTATGAAGGTGACAGAAAGCCCGGATGGTGGGACGGATTGATAGGAGACGCAAAAGCCATTGATACGAGTAAATATTTTGTTATTGCTACAAATGTCATAGGTAGCTGTTTTGGTTCAACCGGTCCTATGAGTCCGATTTATCCCGGCAGTGATGAGAGATACAGGCTAAAATTTCCTGTTATTACAATAAAAGATATGGTAAAAGCACAAAAAATACTTCTTGATTCGTTGGGAATTAAAAAGCTAAAAGCCGTTATCGGCGGCAGTATGGGAGGTATGCAGGCCCTAAGACTTGCAGTTGATTATCCCGGATTTGCCGAATATATAATTCCTATTGCCACAACTTACCAAACCAAGCCTTATGTTATTGCTATAAATAGAGCGATGATGGAGGCAATACGGGCCGATAAAGAGTTTAAAAATGGAAACTATCCTCCTGGGGCAGATTTAAAAGGTCTTGCGGCTGCCAGAATGATAGGATATCTTAATTATATTTCACCATCGACATTTGAGAAAAAATTCGGAAGAGAATATGTAAAAACAGATGGAATGTTTGAGCTTTTTGGAAGATTTCAAGTTGAGAGCTATTTAGAATATAACGGTGCGAATTTTCCTAAATGGTTTGATGCTTTAAGTTACATATATCTTTTAAAAGCGATTTCACTTTTTGATATAAGCAGAGGATTTAATTCATTAGAAGATGCCTTTAAGCAGATATCTGATAAAATGTTTTTAATAAGTTTTAGCGGTGATACGCTTTTTTTCCCTCAGGAGATGAGAGATATAAAAAAATATATGGACAAAGTAGGCGGAAGATGCCAATATTTTGAAATTGACAGTGATTATGGACATGACAGTTTTTTGGTGGAAATTGATAAATTTGATTTTCTTATAAGGGATATTTTAAAAGGAGACAAAGATGCAGGATTTTGAAAAAAAACTTGAAGAGGCAAAAAAACTTCTGGAAAAACTTAACGACCCTGAAATTACGCTTTATGATGCAATGCAGTATTATAAAAAAGGCATAAAACTTCTTGAAGAAGCCTCTAAAATGATTGAAGAAGCAAAACTTGAATTTGAAGAAATAAAAGGTAGTAATTGAATATAGCGGTTATACAAACTGATAATCTTCCTTATGACAAAGCAAAACTCAGTTTTTTAATACAAAGGGCAAAAAAAGAAAATGTAAAACTTATTTTACTGCCGGAATATGTATTAAACAGATTTTTTAAAGAACTTGAAAAAATGCCTCTGAGTTTTATAAAAGACCAGAGCAAACATCAGATGAAACTTTTAAAACAGCTCTCAAAAGTTTATTCTGTGACCATAATCGCTCCTATCATTAAAATAATAAAAGATAAAAAATACAAAGCAATTGCAAAAATTGACGGTGAAAAAGTCAAATATTATTACCAGCAGGTTTATATGCCTTATACGCATTGGAGAGAAGATAAATTTTTTGATATAAACGAGTCGTTTCCTCTTGTTTTTTCATTGGAAAATATAAAATTTGGAGTTATGTTCGGATTTGAATCTCATATTGAAAAATTCTGGAATTATTTTAATGAAAAAAATGTTGATTGTGTCTTAATACCGAGTGTTGGAGCTTTTAATTCACATCAAAGATGGCTTGATATGCTGAAAACAAAGGCATTTTTAAATCATAAATATGTTATAAGAGCAAACAGAATTGGAAATTTCGAGGATTGGGAATTTTATGGCAGAAGTTTCGGGATTGATCCTGAGGGTAAAATACTTGAAATTCTTGGCAATAAAGAAGAAATAGGAATTTTTAATATTTCAAAAGATAAGATTAAGGAAGCAAAAAAAGAGTGGAAATTTCTTGAACTTAACAAATCAATCAAACACTTCTAATATTTCATAAGCAGTATTTCTTTTTGCAGGTATTTCTCCGATGTCTTTAATAAGTCTTATCATCTCTTCTTGATTCATTCTGTTTTGCGCTCCCGCACTTCTTACAACATTTTCTTCCATCATAGTCGAACCTAAATCATTTGCCCCATACAACAGTGCCATTTGTCCTATATAGCTTCCCTGAGTAACCCATGAGCTTTGGATGTTTTTGAAATTATCCAAAAAAAGTCTCGCAACCGCAAGATATCTTAAATATCTGTTTGGAGAAGTTTTTTGTGTTACGATTCCTTCTTGCATAAGTGCTGTATTATAAGGTTGAAAAGACCACATAATAAATGCCCTAAAACCTCCGGTTTCATCTTGAAGTCTTCTTATTTTATCCCAGTGCTCTACCACTTCTTCTATTGTTTCAACTGTACCAAACATCATTGTGGCGGTTGTTTTCATACCGATTTCGTGAGCTGTTTTATGGATTTCAAGCCACTTTTGGGAATCTATTTTTTTAGGAGCGATAATATCTCTTACCCGGTCGCTTAATATCTCAGCTCCGGCTCCGGGAATTGAGCTTAGTCCTTTTTCTTTGAGTCTTTGTAAAACTTCTTTTATACTTATTTTACTTATTTTTGCAATATAATCAATTTCAGGTGCCGAAAAACCGTGTATTGTAATTTGAGGGTATTTATTATGAATATGTTCTACAAGTTTTTCATAATAGTCAATTTTAAGATTTGGATGAACTCCCCCTTGAAACAGTATTTGAGTCCCTCCAATATCAAGTAATTCGTCTATTTTTTTGTCAATTTCTTCAAAACTCAGTATATAAGCGTCTTCGTCTTTTTTGTGTCTGTAAAACGCGCAGAATTTACAATCTACCCAACATATATTGGTGTAGTTTATATTTCTGTCGACTATAAAAGTAGTGATTTTTTGGGGATGAAGTTCTCTTTTTTTTTCAAATGCCATTTTACCAAGGCTGATTAAATCTTTATTTTTTATTAAATCCACTGCATCTTTTTTACTGAGTCTCAAATTTGCTCCTTTTTTTTGTATAATACATTTTATAGATAATATCAAAAAAGGTTAAAATATGGAAGAATTAATTAATGATATTTCCCAAAAAACATTAGAAGAACTTAAAAAAGCCAAAAAACCTCCGTATCCGCTGTATTACAAAGAAATTTTTAATTGTATTGCATCTGATATGCATATTTTAAATCAGCTCAATCCAAAACTGTTATGTGAAAAACCTACTTTTGATGAAAAACTTGTCAGTTTGACAAAAAATACGATTGAAGATGTTCATAAAAGAACATATGAAATAAAAAATTCTTCCAAAGAAATAATCGAAGAGATAGAAGAAGTTGACCCTGAGAATTTAAAATCAAATATAATCAGATTTTCAGCTTTTTTGATTCAAAATATTGAAGAAATGGAAAATAAAATCAAAGAGCTTGAAAGTGAACTTGACAAAGCATACAAAGAACTTTTGATTGATCCGTTGACAAAAGCACATAACCGAAAAGCATTAGAAAAAGATTTACTTGAAATTTTGGAAAAAGGTAAAGAGAGAGATTTGGATTTATGTATTGCAATTGTTGATTTGGATAATTTTAAGTTTATTAATGATAATTATGGGCATATAGTGGGAGATTATGTTTTAATCAAATTTGTTCAGATAATCAGCTCACTTATTAGAAGCAGCGATAAAATATACAGATACGGTGGGGATGAATTTATTATTGTTTTCAACAGGTCTAATTTGAATAATGCAAAAAAAAGTATAGAAAGAATCTTAAATAAAATCGGAAAAACAAAACTTAAATATAAAGATTATATGATTCAAATAACCGTATCGGCAGGTATAACTTGTCATAAAAAAAACGATGATGTCGAGTCGATAATTCATAGGGCCGATGAAGCGCTTTATGAGGCAAAAATCACAAAAAATACTTTGAAAGTAAAATCATGAGTCTGTTTGACGGTATAATAATAGCAATAACACTTATACTTGCAATAAAAGGTTTTTTTAACGGTTTTTTAAAAGAAATTGCAGGATTGGTAGGAATTATCGGCGGACTTTTTTTAGCTTCGAAATTTTATCATCAAGCGGGAATGTATATTAATTCCAATCTTATTACAATCAAAAATCCTTCTGCAATTGATTTGGTGGGATTTATTGCTGTTTTTATAGGATTTTGGATTATTGCCGTTTTTATCGGGTTTTTACTTGGGAAAATTTTAAAAATAAGTTCTCTTGGTATATTCGATAAAATTCTTGGATTTATATTTGCAGGTGCGAAATTTTTTATTTTAGTTGGCATTATATTTGCGCTTTTATATAAAATAGAGTTTATTAAAGAGAAAATAGAAAAATTTACAAAAAGTTCGTATGTTTTTCCTATTATGTTGAAAATAGGTGATGAGATAATAAATTTAAAACCTCATGACATTCAAAACAGTATTAAAAATGTTAAAATTTCACTAAATAAATAAAAGGAGATTGATGTTTTCAAACGAATATGTAAAACAAAGAATGGCAAAAGCCGAAAAATTAAAAGAAGCGGGAATTAATCCATACGGACATTATTCAAAAAGAAATACAAAAATTTCAGAATTTTTAGAAAAAAACAAAGATGTTTTTGATTTTGAAAACAAAAGAGATGAAAACAGAAAATACACCGTTGCAGGAAGAGTTAAATTCCTTAGACTTATGGGTAAAGCTGCATTTTTTAAAATAGAAGACGAAAGCGGTATTTTACAGGTTTATATGAGCAAAAACGATTTGGGAGATAAATTTAATCTTCTTAAAAAGACCCTTGAAGTAGGTGATATTGTGGAAGTGAGCGGTTATCCGTTTGTAACTAAAACAGGAGAGCTATCAATTCATGCCGATGATGTTAAAATATTGACAAAAGCCATACATCCTCTTCCTGAAAAATTTCACGGACTTCAAGATATAGAGACAAAATATCGCCAGAGATATCTTGATATGATAATGAATGAAGATACAAGAAAAAGATTTAAATTAAGAAGTCAAATTGTGTCTCTTGTAAGAGAATTTTTCTTGAATAAAGGATTTTTGGAAGTTGAAACTCCTATGCTTCATACGATTGTAGGAGGAGCTAATGCAAGACCATTTATGACACATCATAATGCTCTTGATATCGATATGAATTTAAGAATTGCACCTGAACTTTTCTTAAAAAGACTTATTGTAGGCGGATTTGAAGCTGTATTTGAATTAAATAGAAATTTCAGAAACGAAGGTATAGATTATACTCATAATCCAGAGTTTACAATGATTGAATTTTATTGGGCTTATCATACGATGGAAGATTTGATGAAACTTACAAAAGAATTGTTTGACTTTTTATTTGAAAAACTTAATCTTCCTAAAAAATTGGAATACGGCGATATGATTATTGACTTTAATGACTGGAAAATGATTACATATAAAGATGCCTTAATTAAAATTGGAGAAGTTCCGCAAGAGATTTTAGATGATGTTGAAGCTATGAAAAAATATCTAAAAGATGCAGGAGTTGAGATTGAAGAACATATCGACTCAAAAGGTAAGTTATGGGCTGAACTTTTTGATGAATTTGTAGAAAGTAAACTTATAAATCCTACTTTTGTAACGGAATTTCCGATTGATATATCTCCTCTTGCAAGAAGAAGCGATGAAAATCCAGAATTTGCAGAGAGATTTGAATTATTTATAGCAGGACGTGAAATAGCAAACGGATTTAACGAGTTAAATGACCCACTTGATCAGTATGAGAGATTCAAAGCTCAGCTTGAAGCAAAAGCAAAAGGGGATGAAGAAGGGATGGATATGGATTATGATTATATCCGTGCCCTTCAATACGGAATGCCTCCGACAGCAGGGGAGGGAATAGGAATTGACAGGCTTGTGATGCTTCTTACAAATTCACATACTATTAAAGATGTGATTTTGTTCCCGACAATGAAACCAAAAACTGAAAATAAAGATAAAGACAATATACAATAAAGGAGATTAAAAATGAGTTTACTTAAAAATTATGACGCGGATGTTTATTCGATTTTGGAAAAAGAGCTTGAAAGACAAACAAATCATCTTGAAATGATAGCAAGTGAAAACTTCACACTTCCAGAAGTTATGGAAGCAATGGGAAGCGTTTTTACAAACAAATATGCAGAAGGGTATCCAAATAAAAGATATTATGGCGGATGCGAATACGCAGATATGATTGAACAACTTGCAATTGATAGGGCAAAAGCACTGTTTGGATGTGAATATGCAAATGTTCAGCCTCACTCAGGTAGCCAGGCAAACGGAGCTGTTTATGTTGCTTTAATGAAACCTTATGAAAAACTTCTTGGTATGGATTTAAGTAACGGCGGACATTTAACACACGGAGCGAAAGTTAACTTTTCAGGTAAACATTACAGAAGTTTCTCTTACGGTATTGATGAAAAAACAGGTAGAATTGATTATGACAGAGTTAGAGATATTGCAAAAATAGTCAAACCGCAAATGCTTGTTTGTGGTGCAAGTGCGTATCCAAGAGAGATTGATTTTGCAAAATTCAAAGAAATTGCAGATGAAGTTGGCGCTATTTTAATGGCTGATGTTGCGCATATCGCCGGTCTTGTTGTAGCAGGAGAACATCCAAATCCTTTCCCTCATTGTGATGTGGTAACGACTACGACTCATAAAACTCTAAGAGGTCCAAGAGGAGGGCTTATTCTTACAAACAATGAAGAATATGCTAAAAAAATAAACAGTGCTATTTTCCCTGGAATTCAAGGCGGACCGCTTGTTCATGTTATCGCGGCAAAAGCGGTAGGATTTAAAATGAATTTAGAAGATTCTTGGAAGGATTATGCAAAACAAGTTAAGAAAAACGCAAGAGTTTTAGCCGATGTGCTTCTTGAAAGAGGTTATAATTTGGTAAGCGGTGGAACTGATAATCATTTGGTACTTGTAAGTTTCCTTGATAAAGAATTTAGCGGTAAAGAAGCAGAAGAAGCTCTTGGAAGAGCCGGAATTACTGTAAATAAAAATACAGTTCCGGGTGAAAAAAGAAGTCCGTTTGTAACAAGCGGTATCAGAATAGGAAGCCCAGCCCTTACGGCAAGAGGAATGAAAGAAGAGGAATTTAGATTTATAGCTACTAAAATTGCCGATGTTTTAGATGATATTTATAATCTTGAACTTCAAGAAAAAGTTGCAAAAGAGCTTAAAGATTTAGCAAGTAAATTCGTAATTTACGACAGACCGACTTATTAATTTCCCCCTTTGTGGGATATAAAGGTGTAAAAATGGCTTATAATGTTGAAATTTCGATGATTAAAATGAATAGAAATTATTATTTTGAATACAAAGGAACAATTGTTAAAAAAATTGTTTACAAAGGTAGAACTTTTTTTGATAAATATGAAAAAATAGATAAGCCCATGACTTTACAGATTATGAACGAACATATGGAAAGAAAAAAAGTAATCGCTCATGATTTAATCAATAGGCAAAGAAACATAGTGGAAAACATTGTAATTGATTATAACGGAAGAGACCCTGAAAGATTTTGGAACAGAGCAAGTCTTCTTTTAAGAGAAGAAGGTTTTTTAAATTT
Organism: Nautiliaceae bacterium; assembly: GCA_027038555.1. GTDB lineage: Bacteria > Campylobacterota > Campylobacteria > Campylobacterales > Nautiliaceae > JALTBU01. The sequence goes on along the minus strand of JALVVX010000008.1, from coordinate 26,703 downwards.
TACGGCTTATGATTCAAAAACCCCGGGACATTTACATCTTTATATCCATAAAGGACATACACAGCTCAATGAGGCTATACAACTCGGCAAAAAAATTTCAGCTAAGCTTTCAGCAAAGCTTCCTAAGCAGTGGAGGGTATTTCCTACTGATGAACTTCCTTCTGAATTTAATATATTAAATTTACCGTACGGTTTATACAAAAAAGAAAGAGGCGCTTCTTGGGCGCGCCATATGTAAAGGAGATATTATGGAAAACAAAGAAGATTTATTAAATTTAGACAACAATAAAAAAAATCCTAAAAAAATATTAATATACGGAGCAGCCGCTTTTTTGATATTTGTTGTTTCTGTAATTGTTTTTGCAGTTATTCAGGGAAATACTTCGTCACAAAACAATGCTGTAATTCCTCCTCAGGTTAAAGAAGAACCTTTGTTTAAAGAAATTCCTATTGAACAAAATAGCACTGAAAAAGCTAACAATGAAAATAAAAATGATAATGTAGAAAACATTCAAAATCAAAAAAATTTTAAAGAAGAAGCCAATATAATTAAAAAGCCGGTATTAAAAGAAAATAACAATTCTAATATACAACAGTCACAAATTGTAAATTCTAACAAACAAACATTTAAACAAACAAATGTTAAGCCGATTATAAAAAAAGAGGTAAAAGTTATTCCTGTGAAAATTGAAAAAAAAGATACTGAGGCTAATACTAAAATTACAATGAAAAAAACTACAAAAAATAAAAATTATATTTCAAAAGGTAATTATTATATTCAGGTGGCAGCGCTTATGAAATATACAAAACCAAATAAAAAATTTTTGGCAATTATAAGAAAATATGGATATCATTACAAACTTTATCCAGTTTCAATAAACAAAAACGGTAAAACAATAAAAATGAATAAATTATTAATAGGGCCTTTTGCATCTAAAAACGACGCTAAAAAAGAACTATCAAAAATAAAAAAATATATTACACAAAATGCATTTATATTTAAGGCCAAATAATGGTTTTTGATAAGTTTTTAGTTGATGAATTATCGGTAATAGCAATTTATAATCAGTTAAAAGATTTTTTTAAAAATGAACGAATTTTTTTATTTGAAAGTGTAATTAACAATACAGACGGAAATTACTCTTTTATAGTTATAGGTGAGAAGGAAAGAATAAAATATAAAGATTACAAAACTTATTTTTTTAACGGCGAGAAAGAAGAGGTATTGGATATCGATCCTTTTTCTTTTTTAAAAGAATATTATAAAAAAATTGACAAAGAAAAATACAGAAAACTCACAAAAGAGCTTAGTATAGGTTTTGTTGACGGATTTATAGGGTATATCGGATATGATATGGTAAAAATATTCGAACCTGTTTTACAACCTGTAATGGATAAATTAAAAGATGAAACAGATATTCCCGATTTGTATATGATTAGACCCAAAATCGTCATTGGCTATTCACACAAATCTTCCGAACTGACAGTTATTATAAATGATGAAGAATATAAACATACTCTTGCCGAAATAAAAAACAAAATAACTTCTACTTATATACATCATCCTTTAAAACCTGTAAAAATAAAAAAAGAACCTGAATTTGTTTTTAGCAGGGAAAAATTTTTCGATATGGTTAAAAATGCAAAAGAAAATATAAAAGCGGGAGATATTTTTCAAATAGTGCTTTCAAACAGATTAAAAGTAAAAGCTGATATCGATAGGCTTTCTTTTTATAGAAAACTTAGAAGTAAAAATCCTTCACCTTATCTTTATTATCTTGATATTGACGAATTTGCAATTATAGGAAGCTCACCCGAAGTTATGGTAAGACTCACAGACGGTGCAATTTTACTTAGACCAATAGCGGGGACAAGAAAAAGAGGAGAAAATCTCATCAGGGATATAGAACTTGAAAAAGATATGATTAATGACCCAAAAGAAGTTGCTGAACACATAATGCTTGTTGATCTTGGAAGAAACGATGTCGGCAGGGTAAGTAAGCCTGGAAGTGTAAAAGTTGAAGAACTTATGAGAGTTGAGAGATATTCACATGTTATGCATATGGTAAGCGATGTAGTGGGTGAGCTTGATGAGAAATACGATATGTTTGATTTATTTAAGGCTACTTTTACAGCAGGAACAATGACAGGTGCTCCTAAAATAAAAGCAATGGAACTTATTGCAAAGTATGAAGGTTTAAAAAGAGGATACTATGCCGGAAGTATAGGATATTTCGGATTTGATGGAAATATGGACAGCGCTATTACCATAAGGACTGCACTTGTAAAAAACGATGAAATTATTTTTCAAGCCGGTGCCGGAATTGTAGCGGATTCCAAACCTGAACTTGAATATAAAGAAGTAAATAATAAACTTGGAGCACTTGTAGCTACATTAAAGGAACTTGAAAATGGGGGTAATTAAAAATATTATAAATAATAAACTTTTAATAAAACCCCAGGGGTTTTTGGATGCTAATGCTGCATCTGAGCTGATAACTCCTCTTGATATAGACAAAATTAAGAAAAGAAACATTAAATATGTAAGTATAGATTTTTCAAAAATAATCAGTGCTAATATGAATGCATTAAGGTTTTTAAACGATGTTCTTGAAAATCTTTTTAAAAAAGAAAATGTTGAAAGTTGTATATTTAATCCTAATAGAAATATATTACAAATGATAAGCAATCTTAATGATTTGTATTTTAATATTTTTGAAAACGAACATATCGAAAAAATTTTTTTTGACGAAGAATATTTAGAAGAAAAGCCTATTTATATTTGTTGTATAAATGACGAGCAGAACAAAAATATGCTTGTTTATTATCTTGTAAAAAGAGGATATTCTCCAAAAATCGTTAATAATGAAGAAGAAATTAATGAAGATGCCGTAATTATTAAAAATTCGATAATTTTAAAAGTTTCAAACAGAATCGGAGCAGTTGTTAAAAATTCAATTGTATATTTTTTCTTTGACGGTTTTTTGGATGCAAATCTATCGAATATGTTTGATATTGAATATTTCAGAAGAAATCTTTTGATTGGTTTTAAAATTTTTGTTTTTGATATGAAATCCGTAAAAGGTATGAATATTCATTCTGTAAGGTTTTTAAAAACACTTGGCGTTGAAGCAGCGGAATACGGTGCGCTTTTGGCAATTGTAGGACTTAATAAAAAAAGCATTCAACCAAACCTTATTCAAGAGCTTTTGGATATGGGATATCTTTTTTTCCCTGACGAAAAAGAGCTTTTCAATTCAAAAGAGTATGACGAAGCTATAAATTCGAATGATGTAATTTATAAAAAAGGTAAAAAAATTACAAAAGATTTTGTAAAACTTTTGCCATATTTCGTAAATTCGACTATTTCTACAATTCAACTTATGACAGGTGTGGAAGCTAAAAAAGAAGCTCCTAAAATTACCGAAGTTACGATTGATACCAATAAAAATTATGTTGCAAGCTCAATAGGTTTTTACGGTGATATGGATGGAATGATGATTTTAATTTTAAGTGAAAACCTTACGAAACAAATATCAAAAATTTTAATCGGCGAAGAATACAAAACCAAAGAAGAATTAAATGATCTTGTAAATGAGTTTGCAAATATAATAGTAGGTACTGTTAAAAGAGAAGTTCAAAAACATAATTTAAGAATTAATATAACTTTGCCAAAAGTTTTTGATGAAATTAACAATTTAAAAAATATTGTAGTTAATCGCAAAGGCGTAGAGGTGAAATTTTATTTTGAAAAAGAAGAATTTTATTTTTATTTGGTAAGGTAAACAAATGATTTTTACTATTTTCGGAAATCCCGTAGAGCATTCAAAATCACCTCTTATGCATAATCACTTTTTTAAAAAGAAAGACTTAAATCATTGTTACACAAGATATCTTTTAGAAGATGGAAGTCAAATTATACAAAAATTCAAAGAGCTTAAATTAAAAGGTGCAAATGTTACGGTTCCTCATAAAGAATGGGCGTATAAAAAAGCCGATGAAGTAAGAGGCGTGGCAAAAGAGATGGGTGCGGTTAATACCCTTGTTTTGGAAAACGGCAAAGTTATCGGTTATAATACAGACGGTCCGGGATTTATGGAGGTTATTAAGGCATTTGATTATAAAAATCCTCTAATAATAGGTGCCGGCGGGACTGCAAGGGCAATTTCTTTTCTTTTAAAGGCGGATATTGTAAACAGAAGTGAAAAAAGACTTGAATTTTTTAAACAAAGAGGGTTTAATACTTACACATGGGATACTTTCGAATTTAAAAATTATGATTTAATTATAAATACAACATCAGCCGGATTAAAAGATGAAAATTTACCTATGCCTAAAAAAATGCTTGAAAAAATTTTTCAAAATGCAAAATATGCGGTAGATGTAGTATACGGCAAAAAAACACCTTTTTTAAAACTGGCTGAACAATATAATCTTCAAACAAGAGACGGGCTTTATCTTCTTGTCTATCAGGGGATTTTGGCTATGGAACTTTTTTTAGGAGAAAATCTTGATAAAAAAGAGGTCGAGCAAATTTATTTTGAGATTTTAAGAAATTAAGGCATTTCCTCGTTTAAAATCTCCATTTTTGCCCCTAATTTTTTGAATTTTTCCACAAAATTTTCATAACCTCTAAAAAGATGATATATTCTGTGAATATTTGTTTCACCTTTTGCTATAAGTCCTGCCAATACGAGTGCAGAACTTGCTCTAAGGTCCGTAGCCATAACATCGGCACCTATAAGTTCGTTTGGTCCTATAATTGTGGCTACTTTACCGTTTATTGAAATATTTGCACCGAGTCTGTTGAGTTCGGGTACATGCATAAATCTGTTTTCAAAAAGTCTCTCTTCTATTACGCTTATACCGTTTGCTTGCGTTGCAATAGCCATAAACTGTGCTTGCATATCAGTAGGAAATCCGGGATATTCTGTTGTGATTATTTTTACAGGTTCGATTTTTTTTGCCGGTAATAAAGTCAAATTATCTTTGTTTTCTTCAAAATCAAATCCCATTTCCCGGAATTTTACCAATATTCCTTCAAGATGTTCGGTATTTACATTGTTTAAAGTTATCTTACTATTGGTAATGGCACCGGCGGCAAGATAAGTTCCTGCTTCTATTCTATCGGGAATAATTTCGGTAGGTTTAAATTCCAAAAGTTCGCCGTCTGTTCCGTAAATTATTATTTCATCACTTCCTATTCCTTCAATTTCGATTCCTGCATTTTTAAGTACGTCACACATTTGAGTAACTTCCGGCTCTTTTGCTGCATTGATAATTCTTGTTTTACCTTTTGCAAGACTTGCCGCCATTAAAATATTTTCGGTACCGGTTACCGTTATTTTGTCAAAAATAATATCGGTACCCTTTAATTTACCTGTTGCATTGATATAACCTTTTTCAATTGTAATGTCAGCACCCATAAGTTTAAGGGCTTTTAAATGCAAATCAACTGGTCTTGCACCTATTGCACAGCCTCCCGGAAGAGAGACTTTACAGTGTCCGAATCTGGCGAGTAAAGGACCTAAAACAAGAATTGAAGCCCTCATTGTTTTTACAATTTCATAAACTGCGGTAGTTTTGTTTATATTAGATGTATCGATTTTTAATGTATGGTTTTCAAATTCAAATTCAGCCCCTAAATTTTTAAGCAGTTTAAGCAGAGTTTTTACATCCGCTACTTCCGGAACATTTGTAAATGTTACTTCTTTTTTCGAAAGAATCGAAGATGCGATAAGAGGCAAAGCGGCATTTTTAGCACCACTAATTTTTACATCTCCTTTTAATTGTGGAGAATTATAGATTTTTAAATATTTATACATCAAAACTCCTAAGAAGTTTTATTTCATCAGCCCATATTTCAGGTTCGATTGTTTCTAAAACAAGCGGAATGTTATCTATCCTTTTATCTTGCATAATAAATTTAAATGCATCTATTCCTATTTCGCCTTTTCCAAGAGAATGATGTCTATCAACACGGCTTGCAAATTTTGCTTTCGAATCGTTTATATGCATACCTTTAAGGTATTTAAATCCTACTGTTTCGTCAAATTTTTTCATTGTTTGTTCATAAGCCTCTTTTGTGCGGATATCATATCCTGCGGCAAATATGTGTGCTGTGTCTATGCAAACTCCTATTCTTTCCTTGTCTGTTATTTTATCTATAATATGCGCGAGTTGTTCAAATTTATAGCCGAGATTACTACCTTGTCCAGCTGTTGTTTCTATTACAAATATACAAGAATCGGTTTCTTTTATAGCTTTATTAATACTTTCACTTATCAAATCAAGGCACTCTTCTTCATCTATTTTTTTAAGATGGCTTCCCGGATGAAAATTTAAATATTTTAAACCAAGAGCTTCAACCCTTCTTGCCTCGTCAATAAATGAATTCAGGGATTTTTCTCTTTTCTCTTCTTCCGGATGTCCTAAATTTATTAGATAACTGTCATGAGGTAGTACTGCATCGGGAGTAAACCCGTGCATTTTCATATATTCTTTAAATTTTTTAACACTCTCTTCGCTTAGGGGTTTAGCAAACCACTGTCTTTGGTTTTTTGTAAAAAGTGCAAATCCGTCAGCTCCAATTTCTACTGCGTTTTTTACTGCGTTTTCAACTCCACCAGCGGCACTGACATGAGCTCCTATATATTTCAATATATCTCCTTTAAACTAATTTAGGCCATTTAAGTTTACCATCAGGATTTGCAACCATATGAATATGCAGATGAAAAACTTCTTGTCCAGCATTTTTACCGTTGTTTGTAATGAGTCTGTAATCTGTAATATTTAATTTTTTGGCAGTATCTTTTATAAATTTTGCCATTTCTGGGAATAATTCTTCGGGTGTTTCATCAAATTTTTCATAATGTTCTTTTGGTATTACAAGTATGTGTATTGGTGCTGTTGGATTGATGTCGTGAAAGGCCAAGAATTTTTCATTTTCATTGACTTTATTGCTTGGAATTTCTCCTTTTACTATTTTACAAAAAATACAATCCATTTTATTTCCTTTTTTTGAGAAATTATATCAAAAAGAATAAGAGAGTGGATGGGTGGATGAGGAGATGGGTGTAAATGTGAAAATAAGGATTTGATTAAAAACAATTAAAAAAATCTTTTGAAAAAGTGTTCTATTTTTGGTATGATTTTCAAAAATTTTAAGGAGTTTTGGTGGATTTGGACCAAATTAAAAAAGCCGCTTCTCTTGAAGAGCTTGAAAAAATAAGAGTTTCTCTTCTTGGAAAAAACGGAATAATTACCAAAAGATTCAAAGAATTGAAAAATCTCTCAAATGAAGAAAAGAAAAAAGTTGCAAAAGAACTTAATGAACTAAAAGAAAAAGCGCTTGAACTTATTTCTCAAAAAAAATATGAGCTTGAAGAAGAACTTTTAAATATGAAACTAAAATCGGAGCGAATAGACGTTACGCTTTTTAATCCCAAACCAACGGGGGCGATACATCCGATTAGCGATACTATGAATAAAATTATAGATTTTTTTACAAAACTGAATTTTTCAGTGGAAACCGGTCCTCTTGTGGAAGACGATTTTCACAATTTTGAAGCATTGAATCTGCCTAAATATCATCCAGCTCGCGATATGCAGGATACTTTTTATTTCAAAGACGGAACTCTTCTTAGAACACATACTTCTCCGGTACAAATTAGAACAATGCTTAAACAAAAACCTCCTATTAGAATGATAAGTCCTGGGGCGGTTTTCAGAAGAGATTACGACCTTACACATACACCTATGTTTCATCAAGTTGAGGGACTTGTAGTAGATGAAAAAGGAAAAGTGAGTTTTGCAAATCTTAAATTTATACTTGAATCTTTTTTAATACATATGTTTGGTGATGTAAAGGTTAGATTTAGACCTTCTTTTTTTCCTTTTACGGAACCAAGTGCGGAAGTTGATATAAGCTGTATATTTTGTAAAGGAGAAGGTTGTAGAGTATGTTCACATACAGGATGGCTTGAAGTGCTCGGATGTGGAGTGGTTGACCCTAATGTATTTAAAGCGGTCGGCTATGAAAATGTAAGTGGTTATGCTTTTGGTCTTGGGGTTGAGAGATTTGCAATGCTTCTTAATAGAATTAATGATTTAAGAAGTATGTATGAAGGAGATATCAGACTAATGGAGCAGTTTAAATGATAGTAACAAGAAAATGGCTGGAAGAATTTATAGATTTAGAAGGTATTGAAACTGATGAAATTATTCTTACGCTAAACAGAATAGGCCAAGAAGTAGAAGGATATAAAAAAATAGAAATACCTCAAAATGTTGTGATTGGTGAAGTTATCGAATGTGAAAAACATCCAAATGCCGATAAACTTAATTTATGTAAAGTAAACGTGGGGGATGAAGAACTCCAAATTATATGCGGTGCTATAAATGTAGCAGCTGGGCAGAGGGTTGCAGTAGCAAAAATAGGTGCGCAACTGCCTGAACTTAAAATTAAAAAAGCTAAATTAAGAGGTGTAGAGTCATTTGGTATGATATGTGCCGCAAGAGAGATAGGACTACCTGATTTTCATGAAGGTATTATGGTTTTAGATGATTCTTTGGGTAAGCTTAAAATAGGAGAATATGTAGGAAAATATCTCAATGATGAAATTATTGAACTCGGTGTAACTGCAAACAGGGGTGATAGTTTTAGTATTTATGGTATAGCAAGAGAACTTAGTGCCGGAATTAACAAATCTCTTAAATCTTTGGAATTTAATTATGAAGAAATGCAAGAAGGTATAGGAAGAGTTGTAAATATAGATAAAAATGAGCTTAAAAAATCTTCGCATCTTTTAAGAGCGGTTGAAGGTGAGTTTAATGTTCCTTTTAAAATTGAATACAGACTTGCATTAATCGAAGAAGAAGCAAAAAATAAAATAGACAAATTTATTAAATATGCAATGCACGCAACCGGAGTGCTTTTGACTCCTATGAATATATGCAATATTGAGCTTGATAATGAAAACGGAGCCGATGTTGTTAAATGTTTCGGAAAATATTATGTAGGTATAAAAAATGATATTGTTGTTGAAGAAAACGGTAAATATTTAATTGATGCAAATTTTATCAATCCGAAATACGTGAGCGAAATTGTGTTTTTAAACGGTTTAAAAACTGATGAATATTTTTTCAGAGCGAGCAGGGGTAGTGAACCGGATTTAAATTTCGGTATGAATTATCTTTTAAATGAAATGAAACTGCCTGTTTTCAGCGGAGATATTGATCTCTCAAATGATTTAAAACCAAAAATTATTAATATAAATATAAATGAAGTAAAAGAGATAATTGGTTTTGAGATTGATGAAAAAAGTATTGTAGAAATACTTAAAAGGTTAGATTTTGAAATTAAATCTATTACTGACGAATCTTTAAAAGTTGCAATTCCAGTATTTAGGCACGATATTGAAAATATTCAAGATATCACAGAAGAGATTTTAAGGATTTACGGAATTGACAATATTCCAAGTAAACCACTTGTTTTTGAAGAAAAAAACAGAATTAACGACAATATAAAAAAAATTGAATTTCTTAATGAATTAAAACTTAAAGCTGTTGCAAACGGATTTTACGAAGTTATTCATTTTGTATTTGAAGATAAACAAAGACTCAAAAAATACGGTTTTGAAGTTGTGGATGATAATCTTGATTTGATAAATCCGATAGCAAATGAGCTTGATACTCTTAGAAGCACTCTTTTATTGCAATTACTTGATGATGTAAGATATAACAGAGCTAATGATTATAAAAGAGTTTATCTTTTTACTGCCGGAAGCGTATATAATTCAAAAAGAGAGGAAAAAGAGCAGTTTGCTTTTGTGTTAAACGGGTATGCTGATTATGAAAATCCTATAAATCACGGTAAACCTCAAAAAGTTCAATTTAAAGATGCAGTTGATAAACTCTCTCAGCTTATAGGTGATTTTAAGCTTACCGAAGGCAAACATTCGATAGCACATCCATATCAGTGTGCCGATGTTATTAAAGACGGAGAAAAAATAGGTGTGATTGCTAAATTGCATCCAAAAGTTGCGAAAGATTTTGATATTGACGATACATATTTCGCCGAGATTGACCTTGATAAATTAGATAAAAAATCAAAACAGGCGAAAGAAATAAACAGATTTCAAAAAGTTACAAGAGATTTGAGCCTTGTTGTTGATAAAGATATATCATATAAAAATATTTATGAAATAATTTCAAATCTCAATATTGAGGAACTTAAAGATTTTTATCCAATTGATATATTTGATTTGGGTGATAAAAACTCATTAACCGTAAGATTTAAATTACAAGGTCAGAAAACTTTACAAGAAAATGAAATTAATGATATAATGGAAAAAATTTTAAAAGCACTGGAAGAAAAAGGAATTAGGCTTAGATGATATTGGATGTGATAAGAGGAAGAAAATTCAATGAAGAGTTTGTAGTTGATGCCGATAAATCTATTTCACACAGATGTGCAATTTTTTCACTTCTTAGTGAAGGTGAAAATAAAATCAAAAATTATTTACATGCCGAAGATACTTTGAATTCACTTGAAATAGCCAAAAAACTAGGAGCTGAGGTCAAAAAAGAAGGAGGTGTAATTACAATAATAGCACCTCAAAAGATAAAAGAGCCTGATGATGTTCTTTATTGTGGAAATTCAGGTACTACAATAAGAATTTATATGGGGCTTTTGGCTTCGAATGAAGGTTTTTATGTTTTAACAGGTGATGAGTATTTAAGACGTCGTCCAATGAGAAGAGTTATTAAACCGTTGAGTGATGTAGGTGCAAATATTGATGCAAGAGAAAATGGAAATCTTGCACCTATTGCAATAAGGGGAAACAAACTTAAAAATTTCAATTATGTAAGTCCGGTTGCATCAGCACAGGTTAAATCAGCTTTGATTTTAGCGGCACTTCACGCAAACAAACCTTCTTTTTATAAAGAGCCTTTTTTAAGTAGAGACCATACCGAAAGAATGCTAAAAGGTATGGGTGCAAAAATAAATCAAAAACTTACCGAGAATAATGAATGCGAAATTGAAATATATCCTCTTGAAAAGAAATTATCCCCTTTAAATATTACTGTGCCAAATGACCCAAGTAGTGCTTTTTTCTTTGCGGTAGCGGCGGCTATAACAAATTCAAAAGCCGTTATAAAAAACGTAACACTTAATCCTACAAGAATTGAAAGTTACAGAATGCTTGAAAAAATGGGTGCTGAGGTTGAATATATTTTACATGAAGACCAATATGAGCCAATTGGCGATATTATTATAAAAGGTAATAAATTAAAAGGCATTGTGGTAAGTGAGAATATACCGTGGCTAATAGATGAACTTCCGGCTCTTGCTATGGCTATGGCTGTTGCGCAGGGCAAAAGTGTAGTAAAAAATGCAAAAGAATTAAGAGTTAAAGAATCTGATAGAATAAAAGCAGTAGTGGAAAATCTACAAAAGTGTGGGATTGATGCAAAAGAATTTGAAGACGGATATGAAATTATAGGAGGAGAAGTTAAAAGTGCCGAAATTGATTCTTTTGGAGATCATAGAATTGCTATGAGTTTTGCTATACTTGGACTTCTTGCTCCTATGAAAATTCATAAAGCCGAATCTATATATACTTCATTCCCTAATTTTTTTGAGCTTTTTAAAAAAATAGCCGATTACAGGATAACAGATGCTGATTAAAAAAGCTAAAAGTTACGGGTTTTGTTTCGGTGTAAAAAGGGCTGTTGAAATAGCTGAGAATTCTAAGAATGCCGTAACTCTCGGCCCTTTAATACATAATCCACTTGAAATTGAAAGACTTTCAAAAAATTATAATGTAAAATATGTAAACTCCACAGATGAAGTTGATGAAAAAATAAAAAGAGTAATAGTCAGAACGCACGGAATTCCAAAAAATAAATATAATGAACTTTTAAATAAAAACGTAGAAGTAATTGATGCTACTTGTCCTTTTGTAAAAAAACCTCAGGAAATTGTTGAGAAAATGAGTAAAGAAGGATATGATATTGTTATTTTCGGTGATAAAAACCATCCGGAAATTCAAGGCGTAATGAGTTATAGTGTCCACGAGAGGGTTTATGTTGTTTTAGATGTGAACGAACTTAAAGATATTCATTTAAGGGATAAAATAGCCACTGTTGCACAAACTACAAGAAAAATATCGGATTATCTTGAAATTGCAAATTATCTTATTAGTAATTATAAAGAAGTAAGGGTTTTTAATACAATATGCAATGCAACTTTTGAAAATCAGGATGCAGTTAGAGAACTCAGTCGTGAAGCTGATGTTATGATAATAGTTGGTGGTAAAAATTCATCAAATACCAAACAGCTTTTTAATATTGCAAAAGAAAATAGTGATGCTCATCTTGTTGAAAGTGAAGACGAAATAAAAAAAGAGTGGTTTGAGGGTAAAGAGCTTTGTGGTGTAAGTGCTGGTGCAAGTACGCCGGAGTGGCTTGTCGAAAAAATAATATCAAGGATAAAGGATTTAACATGAAAGAATTACAAATCGGAGACGTTGTAGAGTTTCAAATCGAAAAATTAATTAAAGGTGGATTTTTAGGTCACAAAGGTGATATCGAATTTTTTCTTCCTAAAAGTCTTAGCGGTCTGAAAGAAGATGAGAGTGTTATTGGTAAAAATATAAAAGCAAAAGTAAAAGAATTTAAACAAAACTCGGTGGTAGTTGATAGAAAAGCGTATTTAAACGATGTAAAAGAAAAACTCTCTTCCCTTGATGGTAAAATTGTAAATGCGACTGTTACGAAAATTAAGAAAAACGGTCTTGTAATTGATTTGGACGGTATAAGCGGTTTTATTCCAAAAGAAGAAATATTTTATAAAAAAATTGACCACAGAAAATATTTTGAAGAAGGCGACAGGGTTGAAGCTATGTTAATTGATCCTGAAAGAAGGGTATTTTCTATTAAAAGAACACTTCCTAATCCTTGGGATGAAGTAAAAAATTTAAGTGTTGGAGATAGGATAAAAGCAACAGTTTCGCATTTAACAGAATATGGGGCATTTGTAGATATCGGTAACGGAGTAGAGGGATTTTTACATATTAGTGAAATAAATTGGGATGGTATTAATGACCTTAGTTTGGGAGAAGAAATTGAAGTGGAAGTAGTTGAGATTAATCCTGATGAAGAAAAATTAAGAGTAACAAGAAAAAATCTTTTAACAAAACCTGCAACTATATTTTCTGAAAAATATAATGTAGGAGATATTGTAGAAGGTATTATTACCAAATTTATAAATGTAGGTGCATTTGTAGAAATTGACGGAATAAGCGTACTGCTTCCAAATAAATTTGTTTCATTTAAAAAAGGTGAAAAAGCAAGCGAAGTTTTTGAAATAGGGGATAAAGCGGAGTTTAAAGTTATTACTATCGATGAAGAAAATAACAAAGTAATTATTTCAAGAAAAGATGCGATTGAAAATCCTTATGATATTTTTGCGAAAAATCATTCTGTTGGTGATGAAGTTGAAGGAAAAGTTAAATATATCACTGATTTTGGAATGTTTGTAGACCTTGGAGAGGTGGAAGCATTGGTTAGAAAAGAAGATTATTCTAATGAATATAATATCGGTGATACGTTTAAAGGTAAAATTATTGAAATTAATGGGGATAGAATTAAACTTTCAGAATGAAATATCTTATTTCTATTCTCTCTTTTTTTATTTTGTCGGGACTTGTTTTTTTTTATTTTCAAATTTCAAAGCCTGAGAAAATAAATCAAAATACAAAATCACAAAAGAAAATATCATTTAAAGAATCTTTTTTTGATATAAAAAAACCGAAAATTTTAAATCTCCCGGCAAGAGTTTTGTATATGAAAATTGATTTTAATAAATTTAGATATGAAATTGTCTATAAAATAACAATTAAAAATTTAGATAAATACTCTATTTTTAATATAAAGACAATTTTAGATAATAATAAAATTGTTTATTCGCTATTTAAAGCTAAAAAAACTGAAATTTATATTTTTTTTAAAAATTTAGAGCAGGCAAACAGTGTATTAAATTTATTTAAAGAGTATAATTTCAATATAAAAATAGAAAAAATAAAAAAAAGGATTTAAATGAAAGTAGTTGTTTGTGACCCTATTCATGAAGCCGGATTTGAAATACTTAAAAAGGCAAAGGATATTGAGCTTGTAGATGCAAGTAAAACACCAAAAAACGAGCTTTTAAAAATTATTGAAGATGCAGACGGTGTTATTACAAGAAGTCCTACACCTGTGGACAAAAATTTTTTAGAACATGCAAAAAAACTTAAAGCTGTTGTAAGAGCTGGGGTTGGTGTTGATAATGTAGATATTGAAGAAGCAAGCAAAAGAGGTGTTATTATTATGAATGTGCCTACTGCAAATACTCTTGCGGCTGTGGAACTTACAATGGCACATTTATTGACTTCCGCAAGAAGTTTTACAAATGCCGTGTGGAATCTCAAAAAAGAGCATGAATGGAACAGAGAAAAATGGCTTGGAATCGAACTTGCAGGTAAAAAACTCGGTATTATCGGTTTTGGAAATATCGGTAGTCGTGTGGGAATTAGAGCAAAAGCGCTTGAAATGGATGTAATTGCTTATGACCCATATATTGATCCGAGTAAAGCTACTGATTTAGGATGTAAGTATACCACTGATTTTGAAGAAATTTTGAAATGCGATTTTATAACAATTCATACTCCTAAAACTCCTGAGACAATTAATATGATTACAAAAAAAGAAATTGAAAAAATGAAAGACGGAGTTGTTTTAATCAACTGCGCAAGAGGGGGACTTTATAACGAAAAAGATGTTTATGAAGGACTTAAATCGGGAAAAATAAGATGGCTTGGAATTGATGTTTTTGAAAAAGAACCTGTTACAGACCATCCTTTTTTTGAACTTGAAAATACATCCGTTACGCCTCATATCGGAGCAAACACCCGTGAATCGCAAGAGAGAATTGCAATTCAAGCTGCTGAGGCTATTATTGAAGCGCTTAGAGGTAGTAGTTATCCAAATGCACTTAATTTACCGATTAATACTGCAAATACGCCTGAGTGGGTTATAAAATATCTTGAACTTTCACAAAAAATGGGATATCTTCTTTCTCAAATTATTAACGGACCTGTAAAAAAAGTAAAAATCAATTTAAGCGGGGATATTGTAAAAGAAGATAAATCTATTATGACTTTTGCACTTGTCGGACTTCTTAAAAATATTACTGATAATGTAAACTATGTAAATGCCGAGTTTTTGGCAAAAGAGAAGGGAATTGAGCTTGAAACAAAAGAGATGAAAAATCCTACATATAAAAATCTTGTTAATTTAAAAATTTTAGCTGATAGCGGTGAGTATTCAATAAGCGGGACAATGCTTGAAACACATCCGAGAATTGTTGAATTTAAAGAATTTGATCTTGAATTTGAGCCTAAGGGTAAAATGATTTTCTTTAAAAATACTGATGTACCGGGGGTTATTGGAGAAGTTGGAATGACTTTGGCAAAATACAATATAAATATAGCCGATTTCAGACTTGGAAGAAACAAAGAAGGTCAGGCTATGGCGGTGATTATTGTCGATAATGATGTTAATGAAGAAGTTTTAAACGAACTTAGAAACTTAAAAGCGGCGCTAAGCGTCGGATACGCTGAAATTTAAAAATAACACAAAAGGAGAAAATATGGCATATAGTATGAGTGATTTAAAAAAATATTTAAATATAGAACTTGATGGAATTCCGTATAAAATTGTTGAATATCATCACGTGAAACCAGGAAAAGGTGCGGCGTTTGTCAGAACAAAACTAAAAAATTTGATTGACGGGAGAGTAATAGAAAAAACTTTTCATGCAGGTGATAAGGCTGATGAGCCTAATTTAGAAAGAAGAAAATATCAATATTCTTATAATGAAGGTGATATTTATTATTTTATGGATACTGAAACATATGAAATGCTTCCTGTGGATTTAAAAGTATTTGAAGAGAGTAAAGGCTTTTTGCTTGAAGGTATGGAAGTGGATATTTTATTTCATAACGGAAAAGTTATAGGAGTTGAACTGCCAATGCAAGTTGAACTTGAAGTAGTAGAAACTCAGCCGGTAAGCAACAGAGACAGAAGTGGGGCATGTAGAAAACCGGCAAAACTTGAAACAGGAGCCGTAGTGACTGTCCCTTGTCATATTGTTGAAGGGGATAGAATAAAAGTAGATACAAGAACTGGTGATTATTTAGAAAAAGTGAAATAAAAATGCTTGAAGAAAGAGTAAAAAAAGCCATCAGGGATATTCCTGATTTTCCTAAAAAGGGAATAATTTTTAAAGATATTACAACACTTTTAAATAAAGCCGAACTTTTTAGCGAAGTGATTGATTATTTTGCTGGGAAGTATAAAGATGTGGATTTTATATGCGGGATTGAGAGTAGGGGCTTTATATTCGGAGCTGCCATAGCGGCAAAAATAAAAAAAGGTTTTGTTCCGATAAGAAAAAAAGGCAAACTCCCTTCAACTACTGTTGCGGAAAAATATGCACTTGAATATGGTTTTGATGAAATAGAAATTCATATTGATGCTTTTGAAAATGTGAAAAATCCGAAAGTTTTACTAATAGATGATTTAATAGCCACAGGCGGGACTGCCGAAGCAGCGGTTAAACTTATAAGAAAACTCAATGCCGAAGTTGTAGCCGCCGCATTTTTAATTGAACTTACTTTTTTAGAAGGTGCGGACAAACTTAGAAATATGGGTATAAATGTAGACTCACTTGTAAAATATTAAGAGTAATATTATTATGTTAACTTAAATTTATGAAATATTTTATACTATAAATTTAGAAAATTAAAGGAAAATAATGTATATTCCAAAACCTATATATGACCCAGATGAAAGAGGACATTTTGATAAATTCGGAGGAAGATATGTTCCTGAAACGTTAATGCCTGTTTTGTTTGAACTTGAAAAGTTTTATAAAAATATCCGTTTTGATAAAGATTTTTGGAAGGAAATGGATTATTATTATAAAGAGTATATAGGAAGACCCACAGGGCTTTATTTTGCACCTAATATTTCCGAGGAATTAGGTGCAAAAATTTATTTTAAAAGAGAAGATTTAAATCATACAGGAGCCCATAAAGTAAACAATACTATCGGACAAGTGCTTCTTGCTAAAAAAATGGGTAAAAAAAGAGTAATTGCCGAAACCGGTGCGGGACAGCACGGAGTGGCAACTGCCACAGCAGCGGCACTTCTTGGGCTTGAATGTGAAATTTTTATGGGTGAAAAAGATGTTAAAAGGCAAGAGCTCAATGTATTTAGAATGAAACTTTTAGGTGCAAAGGTTCATCCTGTAAAAAGCGGCAGCAGAACGCTTAAAGATGCAATGAATGAAGCCATAAGATACTGGGTAACAAATGCAAGAGATACTTTTTATGTAATAGGAACCGTTGCGGGACCTCATCCATATCCTATGCTTGTAAGAGATTTTCAGGCGATTATCGGGTATGAAGCAAAAGCACAGATTCTTGCAAAGGAAAACAGACTCCCTGATTATGTTATTGCATGTATTGGCGGCGGAAGCAATGCAATGGGGATTTTTTCTCATTTTTTAGAAGAAGAAAAAGTTCAATGTATAGGAATTGAAGCGGGAGGACTTGGGATTGAGAGCGGTAAACACGGAGCAAGTCTGAACGCGGGAGAGCCCGGAGTGCTTCACGGACAGATGAGTTATCTTTTGCAAGATGATGATGGTCAGATACTTGAAGCGCATTCGATTTCTGCCGGACTTGATTATCCTGGCATTGGACCAGAACATGCCTATCATTTTGAAGCAGACAGGGTAAAATACGATTATATAACTGATAAAGAAGCTCTTGATGCTTTTGTATGGCTTTCTCAAAAAGAAGGAATAATCCCTGCATTTGAAAGTTCACATGCCGTAGCATATCTTAAAAAATTACCCGATATAAAAGATAAAATTGTAATAGTTAATCTCTCGGGTAGAGGCGATAAAGATATGATTCAGGCGAAAAACCTTCTTGATTTTTAAGGGGCTTTATGAAATATCTAAAAATTATTTTTATTATATTCGTTTTTGCCTCTTTTCTTTACGGATTTGATTTTCACTCAATCAAAGAATTTTTTTCTGAAGAAAATCTTATTCATCTTTTAAAAGAATACGGTTATATTATTCTTTTTGTCTGGTCTATATTTGAAGGTGAAACTGGTCTTGTAATGGCCGGAGTTTTGGCTCATACAGGAGATATGAATCTGTGGCTTGCGATAGTTGTTGCCGCTCTTGGCGGGTTTATAGGAGATCAGATATATTTCTATCTTGGAAGAGTCAATAAAAAATGGGTTTTGGAAGAATTTAAAGCACACCGTAAGAAGTTTGCAAAAGCCAGGCTTCTTCTTAGAAAATACGGCGGATGGGTTATTTTTATTCAAAGATTTATATACGGAATGAGGACGATTATCCCTATGACTATTGGACTTAGCGGATATGACCCAAAAAAATTTGCTATTATAAATTTTTTCAGTGCGTTTGTATGGGCAAGTGTGACAATAATTCCAAGTTATTATTTCGGTGAAGAAATACTTGAAATTTTAAAATGGTTAAAACATCATTGGTATGTGGGCATTTTATCAATTTTAATTATTTGGGGGATTTTATATTATATAAATAAAAAGGAGGAATCATGAAATTCAGTAAAAAGAAAGGTGAAGTTAAAGCTGAAATAGTTGTTAACGGAGCAAAAAAGTTTGAAGAATACGGATTTGAAGGAAAAGAGGGGGAAATACTGGTATTACCTGAGAAAAAAAGGGTCTATGTCGGTATAGAAGAAATTAACGCTGAAAATTTAAAAACAGCAACGGCAAATATAATTAAAGCGCTTAAAAAATACAAATTCGAAAGTGTTGAGATAACTCCTCCTAATACTGAAAATGAAGATTTATTAATTGCATTTTTCGAAGGTTTTTTACTTGGAGATTATGAATTTGACAAATATAAATCAACAAAAGCTAAACATCCGATAAAAGAAATATGTATTAACTCCAAGAGGAATTTTGATAAAATAATTAAAGAAGCAAAAATAAGGGCAAAAAATATTAATTTTGTAAGAGATATCATCAATTCTATGCCTGATGAAATCACTCCTGCAAAACTTACCGCAATAGCTGAGGAGATTGCAAAAGAAAACAACCTTGAATGTAAAATTTATGATGAAAATTATCTTTATGAAAATGGATATCACGCATTTTACAGCGTAGGAAAAGCTAGTGCAAATCCTCCAAGACTCATTCATCTGGCATATAAACCGAAAAATGCAAAAAGAAAAATTGTATTAGTAGGAAAAGGTTTGTGTTACGATTCAGGAGGTCTTAGCCTAAAACCTGCCGATTATATGGTTACTATGAAAAGCGATAAATCAGGAGCCGTGACAGTTCTTGGAATTATAAAAGCCGCAAGCGAACTTGGGCTTGATGTTGAAATTCATGCAATTTTGGGTGCTGCTGAGAATATGATAGGCGGTAACGCTTATAAACCCGACGATGTATTAAAAGCAAAAAACGGTAAAACTATTGAAGTTAGAAACACGGATGCCGAGGGTAGGCTTGTATTGGCGGATTGCCTTTGTTATGCAGAAGAAAACATTAAAGATTTTGATAAGATTTTTGATTTTGCGACTCTTACAGGTGCATGTGTTGTGGGACTTGGAGAATATACGGCTGGAATTATGGGCTTTAATAAAGAACAAATTAACGAAATACTTAAAACAAGTGAAAAAACGGGCGAGCATTTTGCATATCTGCCGTTTAATAAATATCTTCCAAAACTTTTAAAAAGCAATGTGGCTGATATTTGCAATATTGCATCAAGCAGATACGGAGGTGCACTTACAGCCGGACTTTTTTTAAGTGAATTTGTTGAAAATAAAGAGAAATGGACTCACTTTGACATAGCAGGACCTGCTTATGTAGAAAAAGAATGGGGATATAATCCGTTTGGAGCGAGCGGATTTGGGGTTGATTCAATTCTTACTTATCTAAAATCTCTTTAATTTCTCCCTTTTTAGTTATAATTTCACAAAAAAAGGAATTTAATGAAAGTTGGTATTGTCGGACTTCCAAATGTGGGGAAATCCACTACATTTAACGCACTTACAAAAACACAAAATGCAGAAGCGGCAAATTTTCCGTTTTGTACAATTGAACCAAATAAAGCGGTTGTGCCGGTGCCAGATGAGAGAATTGAAAAACTTGCCGAAATAGTAAAACCGGAAAGAATCCAATATTCAACAATTGAATTTGTAGATATCGCAGGACTTGTTAAAGGTGCAAGCAAAGGCGAAGGACTTGGAAATCAGTTTTTAGCAAATATCCGTGAAACGGATATTATTCTTCATATGGTAAGATGTTTTGATGATCCAAATGTAATACATGTCGAAAACAGCGTAGACCCGATAAGAGATGTGGAGATTATCGAGCAGGAACTTTTATATGCGGATATTCAAACTCTTGAAAAAAGAATCGAAAGACTTAAAAAACAGGCAAAAGGAAGCAAAGAGGCAAAAACACAGCTTGAAATTGCCGAAGAGCTTATGGAGTGGCTGGCTGATGGAAATCCTGTTTCTACTTTTCCAAAAAGAGATGAAGAAGGATTTAAAATTCTTGAAAAAGAGCTCAATTTTCTTACAAACAAAGAAATCTTTTACGGTGCAAATGTTGATGAAGAAGGACTCGCAGAAGATAACGAATATGTAAAAGCCCTTAAAGAATATGCCGCTAAACATAACAGGGAAGTAATTAAACTTTGTGCAAAAATTGAAGAAGAGATGGTGGAAATGAGTGATGAAGAAAGACACGAATTTTTAGAGAGTATGGGAGCAAGTGAGAGCGGGCTTGACCAGATAATCAGAAAAGCGTATGAAAAACTCGGTCTTATTTCATATTTTACGGCAGGAAAAATTGAAGTTAGAAGCTGGACAATTAAAAGAGGAACAAAAGCTCCGCAAGCGGCAGGTGTGATTCATACTGATTTTGAAAAAGGATTCATTAGAGCGGAAGTTATCAGTTATGAAGACTTTATTAAGTATGGAGGCGAACAAGGCGCTAAGGAAGCCGGTAAAATGAGACTTGAAGGAAAAGATTATGTGGTTCAAGACGGCGATATTATGCATTTTAGGTTTAATGTGTAATGTTTTGCCCGCTTGATTGTTGGGATGTTTGTAGTTTAAAAATTGAGAATAGAGAAGAAAGAATTAAATTCAGGGGAGATAATTTTTCTCCCTATCTTTGCTGGAAGCTGAATAATTACTTCAAATTCCCCCGTGAGGTATCTGCTAAAATAAATAGTAAGAATATTATGTTAAGTGATGGATTGAAGAAATTAATTGAAATTTTAAAAAATGTAGAATCAAAAAGAGCGCTATTTATAAAAGGCTCAGGAAATTTAGGATTAATGCAAAATGTGACTAAACTTTTTTTTGAAAAATACGGTGCGACTTTTGCAGTAGGTTCCACATGTGACGGAATAGGGGAGAAGGGTGTAAATAAAGCAAGAGGTAAATCGTTAATACTTCCTACTTGGATTATAAAAAATGCCAAAAATATCATTATTTGGGGTAGAAACCCTTATGTAACTAATATTCATCTTTTGGATATGATAAAAGATAAATTTATATTAACGATTGATGTCATAAAAACAAAAACAGCTAAAAACAGTGATTTTTTTATTCAAGTTAAGCCAAATAGTGATTATTATCTGGCAATTCTTTTAGCCAAGATTGTTTTTAAAAAAGGTTTGGTTAAAAGAAATGACGGGGTCGGGTTTGAAGAATTTAAAAAAATAGTTCAGAGTCATTCCTTTGAAGAACTTATTAAAAAATGCGGTGTAAATATTGATAAAGCGGAAATTTTACTTGAAAAACTTCTTGAAGGCGGTGTCATTCTTGAAGGACTTGGGGTTGCAAAATGTAAAGAATGCTATAAAACCACCTGGGCTATCGATTCTTTGGCTTTTATGCTTGATATGTTCGGTAAAAAAAATCAAGGAGTTGCTTTTCTTGGGAGCAGTTCATTTGGGCTTAATAACCCGTTTAAAATAGAGCATAAAAACAGTGTGCCTTTATTTGATGTAAATTTGGATGATTTTGATGTTGTATTTATTCAAGGGGCAAATCCGCTTGTAAGTTTTGTAAATAGAAATGAATGGCAAAAATTAAAAGAAAAAACAACAATTGTTTTTGGAAAATATTATGACGAAACGGCTCAAATTGCCACACTTTTTATCCCGACAAAAGATTTTTATGAAAAAAAAGATATAAGAGGAAGCTATTTTCACGAATACATTTTAAAAAATGGAGAATGTAGAATGGAGAGTGGAGAATGTGTAAGTGAATATGAATTAACAAAATTTTTATTTGATGAATTTAGGTTTAGCGGATTAAAGAGTGAAGATGAATATTTAGATGAATTATCTAAAAATGTAGAGTGGATTGACGGGGAGTTGGGCATTAATCCTTCGGTAAATAAAATCCCTTATGAAAAAGGATTTTTTACAAAAGATAAAAAGTTTCATTTTTTAAATGAAGATTTTGAATATAAAAAGAAAGATTTTGAAATAGTTACGGCTAAACACTCAAAAGCTCTTAATTCACAGTTTCAAAGAGATGAAAATGTTTATATAAATCCTAAGAGTAAAATTATTATGTTAAATTGGGTGAAGAAAAATATTGGAATGGATAAGGTTAAATTTAATAAAAATATTCCTGAAAATGTAATTTTTGCAAAAGGCGGGAGTGTCATAAATGAGTTTTTAAAAGCAAAAGGAGAGAATGGTTATTATGAAAGGTAAAAAATTTTACAAGACTATTTAACCCTTAGGAGGTGTAAATGGTCCAAATTTCTCAAAAAATCTATGCCCTAAAAGAAATTTGGGATATGGATTTTGAGAAATACCCGTTGGCTTCTTTTTATAACGAATATCCTTTTTTGATTTTCGAGAATGTATTAAGTGAAAATGATTGCAAAAAAATTATTAATTCATTAAAAACAGATGAAAAATATACGGCAAAACTTATTAATAAAGGTCTTGATGAAGAAATAAGAAAAACAATACTTCATAAACCTACAAAAAAGATAAGAGAGTTTTTTGAAATGGTTATAAATGATAAAAAAGCCGAAATAGAAAAGTTTTTCGGTGTTTCCTTACTAAGCGGGACGGATATTCAAATACTTGAATATAAAAACGGCGGATTTTATAAAAGGCATGCGGATAATGCAAGTGAAATATATATTAACGGTAAATTAGCCGGTTATAAATTAGTTAAACCGGAGAGAAAAATTACGACACTTTTATTTTTAAACGATGATTTTGAAGGCGGAGAAATTGAATTTTCCCATTTAAGATTTAGTGATGGCAAAAGGGTTGTTTTCAAACCCAAAACTGGAGAGATGATTGTGTTTCCAAGTCATGGGCTTTTTGCCCATGAAGTAAAAAAAGTAAAGGGAAATAGATTTGCCATTGTAAAATGGTGGAATGTAATTTAGTCTTTGATGATAATCCCTATATTGACTCTTGTGTCATTAATGGTGTCGTTAATGGAGTCGTTATCAAGCGAAAAATTTGTCAAATCGGCAAATACCCTGAATAAATCGTCAAGGGTTTTAGCCGCTCCTATTCCTATACCGAATCCTGTGTAGTTTCTTGATTTGGTGTTATAGCTTATATGGAGTTTTTCATAACCTAAAATCAGATAAATATCGGTTTTATTTTCTGGAAGGATTCTGAAACCTATTTCTCCCTGAATTTTCAATGTGTTAAAATCGTTTTTATTCTTAAATTTCAGTTTTCCAAAGTCTCCTCCGGCTTTAAGTCCGTAGTAGATTTTATATTCGTTTACGTTATATGCTATGGCACCCACTCCGTAGGAAATATTTAAAGAAGTCTTGTCGTTATTTATATCTCTTTTGTCAAATCCTCCGCCTATATTCATATAAAAACCTATACCGTTTTCAATTGATGAAGCGTTTAATATTCCAAAAAGTATCAAAATGGTAAATAAAAATTTTTTCATCTTTTTTCCTTTTTATTTATTGAAAAATTTTACCATTTTTTATCTAAAATTATCTATAATAAACAAAAAGGTTTTTTATGAAAATATCTAAAAATTCAAAATGTCCTTGCGGGAGCGGTAAAAAATATAAAGAGTGTTGTTTTAAGTTTCATAAAGGAAGTAATCCTAAAAATGCTCTTGAACTTATGAAAAGCAGATTTTCAGCTTATGCGGTGGGGGAGGCGAATTATATAATCAAAACAACACACAAAAATTCTCCTCATTTTGAAGAAAACAAAAAAGAGTGGATAAAATCAATAAAAGAATTTTCAAAAAGCGAATTTAAGAAACTTGAAATAATTAACTTTATTGACGGAGAAAAAGAGGCGTTTGTAAAATTTAGGGCTTATATTGATGATTATGTAATGGAAGAAAAAAGCCGATTTATTAAAAAGGACAAATGGTATTATGTAGAGGCTGAAAATGAAAATTAACAGATTTCCAAAAATGGCGGCATTACAAAAATTTAGAGCGTTAAAACTCGGGTTTGATAAGGAGATAGCCGAAGCGATAGGGATTGCAGAAGCGACAAAATATGCAATTTTTAAAAATCTTTCACATAAAAAAAGAGTGGCAAAAGAAAAAGAAGAAGTAATAAAACAATATAAAGGTGAAAAACAGCTTGATGAAAAAAAATATGAAATTTTTAAACTGAAATCACTTGACGGACTGCCTTATGTGGGAGGAAAAGTTTATACAAGCGATGATTATAAAAGAGCGGTTTTTTTGAGATTTGGTGAAGATATCGGCAAAAAAATAGAAGAATGGGCTAAACATATGATTGAAAACTGCAATGAGGAAATTTTAAAAAAAGAGGCAAAATTTTTTAATGAATGTTGGAAGCCTCATAGAGATGAACTTAGTGAAGTTTAACTCTTAATTTGATGGCTTTTGCCAAAGAATTAATATCAACATTTTCAAAATGTACGCCGGTCGGCACTCCCTGGGCTATTTGAGAGAATAGGATATTCATATCTTTTAGCCTCTCCTCTAAAAGCATAATTCTTGCTTCACTCTCAACTGAGGGAGGAAATGCAAAAATAACTTCTTTTATCTCTTTTTCTTTAATGATTTCTTTTAATTTTTGAATCATTTCATCATCTAAATGATTTAAAACAAAATAGTATCCCCTATAACTTCCGCTTTCTTCAATAGTTAAAATATCTTTTGCACTTTCTACAACCGCAAGTGTTTTATCTCTCATAGGGTCATCACAAATATCACAAATTTCATGTTCACTGAAATTGCCGCAAATTTTACATTCTTGTATGCTTGAAATTGTGTTTTCAAGAGCATTAATTAGTTTTAAGGCTTTATATTTGTCTTTTGCCAATGAAATTGCAAGTCTTGTTGCACTTTTTTTACCGATACTTGGCAATTCTTCAAGAACTTCTATTAGCTGATTAAGGCTTTTTAAATCTTTCATTTTACTCCTATTTTGGATAAAATATTTGAAATTATATCAAAGGTGATAAATGTGTAACTGTAAAAACAAATTAAATGATTTTGAAAAGTATGTAATCTGTGAAAAGGGGACAGAAAGAGCATTTGATAATGAATATTGGAATAATAAAACTCCCGGGATTTATTTTTGTAAATGCTGTGGGGTACCTCTTTTTTCAAGTGAACATAAATATGACAGCGGAACCGGTTGGCCGAGTTTTTATATGCCGGTAGGAGAAATACTTGAAGCTCCTGACTTAAAAGGCGGAATGTTTAGAGTTGAGGTAATGTGTGCTAATTGCAAAGGACATCTTGGTCATCTTTTTGGTGATGGTCCTGCACCGACGGGACTTAGATATTGTATCAATTCAGTGAGTTTGACATTTGAGCCTAAGTATTGAGAGTGAAATTATTATGTTAAGCTATTGAAACATATTTAACTTAATTTAACTTATCTTATCTTAAAGAAAAATTAAATGATATATGTAATATTAACTTTTTGATTTATCAAAATAAGCCAAAATAATGAAAAATTAATGATTTTTTAATGAAAAAATAATGAAAGGATAAAATGAAATTTAAAGTTAAAACAATTGAAGATTTAAAACCCATAATAAAGTGTATTAAAAATTCAGGTAAAAAAATTATACTTTTAAGCGGAACACTTGGAAGCGGTAAAACAACGCTGGTAAAAGAATTTTTAAAATCATACGGTATTGATGAAGAAGCAACGTCGCCTACTTTTTCAATACAAAACAGATACGGGAATATTTATCATTACGATGTTTATCAAAAAAAAGATGAATTTTTTTCACTCGGTATGCTTGAAGAGTTTGAAAAAGAGGGTTATCATTTTATTGAATGGGGAGAAGAGATTGAGGATGCTTTAAAACTTTACGGATTTGATTATGTTAAAATAAACATAAAATTTAATGACGGCATAAGGGAGATTGAATGTCAGTATTAGCTGCAAAGGATTTGAAAAAATCCTTTAAAAATACATTAATCATCAAAGGTGTAAGCATTGAGGCAAAAACCGGGGAGGTTGTGGGACTTCTTGGTCCAAATGGGGCTGGTAAAACTACAACTTTTTATCTGATTTGTGGACTTTTGAGACCTGATGAAGGGGAAGTAA
>JALVVX010000007.1 GCA_027038555.1 Nautiliaceae bacterium | reverse complement strand
AAAGCGGTTAATGAATTTGATATAAAAATAGTGGTTGATAAATATTTAGAAGTTTATGAAGAAATTTTGAAAGGAAACCAATGAAAAAACTTATTATTTTAGGAGGTAATCCTGAAACGGCTCAATTAGTGGAATATGCAAATAAAATGGGGGTTTTTACAATAGTAATTGACCCAAATCCCAATTCTCCCGCTAAAAAAATAGCTTCAAAAAGTTATGATATAGACGGATTTGATGTGGAAAATATTGTAAAAGTGGCAAAAGAAGAAAAAGTAGACGGTGTATTGGTTGGTGTTGCAGATATTTTGGTTAAGCCGTATTATGAAATATGTCAAAAATTAAATTTCCCGTGTTATGCTACAAAAGAGGCTATTGAATATTTGACTAATAAAGCAAGTTTTAATGAACTTTGTAAAATGCACTCTATTGATACCATTCCTTCTTTTAGTTATGAAGATGTAAAAAAAGAAGATTTTAATGAATTTCCAATAGTTATAAAGCCTGTTGATAACGGAGGTGGTGTTGGTATTGAAGTTTGCGAAAAAAAAGAGGATTTTGATAGGATGTATGAGGCGGCTTTAAATGCTTCAAAAAGAAAAATAGTTTTAATTGAAAAATATATGAACTGTGATGATATGTTTTCTCATTATACAATTCAAGACGGTAAAATTTATTTGAGTGTTGTAGGGGATAGGATAACAAAACAGACAACAAAGGATTCTACTCCTGTGTGTATCTTGGCAAGATATCCTTCAAAACATATCAATGAATATATTGAAAATGTAGATGAAAAAGTTAAAAAAATGATAAAAGCTCTTAATATCAAAAACGGGATTTTAAATATTCAGTTTTTTAAAGAAAATGATAAATTTTATGCGTATGACCCGGGTTTTAGACTTCAAGGCGAGGGGATGCATTTTTATTTTAAAGAGATATGCGGATTTGACCATAGGGAAATGCTTATTAATTTTGCATTGAGTGGGAAATTTGGAGAATCTATTGAAAAACTAAATGACCCTTTTTTACATAAAAAAAGAGCATATACCATTTGGCTTTTAGTAAATAAAGGTAAAATTGGCAAAATTGAAGGAATGGATGAGATTAAAAAAGAAAGCTCAATTATTCATATAGTTCAAAGATTTTATGATGGAGATGAGGTAAGTGAGAGTTTTTTAGGGACTGAAAAACAGGTTTTTTGCAGGATATATGTAGTGGTAGATAAAAAAGAAGAAGCTATTAAAACAATAGAAAAAATAAAAGAAAAAGTTCATGTCTATGATGAAAATAATAAAGAAATGATTTTGGATTTTTATGATACTTTTTTTAAAGAAGTGGAAAATGGGTAAAGTTGCTGTTGTAACCGGCATAAGCGGAGGTGTGGGAGAGGCTATTGGAAAAACATTAATAGAAAAAGGTTTTGATGTTTTTGGTATTGATTATAAAAAAAGTGATAAAACAATAGGATATTTTTATGAAATGGATTTAAATGAGTTTGTAAAAAATAAAAATTTGCAAAAAAAACTGTTTAATAAAGTTAAAGAGATTTTTAATTCTCCTGTGGAATTGGTAGTAAATAATGCCGCTTTTCAATATGTCTCTTCCTCTCATCCGATAGATTATGAAATTATGCAAAGAACTTTTAATGTTAATGTTTTTGCGGCATATTATTTAAGCGTGCTTTTTAAAGATGATTTAACTAAAACAAAAGGAAGTGTGATAAATATAAGCAGTATTCACGCAAAACTTACAAAAAAAGGTTTTTTGGCTTATGCCACTTCAAAAGCGGCTTTGTCAGCTTTAACTAGGTCTATGTCTTTGGAATTTGGGGATAAGTTTAGAATTAACTGTATAGAGCCGGCTGCTATTGATACTAAAATGTTAAGAGAAGGTTTTAATTTTGATGAGACTAAAATAAAAGAACTTAAAAATTATCATCCTGTAAAAAAAATTGCTTCTGTGGATGAAATAGCCAAATTAGTATATTGTATTCATAGTTGTGAAATTCCGTTTTTACAAGGCTCTTGTATTGATGTTAGTGGTGGAATATCAAATGTTTTGCATGACCCGGGGGAATGATGAAAATAAAAACAATTAAAGAAGTTCCTAAATTAACATTGGGAGAAGGGCTTTTTTGGGACAGTGAATATCAAAAACTCTGGTTTGTTGATATAAAAGACTTTAAGCTTTATTCATTTGATATTTATACTAAAAAATTAAAATTTTGGAAATTTCAAGAGGAAGTTTGCTGGGTTGTGCCAACTTATGATGAATATAAAGTGATACTTGGTTTAAAAAGAGGGATTGCAAAATTTAATATTGAAAATAATAAGTTACAATGGATTATTAAAGATTTTTTAAAGAATGATAAAATAAGATTAAATGATGTCGGAGTGGATAATGAAAATAGATTGTGGTTTGGCTCGATGCATAATGAGAATGAATCGTTAAGTGTGGGAGAGTTATTTAGTTTTTCTAATAAAGACGGTTTAAAAAGACACGATAAAAATTATAAAGTAACAAACGGTCCTTTGATTTCACAAAATTATTTATATCATAATGACAGTGTTGAAGGAATAATTTATAGATATGAAATTGATAAGGGAACTCTTAAAAATAAAAGTGTTTTTAAAAAATTTGCTTTTAATGAGGGTAAACCCGATGGAATGTGTTTTGATGAAGAGGGAAATATTTTAGTAGCGATGTGGGGAAGTGGGAAAATAAACAGAATTAATCAAAAAGGAGAAATTATACAAAGTTTTAAACTGCCTGTTCCTTTTGTAACGAATGTGTGTTTTGGAGGTAAAAATTTAGATAGACTTTTTGTTACATCCGCTAATATAGGAATGAGTGAGAAGGAATTAAAAAAATATCCTAAAAGCGGAAGCTTATTTGAAATTGAAATTCCTAATTTAAAAGGAAAAGAATTAAAAAAGGTAGAAATTTAAATGAAAGTTTCAATAATTGTTCCGATTTATAATATAGCTCCTTATGTTTATCAATGTGTAAGTAGTATAATTAACCAGACTTATAAAAATATTGAAATTATTTTAGTTAATGACGGCTCTACTGATGAATCGGTCTATTTTTGCGAATATTTTAAAAAAACAGATAAAAGAGTAAAAGTCATTCACAAAGAAAACGGAGGATTAGTAAGTGCAAGAAAAGCCGGAATAAAAGAAGCTAAGGGAGATTATGTTTTTTATGTTGACGGGGATGACTGGTTAGAGTTAGATTGTATAGAAAATTATGTAAAAGAAGCTTTAAAAAACAAAAGCGATGTTGTTATTGCTTCTCATTTTAGGGAATTTATAGGGGTTTTTAAACGAATGGATAATCTTATTCCTTTTGGAGTTTATGATAAAGAAGAATTATCCAAAATTTATCCTTATGTGATTTCTTATAAAAAATTTTTTAGACACGGTATTTATACATATTCGTGGGGAAAACTTTATAAAAGAGAAATTGCCCTAAAATTTCAGCTTGAAGTATTGGATAATTTAACAATAGGAGAAGATGCGGCGTTTTTGTATCCTTTGCTTTTTAATATACAAAAATTAAGCATTATTGATTATAGCGGTTATGTTTACAGACACAGACCAAATTCTATGCTAAAAGTTTATGGAGAAATAAAAGACGAAATAAAAAAGCTTAAAGTATTGTTTGGTTTTTTAAATGAAAAATTAAATACATTTAATGTTGAAAAACAACTTAATGAATATTTTTATTATCTAAGTTTAGTTAGAAGCGGGGCGTTTTTAGAGGATTTAAAAGTGAAAAATTATCTAAGTATTTTAAGCGATATTCCTAAAAACTCTAAAATTATTCTTTATAATTCCGGAAGTTTCGGGCAAAGAATCTATACCGGATTAAAAAAATCAAAATATTATAATGTTGTTGCCTGGGCTGATGAAGACCATTATGAAAGTCAGATTATGAATCTTCCTGTTATTTCTCCTTTTGATATTAAAAATATGGAGTTTGATTATGTAATAATTGCTTCTTTTGATTTCTCTTTTATTAAAGAGACAAAAAAATTATTGCTTGATAATGGTATTTCTTTAAATAAAATTGTAGATTTAAACAGATATATTGATACTTCAAAAATAAAAAATCAGGTAGAATTTATAAAAGGATATTATAAATGATTTATAAAAATTTTTTTAAACCTTTAATTGATAAAATTTTAGCTTTGATTTTAATAATTCTGTTTTCTCCCATAATGATAATTGTAGCGATTTTGATTTATTTGTGGGATGGAAGACCTATTATTTTTACACAAGAGCGTCCAGGATTAAATGAAAAAATATTTAAAATTTATAAATTTAGAACTATGACAAATGAAAAAGATGAATTTGGCAATTTACTTCCTGATGAAAAAAGATTAAATGGTATTG
>JALVVX010000006.1:30798-64262 GCA_027038555.1 Nautiliaceae bacterium | reverse complement strand
TATCTAAAATTAAAATATCTTCAAGCTCATCATCAAGACTCACTTCTCTTTTTTTAATATCTCTTGTAGTTCCTGCCCTTTCGCTTACAATGGCATCTCTTTTTCTTAAAATTCTATTAAAAAAACTGCTTTTACCTACATTTGGCTTACCGAGTATCGCCACTTTTAACATTAAATCGAATCCTTATAACTAATCTTTTTAGCAAGTAAATCTTTCATATGTAAATAGTTGTTAAGTGCGTTTATATATGCTTTTGCGCTTGCTAACATTGTATCAATACTTAACCCGTGACCCATAACTGCCGGTTTGTTTTTATCAAACACCACTTTTACCATAACTTTTGCCAAAGCGTCTTTACCTTCGCTTACCGCTTCAACTTTATAATCAAGAAGTTTACCGTTTATTCCACTTATTCTGTCAATCACTTTAAAAATCGCATCAATTGTACCTTCGCCTATTGCCGCATCGGTATAAACGTTATCTTCAAACTTGATTTTAGCCGCGGCGCTTGGCACACCTTCTGAGCAGTCGCTAAGCTGTAAAGAGACAAGTTCGTAAACTTTTGGTGTTTTATCAGTCGCTTCATTCATAATCGCCAAAATATCTTCATCATAAATTTCTTTTTTCTTATCGGCTAATTTTTTAAATTTCATAAAAAGTTCATTAAGCTCTTCTTCGCTTATATCGCTAAATCCAAGCGATTCAAGTTTTTTCTTAAATGCATGACGACCGCTGTGTTTACCAAGGACAATTGTATCTTTTACATCAAGTCCGATATCTTCGGCTTTCATAATCTCATATGTCTCTTTATGCTTTAATACTCCATCTTGATGAATACCGCTTTCATGCGCAAATGCGTTTCTTCCGACAATCGCTTTGTTTGGCTGTGGCTCAATTCCTGTAACCGATGCTACAAGTCTGCTTGTAGGATAAATCTCTTTTGTATTTATTCTCGTATCAATTCCATCAAACAAATCACGTCTGACTTTAATAGCCATTACTATCTCTTCCAAAGCCGCATTTCCAGCTCTCTCACCAAGTCCGTTTATAGTACATTCAACCTGTCTTGCCCCGTTTAAAATCGAATAAAGAGAATTAGCCGTCGCAAGCCCCAAATCGTTATGACAATGCACTGAAAAAATTACATCTTTTGGAAAATATTCAACCAGCTCTTTTATCATTGCACCCATTTCAGTCGGGAATCTGTATCCTACTGTATCAGGAATATTTATTGTCTTAGCCCCGGCTTCAATCACTGCTGAAATTATCTCTTTTAAAAAACTCATTTCACTTCTTCCCGCATCTTCACAACTAAACTCAACATCATCAACAAAAGTTTTTGCATATTTTACGGCATCGACCGCTCTTTTTATAACTTCATCAGGACTCATTTTGAGTTTATACTGCATATGAATAGGACTTGTCGCTATAAAAGTGTGTATTCTTTTAAGAGGAGCCGGTTCTATTGCTTTTGCCGCCGCTTCTATATCTTTTTCAAGCGCTCTTGCAAGAGAGCAAACAGTAGAATCTTTTACTTCTTTTGCAATCATATTAATTGCTTCAAAATCTCCCGGACTTGCCGCCGCAAATCCCGCTTCAATAATATCCACTTTTAATTTTTCAAGCTGTTTTGCAACTTTTATTTTCTCTTCTATTGTCATAGAAGCTCCCGGAGACTGCTCTCCATCCCTAAGAGTAGTATCAAAAATTTTAACCGTTTCCATATTAATCCTTTATAGATTATAAAATTTTTTATAATTATACTAAAATGTAAAATATTTGTCAAAGGAAAAAAATTATTATTTACTAATTCTTTGTGCTTTTATAAGCCCTCTTATACCTCTAATAACCCCGTAAAAAGTATAAACACTCAAAAGCAAAGCAATTGACTCAACCGGATAAAGATATATAAACGATGCTATTAAAATAATTAAAACAAGTATTTTAATTGCGACATTTTTATTAAAGTCAATTTTTTTAAAACTCGGATATCTGAAATTACTAACCATTAAAAAAGCCAAAAATAAAGCACCTATTAAAATTAATAAATCAAAATCACCTTTATATTTTACATCAAGCATTATCCAGCTACTAATCACAACGGCGGCGGTAGGAATAGGAAGCCCTATAAAATATCTCGGGTCAAGCTCACCTGTTGTTACATTAAATCTCGCAAGCCTTATAGCACCGAAAACCACAAAAAGGCCGCTTACAAGTGCGCCGAATTTTCCGTAATTATGACCGATTGCAAAAAAAAGCATCATAGCAGGCCCAACTCCAAAAGCCACTAAATCCGCCAAAGAATCGAATTCCACCCCGAATTTTGAAGTGGTATTGGTAAGCCTTGCAACCCGTCCGTCCAGTCCGTCTGCTATTAATGACAAAACAATATAAATAAATGCTTTTTCAAATTTTCCCTGAGATGAGGCGATAACACTCATTACACCAAAAAAAGCGCTTAAAGCCGTAAAAAAATTCGGTAAAAGATAAGCTAAATTAATCTTCATTTATATATCCTATTAAACTCTCACCGGCTTTAACTTTTTGAAATTCCGTAACTTTTACAATACTTTGTTTAGGTAAATATACATCCACCTGAGAGCCAAACATAATCATTCCGTATCTCTCACCAAGTTTGACAGGTCCCAAATCCCTGAACATAACAATTCTTCTTGTAATAAATCCAGCTATTTGATTTACAATAATCTGAGATTTTTCATTTTCAAAAAGAACCCTGTTTTGCTCATTAAGCTCACTTGCTTTTTCATCGCTTAAATATAAAAATTCTCCGTGAATATATTCTCTTGCACTCATTTCACCTTCAATCGGTGAGCGTTGAATATGAACATCTAACAAAGAAAGTCTTATAGAAATTTTTATCGATTCTTTTTTTGTTATAGGAGATATCGCATCGGTTATAGATATTACCGTTCCGTCACTTGGAGAAATAATAACATCTTCCCCACTCTCTTCCGGGATTCTCGCAGGATTTCTAAAAAAATACACAAAAAACATAAAAAGCCCCAAAAGTCCAATCTGGACTATAAACGGAAAAGAAAACAAAAGTGCAATTAAAAACGCTGCAAAACTTACTATTATATAAGGATATCCTTCTTTAAGAATTATTTCCGTTTTCATCTTTTTCCTCTTTTTCTTCGTTATTATTTTGAGTGTTTTTTTTATTATATTCGTCTATAACTTCTTCCAATTTACTTTCATCATAAGCTTTTATAAGTTCTCTAACTCTTTCGCCCTCTATTACTTCTTTGTCATAAAGTTCTTTTACCATCTGCTCTATTACAGGTTTATATTTTTGAAGTTTTTCTTTTACTATTTTGTATCTTTCTTCTAAAAATTTTTTAACAAATTCATCAACTTCTTGTTGAAGTTTTTCGGAATAATCTTTTGTTTCAGCAAAACCGCCTAAAAATTTATTTGCCTGTTTTTCAAGCACCATAAGCCCGGCAACATCCGTCATACCGTAAATTTTAACCATTGCTTTTGCAATATCGGTTGCTCTTTCAAGGTCGTTGCTTGCACCTGTGGAAATTTCACCAATAAACACTTCTTCTGCCGCCCTTCCTCCAAGAAGAGTATCAATTTCTGCTACAAGCTCATGTTTTTGCATAAGATATTTATCTTCTTCCGGAAGATTCAGTGTATATCCAAGTGCCGCAAGCCCCCTTGGAACAATTGAAACTTTTTTAACTTTTCTTGCGCCTTCTGTGGTTTCTCCAATTACTGCATGTCCACTTTCATGATATGCCACAATTTTTTTATCTTTTTCATTAAGTCTTCTTGATTTCTTTTCAAGACCGGCAATTTGTCTCTCCACAGCCTCTAAAAACTCTTCTTGATTTACTTCTTTTTTACCTTTTCTACCAGCAAGCAAAGCTGCCTCATTAACAATATTTGCAAGATCAGCCCCTGCAAGACCTGCCGTAATTCTTGCAATTTCTTCAAGATTCACATCTTTTCCGGCTTTTATTTTTTTGACATGAACTTTTAATATCTGCACTCTTCCTTTAAAATCAGGTTTATCTACAAGAACCTGTCTGTCAAACCTTCCGGGTCTAAGAAGTGCCGGGTCAAGAACTTCTGGTCTGTTTGTAGCCGCAAGAACAATTACAGGCTCATTGGAATCAAACCCGTCCATTTCCGCTAAAAGCTGATTTAATGTCTGCTCTCTTTCATCATTTCCGCCCATAGGACCCGCTGCCGCCCTTGTTTTACCAATTGCATCAATTTCATCAATAAATATTATACTCGGCGCTTCTTTTTTTGCCTGGTTAAACAAATCCCTAACCCTTGCAGCACCGACACCTACAAACATTTCGATAAAACTACTTCCGCTTACTGCGAAAAAAGGCACATCAGCTTCACCGGCTACGGCTTTTGCAAGAAGTGTTTTACCCGTCCCCGGAGGCCCCACAAGTAAAACACCTTTTGGAATTTTTGCTCCAAGTTCAATGTATCTGTCAGGATTTTTTAGAAAATCGACTATCTCTTTTACTTCTTCTTTTGCTTCGTCATTTCCTGCAACATCATCAAATTTTACATTAGGTTTTTCAGACTTTATAAGCCCTTTTGCACTTCCAAAGCCCAAAACTCCGCCCATTCCTTTTTGCATACGACTTGCCAAAAACATCCATATTGCAAAGAAAATAAAAATAGGAATAATCCACCCAAAAATCAAATCACTAAGCCAATTGCTATCATTTACCGCACCGTAAGGAACATGGTATTTATCCAAAATTTCCACAAGAGTAGGGTCATTCGGAACTTTATTTACCGTAATTATTTCACCATCTTTTAATTTAACCCTTAAAGTGTTTCTGCCTATTGCGACATACGCAAGTTTTCCTTCTTTTGCAAGTTTTTTTATATCCGAATAAGTATATGCCATTACACGGTTTTGAGAAGTAAGATTATTTACTTCGCTTACGGCGTTTGGGGCTATACTTCTGAAAATCAAAACTATTAAAATAGCAAAAATTATAAAAAGCAAAAGGGGATTTTGGTTAAAAAAATTATTATTTTTCTTGTTATTGTCTGCCATTCATATCCTTTTAAGTATAAGAGTTACCCACTCGTTTTCTTTTATCTCTTCTATAAGTTCAAAATCTTTATATTTATTCAAAACTTTGTCTTTATATTTGTCAATTATACCTGAAAGGATTAAAATATCATTAACTTTCGGTTTTATATCATTTGATATAAAAATCAACACATCGGCAATAATATTTGCAACGACAATATCATATTTTTTATCTGTTTTATTTGCACTGCCTTCCCATATGTTTTCGTATTTTACATTATTAAGTTCAAAATTTTCTTTTGTGCTTTTTACGGCAAGCGGGTCAGTATCGCATGCATCAACTTTCGCACCCATTTTAGCGGCCACAATCCCTAAAATACCGCTTCCGCATCCTACATCTAAAAGAGTCGCGTCTTTATTTACGTATTTTTTAAGAGCTTTTACACAGCTTTTTGTAGTTTCATGATGTCCACTTCCAAAAGCCAGTGCCGGGTCAATTTTTATGTTTATTTTATTTTCTTTTGGCTTGTGCCAACTTGGATGTATATAAAATTCATCAATCTCAACAGGCTGTATTGATTTTTTGTAATTTTCAATCCAGTCTTTGTTTTCTTTCTCTTTTGTTTCGATTTTTAAGTCTATTTTTTCATCAAAAATTTCTTCCAGCGCTTTAACATAGTTTTTTAGTTCTTCCATTAAATCATCCAAAGGCTCATCGCTTCTTAAAATAAGCGTATTTCCTCTTTCTTCAATTCCATTATTAAATCTTTCAATTAAAAAATTACTTATTTCATCTTTATGTGAAGAGGGGGTAACGTATATTTCAAAAAAAATATTTTTCATAAAATTTTAAGCCCTTCAAGTTTTTCTCTTATTTTTTCCTCATTAAAAGGTTTAACAATATAACTGTTTACACCTGCTTGAACCGCTTTTAAAACTTCTGCTTTACCACCCTCGGTAGTTACCATAATAATTTTTACACCTTTTCCTTTTTTAATATCATAAATAAATTTACTCATCTCTTTGACTTTGCCGTCTTTACCTTTGATTTTTACTTTTTCTTCCTTGCTTCCAAGCACACCTCTTTTAACCTCATCTGCCCTTACTTTTTTTAAAAATTCATAACCGTTCATTTCAGGCATATTCCAATCAAGCAGTATCAAATCTATATTGTCTTTTTCTTTTTGCCAAATCTCCCATGCAACTTTTCCGTTTTCAGCTTCAACAAAGTCATTTGAGTTAAATCCCAATTTTTTTAAAACGTTTTTTATAATTCTTCTCATAGTTGATGAATCGTCTACAATTAATATCTTACCCATCAGTAATCCTTTAAAATTTTTTCTATATCGATTTTACCTTCATAAAAGGCTTTTCCTATTATTACCCCGTGAATTCCGTTTTCTTTTACTTTTTTTATATCCGCTTCGCTTGCAACTCCGCCACTTGCAATAACCGGCTTTTTACTCGCATTTTGAATTTCAAGTATAAAATCTATGTTAAGACCGCTAAGCGTTCCGTCTTTTGAAATATCTGTTGCAATTATACAATCAATTTTAGAATTTTCATACATTTTGGCAAGCTCGGCAGCTTTTATCCCCTCACTCTTCCCCCATCCGTCAACCGCAACATATCCGTCTTTTGCATCTATGCCTACCGCTATAGGATATTTATCGGCTAAATCTATGACTTTTTGAGGCTCTCTTGCAGCAATGCTTCCTAAAATCAATCTGTTTATTCCCAAATCAAGATATTTTTTTATTGTAGCCTCATCTCTTATTCCGCCTCCAAGCTGAATTTTTAATTTAGTGTTTTTTCTTATTTTTTCAATCTGTTCTATATTTTTAGGCTCCCCTGCAAAAGCACCGTTTAAATCAACAATATGAAGCCATTTTGCCCCCATTTCTTCGAATCTTTTAGCAAGTTCCCACGGTTCGTCGCTGTATACTTTCGCACTCTCCATCAAACCTTTTGTAAGCCTAACCGCCTTACCGTCTTTTAAATCTATTGCCGGAAAAATTTCCATATTACTCTCCTAACTTTACAAAATTTTTAAGTATCATAAGACCTTCATCGTGACTTTTTTCAGGGTGAGGCTGAAAACCGAAAACATTATCTTTATTAACCGCACTTACGAATTCATATCCGTAAATTGTTTTACCTATTACGTATTTATCATCACAAACAGCATGAAGGGAATGAACAAAATAAAGATAAGGATTTTCAAGGCCTTTGAAAAGCAGTGAATTATTGTTAAAAAGTTTATTCCATCCCATATGGGGAATTTTATGCTCTCCCACTTTTTCTTTATCAAAATAAACAACTTTTCCTTCAATCAGTCCAAGTCCTTTGTGAGCTCCAAATTCTTCGGAAGTTTCAAATAAAAGCTGCATACCAAGACACACTCCAAGCAGATATTTACCGCTTTTTGCAAACTCTTTTATAGCTTCATCCATCCCCGTTTGTTTCAAATGCTCCATAGCATCTCCAAAAGCCCCAACTCCCGGTAAAACAAGTTTGTCGAAATTTTTAATTTTATCGGCATCTTTAACAATCTCTGCTTTTGCATTGATTTTTTTAAAAGCGTTTTTAACGCTTGCCAAATTTCCCATATTATAATCGACTATTCCTATTTTCATTTACCGCCTTTAATCTTTAATTTCCACTTTTAATAACACTCTCTTCCCTCATCCCTATTTTATATCTTTACCTACACTTTTCATATAATAAGCAAGTCCTATTAATAAAAACGTAACTGAACCTATCAAAATAGAAGCATAAATTAACATTTTAGGATCAATCATTGCAAATTTAAATACAAGCATCAATCCTTCAATAGCAAGGGCAATTACAATACTTCCTAAAAATTTTATCATCGTTTTATGAATTGCAAAAGGATGCTCTTCTTTTTCTCCTATAACTTCTTCAAACAAAAGCGTTTTTACAAGATCGAAAAGCGCAAGCGAAAGAGTAATCAAAATAGTTGATTCAAACATTTTTTTGATTTCAATATTTGCAAGGGTATATGTAAAAAACATTTTAATTCCGTCAACAAATAAAAGCACACAAATAGCAAATAACGCTCCTGCGAATATACCGTATACCACTCTGTTAAAAGTATGGGCCCAGTTTTCACCTTTTTCAACTTTGACAAATTTTAAAAGCTCATCCAAAGGAATATCAACAACCGCAACATAAAGCAAATTCCCTCTTTCATTAAATATAGGCATAGCCGCACTTACCACCATCTCACCGCCGATAAGACTCGGATAAGGGTCTGTTAAAATACACTTTTTCTCTTTTACCGCTTTATAAAAATAAGTCCTGTTTGCCTGATTAAATTCAATTTGAAAATTTTTATATTTCTCTTTAAGAGTTATCATTCTGCTTATTTGTTTACCTTCGGCATCAAGGATATAAGCCGCATTTATTTGAGGAAGCTCATGAACTATTCTCTCTAATCCTTCGTAAACTACGTCAATACTGATATTAGGAAGTCTGTTCGGGAGGTTTCTATGTAAAAGATAGCATAAATATGCTCTTGCTTCTTTTCTGATTTTTTGAAATTCCTGGATTTCTCTAATGTGCATTTTCCTCTCCTAAAATTCTTAATAATTCTTCCACACAAAGTCCCATAGCAGTTGATTCATACCCTTTTACGCTTTTTATATATTTTTTGCAAAAGCCTTCAACCATACACGCTCCTGCTTTTCCTTTCCATTCACCGCTTTTTAAATAATTTACCAAATCGTCTTCGTCAAATTTTTCAAATTCATATATTGTTTCATCAATTCTTCCGAAAATTCTTCCTTGATATCTAACCCACATTGAAGTTATTATTTTAATTTCTTTTCCGCTTTGGGCGAGCAGGATTCTTCTTGCATCATTTTCGTCTTTTGCTTTTCTGAGTATTTTTTTACCGTC
The DNA here is from genome assembly GCA_027038555.1 of Nautiliaceae bacterium. GTDB lineage: Bacteria > Campylobacterota > Campylobacteria > Campylobacterales > Nautiliaceae > JALTBU01. Next base: position 55,302 of record JALVVX010000006.1, on the reverse strand, counting down.
ACTAACCACGGTATCCGCTGCAATAATATCTTCATTTTCAAAACATTTAAGGCATTTTTGAAATTTACCAAGACTTGCAATCGTTACAAATTCATAAGGGTCTTTGCTTTTTATGCTCTCCTCATCAAAATCACAGCTTTTTTGAATAAATTTTATTCCGGCTTTTTTTAAAAGTTCCGTTCTTGTTTTTGAAGCACTGCATAAAATCAGCATAAAATACCTTACAGATTTTATTGTAATTGTAGCAAATTAAGATTTAAAAACATATTCGAAGATATTTTTACCTTCTTTTGAAATAATTTTATATTCAATACCGTATTTATCGCATATTTTTTTAACAATATTAAGACCGATGCCAAGACCTCTTTTATGTGTATGCTCCCTGTAATTTTTTTCAAAAAGTTTTTCAGGATTTAAAATTTTATCTCCGTATGATTCGACTCTTAAAACAAATCCTTTATCACTTTTTTTAAGAGAAACTTTTATCTCTTCTCCTTTGGAATAATCTATTGCATTTGAAATATTATTGTCTACAAGTCTTTCAAATTCGACTTTGTTTATTTTATATACTATCCCCTCATCAACATCAGTTATAATTGTTTTATTTCTTGCCTTTGCAAGTGATGTAAAAAATTCAACCCTTTGTTTGACAATATCCGAAAGGTTTAATTCTACCGGTTTATACTCAACCGTCTTTTCAGCTGCGAGATAAGAAAGGTCTTCATATGAATTTGTAAGCATTGCAATTGCCGCTTCTATTTCATTAAGGGTCTCTTCAATATTTTTGTCTTTTATCTGCATTTTTAAAAAATCGCTGTTTAATGTAATAATACTAAGAGGCGTTTTTAACTGATGTACCGTATCAACTATAAATCTTCTGTTTTCCATTAAAAGATTTCTATTTTTTTCTATCTCTTCATTAAGTCTTTGTCTGTATTCATTGTATGCTTCGGCCAAATCATCGAATTCTTTTATAAAAAAATTTGTTTTTTCAACAGGTTTGTTTTCTTTCATATGAATAACAAGCTCTTTTATTTTACTACTCATATAATAAATTACAAATTTCATAAAAAATGCTAATACAATCAAAGAAAACAATACAATTAAAAATCTGTTTCTTATGGTTTCTATATCTTTTTCAAGAATATATGTTGAAAAGTCGTTTTTTATTATAAGACGGTTCGAAAATTTTTTAAAAAATCCTTCAATCAGCGTATATGTTATATATTTATGCTCATTTAAATTCAGTCTGCTTAAAATATTATTATGAGAATAAAACAGTTGCAATACAACAGTACTTAAATGCTCAAAAATCATACATTTTCTTCTGTTTTCTATCATTTTTGCATATTTATCATACTCACCAACATCTTTTAAAAGTGTAATTGATATTTCCGCAGTCTCATCCATTGCCTCTTCAAGCGGTTTTTTAGGTTGAAACCTATGTTTGAAACTTACCGGATAAATAAGATATTTGTCCATAAAATAAAGTTTTATATCATTCAAATCACGGTATCTGTTTAACAGTTTATAATAAATATCTCTTAATTTCGGATATATATCCACAACATAAGCAAGCTGTAAGAGATATTTTTTGTCAGGTGAACGTATTAAAAAATATCTTTTTAAAGTAAAAGAAGAATAATCAAAAATAAGATAAGAGACATCAATTTTCTTTTTACCGCTGAAAACCGCTTCAAAAACTTTTCTGTATTTTGGAAATCCTCCGAGATTAAACCCTAAATCAGGCTTATAAGAAGCTTTGATAACTTTGTAATTTTTATCAATTACAAAAACTTCATAATATCCTTCATCTTTATATTTTTTATTTATTATTTTTGCTATTTTATCTGCGTTAAAATTATTTATCCCGGTATACGACAAATATAAAGAGTTTAGCACTTTCAGATTTTCATCAAGCTTGCTTTTAAAAATAAGTTCGGCTTCATTTAGAACAGATTTAAATTTATCTCTTATCTGAATTGTTTTTGCATATTCTTCACTTTTGAATCTGTCAATTAAATTTTTTTTATTATACAAATATTGAAGATACAATATTACCGACACAACGGCAATTAAAAAAAGAATTAAAAAGTCTTTTTGAAGTCTAATCTTCCACTTCAAACCTGTAACCTATCCCTACAACGGTTTTTATATAATCTTTATCGAATTTTTTTCTAAGCTCATTAACCAACTGTCTTAGAGGATAATTTGTTTTTTTCTCACCTTCCCATACATAATCTATTATCCTCTGATTATAAACTGTTCTATTTACGTTTTTAAGAAGTATATGAAGCAGTCTTTTTTCCTTTTTTCTAAGAGGTACTCTTTCTCCGTTTTTAAAAAGTTCGTCATCTTCAAACCTGAATTCGTAATCATTAAAAGAAAAAGATTTCTGTTTTTCTAACAGACGCTGAATCCTTACTTCAAGTTCAGTCGCATGAAATGGTTTTTTTATATAATCGTCACAACCGTATTCATATGCTTTTTCAAAATAATATTCATCCACACTTGCCGTAATCATAACTATAAACCCGTCTGAATAAAGTTCTCTTACATATTTAACAATTTCAAGACCGGAAATATTAGGAATATTGATATCTATAAGATATAAATCAAAAGGCTTAGATTTAATCTCATCAACTGCTTTTAAACCGTCTTCAACCAAAACAACTTCATAATCTTTTGATTCTAAGATTTTTTTTACTATTTTTGCAAGCTGTAAATCATCCTCAACTAATAAAACCGATATCATAGCAACTCTTTTTTAATAGTATTATATAAAAATTAATGTTAAATTAATGTCAAAAGAAAAAATTTTATAAGAATTTTTCTTTTGCTTTTTGGATAAGTTCGTCTATTTTCGAAACATCGCTTCCGCCGCCTTGTGCGAAATCAGGTTTCCCGCCGCCTTTTCCATTTACAACAGGAGCGAATTCTTTGATTAAATCCCCGGCTTTGATTTCCGGTATTTTACTTACGGCGACTATTTGAACTTTGCCTTTATTCTCACCAACAAGAAGCGCAACCAAATTATCAATTCTACCTTTTAAATCGGTTGCAATTTCTCTTAAATTCGCATTGTCAATTCGCTCAATTACAAAATTGATACCGTTTTTTTCAACAGGCTTAATCTCTTTTAGCGCGGCTTTTTGAAGCTCTTTTATTTCATTTTTAAGTGATTTTATCTCTTCTTTTTGTTTATCTATAAATGTTTTAAGATCTTTTGCTCTGTTTTCTACTTTAAGCTCTTCAACCAAATCCCTATATCCTTTGGCATATTTATAAGCCGCAAGTCCCGCAACCGCTTCAATTCTTCTAACCCCGGCACTTACACCGCTTTCTTTGACAATATAAAAACTTCCTATCTCAGCCGTGTTTTTTACATGAGTTCCACCGCAAAGCTCGACACTGTAATCACCAAATCCTACTACTCTTACGATATCTCCGTATTTTTCGCCAAAAAGCGCCATCGCGCCTTTTTTCTTAGCTTCATCAATACTCATTTCGGCTACTTCTCCCTCAATTCCTCTGGCTATTATATTGTTTACCATATCTTCTATTTTTTCAAGTTCTTCTTTACTGAGCGCTTTTGGATGCGTAAAGTCAAATCTGAGTCTATTAGCTTCCACCAAAGACCCCGCCTGTGTTACGTGCTCTCCTAAAACTTCTCTAAGGGCTGAATGTAGTAAGTGTGTAGCTGAATGGTGTTTTGCAATCTCTCTTCTGCTCTCATCCACAACAGCTTCAACCTCATCGCCCTCTTTTAGTTTTGCATTTTTTACTTTGCTTAAATTTCTCTCATCAAATTTTTGAGTATCTATAACATTAGCACAAATTCCCCATTCTCCATTCTCCATTCTCCATTTTATAACTCCTCTATCTCCCACTTGTCCCCCGCTCTCGGCATAAAAAGGAGTCTCTTCAAGCATAACCCAACCACTGCCGTTAAGTTCATTTACTTCATTCATTTCTTCATCAAAAAGTGCTTTTATTTTTGTTTTAACAGCGGTTTTTTCATAGCCTACGAATTTATTAGGTTCATACTTTTCCAAATCTTTATGATTTATTTTTTTATCACCGCTTCCTTTCCAGTTTGCCCTGGCTCTTGCTTTTTGCTCTTCCATAAGTTTGTTAAATGCCGTAATATCCACTTTTTTATTTACTTCTCTTAACATATCCTGTGTCAAATCAAGAGGAAATCCGTATGTGTCATAAAGTTTAAAAGCTACTTCACCGCTGAATACATCACCGGTGGTTTTTGCAAGTTCTTCTTTAAATAAAGCCATTCCTTTATCTATTGTTTCAAAAAATCTCTCTTCTTCAAGCCTCATTGAATCTTTAATCGCTTCTTTTTTTTCAATAAGCTGAGGATAATGTCCTCCCATTTGATTTGCAAGGGTATCTACGATTTTATACATAAAAGGTTCTCTTTGACCTAAAAGATATCCGTGTCTAACTCCCCTACGAAGGATTCTTCTAAGAACATAGCCTCTACCTTCTCTGTCAAACCTAACGCCCTCAGCCAATAAAAAGCTAACCGCTCTTATATGGTCAGCTATAACTCTGTGACTTGCCCCTCTTTTATCTTTGAAATATTCTTTCCCGGTAATTTCGACTATTTTTTCAAGCAGAGGTCTAAAAATCGAGCTATCATAATTACTTGTAACGCCTTCTTTAATAGCCGTAATTCTCTCTAACCCCATACCTGTATCGATACTTGGTTTTGGAAGCGGTGTTAAATTCCTTTTTTCGTCTCTGTTATACTGCATAAATACAAGATTCCATATTTCAAGAAATCTGTCTCCTTCACCTCCAAGATAATCCTCTGGAGAATTAAATTTATCCGCCCCCTGGTCAAAATGTATCTCGCTGCACGGTCCGCAAGGCCCTGTATCTCCCATCTGCCAGAAATTGTCTTTGTCTCCCATTTTGACAATTCTGTCTTTGCTTACATATTTCTCCCAGATTTTTCCTGCCTCATCATCGCTTTCGTGGATTGTAATCCATAATCTCTCTTTTGGTAGTTTCAAAACATCAGTTACAAATTCCCAAGCATAAGCAATGGCCTCTTCTTTAAAATAATCTCCGAATGAAAAATTTCCAAGCATTTCAAACAGAGTATGATGGCGGTTTGTATATCCTACGTTTTCAAGGTCGTTATGTTTACCTCCCGCTCTCATACAAAGCTGAGCAGACGTAGCTCTTGGAGGATTAGGCGGCTCTTTTTCACCAGTAAAAATAGGCTTGAAAGGAACCATCCCCGCATTTGTAAAAAGTAAAGTCGGGTCATCCGGCACAAGCGGAGCTGAGGGATAAACCTTATGCCCTTTATTTTTAAAAAAATCTAAAAATTCTTTTCTTATATCCATTAAAGGCCTTTTTTGGTAAAATTTTATCCAAATTGCAAAAAAGAGTAAATATGTATAAAAAAGAGCTTGAAGTTTTAGAAAAAAAGGGGCGTTTAAGACAAAGAAAAATTTATGACAATGTTATAGATTTGGCAAGCAACGACTACCTCTGCCTGGCCGAAAATAAAAATATAAGAAAAAAAACCTTTGATAAAGCCCTTAATCTTCACTCTCACGGTGCAAAAGCCTCCATGCTCGTAAACGGATACACACAAATTCACAAAGATTTTGAAGAATATTTGTGCAAACTCAACGGTTTTGAAGAGGGAATCGTCCTTGGAAGCGGTTTTTTGGCAAATCTTGCGCTTTTTGAACTTGTAAGAAAAAAAGATTTGGCTTTGGTTGATGAAGAGTATCACGCCAGCGGAATACTCGGCAGTAAAACGACTCAGGGAGAAATAAGATTTTTTAAACACAATAATTTGGAAGATTTAATAAAAAAAAGCGGAGATTATAAAAATTTCAACAGGGTTTTTGTATTCACGGAAGGTGTTTTTTCTATGAGAGGCGATAAAGTAAAAAAAGAAATCACCTCTTACGCCCAGGAAATAGGAACACTTGTAATAGATGAAGCTCACAGTGTGGGTATATGCGGGAATAGACTTCTTGGAATTACGGAAGAATATAACCTCAATCCTTTAAAAACAATCAAGATGGGAACGCTTGGAAAAGCCCTTGGAAGTTACGGGGCATATATTCTTGCAAACAAAGAAATATGTAATTTTTTGATAAATAGAGCAAAAAGTATTATCTACACAACCGCCCTCTCTCCCGTAGACATTCTTCTTGCTAAATACGCTCTTGAAGAGATTCAAAAAAATCTTGATTTTTATAAACGGAAAATAAATGATAAAATTTCAACATTCAATACCCAAAGTCTTATAAAAACAATCGAAGAAAAAAATATAGAATCTCTTTTGAAAAAACAAAAAGAGCTTAAAAAAAGAAATATTTTAATAGGTGCAATAAGACCTCCGACAGTTAAAACACCGATTTTTAGAATAATTTTAAGAACATGTATAAAAAATGATATTATTAAAAAAACAATAAATTTTTTGGAGAGTGAATGATTAAGAAAATACTTGCTTTTTTTATAATTTTAAGTTTAATAGCAATGGCGGTTTTGTTTTTTTATTTATATGATTTATATAAATCCGTCAATTTTAACGCCGATAAAATAATAAACTACAATCCTCCTCAATCAGCTCTTTTTTATGACAGAAACGGAAATTTGATTGATGTTAGATATTCAAAAGAGAATAGAATTTACGTGAAATACAACAAAATTCCCGGAAGAGTGATTGAAACTCTGCTTGCCACCGAAGATACTTCATTTTTCGAACATCCGGGAGTGAATTTAAATGCCATCGTAAGGGCAATTATTAAAGATATAAAAGCCGGAAAAAAAGTAGAAGGTGCTTCAACAATTACCCAGCAGCTGGTCAGAAATATATACCTAAACAGAAAAAAAACAATCACAAGAAAATTAACTGAAATGATGATTGCAATGAAAGTCGAACATATTCTCTCAAAAGAGCAAATTCTTGAAAGATATTTAAACCAAATATATTGGGGACACGGATACTACGGTATAAAAACTGCGGCTATGGGATACTTTCATAAAGATTTGAAAGATTTAAATCTTAAAGAAATCGCAATGCTTATAGCCCTCCCAAAAGGACCTAGTCTTTATGATCCCGTAAAACATTACGAACTTAATTTAAAAAGGGCCGACTGGATTTTAAAAAGATTATATACTCTTGGATGGATAACCCCGGAAGAATATAAAAACGCAATTCTTAAAAGACCAAAAATTTATAATTCAATAGTAAAATTACAAGCTCCTTATGCCGTTGACACCGCAATTAAAAGACTTATCAAAACATATCCAGATTTACTTACAAGAGGCTATAAAATATATCTGACAATAGATATGCCAATACAAAAACTTGCACAAGAAACTATCAGATGGAATTATAAAAGAATACTTAAATTAAACCCGAAACTAAATCCCGAAAATCTAAACGGAGCTATGATATCCATCCACCAACAAACCGGCGAAGTACTCGCAATAGTAGGAGGGGTGGATTACAATAAAAGCAAATTCAACAGAGCCTATCAATCAAGAAGAAGTCTTGGAAGTTCAATAAAACCTTTTATTTATCAAATAGCGCTTAATAAAGGTTTTAATCCCGGAAGTCTCATACCAGATATAAACAGAAAATTCAAAATCACAGATAAAAACAGTGATAATGACGAAGATGAGTACTGGAAACCGAAAAACTATGAAAAAAACACCTTAGGACTTATTACATTAAGAGAGGCTCTTGTTCATTCAAGAAATCTTGCCACTATCAATCTTTCTATGGAACTCGGCCTTGATACAATAATAAACAATCTTTACAATTTTGGTTTTAGCAAAATGCCTAAAAACTTTTCAATTGTTCTTGGAAGCATAGGGGAGAGTATGTGGAAAATGAGTGAACTTTATACAATATTCAGTAATTACGGAGTCAAAACAAAAGTACATATTGTCAAAAAAATAGAAATTCCAAAAGAAAACATTTCAATAACACCTGAATACAAAAGCAAAGAAATTGAACCTAATTATCAAGCATATCTGATAATCAATATTTTACAAGATGTCGTAAAAAAAGGAACAGGAAGAAACGCAAAAGTTAAAGGAATTGAAATCGCAGGTAAAACAGGTACCACCAATAAAGACAAAGACGCATGGTTTGACGGATTTACACCTGATAGTGAAACACTTATATGGTTTGGAAACGATAATTCAACTTCTCTTGGCAAAAAAATGACAGGAGGCAGAGTTTCGGCTCCCGCATTTAAGTATTTTTATGAAAAACTTTTAAAAATTCATCCTGAACTTAAAAGAACATTTAAAATTCCAAAAAAAGTAAAAACATACATTACAGCCGATGGTAAAAAAGAGCTGTTCACTCCGTTATCTCCACCTCCAAGTAAAGAAACAACAACGGATGAAGCTCCTATTTTTTAGTCCCCACAGCCCCTGCTATCGCAATCAAAATTCCTCCTATTAACTGATTAATGCTTGGAATTTGATTTAAAAAAAGCCCAAAAAGCATTGCAAAGAAAATATCAAGGTATTGCAAAATCGAAGCAATGCCTACGCTTATGAAATTAAGCGAATCATACCAAAGAAAAAGAGCCAAAGCCGTGTGGATAATACCTGCTATTAACACGATAATCAATGTTGCAAAACTAAATTTAAAATCATTTAAAAATAAAAACGGGACTGTTAAAATAATAGAAATTAAAATCTGCCAAGCCGTAACACTTACGGCTCTATGATGCATAGTGGCAATTTTTGAAAAAAATCCCAAAAATCCATATGATATTCCGGCCATCAGTGCAATAATTGCTCCTAAATTAAATTCAAATCCATTGTCAAAATTACTTATAACAACTCCTGTAAGTGCCAAAATTATCGCAAATACAATATATTTATTCATTTTCTCTTTTAAAAAAATAACAGCTAATATTATAGAAATTATCGGTCCTGTATAATACAACACCACAACTGTTGAAATAGTAGTAAGATTCAAAGCCCAAAAGAAAAATATCCAATTAACAGCCAAAAAAATTCCGCTGATAAATAAAGGCCAAAAAGGTTTTAATCTAAAAAACTCTTTAATACCTGCTCTTTTAATGGCAAAATAAAAAATAAAAGGAAAAGCAAAAAGCACTCTAAAAAATACAAACACAGGACTTGGTAAGTTTGAAAGTATCCCGACAATTGGCGTACTGCCCCAAATAAGGGTAGCCCCTATCATTTCAATTAAACCTCTTTTTTTATTTTTCACTTAATTACTCCTTAAAAAATACTGACAAATAAAATGAAACAATTGCAAATTTTAGTGCAATAAAGGCGTTAAAAAATTTGCACTTTTGTTGAATGTATTTAGTCAGTATTTTTATAATTTCTTGAATTTAACGAACAATTATATTAAAATTCGTTCTAAATAACAAACAAGGAAAATTATGAAACTTCAAAACCTTGCAAAAAGAATAAAAAAATTAAGAGAAGAAAAAAATTATTCGCTAAGCGGCTTAGCCAAAAAAGCCGGAATTTCAAAATCAAATCTTTTAAGCATAGAAGAAGGTAATACAAATCCGACTATCAATACACTATGGGCGATAGCTAATGCTTTAAATGTTCCTTTTGGAGAACTTATCGAAGATAAAATCATTGAAGAAAACATTGAAGTTAGTTTAATTGAAAAAGAAAAAAACATTGAAGTTTATAAAATGAAACTAAAAAACTATCATACCCAAAAAGCCGCTCCACATCCAAAAAACGCAAAAGAGGATGTATTCGTAATAGACGGTGAAGTTTTAACAGGTCCATTTGAAGAGCCAAAAATTTTAAAGCCGAGTGAAATTTATTCATTCAAAGCCGATAAAGCTCATATTTATAAAACACTGAGCCAAAACGCAACTATAATTGTTACAATTCACTATTTTGAAAACAGGTTTAAGTTTTTTGAAGACGATATTTTTGATGACAATATAGAAATTGAAATAAATTCCGGCATCCCTATAAAAAGAACGGATAATTTGAAATACGCTCCAAAAGACAAAACAATAAAAACAATAGAATATGACGGATGGCTTTATTGCTTTAAGCCAAAACCTTATAAAAGAAAACCCGGTATTATTGATATAATTGCCCCTTTTTCCACCAGCAAAGAGAAAAAAATAAATATGATAAAACACTTTTTACAGCTTATAATAGATAATGTTGAAGATGAAATTTTTGATAAAAAAATTCTTTATGCAAAATATGCTATTGAAAACGGGGATTTTGAAGAAGCTCTTGAAGTGATTAAAAGTATAAAAGTTATTGAAAATGAAAAATTTGAATCTCAAATTGAAGAATTTAAAAATCTGTTAAACAATCTTAAAAATTCAACTTTAACCCATAGACAAAACTTAAAGCCATACCACTTAACAGGCTTTAATTCAGGACTTTATTATGAAAAAGCCAAAAAGGGTTAAAAAACCTCAAATTTAGCAATTAAACCTGCTATTCTTTTTTTGACTTCTTCTTTGCCAAGTACGCTAAGAAGTGCAGCTAAATCAATTCCTTTTGTATCTCCTACCATTGCAATTCTCAGTGGCGGCATTAAAAATTTTGGCTTAATTTGCTTCATTTCTAAAAATTCATGCATTGCGTCTGCCCACTCAGGCGGAAGTTTCGGGTCTTTATCATTTAAAAATACCAAAAATTCCCTTAAATTACTGATTACCTCATCTTTTATAAATTTTTTAACCGCTTTTTCATTATATTCTTTTGGCGGCGTTAGAATTTTATCAATTTCCTCTGCCATCTCTTTAAGTGTTTTTACTCTTTCTTTAAGTTCATCAATTAAAATTTCTTTTTTATCGTGATTAATGATATCAATTCCAAAATCATCTCTTAGAAGTTTTTCAAGTCTCTCATTAGGTGAATTTTTAATATAGTGAGAATTCAGCCAGTCAAGTTTTTCTTTATTAAATCTGCTTGGTGCTTTGTTTATATCTTTTGGGTCAAACAGATTTATCATCTCTTCTATACTAAAAATTTCCTGGTCCCCATGAGACCATCCAAGACGCACTAAAAAGTTAAGAAGTGCTTCTGGAAGATAACCTTCTCTTTTGTATTCCATTACATCAACAGCCCCGTCTCTTTTGCTCATTTTAGAGCCTTTTTCATTATGAATCATAGGCACATGATAAAATTTCGGCACATTCCAGCCAAACGCTTCATAAATTAAAAGCTGTTTAAAAGTATTTCTTAAATGATCATCCCCTCTAATAATATCTGTCATTCCCATTTCATGGTCATCTACTGCGGCAACAAAATTATATGTAGGGCTCCCATCACTCCTTGCAATTACGAAATCTTCAATCTCATTTGCCTCCACGCACTGCATTCCCTTAACTCCGTCTTCAAAACAGATTTTACCACTTAGAGGAGTTTTAAATCTTATAACATAAGGTTTATCAAGCTCTCCTTTAAAATCTCTATATTTTCTAATATCAATAGGAGGCTCTTCACCTTTCATTTTGGCTTCTCTAATTGCTTCAAGCTCTTCTTTTGTAAGATAACATTTATAAGCCAAACCTTTTTCTAAAAGCTCATTAAGATATTTTTTATAAATATCTTCTCTTTGGCTTTGAAAAACTATCTCTCCATCATAATTTAGCCCAGTCCAGTCAAATGCTTTAATTATTGCATCAACCGCTTCTTTTTTGTTTCTTTCTTTATCTGTATCTTCAATTCTTAATCTAAATTTCCCATCATTTTTTCTTGCCCAAAGCCAGTTAAAAAGCGCAGTTCTTAGCCCTCCGATATGAAGATACCCCGTTGGACTTGGAGCAAAACGAGTCACTACCATTATTTTCCTTTTTTGGTTACAATTATATCATAAGGGGATAGAATGAAAGGTTTTTTTTATAATTTAAAAGCAAAGAGAATCAAACCGAAACGTACATACAACAATAAATTAATAAACGAGCTAAATCAAGAGCATGAAAAACTATTTATTATTTATGACAAAATCATAGAAACTTATATCAGCAAAAAATATAGAAAAACTTTAAAATATCTCAAAAAGTTTTATGAAGCTTATCACTTGCATATTTTAAAAGAAGACAAACAACTTTATAATTATTTAATTGTAAAATACCGGTTTTTCCCTGAAATAAAAAATCAAATCATTGAAAAACAGCAAGAAATGAAAAAAATCACAATTGCTTTGGAAGAATTTGTTTTAAAATATAACAATACAAAAAATATTCAAAGCGAAGATTTCTTAAAAGATTTGGGGGAAATAGGCAAAGCTTTGACACAAAGAGTGGAATTTGAAGAAAATGAATTGTATGAAAAATATTAATTTTCCCTATAAAAAAATTTCACTGCGAGCATTACAATAATAACTTCAAGTACAGCAGTGAATACGAATACCGTAAACCAATAATCATTAATTACTCTGTTTTGATAAGCAAGAGTTGCCGTTGCTATCATCAAAGTAAGAGGCATTGAAAGTGAAAGCCCAAAAAGTACTGTATTTTTAAATTTCAAATCTTTAAAAAACAAAAAAGAGCTTATAATTCTCAAAATTATCATTAAAAAAGTTAAAATTAGACTGTCTGTTATCATTGCAAGTGAAATTTGAGAAATATCAATAGAACTTCCAACATGAACGAAAAATATAGTAATCAAAAATCCAAAACCAAAAGGAGCAAGTTTATGCTCCAAATCTTTATTATGTTCAAAAAATGTGGCCAAAAATACACCCACTGCAAAAGCGCCCAAAACTACATCAAGATGCAAAACAAGCATAACCGCAATCATTATAAAAAAGAGACTTATTGCAATCCTTACATCCTGAAAATATTTATCGCTTCCGGGCATTAAATAGTGTTTGAGTTTCGGAAACCACCAAAAAAGTGTTCTAAGCCCCATAAAAAACAAAGCCAAAACAAACAAAAATAAAAACAAAATACCGATATTAAAAGCAAGCTCTTTACTAAGTCCAAATTCAAAATATCCGCTCACCACTGTCAAAACCAAAATTGATATAAGCTCACCCAAAACACCTATTTTAATAGCTAAATCAAGCCAAGGCTGTTTGCCTATTTCTTGCTGGATTGAGAGCATAAGACCAATTGATATCAATGGTAAAATAACAACAAATATCACCGAATATTTAAATACAAAAACAGAGGCGATACTTAGAGCATACAAAATAAACAAGAATAAAAATCCTTTAATAAATACCGACTTATCAAGTTTTAAAAGCTCTTTTAAATTTACCTCCATACCGGCTAAAAGCATCAAATATAAAAATCCCACCTCTGCAAGAAGCGAAAACATTTCATTATGATGCAAAAGTCCAACTCCTGCGGCTAATGCCCCAAGAGTTATCTCAACCATTGAAATCGGAAGTTTTAACAAATTACTTATAAAAGGTGAGACAAGAAGTATCACCGATAAAGTAACAATCATAATTATTTCAGCACTCATTTGCTATTTTAAACCCTTCTTTTTTTAAAATTTCTATATCTTTATCAGGCTTTTCGCCTTTTGTAGTTAAATAATCACCTATTATTATAGCATTAGCCCCGGCTTTTAAACCTTGCGTAAATTCATCTCCAAAAACTTTTTCCCTGCCTCCTGCAAGCATAATAATTGCATTCTTAAAATTTTTTCTGAACATTTTAATAATTCCAAGAGCCGTTTTTTTATTATGTGTAGCTTTTAATGGAAGTTTTTCGTTTTCTATAAAAAAATTAAGAGGAATCCCCTCAGGATTTAATTCTTTTAACGAATTAAGAAGAGAAATTCTATCTTCCTCACTCTCTCCCATTCCGAAAATTCCTCCACTGCAAAGTCTCAGCCCTGCCGATTTTACATTCTCACAGGTCTCAAATCTCTCATCCCAGCTGTGGGTGGAGCAGATTTTAGGATAATATTCCCTGCTTGTTTCAAGATTGTGGTTATAGATATCAACTCCCGCTTTTTTAAGCTCTTTAAGCTCTTCTTTTCCCGCAGTGCCGTTACATGCTATTATTTTTATATCTACTTCTTTTAAGATAGCTTGTGTTGCATGACAGACATATTCAAGCGTCTTTTCATCAAGCCCCTTACCGCTTGTAACAAGACAAAATCCGACTGCTTTATTTTTTTTGGCAAGTTTTGCCTCATTTACTATTTCTGAAATGCTTTTTTCTTTATATCTGTTTATATCCGCTCCCCATTTTACGCTTTGAGTGCAGAATTTACAGTCTTCCCTGCACGCTCCAGAGCGGATATTGGATATGGCGCAAAGATATATCAAATCAAAAACTCCTTAATTTTACTCTTCCACTCATCCTCACCAATTTTTCTGTAATAAAGCGTTACAACATACCGGTTTTCTTCAATATCAAGCGTCATACATGTCGAAAAACCATGATCCCTTGCGCACACTTCTCCGGGATTAAGTATTAAATTTTTACCGTTAAAAGTTATATCAACATCATGCGTATGTCCGTAAACGATTATATCGGTATCAAGAGGAAACATATATTTCGGATAATGCATAAGTTTCCATGTTTTGTTTGCTAACTTAAAGTAATACGGCTCCGTTACAATATTAAACTTATCCGCTACATTATATAAATGAAAATCATTATTTCCCAAAACCGCCACATATCTTATATTTTTTTCTTCTAAATATTCAAGAAGTTCGACTCTTACAATATCACCGGCGTGGACTATAAATTCAGCTCCCTTTTGAATCAATAAATCAACCGCTTTTTTGGCACGTCCAAGTTTTTTATGCGTATCAGACATAATACCAATTTTCAAATCAATTCTCCTTTTAACGCTTCTTTTTCAATTTCTCTGTCAAAATCATAATGAACTAAAATATCCACAGGTTTATAAAGCAGATTTTCAAGTTTTGCACACGCTTTTATCTTTTTTTTAAATAACTCCTCTCTGTTTTCAGGGATTACATAAATATCAATGTCCCCGCCTTTCTTTTTTTGTAATCTGCTTCCAAATATCCTTATTTCAGACTCTCCGAAAATCTCTGTAATGACTTTTTTTATGGTATTAATTTCCTCATAAGTCAATCTCATTTAACCTGCTTTCTATTTTCTCAACAATTTCAAAAATTATATTCAAATTTTCAATTAAAAAATTTATGGCTTTAACTTTTTCTTCATCAATTAAAGGATAATCATGTGAAATAAAATTCCTGATTTTTCTAATTTCACTCCAAGTATCGATATCTGTTATCCCCTCTTTTTCAAGCAGTTTCAGCAGTTCTAAAAAACTTTTCCCTTCAACATCATAAAAAAGCGATAAATATTCTCTAAAAAGTTTTTCGCCCACTAAACTTTGAAGTTTTGAAAACCTAAAAGCCAAAACATCTAATTTATCCAAAATTTCTTCATCTAAATCTTTTGGCTCAAACGGGTATGGAAGAGCTTTTAAAGTCTTTTTTAATCTGTTTATATGCAAATTAGCTTCTTTCATATAGCCGCTAAGTCTTTGATTGTTTTTCATTTTATTTCCTATTGTTCTTCCCTGTGTTTGCATTTTATGCATTCATAAATATCTTTGTTTCTGTATGTTCTCTCAGCCATCAAATACCCGCATTCAGGACATTTTTTATTTACAGGTCTGAATTTTGAGATGAATTTACACTCAGGATAATTACTACACCCGTAAAATTCTCCTCTTCTTGAACTTCTTTTAATAATATCTCCTCCACATTCAGGGCATTTTACATCTTCAAGTTTTTCAGGCTCTTTTAGTGGTTTTGTATTTTTACATTCAGGGTAATTGCTACAAGCTAAAAATTCACCCCTTTTACCTCTTTTGATAACCATATCAGCCCCGCATTTATCGCATTTGACATCGGTTTTTTTCTCTTCTTCTTCAAGAGGTCTTGTATATTTGCATTTCGGATAATTACTGCAAGCTATAAATTCCCCGAATCTTCCTTTTCTTATTACAAGTTCGCTTCCGCACTGAGGGCAAGGCTCACCTATCGGTTTTGCTATTTTTTGAGACGGGATTTCTTTTTCACCTTTTTTAATAAGCTCAATAAAAGGATTGTAAAATTCTTTAAGTACTTCCTGCCAGTCTTTTTTTGCTCCCGCAATACTATCAAGCATCTCTTCCATATTGGCAGTAAAATTAGCATCCACAATATCAGGAAAATGTTTTTCAAGTGTCTCGATTACGGTAAATGCAGTATCAGTCGGATGAAGTTTTTTATCTTTTACCTCAACATAATTTCTGTTTTGAAGAAGTGTAATAGTCGGAGCATATGTTGAAGGTCTTCCGATACCAAGTGATTCAAGCTTTTTGATAAGACTCGCTTCCGTGTATCTCTCAGGAGGTTTCGTAAAATGCTGAGTAGCTTTGATTTCATCAAGTTTAACCTCTTCACCTTCTTTGAATTCAGGCAAAAGAGTATCGGCACTCGGTTTGCCGTATACTTTGTAAAATCCGTCAAACAGAAGTCTTCTTCCGCTTATTTTAAATTCGCTCTTATCATTTGTAAGATAAATGTTTTGAGTTTCAAACTTCGCATCTTTCATCTGAGATGCAAGAAATCTGTTATAGATTAATGTATATAATTTTAATTCGTCTTTTGTCAGATAATTTTTCAAATCATCAGGAGTGAGTCTCACATCAACAGGTCTTATCGCCTCATGCGCTTCTTGTGCGGAGCTTGATTTTGTTTTGTATGTTTTAGGCTCTGCGTATTCTTCGCCAATACTCTGTTTTATCATATCAAGAGCGGCTTTTTGCGCTTCATCGGCAATATTTAAGCTGTCAGTTCTCATATAGGTAATAATCCCCGTCTCTCCAACCGGAGTTTTAACGCCTTCATATAGTTTTTGGGCGATACTCATAGTCTTTTTAGGAGAAAATCCAAGTTCCGAACTCGCAACCTGTTGAAGGGTTGAAGTCATAAAAGGCGCCGGGGATTTTACAGTTGTTGTTTTTTTCTCTATTTTTGAGACGTTATACGTCAGAGGCTTTAATTCATTTACAATATTTTGTGCCTGCTCTTTTGTTTTGATATCAAACTTTTCAAGTTTTTTACCGTGATATTTTATTAAATTACCTTCACTCTTTTTAAAAATCCCTTCTATACTCCAGTATTCCTGAGGTTTAAACGCTCTTATTTCCCTTTCTCTGTCAACAACTATTTTAAGAGCCGAGCTTTGAACCCTTCCGGCACTAAGCCCCCTTTGAATTTTTTTTGCAAGAAGAGGTGAGAGTTTATACCCCACAATCCTGTCAAGCAGTCTTCTTGCCTGCTGCGCGTTAACCCTGTTTAAATCAATTCTTCTTGGATTTTCAAGCGCATTTTTTATAGCTTTTTTGGTAATTTCGTGAAATACGATTCTTGGAAGCTCTTCCGGTTTTTTACCAAGAATATGGGCTATATGATACCCGATAGCCTCACCTTCCCTGTCTTCATCCGTTGCGATATAAATAGTGTCTGCCTTTTTTGCTTTTTCTTTCAGCTCTTTTGCAATCTGCTGGTGGTCTTTTGTAACACGGTACTGCGGAATAAATTTATCCTCTTCAATTTTTATCCCAAAACTGCTCTTTGGCAAATCCCTGATATGCCCTTTGCTTGCAACAACTTCATAATCTTTTCCAAGAAAGTTTTTTATAGTTTTCGCTTTTGCCGGTGATTCAACAATTATTAATTTCTTACCCACTCAAAACCTTTTTTTGCGGTATTATATAAAGATAGAGAATAAAAGTAAAATATTAAACAAACATTAAAAACCTGCTATAATTTGCAAAAAAGGAGCAAAATGAAAGGGAAAATTTTAACCGTTGAAGAAAACAAGGGAATTATTTTAGGCGATGACGGCGAAAGATATGAATTTGATTTGAGTGAATTCAAAGAAAAAGTACCTCCGGTAAAAGGAATGGTTGTCGATTTTGAAACGGAAGAAAACAGAGCAAAAAACATTTATATTTTAGAAGCCCCAAAGCCAGATTTAATTACGGCAATTAATATGGAATCAAACATAAAATATTTCGGAGGGCTTGGAGCTCTTTTTATTCTTCTTAGCTGGATACCTTATATCGGGATGGCACTCTATCTTGTA
Source organism: Nautiliaceae bacterium (assembly GCA_027038555.1). GTDB lineage: Bacteria > Campylobacterota > Campylobacteria > Campylobacterales > Nautiliaceae > JALTBU01. The sequence goes on along the minus strand of JALVVX010000006.1, from coordinate 37,228 downwards.
GGACTTATACTTCTTACAATTGCTTTTAAAAAGCTATCCGACAAAAACCCTTCAAAAAAAATTTTTAAAAACTGGCTGATTGTTTTAATAATCGGCATAATACTTTCAATTATTCTTGGAGCGATATTTATCAGCGCAATTGTAAATCAATCCGAGGCGTTGATGTTTTTAGCCTATTTGATTTTTGTTGGTCTTGGTATTTTTACAGGAGTTTATTACAAAAAAATATTTATGGCAATCTACGAACTCACAGGCGAAACACTTTTTAAAACAGCCGCAAATACATTTTTCTGGGGCGGAATTTTAACAATTATATTCATAGGAGGAATTTTAATATTTATAGGATGGATAATTGCGACAATTGCATTTTTTTCTATGAAAACAAAATAGGAAACATCTGTTTCCCGTTTATTACTTTTTAACACTTTCTCACTAATATAACCGTCCTAAAACTCACCTCTACTCTCTACTTGGAACTAAGAACATAAAACACTTATTTCTTCATCATCAACCCATCTACTCATACATCCATTCACCCATCCACTCATCTACCACTCAACTCAGTCTGTCCCTGAAATCCTCATAATGAAATTCTCTTGACACATAAAAACTTCCGTCTTTTCTTTTAATAACAATACTAGGCAATTTAATTCCGTTAAACGCCGTATTTTTAACCATCGTATAAATCGCCATATCCTCAAATATCACTCTATCACCAATTTTTAAAGGCTCATCAAAACTGTAATCCCCTATAACATCGCCCGCAAGACATGTAACTCCCCCGAATCGATATGTATATTTCTTCTCTCCCGGCTCCCCGGCACCTCTTACCACCGGCCGATAAGGCATCGCAAGGACATCTGGCATATGAGCTTCTGCTGAGGTATCAAGAATAGCTATTTTCATACCGTTATCAACTATATCAAGGACTGTTGCTTCAAGGTATCCGGCATTAAGACCTACCGCTTCTCCGGGTTCTAAATAAACATCTTTAATATTTGGATATCTGTTTTTAAACTCTTTAATAAGTCTTATCAGATTATCGACATTATAGCCTTCTCTTGTAATATGATGTCCTCCTCCGAAATTTACCCATTCCATATCTTTAAGATATTCACCGAAATTCTTCTCAAATCCTTCAAGAGTTCTTTCCAATGCATCATCAAGCTGTTCGCAAAGTGCATGGAAATGCAGTCCGCTTACATTTTTTAATTTGTCGGCTTTGAAATTCTCTTTTGTTATTCCAAGACGGCTGTAAGGTGCACACGGGTCATAAAGTGCAACAGGCGCAGACGAAACACCCGGATTTACCCTAAGCCCAATAAGCGCCTTATCTTTTACTTTTTCTTCAAATCTTTCAAGCTGATTAAATGAATTAAATACAACTGTGTGAGAAATATCTGCTATTTCATCAATTTCATCATCTTTAAATGCAGGAGCATATGTATGAACTTCCCAAGGCTTCATCGCTCCAAGTTTTGCCTCCCAAAGCCCGCTCGCCGTAGCACCGCTTAAATATTTTTCCAATAAATCAAAAGTCGCCCACGCGGCATATCCTTTTAAAGCCACTAAAACTTTACAACCCGCTTCTTTTTGAACATTATTAAGAATTTTTAAATTATTTTCAAGCTTTTCTTCTTCAATTACATACATTGGCGTTTTCAGTTTCATTTGCATCCTTTTAATATATATTTCTATACAATTTTACATATCATAACTACCCACTCATTCACACATCCACACATCCACCCATCCACTCATCTACCTATCCACTCTACACAATCCTCTCATAAACTAAAACATCTACCATTTCACCGGCTTTAAGCGTATAAAGTCCCTCATCTAAACACATTAAGGCTCTGTTTTTTATTAAATTCGTAAGTATTCCACTGCTTCCCTGTTTTTTGCCTATTGTATCAACATAAAATTCACCGTTAAACTCAATATTTACCGCAACAAACTGATATTTTTTGAATTTTTTGACAAATTCGTGTTTTAGTCTCGCTTTAATTTTTTTAAGCACTTTTTTATTTTCCAAACTTTCCAAAATAGGTACTACATACAAAAGAAACGTTACAAAAGAACTGTACGGGAATCCGGGGAGTGATACTATAAATTTATCACCTGATTTAGCTATCATAATCCATTGTCCCGGTTTAATATTTACTCCGTGAAATAAAACGTCAAATTCACCCGTTATCTCTTTTACAAAATCAAAATCCCCTACACTTACTCCCCCTGTGGTTACCACTACATCGCTGGTTTTTAGAGCATCAAGAAGTTTTGATTTTATTTTTTCTTTATCATCACCGGCAATTCCTAAATTAATCGCTTCAAAACCAAAAGATTTTCCAAGGGCTGTAAGTGTATAGTTGTTTGAGCTTCTAATCTGTCCCATTTCAAACTCATCATCTAAATCCACAACTTCCTCTCCGGTGGCGAGAATTGAAACAATAGGCTTTTTAACCACATCAACCACAGGTATTCCAAGAGATGCTAAAACCCCAATTTCCCCGGTTTTAAGAAGTGTGCCTTTTTTTATTAAAACTTCACCTTTTTTAAAATCCTCCCCGACAGGTCGTACGGAAAAGCCTCTCTCAACCTTTTCTTTTATTATAAGTCTGTTGTCTTTATCTTCCACATTTTCAATTGGCACAAGCGTATCAGCGCCTTTTGGCATAAAAGAACCCGTATATGTTTTAACACTCTCACCTCTTTTAATTTCTTTAATATCAAAATGCCCTGCCGGATTTTTGCCAATAATTTTAATCTCACCGTCGATATCATCATAATTTATCGCATATCCGTCCATTGAGGCTGTTGGCATATACGGATTATCATATTTAGCAATAATATCTTTTGCCAAAACCCTGTTTAGAGCATCACTTAAAAATACTTTTTCACTTCCTTTCATACCCGGAAGATTTTCATTTAAAATTTTTATAGATTCTTCAAAGCTAATATGCGCCATTGACATTTCCTTTAAAATGTATTATAATAAATTTAATTATCGTTTTTACCCCTTTGTGGGTCTACAATATTTTAGGCAATTTTTCTTGTATCACTTTTTTGTGAATATCCTTTAAATGAAAATTATGTTTCTTTACAATTCTTCCCTCATCAATACTTCTAATTTCATTTAAGACCAAAACACTATCATTTTTTAAATTTTTATACAAAACAAAATGATTTAAAAAATCAGGACTATGTTTTTCAGGATTAAAAGAGGTAATAGGAATAACTAATAATTTTCCTTTTTTATTTAAAAAAGAAGGACTAATTACAATTGCAATATGCAATAAGCTAAATTCTTTATTAAAATTTATACCTTTCTTTTCAATAATTTTACTTTTTGTAAAAATTTCTTTTTCATCTATTAAATTTGTACTAATTCCAAAATCAACACTTACAATATCCCACTTTTTATAACTCATTTATTCTCCATTAAAATTCCAGCCTGAGGCAGCGGCTTTGCCCTGTCACTTGCAAAAATTCTTTTTCCGTTTTTTAAATCATACTTCCAAATAGGGGCATTTGCTTTGAAATCCTCTACAAATTCTTCTAAATATTTAAATCCTTCGCGCCTATGTTTTGTATAAACGGCGCATAAAAAACTTGTCTCACCTACCATTACATCGCCAAAGCTGTGCGCCATTGTGATTTTAGCATCAGGGAGATTTTGCCATTTTTTAAACCACTCGGTAAGGAGCGGCAGATACAAATCAAAACTAAGCCCATCAATGCCGTTATCAGGTCTTACAATCCCGATAAACGGTATCATTGCTCCATATCCTTCAAGCTTAAACTCATCATACCACCTGTTTAACACATCCATTACAGGCACTCCGCCTTTATATATCTCCAAAACCATATTATTTAATTTTCCACTCTCCATTCTCAATTCTCCATTTCATTAATTAAACTCAAAACTCCCCACTACTCACCCATTTACCCATTTACTCATTCACCCATACACTCATCACTCATCTACCACTCATCCCCCGCAGACCGGCGGCAGTAAAACCACTTTATCACCGTCTTTAAGAGGTGTGTCAAGATTTTGGATAATTTTATCATTTACAGCAATAGCACAGCTAATAAGCCAATCTTCAAGTTCCGGTATTTTATAAAGCTCATCTTTTAGCTCTCTTACACTTTTTACATCAAATTCTTTTTTATCGATTTGAATCGGTCCTAAAAATTCCACACTCACCATTTGCAATCCTTATGTTAAAATTCCAATAAAAAGGTTTTTATGTTAGGTCATATTGATTATTTAAATCTTTTGCCATTTTATCAATTTTTGAAAAAAAAGCATATAAAAATAAAAAAAGGCGTCCCAAGTACAATAAATGAAATGTTTGAAAAAAGAAAAATTGATGCCGCTTTCATATCATCCGTCAAATCCAAAAACAAAAAATGTTTTGATATCGGAATAATTGCGAATAAAAAAGTAAAAACAGTCCTTGTATGTCCCGGAAAAGGCTTAGACAGCGAATCGGCAACTTCAAATATTTTAGCTGAGATTTTAAATATCAAAGGAAAAGTAATTATAGGAGATAAGGCGTTCAGAGAAAAAAACTGCATTGATTTGGCAAAAGAGTGGCATCAAAAACACAAACTTCCCTTTGTATTTGCAAGATTTTGCGTAAATAAAAACTACGAAAAATATGAAAAACTTATAAACGAATTTTTACAAAAAAAACAGAAAATCCCTTATGTTACACTCAAAAAATATGCTTCAAGCCTTGGCATTTCATATAAAGAGGCAAAAGAGTATCTTGATAAGATAATTTATTACAAAATGGGATGGAGAGAAAAAAAATCACTGAAAATGTTTTTAAGGAAAAAAGATGAACTTATTCGACATAAAAAACCTGCCAGAAATTGACAGTGAAGTTTTTGAAACTCTTCTAAAACATAAAAACGTTGAAATCAAAAAAATAGTCTCAAATACACTTAAAACACCTCAAAAATTTATTCAAAAAGAAGATGAATTTGTAGTATTGCTTAAAGGCTGTGCCAAAATAGAAATAAACGGAGAAATTAAAAAGTTAAAAGCCGGAGATTATCTATTTATCCCGGCAAATACTCCTCATACACTTCTAAAAACCAAAAAAATCGCCATCTGGCTTGCTGTACATATTTACTGATAAACTTTTTTTAATCTCTCAATTGTCCTTGTGGCGTTTAACATAAGCATATCGGCAACAACACATGCCGCCATAGCTTCTGCTACGACAGAACCTCTGATTGCCACAATAGGATCGTGTCTGCCTTTTAAGTTTACCTCAACTTCATTGCCGTTTATATCGACTGATTTTTGAGGTTTAAAAATTGAAGGGGTTGGTTTAAAGTATATTTCAATCTCAACATCTTCACCGTTGCTTATCCCTCCAAGCACTCCGCCTGAATTGTTGCTTAAAAATCCGTCTTTGCTAATCTCGTCGTTATTTTCAAGACCTGTAAGTTTATGAGCCTCGGTATTACCGATATAAACGCCTTTTACCGCATTTATACTTACCATCGCACTTGCCAAGACATTATCAAGTTTATAATAAACCGGCTCTCCAAGTCCAATTGGCAGATTTTTAATTTTTAGTTTCACAACGCCTCCGAGTGAATTATGCTCATTTCTTGCTTTATCAATAATTTCTATCCATTTTTTCTCAATCTCACTATCTAGTGCAAAAAGAGGAGAGTTTTTCGCATATTCAAAATCAAGCTTTTCAGCCCTTACACCGGCAATTTCCACAGTCCCCGCTTCAATTTCTATATCAAATTCTTTTAAAATCATTTTAGCAACAGCCCCAGCCGCAACCCTTGCGGCGGTCTCCCTTGCCGAACTTCTGCCGCCGCCTCTGTAATCTCTTATGCCGTATTTGTGAAAATAAGTAAAATCGGCATGCCCCGGACGGAATATATCTTTTATATTTGAATAATCCTTACTTTTTTGGTCTTTATTGAAAATCACTATGGCAATTGGAGTCCCTGTTGTTTTTCCTTCAAACACACCGCTTAAAACTTCCGGAGTATCCGATTCTTTACGCTGGGTTGCAAATCTGTTTTTGCCCGGTCTTCTTCTATCAAGTTCATTTACTAAAAACTTTTCGTCAAATTCTATACCGGCAGGTACTCCATCAACAACACAACCGATTGCCTTTCCATGTGATTCCCCAAAAGTTGTAAATCTAAATATTTCTCCAAAACTGTTAAACATTACTTTCCTTTTGCACTGTTAAATTAACTCAACACTCCCCACTCTTCTCCCTTCTCCCTCATCTACCCATCTACCCATACACTCATACACTCATATACTCATCCACTCATACACCAATCCACCCATTCACTAAATCCCAAGCTCTTTTTTAAGCTTTTCAATAGTCAGTCTTGCGCCTTCTTGCTGAGCTGTTTTTTTGCTTTTTCCTTT
>JALVVX010000006.1:15621-30698 GCA_027038555.1 Nautiliaceae bacterium | reverse complement strand
CATACACTCATATACTCATCCACTCATACACCAATCCACCCATTCACTAAATCCCAAGCTCTTTTTTAAGCTTTTCAATAGTCAGTCTTGCGCCTTCTTGCTGAGCTGTTTTTTTGCTTTTTCCTTTTGCCCTGGCATACTCTTTATCATGTATAAACACACCTATTTCAAACTCTTTTTTATGATCAGGTCCCTTAGCGCTTAAAAGCCTGTATTCCGGCACCACACCAAAATGAGCCTGTGTTATTTCTTGAAGCGAAGTTTTATAATCTTTTAATAATTTATCAGGCGTAATACTCGGATATTCTTCTTTTATCAATTTAAGAGAAACTTCTTTTGCCTTATCAAAGCCCGCTTCAAGGTAAAGTGCTCCAATTAGCGCCTCAAAAGCACTTGATAAAATAGATGGCTTTTCCCTTCCTCCGTTATTTTCTTCCGCAGGAGACAATAAAAGATATTTTCCAAGATCAATTCTTTTAGCAAGTTTTGTAAAAGCATCTTCATTTACAAGAGCGGCTCTTAATTTTGAGAGTATCCCCTCTTCTGCCTCAGGAAAAAGATGGTAAAGATATTCGCCAACAATTAAATCCAAAACGGCATCGCCCAAATATTCAAGTCTTTCGTTATTAATATTTTTAGAATAACTTCTATGTGTCAGAGCCTCGGTTATCAATTTTTCATCTTTAAACTGATATCCCAAGCTCTTTTGCAGTTCCTCAGCTATCATTTATAATCCTTTCATATGTTTTAGGTATAAGTTCTATACACTCGGGTTTAAATTCAATTAATGAATTCAAATCCAAAAACTGTTTTTTACTTACAAGCATAAAAAACACAAAATGTGTCAATGCTGCAATTTTGTTATTACAGTTTATACATTCGGCGGCTTTTAAAATATCGCTTTTTTCTTTTTCAAGACCCCATATTTCCGCAATTTTACCTGCAAGTCCAAAAAGCGAAACTCCCGTCATCCTTTTTATAAGAGTAGAATATTCAAGAGGGGCTGATGACATCACAAGCTCGACATCATCTTTTTTTTCACCAAGCAATGAATCACACACACAAACAGCCGCAGGAAGTATTGCACCTATTTCGGCATATTTTTTATATGTTTTTTCATCAAACTCCAAAATCATAGATTTTTCAAATTCCCCCACAAAAGCGGCTTGAAATTCAAAAAAATCTATTTTAAATATTTTCCATTCTTTTGGTTCAAGTAGTGACACAAGATATGAATAAATAAGACCTTTTGATTTTTCACTGCCAAGCATTGTAAAAAGCTGAATCATATCTTCAACTTTATGAGAGAGCCCATAATACGCGGAATTTACAACGCTTTGAATTCTTTTTTTTAACACCAAATCGTTTGAAGCCTCTATTGCTGCTTTTTTCAAATCCCCTTCATCCAAAGCCGAGAGTGCATTTTTAACATTCTCTGGCACCGGAGGTATGTTTTTTAAATATTTTATAATCTCTTCTTTGGAAATTAACACTCGTTTTTCCTTTTTAATGCTTCTTCTTTTGCAATTTTATCACAAATTTCGTTTTCCCTGTGTCCGCTGTGGCCTTTTACCCAGTTTATATTTATTTTATGTTTTTTACTTACATTAATAAATTCTTTCCATAAATCGACATTTTTTACATTTTTAAAATTTTTTTTAATCCATCCTTCAAGCCACTCATTTATACCTTTTAATACATAAGTTGAATCGGCAAACAATTCAATTTCACAAGGCTCTTTTAATGCTTTTAGAGCTTCTATAACGGCTTTTAATTCCATTCTATTGTTTGTAGTATACTCTTCTCCTCCGCTTAACGTTTTTTCATATTCTTTATATCTTAAAATCGCGCACCATCCTCCGGGTCCCGGGTTTCCAAGAGAACTGCCGTCAGTATAAATTTCAATTTTTTTCATTTATTACCTTTTATTATCGGATAAATTTTGTCTTTTTTTATTTTTTATGATATAATAATTTCACAAATTTTATCAAAAGGAGGCAAATATGCCAAAAATTAATAGATATGAAGATATTTCTCAAATTGACAGAGAAGCAAAAAAAGATTATATTGACAGACACTCACCATTTGTAATTTGTGAAGACACTGCAAAAAAAGGTGAAAAATTCAAAGTAAAAGTAAAAGTAGGTAACGAATATGCTCACCCGGATGATTTTGATCATTACATTGCATATGTACAATTATGGGATGGTGAAACACTTTTGGCACAAGCTACATTTACACCGGGAACTCTTGGAAACCAAAAAGACCATGTTGAAGTGGATTTTTATATTATCCCTACAAAAAACAAATTAAAACTTACAGCAATGAGCTATTGTACTAAACACGGTTTATGGGAAAGTGAAGTTAAAGAGGTAACAGTTCAAGACTAATCTTCTTTTCCCCTTAATTTTTACTCTTCATCAAAATCAAAAATGAATCATTATTTATAAAAATTCCACACAATTTATTAATTTTACATTAAAATTTTATTGACTATATTTTTAAATTGATATATAATTTTTGTAGCCTCGAAGGAGGGCGCTTATGTTAAAACGAATTTTATTCTTTTACATAGACGGGTTTAAAAACCTGTCAGACCTGGGGCGTAAGCTTTGGGTAATCATTATCATCAAACTGGTTGTAATTTTCGTGGTATTTAGAGCCTTTTTGTTTCCGACATTGGATTCGAAAATTCCTGACAAAGCAAAACAACAAGAGCTTTACATTAACCAAATTACGGGAATTACAACCACAAAGCAAAAAAAGGAGGAATAGCATGGCACTTGATTTGAACATGCTTGAATGGGCGAGAGCCCAATTCGCAATGACAGCGTTGTTCCACTTCTTTTTCGTACCGTTTACACTCGGTATGTCATTTATCGTAGCGTTTTTCGAAACAATTTACGTAAAAACAGGAAAAGAAGAATGGAAATCAATCACGCAATTCTGGCAATTGATTTTTGCAATTAACTTTGCACTCGGTTTATCTACTGGTATTATCCATGAATTCGAATTTGGTACAAACTGGTCAACATATTCATGGGTTGTTGGTGACGTATTTGGTGCGCCACTGGCAGTTGAAGGTATTGTTGCATTCTTTATGGAAGCAACATTTGCGGCAATTTCATTCTTCGGATGGAAAAGGGTTAGCAAAGGTGTTCACTTGGCATCATCTTGGCTACTTGCAATCGGTTCAAACCTATCAGCACTTTGGATTTTAATTGCAAACGGATTTATGCAACATCCAAGTAATGAATTCTTAAAATTTGACATTGAAACATCAAGAGCAGTAATGATAAATTTCTGGAAACTTATTGCTCAACCTGTTGCTCAGGTTAAATTTTTACACGTTGTAAGTGCGGGTTATACACTTGCAAGTATTTTCGTACTTGGTATTTCAGCATATTATCTTCTTAGAAAAAAACATATTGAATTCGCTAAAAAATCAGCAGCAGTTGCAGCGGCATTCGGTTTAGTATCTTCAATCTTTGTAGCGGTTATCGGTGATGAACACGCTTATGAAGTGGCAAACACTCAACCTACTAAAATTGCAGCTATGGAAGGTCTTTATGTTGGTGAAAAAGGTGCTCCTATCGTAGCATTCGGTTTGCCTAAAAATTTACCAGCAAATGAAGTTACAAGCAATGATCAAGCATTTGCATTCAAAATTGAAATTCCTAAATTATTATCAATTCTTGGAAAAAGAAATCCTGACGCATATGTTCCAGGACTTAAAGACTTAATTGACGGTAATTCTGAGTATGGAATTTGGCCTCTTAGCAAACTTGCTAAAATCGGTGAAGAAGCAAGAGCTGATTTAAGAGCTTATCATGAAGCAAAAACAAAAGGCGATACTGCGGCTATGGCAGCAGCTAAAAAAGATTTCTATACAGTAGTATGGAGTGATCCTAAAAACGGTGTATCTTTAACAAAAGCAGACTTAATCGGATATGGATATTTTGCAAATCCAAATGTAAATCCTGAATTAATTCATCCACCTGTACCACCTGTATTCTATTCATTCCATATCATGGTAGGACTTGGATTCTGGTTTATCTTATTGTTCCTATGGGCATGGATTGCAGTTGTTAAAGGAAGTTTTGAAAACAGCAAATTGCTTCAAACACTTGCAACTTTATCAGTTCCGTTACCATGGATTGCAACAAGTTTCGGATGGATGACTGCGGAAATCGGAAGACAACCTTGGACAGTATTCGGAATGCTTCCGACAGCAGAATCAGCAACACCAATTGCATTACAAAACGTTCAAGCAACATTCTTTATGTTCTTAACAGCATTTGTTATCCTTGGTATTGCTGAACTTAAAATCCTATTTACGGTCGTTAAACACGGACCAAAAGGAGCGCACTGATGACTTGGGCACCAAATACAGTGGACGCAACACACTTTTATTTACAAGTATATTTCTGGTTAATCGTTGCGGTATTAGGAGGACTTTTCCTTCTTATGACTTTCGTTCAAGGTGGACAAACATTATTTCACACAGCAAAAGATGAAATGGAAGAAAGAGCTATCCTAAACTCTCTTGGTAGAAAATGGGAGCTTACATTTACAACATTAGTACTTTTTGGTGGTGCACTTTATGCGGCATTCCCACTATTTTATTCAGTATCATTCGGTGGAGCTTACTGGGTTTGGATGCTAATTCTTTTTGCATTCGTACTTCAAGCGGTTGCATACGAATATATGAATAAACCTGGTAACCTTATCGGTAAAGGTGCATACAAATTCTTCTTATATTTCAACGGTGTAGTTGCGATGGTTTTAATAGGAGCAGCAGTTGGTACATTCTTTACAGGAAGTAATTTCAGCTATGACCCTATCACAAGAGTACTTGAATGGGGTACTGCAAAAGACGGTTTCGATTTAAGAGGTCTTGAAGCGGCAATCGATTTCAAACACGGAGCATGGTTTAACCTTGCATTCGGTGTATTACTATTTGCAGCAGCAAGAATCTTAGGTGCACTATGGTTAATCAACGACATCGATAACAATGAATTCCCTGAGTTAATCCAAAGACTTAGAGGAACAATTAAAAAATGTTTCATCGTACTTTTAGTTGCACTTGTAATAGTACTTTTCGGTTTACTTACAATGAAAGGATATTCTTACAATATCCATGATCCAAAAGGTACAATCACATTAGTAGATGGAAAATATCTACACAACCTATTATCATTTGGAGCAATTCCATTAATCCTTTTCTTAGCAGGACTTGTACTTTATGTACTTGGAGTTTTCAAATCAGGATTTGGTAATTCAAACAAAGGTATCTGGTTCGCAGGTCTTGGAATTGTACTTATTGGTATTATCGTATTTGTAATCGCAGGACTTTTCGGAACACCGTTCTATCCAAGTTATGCGGATTTACAAAGTTCTTTAACAATTCAAAACAGTTCTGGTAGCAAATATACTCTTGAAGTAATGGCTTGGGTATCAGTAGCGGTACCTTTCGTTTTAGCATACATTATCTGGGTATGGTATCAAATGAAAAAAAATGGGCCAATTACAAAAGAAGAAATTGCAGACCCAGAATCTCATGCATATTAAGGAGCTGAGAATGAGAAAATTAATAGCACTTTTAATGGTATTTTTCGGAAGCTTTCTATTCGCTTCTGAACAATTAATGCCAAACGGAATCAATCCGGAAGTTCACAAAGTAGACACAACATGGGGAACTATTCTTTTCTTCATGTGGCCTATTTTAATTATAATTGCTTACAAATTCGTAGAATTCACTCTCAAAAAATCAGGTCTTGAAAAAGACCTTTGATTTTTCTCCCTTTCTTATAATTTTTTTCTTTTAATAATTTTTTTTCTCAAAACCTCTCTATATTTGTTATAATTATAATCCGAACAACCACATTAACATTAGGAGAAATTTATGATAAATGAACTTAATAATATTGGCATCAAAGCAAAAAAAATTATTCATAACCCAAGTTATGACAAAATTATTGAAGACACATTAAAAAAAGGTGAAGTAGTAGAAACTGCAAGCGGAGCAACTGCTGTTGATACAGGAGAATTTACAGGAAGAAGCCCAAAAGATAAATTCTTCGTTAAACAACCTCCAAGCGAAAAATATATAGCATGGGGTGAAATAAATCAGCCAATCTCACTTGATACTTTCAAAAAACTTGAAGAATTTACAAAAAACGAACTTTCAAAAAAAGAAGAATTATACGTTATAGATGTTTTTGTAGGTGCAAGTAAAAAGAGCAGACGCGCGATAAGATTCATAACACCAATAGCTTGGCAGGCACATTTTGTTATGAATATGTTTATTTTGCCAACTGATGAGGAACTTAAAAATTTCAAACCTGATTTTACTTTTATGGTAGCAGGTGAAGCAAGATATCCTGATTGGGAAAAAGACGGACTTAACAGCGATATTTTTGTCGCATTTAACATAGAAGAAAACAAAGCCGTAATGAGCGGAACAATGTATGGCGGTGAGATGAAAAAAGGAATATTCACAATGATGAATTACTGGCTTCCGCTCGAAGGTAAACTCTCTATGCATTGCTCTGCAAATATAGGAGAAAAAGGCGATGTTGCACTGTTTTTCGGTCTTAGCGGTACAGGTAAAACCACACTATCAACTGACCCTCACAGAAAACTTATAGGTGATGACGAGCACGGATGGGATGATAACGGGGTATTCAATTTTGAAGGTGGATGCTATGCAAAAGTTATCAATCTTGACAAAGAAAGCGAACCTGAAATTTATAATGCAATAAGAAGAAATGCACTTCTTGAAAATGTAGTAATTAAAGAAAACGGAGAGGTGGATTATACGGATGCAAGCAAAACGGAAAATACAAGGGTAAGCTATCCGATAGAACATATTGAAAACCACGAATGCACTCTTACAGGAGGACATCCAAAAAACATTATATTCCTTACAGCAGATGCATTTGGTGTACTTCCTCCTGTAAGTAAACTTACAAAAGAACAGGCAATGTACTATTTCCTAAGCGGATACACTGCAAAAGTAGCCGGGACTGAGAGAGGAATTACTGAGCCGGTAGCGACTTTCAGTGCATGTTTTGGTGAGCCTTTCTTACCGCTTCATCCGACAGTCTATGCAAAACTGCTTGGTGAAAAAGTAGACGAACATAAAGTAAACGTATATCTTGTTAATACAGGATGGACAGGCGGTCCTTACGGCGTTGGTCATAGAATGAGCATTAAAGATACAAGAGCGTGTATTAATGCAATTCTTGATGGAAGCATAGAAAATGCGGAATTTGAAGTATTGCCTGTATTTAATCTTCAAATACCAAAAGAACTTCCGGGTGTAAATACTCAGGTACTTAATCCAAGAAACACATGGAAAAATAAAGAAGAATATGATAAACAATTAAGAAAACTTGCTGAAATGTTTATTGAAAATTTCAAAAGATATGAAGATGTACCAGAAGGTAAAGAATACGAAAAAGCCGGACCAAAACTATAATCACAAAAAAGCTATTGCTTTTTTGTGAGTTTTTTTATATAATTCTATTCCATTTGCGGGCTTAGCTCAGTTGGCTAGAGCGCCACCTTGCCAAGGTGGAGGTCGCGGGTTCGAGTCCCGTAGCCCGCTCCATTGGCGCCATAGCCAAGTGGCTAAGGCAGGGGCCTGCAAAGCCCTGATCCCCGGTTCGAATCCGGGTGGCGCCTCCATTTAAGCTGTTTTTAAGCATATTTGGATATTATTTCATTCCACACCCAGCCCGGGTGGCGGAACTGGTAGACGCAAGGGACTTAAAATCCCTCGGGAGTTTTTCCCGTGCCGGTTCGAGTCCGGCCCCGGGCACCACTTAGTTTAATCACAAAACTTAATAATGGAGAGGTGGCCGAGTGGTTGAAGGCGGCGGCCTTGAAAGCCGTTGTACGGGCAACCGTACCGTGGGTTCGAATCCCACCCTCTCCGCCACTACTTCATCAAAATTTCACAAAAAATCGTTATTTTTCAATAATTTCACGCAAGAGTATTAATCGCTTTTGAGGCTTTTTAAATGTTTTTCTTGGTGTCAATTAGGTAATAATTTTACTAATGTCACATATTTTTGCTTAGGTGAAGTCGGCTTATCAGGCAGCGTCATTTGAAGAAGATTTCGTTTAATCATTCTATCTAAAATCTCTTTTAAATACTTTCTATCTTTAATCCCAATATATTCGCTAATCTCTTTTCTACTTCTTGGTGTTTGGCAAAATTCTATAATTTTCTTTTCTCTTTCATCTTGTGGGATAGCTTGTGGTATAACTTGTGGGGTATTTAAAGTTTCAAGTATAACGTTTAGCATAAATTCAATAAACGGAATTGAGCTTCCTATTTCAGTAGAATGCTCTATTGCTTTATAATATTCATCTTGATTTTCATAAATAAGTGATTCAATAGGCAAGTATTCAAACACACTTTTCCAGTTATATAAAATCAATGTTTGCCAAAATCTACCAATTCTACCATTCCCATCTACAAATGGATGAATAAATTCAAATTCATAATGAAACACACTGCTAACAATAAGAGGATGTAAGTCTGTCATATTTAGCCATTCAAATAAATCATTCATAAGTTTAGGCACATTGTTTGCAGGTGGAGCAATATGAGTAATTTCTTTTTCATTACCAACACCAACATTTTTTTTTCTATAAACTCCTGCTTCTTTTAACACATCTTGCATTAAGATTTTATGAGCTTTTAATAAATCTTTTTCATTTTTATAGTCAAACTTATCAATATTTTCATATAAAGCAATAGCACCTTTAATTTCAGCTAATTCCCTTTGAGTGACTAATACTCTTTTGCCTTCAAGCAGTGCTGTAACTTTTTCTTCATCTGCTTCAATACCTTCAATTTTTAATGTGCCTACAAGAGTTTTGATTTTAGATATTTTTCTAAGTCTTAAATCCTTTTTAAAATTCAAAGCCCCAATTTTTTCTGATATTTCACTGATTAAATTAACAATAGCAGGGGTTATATCAAATGGTGGTGTATACATTTGTTTGCCTTTATAAGTTATTTGTAATGTCTTTAATTAATTTTGAAAGTGGTCGTTTATTTATCTCATCTTCACTGATATATCCGCCGTTAACGAGTCTTAGTAAATCTTCTCTATTTTTAAAAAAAGTTCCCTCATATTTTCTAAAAAGCTCATCTAAATAACTTTCATTATACATATACTTTTTTTGAATTAGTTCTAAAATTATATCTTTTAAATATTGATATCTTTCTTTAATCTTAAAAACTTTTAGATGGTTTTCAACTTTAATGGATTTATTTATATTTTTATATTCTATTTCAAAACCATCTACTGAATAATAAAACTCACTACTTTTAATTTTTAAGCTAAATTGCATTTCTTTATCTAAATCATCAATATATGGATGAATATATTCATCTAAATTTAAACTTTTTGTATGCTTTAAATTTGAATTACATTGATGACAAGAAGGAATTAGATTATAAATGGACAAAGATAAAATAGGATATGTATCTTTATCAAAAAAATGGTCAAATTCTGGTCTTAAAATTTTTTCTCCATTTTCATCAAAAATTGTATAAATAGAATTGATGTTGCAATATGGGCAAGTATTAACTTCTAAATTTTTTGCTAAATCATATGCATTATACTCTTGCTTTTTTTGAATAAAATTATCATATTTATTCTTCATATAGTCAAAATTTATTGATTGCTTTTTACTCCATTTCCCAATTTCATATAATTTTTCAGGTTTAGAAATTAAAATATCTCTTAATGAATATGGAGAATTTAATTGTTTTAAATCTTCTTCTAATTTTTGTAATTTAGGTTTTAATTTATCAAAATGTTGTTGAATAATCTTTTCAGTTATTATTATTTTTTTCATTTTTTTTCTTTAAAAAATATTCTCTTTTCCCTCTATCTAATAATTCATCTTTTATTTGTTTAGTTTGGTGTTGCTTTAAAATTTCTAATTCATATTCTAATTGTTTTATTTTTTCATCAATATTATTAACCTTTTCAAGCCTTTTAGAATCCAACTTTCTTTGAAGCTCTTTTCTTAAAATTGGCTCGCCTATTATATTTATAATCTTTTGAGCTTCTTTTTCTGTTTTTATTTCGGAATCTTCATCATTCAGATATTTTATAACCTCATCAATTTTATTCTCTGCAAATTTCCCTATAAACCCATCTTCCATAAAAAAACTGTCACTAAGAAGTGTATGAATATTTGCTCCAAAAGTCTCTTTTTTTTCATTAAGTCCATCCACTACTCTACATTTTCCATTTTCATCTTTATCTAAAAAAATAATATTTTCTTTTGGTAAGTCAGAGATTATGAAAGGGGAATGAGTAAGAAAAAATAAATTTAATCTTTTATTAAAACTCGTTATTTTTTTAAATTTATCCAATGTAAATAATATATCGTTAATATATGTTCTTTGCCACTCAGGATGAAATCCAAATTCAATTTCATCTAAAAAAATATTAATTGTTGAATATTTGTCTTTTGAATTCAAATTATACAACTGATATAATAAGCCTATTAAAAATTGAAATTTAAATTTTTCACCTGAACTTAATGAATTTAAAGATTTATCTCCATCATAAAATTCAACATTCAACCAACCAGGAAAATATTCTATTATATTTTCTTTTGGCAAATTTTTAAGCAAAATTTCTTTTTTCAAAAAATTTTCTTCTTTTTTCAAAAATTCATATCTTTTATTTTTATGAAATAATAAAGAAATATATATTTTAATGAATTCTGGATTTTCTTTAAAAAACTTCAATATTTCATCATCCAATCTGTTATTTATAAAATCTTCAATATCTTCAATTGCATTTACAAAATCTTTTTTTATTTTATTTTTCAAATTATTAACATACTCAACTAAAAAACTTAGATTTTCTTTTTTAGCTTTTTCTTTAATAGTTGTACTTTTTTCTATTATTTTTAATAAAATGTAAACTAAATTTAATTTTTCTAAATTATTTTCTTTATAATATTTTTCAATTAATTGCTTTATTTCATTTGAAGGAGAAAAAGAATCTCCATTTAAAGAAAATGTTTTTAAATTAATATATTTTATTAAAATTTTATATGGTGAAAAAACAAATCCTGCAAGATTTTTATTTTCTGAATCTTTATTAAGTTCTTCTTTGTAAATTGTTGATGAGTGAGCATAATCAAATTTTATTTTATCAGGATTAAAAAAAGAAGTGATTTTATTATTTATTAATTCATCTTTTAAAAAAGAATAAAACAATAAAATTCTTTGATTAGTTAAAAAATTAATTAAATTAATATTTATTAAATTATTTTTTTTATATGGTTCAATTAAAACTGGATTTTCATATTCATCTACTCTATGATAACTTAAATCAACAAATTGATCGATTGTTTCATCTTTAAGAGCATCGATTGTAAAATTATAATAAATTGAAAAAAAATTTATCTCGTCTAATGTTACATCAATCACTCCATCAAATTGATTATTCTTTATTAAAGACATTGATAGTTTAAAAAAATTATTTTTATTTCTAATAATTAAAAAAGCAATAAATGTTTTATCAATCAAATTACTCTCTTGTATTTCTTGTATTGCATAATTATTATTAATATTATTTATATTAATATTAATATTATTTAAATTTTTTATACCATTTCCTGATTGAAAATTTTTATTAAGTTCATCTTTAAATTTACTATAAAAAAACAAACTTAAAATCGCTTTAACAACACTACTCTTCCCACTCCCATTTTTTCCTACAATTGCGGTTATGTTTATATTATCTGGAAATATAGATACATAATTTGGATTTTCTTCAATTTTTAATTCCTCTGTATCAGGATTATATTCACATCTAAATTTTGGAGAAAAGTTAAATCCCTGTTTTTCAATATTTTTATATTTTTCAACCCACAAATATACAAGTTCCACAGTTAGCCTTTAATCTCAGGTGATTTTATTAATTATATCAAGTTATATATCAATCTCACTATACCCATCAGGTTTTTTGATAAGTTTTATTTGATTTGTAATTCTCTCTTTTAGTATTTTGACATGTGAGATTATCCCTATCATTTTGCCGCTGCTTTGGAGTTTTTCAAGTGCTTCTATTACAATATTTAAAGTATTTTCATCAAGTGTGCCAAATCCTTCATCAATAAAAAGGGTCTCAATTCTCATTTTATCGCTTATCAAATCAGTAAGCCCAAGGGCAAGTGAGAGGCTCACCAAAAAACTTTCTCCACCAGATAAAGTAGAAACATCTCTAATTGTATTTGCCTGATACAAATCAATGACTTCAAGAGATAAATCATTAAGAGATGTTTTTGTAAGCAAAAATCTATCGGTTAAGTTTTTGAGGTGGTTGTTCGCAAGGGAGATGAGGTATTTAAGGGTCAGATTTTGTACAAATGTGCGGTATTTGCTTCCATCTTGCTGACCTATGAGTTTATTTAAAAGTTCATAATATTTAAATTCCTCTTCTTTATTTTCTATCTCTTTTAAAAGTTTATTATTTTCCGTTTCTTTTTTAAAATGAAGTTTTAATTTAAAATCTATACTGTTTATTTTTTCGTTTATCTCTTTTATTTTTTCATTTAAAGCCGAAATTTCATTTTTTAATGCTTCAATATCTATCTTTTCAAGTTCTTTTTCAGAAAAAGCAGTAAGCTGTTTTTTGGTTGATTCTATTTTTGCATTAATTTGGATTTTTTGTCTGTTTAATTTATCAAGTCGGTTTTCAATTTCGTTAAGTTCTTTTTTAAACAGTTCATAATCTTTTCCATCAAGCAGAGTTTTTAAAATCTCTTCTTTTTGTGAAAGAGTTTTTACAATTTCTTCTCGTTTTTGAATAATCTCTTTTAAATGCTCTTTTTCTTTTATAAACATTTCATATTTATTAATTAAATCTTTCAAAGATATAATTTTTTGCTGTAATAAATCTTTTTGTTTTTTCTTAGCGTTTTCTTCATCTATTTTTGCATTAATGGCTTTTATTTCATTTTGAAGTTTTGTTATATCAAATTCTTCCAAATCTAAAATTTCATTAAGTTTTTTAAGTTCGGCTTCAAGTTTTCCAAGATTTATTTCCGTATTTAAAATTTCCGATTCAATGTTTTTTAACTCTTTTTCTTTTATTTTAAGCTCTTCTTCATATTCGTCTTTATATTCAGGCAGACCTTTTGCATACGGATGATGGGTCGAGCCGCAAAGCGGACAAGGTTTGCCTTCCACTAATTTTTGTCTCTCTTTTTCAAAATCAATAATTTTTTTAAAATCTTCTATAAATTTTTTGAGTTTTTCAATCTCTTGATTTAATTTCTCTTTTTTTTGATTTAAGTCCTCTTTTTTTATTTGTAAAATTTTTATTTTTTCTAAAACAGCCTCTTTTTCTTTTTTGGCTTTTTGAATCTCTTTTGCCTGTTTTAAATTGTTTTCAAGTTCATATCTTTTTTCCAAAAGTTTGGAGATATCTTCAAGTTTTATAGAATTAAACTCTTCAACAGCTTTTTTTAAATTTTCTTTTAAAGAATTTATATCCTTGCCGTTAAATTTTGCAGACAGTTTTTCAACTAACGAACTTTTTTTTGAAATTTCTTTATTGAAATTGTTTATTTGAATGTTTAATACTTTTATTTCTCCGTTTATATGGTTTGCTTTTTCAAGATTTTCTTTTTTTATTTCAAGGTTGGGATTTGAAGTTTTAATTTCTATCAGTTCTTTTTGAATTTTTTTTGAAATATTTTCAAGCTCTATTAGCTCGTTTTTTAAAGCAATATATTTTTCAAAATCACTTAATAATCTGTTTTTTTCTTCCAACTCCGCTTTTTTCTCTTCAATAATTTTATTAAGTTCATCAAATTTGTTTTTTAATTTTTCCAATTCATTTTCATCTAAAATATCCTTAGTATCAACCTTTGCTTTTAAAACTTCTAATTCATTTGCTTTTTCTTTATATTTTTCAAATACTTTTTTTGAGATTTCACCGTATATTTTAGTGCCTGTAATATCTTCAAGCAAACTTGCCTTTTCTTTATCTTTTGCCTTTAAAAATTTATCAAATCCGCCCTGAGCTAACATCATTGATTTTGTAAATTTGGCAAAATCAAAACTTGTAATCTCTTTTATTTTCTTTTTACTCTCAGTAATTTTCTCAGCTACCGCCCTCCACTCTCCGTCTTTAAACTCATAAAGAATCATTTTTGGAGTTTGGAGTTTACCATCTGGGTTGTTTCTGGCTTTTCTTGCTCCAAAGTAGGATTTATATAATTTATCTTTTATCTGAAATTCACACTCGCTGTAACACTCTGCTGTGTTTTTACTCATAATATTTTCTATACTGCCCTGTCTTGGAGTTTCACCATATAATGCTACGCATATTGCATCAAGAATTGAAGTTTTACCGCTTCCTGTCTCACCTGAGATTAAAAAAAGCCCATCAAACTTTTCAAAATCAATCTCCCACTCTCCTTTTAGAGAATTGATATTTGAAAATTTAACTTTTTTAATTTTCATATTCCACATCCTCAACTATTTTTTGATAAATCTCTTTTAATTTTTTTATCTCCATATCGCTTAAATCTTCAAGTTCAAGTCTTTTTTCAAATACATTCATTGGAGTTAGTTTTTCAATATCAATATCATCCAATACATACTCTCTAAATTCCAGCTTTTGCTTAATCGCCGTAATTTCAACGCCTTTTGTTCTTAATTCGTCTATTTTTGAAGAAGAAATATTCTCATCAAGCAAAATTTCTACAAAAGGAGGATTTTCAGGGTTTTGAATTTTTTTGAGTCTTTCTTTTACCTCATCAAAACTTCCGCTTATTTCAAAAAATTCTTTAAATTTTGGAACTTTTATTTCTCTAATATCTTCATCTATTATTAAAACCATCTTTTCTTCTTTTTCAGAAAAGCTAAGTGGCACGGGAGAGCCTGAGTATCTTATATTTTCGCTTATTTTTTGAGGTTTGTGGATATGCCCAAGTGCCACATAATCAAAATTTTTAAATATCTCAGGTGAGATGGATTTTATTTTTCCGATATAAATTTCTCTCTCACTATCACT
>JALVVX010000006.1:0-15521 GCA_027038555.1 Nautiliaceae bacterium | reverse complement strand
ATCTTATATTTTCGCTTATTTTTTGAGGTTTGTGGATATGCCCAAGTGCCACATAATCAAAATTTTTAAATATCTCAGGTGAGATGGATTTTATTTTTCCGATATAAATTTCTCTCTCACTATCACTTATCATCGCACCGCTTACACTCAAATGCCCTGTGGCTATTATTTTTTTATTGTATTTTTTTGCTCTTTTATAGACTTCTTCATATATTTTTTTAATTCCTTTGCTTAGTTCACTCTCTTTTTCACTTAAATTCAAAGCAGTTGTTTTAATAAATCTCTCTCTTAAAAAAGGCACTGCACAAATCACATATTCACCCACATCAAATATCAAATCATCCAAGTTTTCAACATCAGCTATGACGTGAATATTAAAAGCATCAAGCACATCTTTTGAAATTTCAAGAGTTGAAATTGAATCATGATTTCCGGCTATTATGAAGATATGTTTTAAATGTTTTATTGCCTCAGCTAAAAAGCTGTGATACATTTTAAGAGCATAATTAGCAGGATTATATGAATCAAAAATATCCCCTGCAACAATTAAAATATCAATATTTTCTTTTTTTATAATTTCTATTAGCCAATTTAAAAATTTTTTATGAATTTCTTCAAAACTTCTGCCTTTGAAGTTAATGCCAAGATGCCAGTCAGATGTATGTAGTATTTTCATATTAAACCTTATTTTAAATTTTTCAAAACTGCCCTTGCCTCGTCTAAATCAGCCAATTTTTCAAGCTCTCCGTCTCTAAATACATACCATTCTCTTTCATCAAATTTTCTGCCTGTTTTAAGCCTCATTTCTATCACATCAAAATTATTAAGCTCCACATCCCAGTCTTCTTTGTAAGATTTTTGCTTTTTGCACCACTCTTTTCCATTTGAAGCTATAAATTCCCTCTCAATTTCATCACCACTTAAATAAAGCTTTGCTACATAAGCAGGACCAAATTTTGGAGTAAAACACCCATCAGTTTTGAAATGAAACCATTTAGCTCTGCGTGATGCTAAAATGCTTTTTGCTTTTTCAATTAAATCATAAAGCTCTTCATCGCTTAAATTCTCAAGCTCAGTTAAGTTCATCAAGCGCCTTTTTTATAATCTTTTCAATCTGAGGATATTCATAAATTCTGCCGTGAGTTACACCATCAAGATAAATTATATCTTTTAGGTTTTTAATCTTTTTTAAAAGATTTTTCAAAGATTTTTTAGGTATTACATCATCCTTTTTTAGGGCAATTACCACTGTTGGAACATTGGTTTTTGATATAAACTCAGCTTCATTGAATTTGTATTTCAAAAGCCACTCAACCGGTATAAAAGGGTATTTCTGTTTTGCAATAGATACAATACTATCAAACGGAGTTATTAAAACTAATCCTTTAAATTTATATTTTGAAGCAAGGAATGAAGCCACAGCCGTGCCTATACTTCTTCCAATTACAAAATCGGGTTTATATTTTTCAAAAATTTCACTTGCCATTTTATAAAAATTCTCTTCACTCGAGCTCCCTTCGCTCCCCGCATATCCCGGATAATTAAATCCTACAAAGTTATATCCTTTAATTTTTGGTGCCACTTTATCTAAAAATTCAATTACATTATTTGCATTACCACTAAAATACAAAACCAAAGGACAGTTTTCGCAGTTTTTAGTAAATGCACCTTCTAATCTGCCAATACTTGAATTAAAATATATTTTTTTAGCTATTTTTGGAGTATATTCTTTTGCCCATTTTCTGTTAAATACTTTTTCATCCTGTGTAAAATAGAGATACGCACATATTCCAAGATAAATAAAAAAAAGGGAAAAAAGAATTTTCATTAAAATTCTATAAGCCCTTCAAGAGGAGAAGAAGCAGTTGCGTAAGGTTTTTTAGGGATTCTACCAGCCTTATAAGCCATTCTTCCAGCAATTACAGCGTGTTTCATAGCCTCAGCCATTGCTATTGGATTTTTTGCCTGAGCGATAGCTGTATTTGTAAGAACCCCATCAGCCCCAAGCTCCATAGCAACTGCCGCATCACTTGCAGTACCAATTCCGGCATCTACAATTACAGGTACATTTACCACATCTTTTACAAATACCACATTGTATCTGTTTTGAACCCCAAGACCGCTTCCAATAGGAGCAGCAAGAGGCATAACAGCAGCAGCCCCCGCATTTTCAAGTCTTTTTGCCATAATAGGGTCGTCATTTGTATAAGCCATAATAGTAAAATCTTCTTTTGCCAAAACTTCACAAGCTTTTAGAGTTTCCATCACATCAGGATACAGAGTCTTTGCAGTATCTCCGATTACTTCAAGCTTGATAATATCAATACCAGTAGCTTCTTTTACAAGTCTAAAAAGCGTAATAGCTTCTTCTGCTGTTGTACATCCAGCAGAATTTGGGAGGATTTGCACATCAGTATCTTTAAAATAATCCATTAAATTCTCTTCATTCGGGTCCATTATATTTACACGCCTTACAGCAACTGTAATCATCTCAGCTCCACTTGCCAAAGTTGCATCCCTTGTAATTTTAAAATCAGGATATTTCCCGCTTCCTACAATAAGTCTGCTTGTGAATTCATATTTTCCAATTTTTAAAATATCACTCATTAACTCTCCTTAAATTTTTTAATCTTAATATAATCCCAAATTTCTTTATCTCCAAGAAGTCCTCTTCTTGCAAAAAGCATAATCAAAAGTAAAAGTATACTAAATACTACCATTCTAAGCCCCGGAATACCGTGAAATGGTCCTAAATGCTTAGTTGCCTGATCAAGAGGTCTGAGTAACTCCATTCCACCTAAAAATAAAATAGTACCGATAATTGCACCACTCATACTTCCAAGTCCACCAAGAACGATAATAATTAAAAGCTGGAATGTAAGCATAAATGTAAACTGATCAGGTGAAATCGAACCGATTGAACTTGCAAGAAGCCCTCCACCGACTCCTTCAAAAAACGCACTTGTCATAAAAGCCAGTGTTTTTATTTTGAATGTATTTACTCCCATAGCAAGTGCGGCGTCTTCATCATCCCTGACTGCTTTCATAGCCCGTCCGTATCTTGAATATACAATATTATACACAAGAATCACAGTAACCAAACATGCAACTCCAATCCAGAAATAACTCGCAAATCCCGGAATAGAATCAAGCCCCATTGAACCGTTTGAAATCTCAGGATTGTTTATAAGAAAGATTCTGATAATAAATCCGAATCCAAGTGTTACGATAGCAAGATAATCTCCTCTTACTCTAAATACCGGAAATGCAAGAGTTAAAGCCACAAGCGCAGAAAAGGCTCCGCTTATCAAAAGTGCAAAAAACGGATTAAAAGGCTTACTTGGGTCTAAGAAAACATCTCTTATAAGAGGCAAAGGCTCTGAGAGCATATAAAGCTCACTCTTAATTTCAGGTGAGATAAGCAAAATCGCAGTTACATACGCACCAATTGCCACAAATCCGTTTGGTTCTAATGAAAACTGTCCTGTTACACCGTTTATGAGGTTGTAACTTATTGCAAGGATAATAAAAATATATATACTTCCTAAAACTGTAATAGTATACCCTCCAAAAATATGAGAGGAAAAATATAAAAATGCAATAAATATTGCTGTAACAATTGCAATCAGTGCAAAATATTTTTTAGCGCTCATTTTAAAACCTTTGTCTTTCAAAATCTATTCCCATAATACCGGTAGGCTTAAAGAGCAACACAAATATCAATAAAATAAACGCAAACGCATCTTTCCAACCTCCAAGTTCCGGTAAAAACCCTGGTACCGCAACTTCCACAAATCCTAAAATAAATCCGCCAATTACTGCTCCTGTAACGCTTCCTATACCTCCTACAACCGCCGCGGCAAACGCTTTTAGACCTACAAGCATACCCATATAAGGGTCAATACTCGGATATGCCATAGCATATGCAATACCACCAATTGCCGCAAGAGCAGAGCCAAGAGCAAAAACAAATCCGATAATAAAATTAGAATTTGCTCCCATAAGTTTTACTGTGTAAATATCAAAAGCAAGTGCCCTTATGGCAATACCCACTTTTGTTTTATAAAGAATATACAAAACTCCCAAAAGCAATATAAGGGTTAAAATAGGAACTATTATAGTAAGCACAGGTATTGTAAGAGGTCCTATATGAATAATCGTCGAAAACCATTTAGGAAAATAAAATGCCTGATATGTACCTCCAAGATATTGATTTGCAATAACATTGAATAAACTTTCAAGAAAAAACGAAATACCAATAGCAGTAATCAAAAGTGAAATTTTAGGAGCGCCTTTATCAAGAAGCGGCTTGTATGCGCTTACATAAGTCAAAATTCCTACAAAAGCGGTAATTAAAATAGAAATACCCACAGCCGTAAAAAACACCGGCATACTGATATGGGAAAAATTCCAGCCTGTAAGCACCCCAAGGGCAATAAACGTCATAAATGCTCCAACCATCATAATATCGCCGTGAGCAAAGTTGATGAGTCTTAACACCCCGTATACCAATGTATACCCAATAGCAATTAGAGCATACATACTCCCGAGTGAAAACCCGTTAATGATTTGCTGTAATACAAATCCGACATCCATTTGACAACCTTTAATTAATTATTGAGTTATTATAGCAAGTTATAAAGAAAATAGAGCTTTTTAATAAGTTTTTTTATATTAAATTTTTCATTAAAAACAAAAGACCGGTATCAATAGGAGCAATGATAAAAATAAGAATAAAATAGTATTTTTTCATAATAATCTTTTTATTGTGATTATACAAAATAAAAATGACACAAAACTGATAAAAAGGGGAAAAAGAGGAAATTAAGGTTTAACCAGTTCTACGAACTGAGTTTTACCGTCTACGATTTTTTCGATAACCGCAGGTTTATTAACAGGGTTTCCTGTATTTGGGTCGATTGTAAGATATCCTGTAACCGCTTCAAGGTTTTTAGTATGTCTTAATGCATTGTTTACACATGCTTTAAATTCAGATAAGTTTTTAGAATTTGCAGGTGTATCACATTGTTTTACAGCATTATAAATTAATAGATATCCATCAGCCCCTGTTGCCGCAAATGCGCTTGGAGCTCTATTGTATTTTGCTTTGAATTCTTTAATAAATTCAGCTGAAAGTTTTGTAGGTGCTTTTGCCGCGTCGAAATGGTCTGTATACATTACACCGTTTGCCGCTTTTCCAGCAAGTTTTTTAAGAAGACCAGGGTCTGCAATACCATCTCCTCCCATTACAGGCGCTTTTACTCCCGCAGCTCTAAGCTGTCTTAGGAAAAGTCCTTCTTCCGGAGCATAAATTGGAGTATATATAAATTTTGGATTAAGTTTTTTAATTTGTGCCACTTGAGCGTTAAAGTCTTTATCACCTGTATTTATAAAAAGTGTTTTTAAGATTTTTCCTCCGCCTTTTTTATATGCTTTCATAAACGCTTTTGCAAGACCAACTGAATAGTCCTGTTTCATATCAAATACTACAACGGCATTATCTAATTTGTGATTTAATGCATATTTAGCCGCAACAGTTCCTTGGAAATCATCAGTAAAACATGCCCTTGTTATATAATTTGTTCCTTTTGTAACTCTCGGGTTTGTAGCGATTTGTGTAACTGTCGGTGTTTTAGTGTCGCTTGCAAATCTTTTAACCGCTAACGCCATTGAACTTGCAAGAGGACCTTCAACCGCCACTACATTTTCATTTGACACAAGTCTTTTATATCCGTTTACAGTTTGAATTTTGTCAAATTGATTGTCAACTACAACAAGTTTAATAGTATCTCCGTTTGGAAGTTTGTTGTATTTTGAGTGAACAAGGTTAATTCCATCAAGTGTTTTTTGACCAAATGCCGCAATCGGACCTGTTAAAGGCTGTAAAACACCTACTTTAATCTCTTTTGCCATAAGTGTAGAAGCTACAAGAGCACTTAAACCCAATGCCACGAGTTTTTTCATTTAATCTCCTTTTATGTTAAAATTACCACTATATTATATCAAAATATCAAAAATGATAAAAACAAAAAGGGATTTAATGATTGATTTAAAACTTCTTGAAAAAGATTTTGATACTACTTCTGAAAAACTTAAACTAAAAGGCGTTGATGAAAGCATTTTACTTGATATAAAAAAACTTTTTGAAGAGAAAAAGAAAATCCAAACAGAACTTGAAAAATATCAAAACCAAAGAAACACCCTATCAAAAGAGATAGGAAAACTTATGAAAGAAGGCAAAAAAGACGAAGCCGAAGCCATTAAAAAAGAAGTTGCACAAATTAAAAACAAAATTGAAGAGCTAAACTCAAAACTAAAAGAAATTGAAGAAAAACTTTATTCAAAAGCTCTAAATATCCCTAATATTCCCGATGATGACGTGCCTGTCGGTAAAGATGAAAACGACAATGTGGAAATAAAAAGAATTGGTGAAATACCAAAATTCGATTTTGAAGTAAAAAGCCATGACGAACTTGGAGAAAATCTCGGATGGCTGGACTTTGCAAGAGGGGTAAAACTTGCAAAAAGCCGTTTTACGGTGCTTAAAAACGACGCGGCAAGAATTGAGAGAGCTCTTATTAACTTCTTTTTAGACCACAACAGAAGCTATGGATTTGAAGAAGTTTATGTACCGTTTCTTGTAAACAGCGAAACCATGACGGCAACCGGACAGCTTCCGAAATTCAAAGAGGATTTGTTTAAAATTGAAGATGAGGATTTATATCTTATCCCAACAGCCGAAGTGCCTCTTACAAATCTTTTTAGAGATGAAATTATTCAAAATCTTGATAATCCTATTAAACTTACAGCTTATACCCCTTGTTTTAGAAAAGAAGCGGGAAGTTACGGCAAAGATACAAAAGGCATAATAAGACAGCATCAGTTTGACAAAGTCGAGCTTGTGGCTATTACCAAACCTGAGGACAGTGACAAAATGTTTGAAGAGATGGTGGAATGCGCAAGCAGCGCCCTTGAAAAATTAAGTCTCCCTTACAGACAGGTGATGCTTTGCAGCGGAGATTTGGGATTCAGCGCGGCAAAAACGATTGATATTGAAGTTTGGATTCCTTCACAAAACAAATACCGTGAAATAAGCTCCGTTTCAAACACAAGAGATTTTCAAGCAAGACGCGGTAAAATCCGATATAAAGAAGGCAAAAAAAACAGACTCGTACATACACTAAACGGCAGTTCTCTTGCAGTTGGAAGAACACTTGTTGCAATAATGGAGAATTATCAAACAAAAGACGGTAAAGTGGAAATACCTAAAATATTACAAAAATATCTATAAGGTGAATTTTGGCTGACGAAAATGTAATAGTAATAGAAGAAGGCACAGAAAAAGATAAAAATAATAAAAAAATATATATTATAATCGCTCTTTTATTGGTTGTTTTAATAATGCTTCTTTTGCTTTTGCTTGTTGTAGTCAAAAAGAAAAGAGAAGAGAAAAAACAGAATTTTAATGTTGAAAAAATCATAAAAAAACTTGAAAAAAAAGAAATTCCGAAAGACCAGCTTAAAATTTTAATTAAAAAAGCAAATATTTTATATAAAAGCGGCAAAAAAGAAGAAGCTCTTACAATGCTTGAAAAAATCGCAAATTATTCCGAAAGTCTGTCGTTTTATAATCTCGGTGTTATAAAACTTCAAGAAAAAAAATACAAAGAAGCACTAAATTATTTTCAAAAAGCCATAAAAAACAAAGAGTCAAGAACTCTAAGCGCCATAAATGCAGCTTATGCGGCTTTGATGTTAAATAATAAGCCTCTTTTTGAATATTACACGAATTTGGCTTATTTATATCTCCCAGAACTTGCCAAAAACAGAAATTACCCGTATTATTATGCCGTTGTGATGTATTACAAAGGCTATGAATACGAAACAATTCCGGCTCTTAAAATAAAAACGGATTATAACCCAAATCAACTCTTATCCGCAGTATATGAATACCTAAAAGACCCTCAAAACGCACTACAATATGAAAAAAATCCTCTTTATAAAGGCTTGGAACTTGCACAAATCGGAGAATATCAGCTGGCGAAAAATTATCTTCAAAACACATCCGACCCTCAGGGGGAATTTGCCCTTGGACTTGTGGATTTGAAACTTGCTCTTTATAAAAACGCCTCGGTAATTTTAAAAAAATATCAAGGTCAAAATATTTATCCTGTATATATTTATTTAAAACCGTCTCTTTTTGATATAAAAACGGCTCAAAAAGATTTTAAAAACAACTTTTTAGCCAATAAAAAAGATTTTTACGATCTGTTTTTTTACTATGCACCTTATAAAGTCATCAATATGAACAAAACCATAGAATATCTACAAAAAGGTATCTCAGGCATTC
This sequence comes from Nautiliaceae bacterium, assembly GCA_027038555.1. Lineage (GTDB taxonomy): Bacteria > Campylobacterota > Campylobacteria > Campylobacterales > Nautiliaceae > JALTBU01. The sequence continues at coordinate 7,171 of JALVVX010000006.1, read as the reverse complement.
CGCTTGGCGCAATAGAAGAAGCCAAAAGCTCGCTTTCAAAAAGCGCATTTTTATCAAATTTAAATTTACAAATCGCAAAAGCCATAAGACTTGCCCTCAGAGGTCATATATTGTTGGCAAATAAAGAATTTAAAAAACTTTACAAAAAAAGAAAAGATTCATATATTATCAATTATAACCTTGCACTTACATACGCACAACTTGGCGAATATGAAAAAGCATATACACACTTTTTAAAAGCCTATCATCTAAACCCTTATGATTTAAAAAGCGGAATTTTTGCCCTTTATGCGGCAGATAAAGCAAATATTCAAAACAAATATTTAACCGCATCCATTAAAGACGATTTAAATGACAAAACGGCACTTGAAACCGCAATGCTTGCAATCTATACCGGTGATACCGTTACAATGGCTGCATTTAGCGAAAAAATGGAGCAAAATAAACCTTTATGGATTTTAACAAACCTTACCATAAAAGCGATATTTAATAAAAATTATTCAAATGAAGCACTTAAACTCAATAGTATGTTTGAAAACGATTTAGTAAGCAATCTTTTGTATTTTTACGCCCAAAATAAAAACCTGCCGGTAAATAAAATTGCGCAAAACTACCAAGCGTTTTTTTATCATTTAATACCTTATTTAAACGAATTTTATTACGGAGCCAATGTTGCAAGAGATTGGTTTTTTGATTTTGCAAGAATTTCCGGTCTTATGAATAGAGTCAGAATACTGCTCATAAAAAAAGCAAAAGAAGAAAATTTTGACATAATCCCGGTACTCGAAAGACTCGCTTTTGCCGATTTTTACACAAAACATTTTGAAGAGAGCTACACCATTTATAATGATTTGATAAACAACAAAAACATAAATGACGCAAAAACACTCTATTATGCCGCAATCGCAGCAATAGGTGCAAACCATCACAATAACGCGATAGCGCTTATGACTCTTGCAAAACTCAAAAATCCGCTCTACGCAGAACCAAGATTCGCACTTGGGCTTTTATGGCAAGAAGAAAATAATCTAAACGCCGCTTCGATACAATATTCCAAAATCCCAAACGGTTTTGTAAGCAGGTTTTTTGATTTCAATATTAAGCAAATTAATGAATAATTAATGCTCTTTGAGATATAATACAAATAAAAAAGGATTTTAATGAAATTTTCGTCAAAAGATTTCGGCTCGAATATTAACAAAACATTTGAGGCTTCCGCAAATTACGAATCACACTCAATTGAAAATATTAATGAATTTGTAAAAAGAGTTTATCAACTTTTAGCCGGGAGTTTACTTGCCGGTGCGGTGGGTGCTTATGTCGGTATGGGATTTGTGCAAAATATGGTAAATCCCGTAACAGGAAGTCTTACATTCACATATTGGGGGGCCGTTATTTTGGAATTTGTTTTGCTTTTTGGTCTTTATATAGCCAAAAACAAAACACCTCTTAATCTTATTTTACTTTTCGCATTTACGTTTATGACAGGATTTACACTCTCCCCAACTCTGGCTATGTATATAGCAGCAAATATGGGGTATGTTATAGGTGAAGCTTTTCTTTTAACTGCCGTGGCGTTTGGAGGTCTTACACTTTTTGCGATGAATACGAAAAGAGATTTTACGGGTATAGGCAAAATCCTTTTTATCGGACTTATTGTGTTAATTGTAGCCGGGATTTTAAATATTTTCTTACATCTTCCTCTGCTTCAACTTGTTATTGCAAGTGTGGGGGCGATTTTGTTTAGTTTTTTCATCCTTTATGACACTCAAAACATTATAAGAGGAAATATTTCAAATGAAATTGAAGCAGCGGTTGCACTTTATCTTGATTTTCTAAACCTTTTTATTTCACTACTTCAAATCTTAGGATTTTTAAACAGTGAAGAGTAATCTTCCTCTTCGCACCATTGACGCAAACCTCAACAGATTCAAAGAGGGAATAAGAGTCGTTGAAGATATTTTAAGATACGAATATAATTCTCCCCTTGCAAAAGAACTAAAAGAAATAAGACATATAAAAATTCCCAATTATGACGAAATAATTAAACACAGAGATTCAATGAATGATATTTTAAAACCTTCTACAAAAGAGGAGTTGAAAAGAGGCTCAATTAAAGATATAATTATCTCAAATCTTAAAAGAGCCGAGGAGAGTGCAAGGGTTTTAGAAGAAATTTATAAAATTATCGACATAAATACCTCAGAAACCTTTAAAAATGCACGATATAAATTGTATAATTACGAAAAAGAAATTCTTATGGGGATATAGCTCAGCTGGTAGAGCACTACGCTGGCAGCGTAGGGGTCACGGGTTCGAGTCCCGTTATCTCCACCACTACATTTAAACTCTACACAAAATCATTGTTTTTCAATAATTTCAAGCAAGAGTGTTAACCGCTTATTGAATTTTTGAACGTTTTTGTTAGTCTCAATCAGGCAACAGTTATTACCACTCAAACAAATTTATAAATTTAAATATTTTCGAGCGTATTGCTTTTAATTTTTTACTTCTCCCGAGAATCGGAATTCTTTCATTCAGACTTTTAACTATATCATCATCCAGTATTTTACCTCTAAACTCATACTCTTTTATAAGTTCTTTTAGTTTGCTTTCATCAGCATTTATCTCTTTTGCGAGTTCTTTTAATTTTTCTTGTTTTTTATCATCCCAGAAAAGCTCAAATTCATCTTTGATTTTATCTTTTGGCGTATGTTGAAGTTTCTTTTCTATAAATTCTTCAATTAACTCTTTTTTATCCCTAAGTTTTACATCTCTATGGAGTTGTTTAAGGAAATTTTCTTTTTTCTTTTCATACTCATCACTTAAAATAAGACTATCAACTTTTAGCTCTCCGAGTAATTTGATAATATAATCATAATTAATCAAATCGCTTCGTATCAGTTCAATTGAAAAATCTATTCCATTAATAGGTGTGTCTTCATCTTCACTTTTTGCTTCATTATAAAAATCCAAATAAACACTTATATAATCAAACCACTCTTCTTCAACAATTCCAATATCTTCAAAACTAAATTCCGTATATGTTTCAAGTGAGGATTTAAGCTTAAGTAGTTCTTTAAATGCTTTTACAAACTTAACTTTTTCTTCTTCGCTTTTGATATTCGCCACATCTTGCGGAGTTTTATAGTGTTCTTTAAATGACTTTAATTTCTCTACAAATTCTTTTTTTACTTCATTATATTGCTTTTTAAGCACTACATCATTTTTTGCCGGATTTCCAAATAATCTCAAAGCTTCATCAACATTATCTTTTAAGTCTCTAAATGAAACAATATTACCATAAGGCTTTGTATCGTTTAATACTCTGTTAGTCCTTAAAAATGCTTGAATAAGCCCGTGATATTTAAGGTTTTTATCTACATATAAAGTGTTTAGTCTTTTATGGTCAAACCCTGTTAAAAGCATACCGACAACGATTGTAATATCAATTTCATTGTTTTTAATTCTTTTTTGTAAATCCGTATAATATCTATAAAAATCACTTCCGGTAAAGTTTGTATTAAACATTTTATTGTAATCTTTTATAGCAATTTCGAGTAATTCTTTACTTCTTTTATCTACCTCTTTCGTATCAGGGTCTATATCTATATCTTCATTAGCAGCATAGGTAAAAACAATTCCGATTTTTAAATTATGATTTTTTTGTTTGAAACTGTCATAATACATCATTGCCATTTCTTTGCTTGCAACCCCTAAAAGAGCATTAAACTGCTTATGTTTTGTTTTTTGATTATGAATTTCAATAATTTTATCTGTGATTTTGCTAATTCTGTCTTCATTTATAAGCTCATTTTCTTTTACTTCTTGATTATGGGTATTGAAATACTCTATCATAAACCCTAAAACATTACCATCGGCAATAGCATCGGTAATTACATATTGATGAAGCCTTTTACCGAATATATCGGCGGTTGTGGTATTGTCTATTTTATTTTCTTCAAAAATAGGAGTTCCCGTAAATCCAAACATTATTGAATTTTTAAAAAATTTCTTTATCTCTGCATGAGTTTTGCCAAACTGACTTCTATGACACTCATCAAAAATCAAAACTACCTTTTTATCTTGCAATTCTTTTAATTCATCTCTTTTAATAGCAATGCTTAGTTTTTGAATAGTAGTAACTATCAGCTTTTTAGTCCCTTTTAGCTGTTTAATTAAATTAGCAGTGTTTTCAGTCCCTTCAATAGAACTGTCAAATGCTTTGTATTCTTTAATGGTCTGTATATCTAAATCTTTTCTATCAACTACAAATAAAACCTTATCAACATTTTCCATTCTTGAAATAATCCCAGATGCCTTAAAAGATGTAAGTGTCTTACCACTTCCTGTGGTATGCCAAATATAGCCACCTTTTTGTTCTTTAAAAAATTTTACTCTTTCTATTATTTTTTCAACTGCATAATATTGATATGGTCTAAGCACAAACATCTGATTTTTTGCTTCACTTATTACAACATATTCACCAATAATTTTTGCTAAAAAACAAGGCTTTAAGAAATTATCGCTAAATTCAAAAAGATTATGTATAGGATTATTCTTTTCATCACTCCAAGTAAAAGTAAAATCAAAGCTAAGCTCTTTATTATTTGCAAAATATCGTGTTAGGGTTTTATTTGAAATTATAAAAAGCTGAATATATTCAAACAGTGTATCTTGATAGCTCTCAATTTGATACCTATGAATTTGATTAAACGCTTCTTTTAACTCAACCCCGTTTCTTTTTAGCTCAATCTGAATGAGTGGCAAGCCGTTTATTAGAATTGTTACATCATATCTGTTTTTGTATTTGCCTTCAATTTCTATCTGATTAGCTACTTCAAAAATATTTTTGCACCAATCCTCTTGATCGTTTATAGAATGCTTAAAAAAATCAATATATACTTCACTCTCATCATCTCTTTTAAGCAGATATTTATCTCTTAGTTTCTTAGCTTTTATTAGCTTATTGCCATTCATTAGATAGTTATAAATTTTGTTAAACTCATTATCACTAAGAGGAGTTTTTAACTTCTCTTGATTTAGCAAAAATATCTTCTCTTTTAAATTATCCTTTAACTGCTGATAGTTTTTTATATTGCTTCTTTTGTAACCGATAGAAACAAGTTTATCTATGAATTCATTTTCAAGTGTTAGCTCTTTCATTTAAAACCTTTACTTTTTAGCTTAGATATCATATAATTGCACAAAAGGTTCCTGCCTACTGATAAGAACCCAAGGGGTTCTTCCTTAGGGATAGGTAGGCAGGTCAATAAAAACATTTATTTCTATCTTTTGTCAATACTTCCTCAACTTTAATATATTTTTTAATCATATCATAATAATTTAAATCATCTCTTTCATACTTCCTAAAAATTGCCCAATTTATATAATCAACTATTTGCAAATAAGCATTAGAAGCACTTGAATGATGAAATATCCCATATTTTATAGAAATAGGCTTATTATCTAAATATGTCCCAATTCCTTTTTTTAATCCTTTTATAAGCTTTGATTTATTGTGCTTAATTGGTAATCTATCTGTAAATATTACAAAGTCTTCATCAATAAAAGATAATACATTTATAGTGGCATATTTAAGATTGTTTATATAAAATTTGTCTTTATCTTCCCTTTTTTCAGGCAATACTTTGTTTTTTTCTAAGATATAGCTATATACTTCAAGCTTAGAATTATCTAATTCACTAATTAGCTCAAACATCCGTTTTCTAATGTGGCTGTTATCTTCTGTAGCGTGAAAATATTCTAAGTCAAGGTGTTTATTGTTTTTTACACTCCATTCAATTAAATCAAATTTGAGTTTACTAAGCTTGTTTTCTAACTCAAATGGTCTTTTTTTTATTAAAAAGGTAAACAAAAAATATTTTGTCCCTTTGTTTGAAAAATCTAAATTCCCAGCTTCATCTACAAATATATATTTCATACAAACATCTTTTGAAGTAAGCCTTGTTTATAGTTTTTTAATGCTTTTAATCTTTTTTCATTTAGCTCTATTTTTTCATCTATTGATGAAAGAAAAGAGGCTATTTTTTCTTGTTCGGCAAGGGTTGGGGGGATGTGGATTTTGATTTTTTTTAAATCTTTTTGATTTAGTTTACTTCTTGTTCCACCTATTATATAAGCAAGTATATTTTTATGAACTAATGAGTAATAAATGTATTTAGTATTATTATTGACAATTTTTAAAACGTGAATATGATTATTTGCCCAAAATTCACCTTTCACATAAAATGCTATTGGTTTATCTTTATAATCATAAAAATATCCACCATCTTCGGATAACAATACATATTCCCCATCAAAAATATAATCATTTACATAATCCATTATTTTAGTAGAGCCCCAATATGGATAAATTCCTTTCCTTATTTTTCTTTCTTCTTCATTTAATGGAATTCTTTTATTATCTTCACATATACTTACTTCCCCAAGTCTCTTCTCAACCCACTTTCCGCTAAATCCTTTAAACCTTAACTCTGGCTCGCCTTTTTTTACATTCAAAAGTTTTTGAAGCAAGCCTTTTTTATATTTTTTAAGCTCTTCTATCTTTTTATCAACTATCTCTATTTTTTCATCAACTCTGCTTAAAAAATCAGCTATCTTTTTCTGCTCGGCAAGGGTTGGGGGGAGATGGATTTTGATTTTTGAAAAATCAGTCTTATTCAAAATTGGTGTAGCTGTTTGTCCTGCGAAAGATAATAATTTATTCTTCATTGTTTCGAGTTGATAATATAAAAAATCAACGTTATTATTTTTTAATGGGATAATTGCATTTATTTGCTGGTTACAACTTCCATCTTTTCTTAAAATTACATTTTTACCAATACTCGCTATACAAGTAACCAATAAAGAATTTTTTGGAATAAATCTACTTCTTTTTAAACCTTCTTCTGTTAATTGTCTTTGAGTGGTATAAATGTTTTTATTTTCATCTATATCAGTTGGGGTAACCCAAGGATATGTTCCATTTTCATAATAAGATTTTATTTTGGTTGATGGAGTTGTTCCTGTTACAATTTTTCCAACCTCCCCAAGCCTCTTTTCAACCCATTCTCCATTCTCTCCTCTCCATTCTCCATTCTCTTGCTTCCCGCTAAATTCAGGAAATCTAATCTCTGGTATTTTTTTCATTGCAATGCCTTTAATGTTG
>JALVVX010000005.1 GCA_027038555.1 Nautiliaceae bacterium | reverse complement strand
TTACAAACTCTTCATTTACATACCCCGCTTCTATAAATTCCCTGGCTAAGGCATTTAAAAAAAGAAGGTTTGATTCAAGTGGAAGTATGACTTTAATATCAGCAAATTTCATTAAAGGAATTTCCCTCACATCCACAACTATAAGTTTTGCCCCTCTTCTTTTAGCTTTAATAATTCTGCTTGCGACCATAGGATGGGCTTCTGTGGTGTTTGAACCTATTACAAAAATAGTTTCGGCATTAAAAAGCTCATCAAAATTTACACTGCTTGCACCTTCACCTATGCTCATTTTAAGTCCACTTAGACTTGGAGAGTGGCAAACCCTCGCACAGTTGTCCACATGCGGAGTGTTTAAAATTTTTCTTGCAAATCTTTGAAAAAGCCATGCGCTTTCGATATTTGTCCTAGCCCCTCCTATTGCGGCAATGGAGTGTGAGCCGTGTTTTGAGATAATATCTTTTATTTTCCATGCGGCCAAATCAACAGCAAGAGAAAAAGGAGCCTCATAAAATTTATCGTCATATTCATATAAATTTGCTAAACGCACTTGAAGCTCAAAAGGCAGATTTTTGGCATTTTTTTTGATAAATTCATAACTTATAAGATGTTTATCAATTCTTTTTTCTAAAAATTCATACCCGTATCTGCCTTTTATACAAAGTTCCCCTCCGCTTGAAGGAGCGTTTTTTACAGGTTTTATTTTCTCTATTTTGCCTTCGTATATCTGTGCGTCTATCTCACACCCCACCCCGCAGTATGTACAAACACTAATCATTCTTAACCTTTAAAAGTTTATTTTTCATATTTAACTAATACCGTTCACCAATATACTCATCCACTCATCAACCCATCAACCCATCCACTCATCTACTCATCCACTCATCTACTCTACTATATCCGATTTGGCATATTTTTTCAATATTTTTCTTTTTAAATTATTCGGTAAAAGAGTAAAAAGTTTAATTATGTAATAAAACCTTAAAGGAAAAGGATTAAAAAACTTATCTTTTTCAATTATTTTTACAATTCTTTTGGTAGCATCATCCAAATCCATCAAAAAAGGCATATAAAAAGTATGGTTTTTTGTCATATCAGTCTTGATGAATCCTGGCAAAATTAAAACAGCATCAATTCCGGCAAAATAAAGACTCTCGGCATAAGAATTAAGCGCTCTTTTGCTTGCACTGTATGCAAGTGACGTAGGAGCTCCAAGAAGCGAAGCAAGAGATGAGATAAAAACAAGTTTTGAATCTTTAAAATCAATATGCTCCAAAAGCGCATGAATTGAAAGAATATTTACATCAAAAACCTTTTTAAATGCCTCAATTGGAGGAAAATCCCTTGAATGCGGTGTTGAGATTCCGGCATTTAAAATAATCATATCAAATTTAACACCGCTTAATTTTTTACTTATTTCTGAGACTTCTTCTATATTGCTTAAATCGCAAACAAAATATTTATCGCAAACTTCTTTTAAAGCCCCCTCATCCCTTGCGATTCCCCAGATTTCAAAACCTTTGTTTTTATAATATTCTCCCAAAGCCTTTCCGATTCCTCTACTCGCCCCTGTTATTAAAATCTTCAAATTATTCCTTTTTTGGTAAGATTTTATCAAAAAGGAATTAAATGTTTATTATTTTCAAAATTTTTACGGCATTTTTACTCTTTCCTGGAATTTTTGTAATCATATTTTTATTTTTTTCATTTAAGACAAAACAGAAAAAAATTTTTATTTTTTTAGCGGCTTTTACATGGCTTATATCTGTAAAACCTGTATCAAACATTCTTTTATATCCTCTTGAAAACATAAAAATTATTAACAAAAAAGCTCCATATGTCGTAGTTCTTGGAGGAGGCGTGGTGGATAAGGACATTTTCAAATCATCAGCCCATCAGTTCAAAAGAGTGGTATACGGCACATGTATTGCCGTAAGGGAAAACATACCTCTTGTCTTTACAGGCGCGGGTGTAGGAAGAGAATCCGAAAAGGTAAAACACGATATAAAGTATCTTGAAAATTCCTTTAATTTCAAAATTAAAACCTATTTCGAAAACCGCTCTAAAAATACAAAACAAAACGCTTATTTTACGGCAAAACTTTTTCAAAAATACGGATTTAAAAAAAGAATATATCTTGTAACAAGCGCATTTCATATGAAAAGAGCTATGATAAACTTTAAAAAAGCGGGGTTTGAGGTGATTCCAAGACCAACCGATTTTCTTAGCAATTACAATTATGTTTGGTATGACTTTTTGCCTTCAATGGATTCTTTTTACAGGAGTTATTGGGCTTTTCACGAATATATAGGAATATTAAAAGCTAAGTTTTTAGATTAGATTTTACAAATTTTACAAAATCTTCTTTTGGCAAAGGTTTAGCAAAGAGATATCCTTGATACATATCGACATCCATTTTTTTTAAAACTTCAAACTGCTCTTTTGTTTCCACGCCTTCTGCCACAAGAGATTTATTTAACGCTTTTGCCATATCGACAATCGCTTTTACATATTTTCTTCCTTTTATATCCAAAACATCGTCCACAAAAGTTTTATCTATTTTAATTACGTCAATATCATATCTTTTTAAAAAAGCAATGGAAGAGTATCCGGTACCAAAATCATCAAGGTTTATTTTGATTCCGTTATTATGAAGATATTCAATAATCGAATCTATTTTTTTAGCATTTTCCAAAAATACCGATTCCGTAAATTCAACTTCCACTTTTGAAAGAGGAGGATTAAATTCATAAATAAACGCTTTTAAATCTTTCAAAAACGTATTGCTTTTAATCTGCTCAAAAGAGACGTTAAACGCAAGTGAGATATTTTTCAAATCTTCATCTTTTGCCCATTCATTAAGGATTTTAAAACTCTCTTTCATAACCCATTTTCCAAGCTCAACAATAAATCCGCTTTTTTCTGCAATTTCTATAAATTCACCAGGAGGCACAATACTTCCATCCAGTTTTTGCCATCTTATCAAAGTTTCACAGCTTACTACTTTCTCATTTTTATCAACTTTTGGCTGAAAATATAATTTAAACTCGTTATTTTCAAGAGCTTTTGGCAGTTCGTTTTTTATTTTAATCTTTTTTTGAATCTTCTTATCAAGCTCGGTATTGAAAAAGACTATACTGTTTTTTTTGCGTTTGGCTTCTCTTAGGGCAATATCTGCTTTTCTCAAAAGCTCATCAAAAGTTTCGGCATCATAAGGATAAATACTAACTCCCATACTTGCCGTAACATTTAAAGTTAATTCTCCAATTGATATATGTTCTGAAATATGTTTTAAAAGCTCTTTCATTCTGTAAGTAAGCTCACCCTTGTTTAAATATTTTTTCCATATCAAAACAAACTCATCACCCCCTACCCTTGAAGTGAGCTCGCATTTATACGTATACTTTTTTAAAATATCGGCAATTTTAATAATTACCTCATCACCAACTGAATGACCAAAATAGTCATTTATTTCTTTAAAATTATCCAAATCCAGATAAATAACCGCAAATTCGCCTTCTATTTGCCCAATCAGCTCTTTTACATATTCTTTCAGTTTTCGTCTGTTTGCAAGTCTTGTAAGAGAATCCGTAATAGCCGATTTATAAAGATTATCAATGGTTTTATGCAATTTTAAAAAAGTTTGGCTTATAGCCTCTTTTATTTCATTAAATTCGGTAACATAAAAATCTTTCGGTTTTGATATTTTTTGAAGAGAATAATCTTTTAATACACTTAGAGGTTTTACTATATATTTTTTGTTTACAAAATAAGTAAAATACATAAGAGCGGCAAGTAAAAGCAGATAAAAAACTATATATTTTGCTTTTAAAAGGAAAAGTTCTTGGTTGATGTAATTTTTATTTACAAAATAATATAAATTAAGATTTTTTTCTTTATTCTTAGAATAGTAATTTATTTTTGTTTCAATTGCTTTTTTGTTTAAAATATCTTTGAATTTAAGGTTTAATACATTAAATTTTATCGAATCGTTTGAAGGGATTTTTGCATTAAAATCGCCGCTTTTTATAATTTTGTCTTTTTGTTTTATTATATACGCCCTGTTTAATGAACTGCTTGCTATTTTCCTATCAAGCAAAGGTTTTAAAAGAGCAATATCGTTGTTTTTATTTAATACTTTTTCAAAAATATATCTAATCTCAGTAAGTTCTGATTTAATCTGATTGATGACAATATTTTCAAATTCTTTTTTTTGATAATCAAAAATTAGATAAAAATAGGCACTCAACAAAATCGCTATAAAAAGATTTACAAATAAAATAAATCTACTTATTTTCATTTAAATACCTCATATTCATACCTTTATATCCTGAAATATCTTTCAATCCTATCCATTTGATATTTTTTAAATCGGCTTTAAAATCACTGTATGAATAACTATCAAAATATTTTTTTACTTTATTATAAAAACTTTTTGGGTCTTCTTTTACTTTTTTTACCGCCACTTCCAGACAATAATTAAGATTTTTAAATCTTTCCTTATTTTTCAAATAAAAATTTTTATCGGTAAAGAGTGCATCAATAATAAATATTTCGGAATTTTTTGAATTAACAATCTCTTTATAACCTCTTTTTTGGTATTTAACATCATAAGGTGCATATGTAATTACGATAAAAGGTTTTTGAAGTTTAATACTTTCAATTTCAGACTGGTCGAGATTGTGAATAATGTAGTTTTTATCTCCAAGCTGTTTTTT
>JALVVX010000004.1:7863-19223 GCA_027038555.1 Nautiliaceae bacterium | reverse complement strand
ATAGCATGAGCAAAGTTGTAATCTGCCATATTTCCCATAGAGATTATATGAGAAAATCCTATATCATAAAAATAAGCCTTATCAAGTAAAGCTGTTAAAACTGCTCCGCTTTGAGAGATTATTCCTATTTCACCTTTTTTAATAGGAGCTTTTGAAAATGTTAAATTAAGCTTCATCTCAGAATTATAAATTCCAAGACAATTTGGACCTACTAAATTAATTCCATAATTCTCAGCTATCTTTTTTAGCTTAATCTCACCCTCTTTGTTTCCTGCTTCTTTAAATCCGGCTGAGATAACTATTATGTTTTTAACTCCTCTTTTGGCTAATTTTTGGGCAGTTTCTATTACAAATTTTGTAGGAATTGCTATAACTGCCGTATCAATTTCTGGAAGCTCATCTACAGAGTGATAAACTTTTTTACCAAACAGTTCATTAAGTCTTGGATTTACAAAATAGATATTTGCTTTTGAATTTGGTGAGTTTTTAGCAATAGCATATCCAACTTTATTTGGTTTCTCACTAGCTCCTATTATTGCTACATTTTTATTTTCAAATAGAGAGTGTGTTTTAGGAGTAAAGACTTTTTTCTTTTTTTCTCCTTTTTTTATCCTTACATCAACAGCAAAACACCCTTTTTCATTAATTATCAAAGGATTTATATCAAATTCAATAATATTTTCATTTTTAAACATTAACTGAGTTTTTTTAATTACATCTAATAGGGCATTTAGATTATATTTTTTACCTCTAAATTCTGGGAAAATTTTTGAAATTTTTGTTTTAAATATAGCCTTTTTTATCTCTTCTTCATTTGATTCTGTATCAATATAAGTTATATCTTTTATAACCTCAACCAAAGTTCCACCGACTCCTAAAATCAATACTTCTTCAAATATCTCATCAAATTTTCCTCCAAGAATTAATTCAATACCTTCAATCTGTTCTTGAATTAAAAGATATTTAGCTTCAATATTATGTTTTTTAAGATTATTTAAAATTATCTCTTTTGCTTTTTTAAGCTCATTATTATTTTGAATATTTGTAATTACTGCACCTACATCGCTTTTATGAATTGGCAAATCTACTTTTAAAACACAAGGAAAAGTATCAAAACTGATTTCTTCATCAATTTTAACTTTTTTTTGTTTTGGGGTAGGGATATTATATTTTTTAAGCATTTTATATCCTTTCAAATCCCATAAGCGGTTTTGATAAATTCAGCATTCTTTCATCAAGGGAATATTTGGAATTTACAATTTCATCCAATTCTCTTAAAATGAAATTATCATCATAATATGTAACTATTTTATTCGGGGTTTTCTCAAAATTATCAAGTGCTATTTCAACAAATTCAGCGGCTCTAAGTCTTTCAAGTACTGTTGGAGAGCCTCCTCTTTGTATGTGCCCAAGAACTGTGGCTCTGCTTTCAAATCCTATTTCTTCTTCAAACCATTTTTTGATTTTATCAGTGATTTTGAGCCCTTCGGCAACAATAGCGATAAAATATGTCCTTCCTTCTTTTATTTCTTTTAAATATCTTTTTTTAAGATTTTCGAGATTATACGGAGCTTCCGGAATTAAACACATCTCCGCTCCGTTTGCTACAGCGCTGACAAGAGTCAAATATCCGCACTCTCTTCCCATCGTTTCAATTACAAAAGCTCTGTTAAAAGAGCTTGCGGTATCTCTGATATCATCAATGGCGCATCTTATTACATTAAGTGCCGTATCTACGCCTATCATATATTCATTCAAAGGCAAATCATTGTCAATACTTGCAGGAATTCCCATAAAAGGGACTTTAAACTCTTTATAAAAAACATCCAAAGCCCTGAAACTTCCGTCACCTCCCAAGATAACAAGGAGGTCGATTTTTTCTTTTTTTATATTTTCAAAAGCTTTTTTTCTATATTCTTTTTCGAACCATCTTTTACTTCTGCTTGAGCGTATAATTGTACCTCCTCTGTAAATTATCCCTCCTACATCTTTATATGAAGCCTTTTTTATTTTACCGTCAATTAATCCTTCAAGACCGTTGTATATAAAATACGGTTCATATCCTTTTGCAAAGCAGTGTTCGACAAATTTTTTAATTGCCGGATTCATTCCACTGCTATCTCCTCCGCTTGTGAGTATCGCTATTTTCATTTTTTATCCTTTGTCTATTGTTTATTGGTATATTGGTATATTGGTGTATTAATATTATATTTTCCATTCTCCATTCTCCATTCTCCATTTTTCATTCTCCATTCATCATTAAAGTTTATCTGCATAATAACTGCTTCTTATAAGATTACCGCTTACAACCGCCCTAAATCCAAGGGAATATGCTAAATTTTCAAGTTCTTTAAATTCACTTTCAGTATAATATTTTTTAACGGGATAATGTTTAGATGATGGTCTTAGGTATTGTCCGATGGTAAGCTGTGAAACGCCGGAATTTAGCAAATCTTTAAAAGTTTTTTCTATTTCATTAAAAGTTTCACCAAAACCTACAATAATTGAAGATTTTGTAATTTTAAATTTTGAATAAAATTCAAGCACTTTTAAACTAAGAGAATATGAGCTTTTTGGTTTTAATTTTTTATGAAGTCTCTCTACGGTTTCGATATTATGTGCGAGTTTATAAGCATCTGAAACTGTCATAAGTTCAAGGGCTTTTATATCGCCTTGAAAATCAGGAGTTAAGGCTTCTATTTTAGTATGAGGATTAATTTCTTTTATTTTTTTAATAGTTTTATAAAAATGCTCACTCCCAAAATCTTCTAAATCATCTCTGTCAACCGAAGTAATTACCACATAATTTAAATTAAGCTCTTTAACTGCTTTTGCTACTTTTATTGGCTCATTTTTATCCAATTTATCAGCTCTTCCACTATTTACGCCGCAAAATTTGCAATTTCTTGTACAAATATTTCCCATTATCATAAATGTAGCAGTGCCTCTTTTGAAACATTCGCTGATGTTGGGGCATTTTGAAGAAAAACAGACTGTGTTTATATGGTATTTTTCGATAATATTGTTTGTTTTTTCAATTATTTCAATTGAGGGAGCTAATACTTTCGGTTTCATAAAATACCTTATTGATTATTTTTTTTAATGTTTTTTTAGCTTCATCCATAGATATTCTTATACCTTCATTATATAATGAAGTTGCTTTTATTCCGCTTAAATTACAAGGATTTATCTTATTAAATTCATCTAAATTCGGATTTATATGAATCGAAACCCCGTGTTTAGAGCGTCCGTTTTCATATCTGAAACCAAGAGATGCTATTTTGCGGTTTTGTATATAAAATCCGGGCTTTTCTCTGTCATAAAAAATTTCAAGCGGAAAATTTTTAAAAAATATAGAAATTGATCGTCTTACTTTTTTATAAAAAAACGGAGGACTTTTTATGTTAAAAATAAAATAAACCATCAAAGTCCCTTCATCAAAATAAGTAACACTTCCGCCTCTATCAACCGGCAAAGCAAAAGGAAAATTTTCAGCTTCGTTTTTGCCTACTGTAAAGATGGGACTATGAGTGGCAAAAAGAAGATAATTTTCTTTTTTTTGTATTAACTCTTCTTGAAGTGCTAAAAACTTTTTATAATTGATTTTTCCTAAATCTTTAAAATTTATTTTTAAGGATTGTTTTTCCAAGTTCAACTCCCGGCTGATTGTATGTGTTGATTTCAAGAAGACTGCCTATTGCGCTTGTCAGCATTTCATAATACATTATAAGTTTTCCTATGTTTTTTAAAGACAAATTATCAATTGTAATTTCATCAATCGGATATTTTTTTGCCATAAGGGCTTCTTTTGTGGCTTCGCACTCTTTATTGATAAGTTCTTCAAAAGAATGGCCGTTTACAAAATCGGTAGCTTCAAGATGAGGTAATTTAATATCTGGAATTATAAGAGGAGTTTCAAATGAATTTACTTTTATAAAAGTTATTGTTTTATGTCCCATTCCTTCCATCAAAAGCTGTAAGAATGAGTGCTGGTCGATTGAGCCTATATGACCCACAGGCATTATCTCTTTTCCGTCTTTTCCGAGAGACTCGCCAAAAAGCTGCACAAACCACTCTTTAAATGAATTAAGTAGAGTTGAGTATGCAAATAAAACATTTACCGGGTATTGTTTATAATTTTCTGCGAAAAAAGCGGCTTTTTTACACAAATGCCACTCTTTTTTTTCAAAAAAATCATCTCTAAATTCTTTTGCACCAAGTAGTAAATTTTTAGGATATATTCCTGCGGCAAGTAAAGGGACAATTCCAACCGCACTTAAAACAGAAAATCTTCCTCCGACATTTTTTGGTATATGGAATACATCAAGCTCCCAAGACATTGCAAATTGATCAAGCGGTGAATTTTCATCGGTGATTACTTTTAGGTTTTTTGATTTTGGTTTTAAGTTAAAATGATTAATAACTTTTTTAAATATTGAAATTGTTTCTATTGTTTTGCCTGATTTGCTTATTACAAAAATTAAAGGTTTTTTTATTTTGTTTAGTTTATCTTTTATATCTCTTGGGTCTGGATTTTCTAAAAAAAACATAGGTTTGGTGTTTTCGTCTTTTATCATTTCATAAATAGCTTTTGTACCAAGTGAGCTTCCACCAATACCTAAAACTACAACCTCATCATATTCTATATCGCTAAAATCGGTATTTAAAAATTTTTGAGAAGTTTCCGGCAGATGGTAATATCCGATTCTACCGCTTTCATATTCTTGTAAAACATTGAAATAAGCTTCTTTTTCTTTTATGTTGTTTTCATATTCAAAATATATATCAAATTTCATCTATCCTCCTTTTATAAAATTATAACATCAAGATGTAAAAAATGATAAAATTTCATAAAAAAGGAATTTGATGAGAGCATTACTTAGTGTATCAGACAAAACAGGTATAGTTGAGTTTGCAAAAGAACTTGAAAAACTGGGTTACGAAATAATCTCAACAGGCGGGACTAAAAAAGTTTTAGAAGAAAACGGAATTAAAGCTATTGATATCAGTGAAATTACAAAATTCCCGGAATGTTTCGGGGGCAGGGTAAAAACTCTGAATCCATATGTCCACGGTGGGATTTTATACAGAAGCGGTATTGATGACGCGGAAGCTGAGAAACTTGGAATTGAAAGAATTGATTTGGTTGCGGTAAATTTATATCCGTTTAAAGAGACTATTGAAAGAACGGATGATTTTGATGAAATTATCGAAAATATTGATATCGGCGGACCTACAATGGTTAGAAGTGCGGCTAAAAACTTTAAAGATGTAATGATTGTGACTGACCCGAACGACTACGATATGGTAATAGATGCTCTTAAAAACAATAAAAACACTTTGGAATTTAGAAGAAATCTGATGATAAAAGCATTCGAACACACAGCGGCATATGATTCTATGATTGCAAATTATATGAATGAGAGATTTAACGGCGGGTTTGGTGAAAAAAGATTTATAGTCGGAAGTAAAGTATTTAATACAAGATACGGTGAAAATCCTCATCAAAGAGGTGCTTTATATGAATTTGAAGATTTTTATAAAAATTTAAACACCCTAAAAGGTGAAGCGAGTTTCAATAACCTGACAGATATTAACGGTGCTGTTAAAATTGCCGTAAGTTTAGGCGAAGGTGCTATTTCTATTATCAAACACGCAAATCCATGTGGCGCTGCTAAAAAAGAAGATTTGGTAACTACATGGAAAAAAGCCTTAGAGTGCGATCCGATAAGTGCATACGGTGGAGTCGTGGCTGTTAACGGAGTTGTTACAAAAGAATTTGCCGAAGAGATTAACAAAATTTTTGTTGAAGTGTTAATTGCCGGTAAAGTGACTGATGAGGCGCTTAAAGTATTTGAAAATAAAAAAAGAATAAAAATTTTTGATTTGGGACAGCCTAAACTTGAAATTCCGGGTGATGTATGGGATTTCAAACATATTGAAGGTGGGTTTGTATTTCAGGATGCCGACAGAGTGGAAGAGGATGAAGTGGCAAATGCCAAATGTGTAACAAAAGTATGTGTTGATGACAGAAGTGATTTGGAAATGGCTTGGAAAATTGCCGCACTTACAAAATCAAACTGTGTTGTATTTGTAAAAGATTCTCAAATGGTGGCAATCGGTATGGGTATGACAAGCAGGGTGGATGCAACAAGATGTGCGGTTGAAAAAGCAAAATCTCTTGGACTTGATATAAGAGGTGCAAGCCTTGCAAGCGAAGCATTTTTCCCATTTAGAGACAGCGTGGATTATGCGGCTGAGGTAGGCGTTAAAGCTATTATACAGCCAGGAGGCAGTATCAGGGATGATGAGGTTATTCAGGCGGCTGATGAAGCCGGAATCGCTATGTATTTTACAGGCAAAAGACACTTTTTACATTAAGGCATTGAATGATTGAGCCTATAATTGAACACCAAAAAGATATAAAAGAAATTTTTCAAAAAATGGAGTTTTTAAGGGATAATTTTTCTCCCTTAGACGCTTTTTATGAAGAGTTATATGATTTAAGCAATAAAATGAGAGATGAACTTGAATTTCATTTTAATCTGCAAATACACGGAATCACAAATGAAAAAGCCAAAAGATTTGTTAATGAAAACAGACTTGTAAGAGATATGCTTTTTCGAATGCTTGATTTTATTCAGCAAAAAGCACATGAAAAAAGTTTGGATGCGTTTTTGAAATTTGATGATTTTGAAGAAATATTAAAAGCATATCTTAAAAAAGAAGAAGGTCTTTTTATTCAGCAGTTAAGAGGCGCTTTGAATGAAGAAGAAATAAAAGAGATGGAGGAAAATATCAAAAAACTTATATAGAGTAAGATTATTATGTTAAGTATTTAATAGTTTTTACTTTTGATAGTTAAACAGGAGTGTGAGAATTTTAAATAAAAATTGGGTATATGAAAATAACTCTTATCAAATATATTTCCAGACAAAATAAAGTTAATTTCTTTTGATTATTAAAAAACATAATATCATTCTTAGTTTCGAGTTTATGCCAAAAAAATTTTGTATCTATATTTTAGAGCTCCCACATCTCTATCTTTTACTTTTAATTTTTCTTTTTTTCATCCTCCTTTTTCCTCATCTACCCATCTACTCATCTACTTATTCACCCATCCACCCATTCACTCGCATCCCTTGCTATTTTCCCGTTTTTATGATATTTTAAACCAAAAAAAGGAGTGGATTATGTTTGATCCGTTTGATGAGCAAAAGAGTCCGAAGGATAAATTTTTTGAAATTATTTTTAATGCAAATAAAAATTTGGTTATTGAAGAGCTTGAACAGGTTTTTGAGCGCTTAGCGGCTCTTGAAATATTGGCACAGGACTGCTACGGTGATGAGTTGGAACAAAAAATAAACGAAGTAAAATTCAACAGAAGCGATGAGCTTGAAGGCGAAGAATTTGATTTTTATATTCATACAATGGCAAATATTTTGACAAAAAATGAATAAATTTTTTCTTCTTTTTTTGCCCTTTATCGTAAAAGCCGCATTTGTAACACTTCCGTTTGATTTTTCGTTAAAAAAAGACGAGTTTGCCAAAATGTATATTTATTATGACGGAGATAAATACGACTTAAAATTAAGATGGACATTATATAAAAATAAGGTTTTGATTGTTTTATACAAATATGACGGTTTTCCTTATCAACTTACACTTTTTAAAGAGTATCCAATTGATACTTTTAGAATAAAAATTGCCGATTATCCTGATTTTAAACCTTATTTGTATATAAAAGTTAAAGAGTTTTCTGATAAAATTACTTCATTTAGAATGTTTTTAAATAAAACTTATGAAAAAAAAGTAAAAATAGATTTTTATAAAGGCAAATAATGCATTTTTATGATATTTTAGATGAGATGTTTAAGGATTTTGAAGAATATAAGGATATACACAAGGGGAAAGGAGTAAGAGGCACTCTTATTACCACAATATCGCCAAAGTCAAATAAACTTGCAGCGGTTGTGGAAGCTGTGCATCTTGCAAGTTTACTTCATGATGATGTTATTGATGAAGCAACTCTTAGAAGAGGAGCACCGTCTATCAATGCAAAATACGGAGATTTTACGGCTGTAATGCTTGGAGATATTATCTATTCAAGAGCATTTTTCGAGCTTACTTCATTTAATGAAAAAGTTGCAAAAACAATTTCAAACGCCGTATATCTTCTCTCACAAGGAGAGCTTGATGATGTGAAACTATCATGTGAGATGAATCTTGATAAAGAAAAATATATGCAGATGATTTATAAAAAAACGGCATCTTTAATTGAGGCAAGCTGTAAGGCGGCGGCGCTTGAAGAAGGATTTGATGAAAACGACTTTGGATTATATGGCAAAAATATAGGAATTGCTTTTCAGATAATTGATGATTTGCTTGATATTACTCAGGATGAAAAGACTCTTGGCAAACCTTCAATGCTTGATTTTAAAGAAGGAAAAATGACACTTCCTTATATATATCTTTATGAAGAGCTTGATGAGTTAGAAAGAGAAAAATTAAAATCCCTTTATAAAAAAGATTTAAATGAAACTGAAAAAGAGTGGATTAAAAACAAAATGAATGAATTAGGAATTGTTGAAAAGTGTTACAATGAAGCAAAAGAGCTTGTAAAAAACGCTAAAAAAGCAATACAAAAATATAATATTCCAAAACTTGAAATAATTGCTGATAAAGTGGTTGATAGAAAATTCTAAAAAGTGTAAAGTGAAAGTGTAAATTTGCATATATACTTTACATTTTGTCATCTTTTATGTAAAATCATACTATGACTTACATATATTTTTATCAAGGAAGTTTTAATGGATATTAGTTATATTGAAAAATTGGAAAAATTACTGAATTTTTATAAATATTCCACTAAATTGGCAGAGGCTCTTGGTGTTTCAAGAATGAGTATTGTCAATTGGAGGGACGGGGCTTCTATTAGTGAGGAAAACAGGTTAAAAATAGATTATCTTTATTATCAGTATATATTTTTGCCGGAAATTGAAAATAAAAAGGATGAAATAGAAAATTACATTAAAAAAATAACATCGAGAAATTATTCGGATTTGATAAGCTCTATTGATTTTATTGAAGAAATTGCGAAATACAATTCATTCGGTTCTTTGGAAGTTGAAACGGATATAAATAATAAAGAATTTGAAAATATTATAGAAGGTGAATATATCAATAAAGATATTCAAAAAAGAAAAATATTAGAGGCAAATAATCTTTATAATTTGACCAAAATAGTAATTTCAGATACTTTAAAAGATAATATTAAACTTTCTGTTGAAACTATCAAAAACTGGCATTTAAGTCTTTTTTTGGGAATTAGGGAGGATGCCGGGAAATTTTCTACAAAAATTAGAAAAATCAAAGATACAAATTTAACTCTTACTCATCCGGATGATATAGAAGAAGAACTTCAATATTGGATAAAAAATTATAAAAATATTTCAAATATTTATGATATTGCAAAGGCACACGAACATTTTGAGCTTATTCATCCTTTTGGAGATGGAAATGGAAGAATAGGAAGACTCATTATCGCACATCAAGCTATAAAATTAAAACTTCTACCTCCTTTTATAAATAAAACAAATAAAGCTCTTTATTATGCAACTTTACATAAAGCTCAGACAAGCGGAAATGTTTTACCTTTAAGCTGGTTTTTGTGCAGAGCAATAGAGGATATGGAACGAAATATTTAAATAATCTCTCTTAAAACATTCATATAAGCTTTTTTGATTTTTTCGCTTTTTGTAACGGCTGGTTTTTTATCAAACGGCATATTTTCGATAATGTCCGATTTTGGTATATAGTTTCTGAAATACTGGTTTTTGGGAAGTTTCATTACCGCTTTTATTACTTTTTTATGAATATCCGAATTTTCGACCCTGTTTAGCAAAAGTTTTAAGTTATTGTTTAATTTGAGGGAGACTATTTGATTATATGTCCTAAGTGAGAGTATATTTGGAAGTGCGGGGATAATAATAATATCTGAAAATTTTACAATGTCTTTTGTAAGTTTGTTTAAATTTGCCGGAGCGTCGATAAAAACAAAATCATAATCCTGATTTATTATTTTTTCGAGTCCTTTTTTATATTCTTCAAATTTAATGTCGGCCGGAATAATGTCTAAATTCGGGTATTGAGTCTCTTTTATGATTTTTAATGGGTTTTTATTGAGTAAATTTCTTTTTTTAATCTTTTTATCAAAAAAATAACTGCTTGCACCTTGTGTATCTAAATCAATTAAAAGTGTTTTATATTTGAGGGATGTCAGATATGCGAGATTTACGCAAGTCGTGGTTTTGCCGACTCCTCCTTTTGAGTTAAAAAGCGATATTATCATCAACGGCCTTTTTTAGTATAATATCAAAAAAAGCACTGGGGTTTCAAATGGAAAAAATAAACATAAACGAACTTCGCAATCCCGAATATGTTCTTGTCGGGAATAAAAAAATGCGTTTGGATGAACTTATAAACGATTATGTAAAACTCAAAAAAACATATAAAAAAGCAATAAAAAAATACATCCAGGAACAGGAACTAAAACCATACCAGGCTGAACTTATAAAAATGCAAAAATATCTTGAAGATACACAAAAAAGAATGATTGTTTTATTTGAAGGAAGAGATGCAGCCGGTAAAGGCGGGACAATCAGAAGAATCGTCAGATATATGAACGAAAAACATTACAGAGTCGTGGCTCTTGGAAAGCCAAGCGATGTGCAAAAAACCCAGTGGTATTTTCAAAGATATGTAGAGCAGTTCCCAAGAGGCGGGGAAATTGTTTTTTTTGACAGAAGCTGGTACAACAGGGCGATGGTAGAGCCGGTATTTGGATTTTGTACAAAAGAACAGTATGAAACATTTATGCAGGAATGCCCGATGTTTGAAAAATCTTTGGTAATGGAAGGAACTATTTTAGTTAAAATTTATTTATCTATTTCCAAAGAAGAGCAGGCCAAAAGATTTGAAAAAAGACGTCGTGACCCTCTTAGACAATGGAAATTAAGTGAAATTGACCTTCAAGCGCAGGACAAATGGGATGAATTTACCGAAATGAAATACAAAATGCTAAAAGCAACTCATACTCATTATGCGCCATGGACTGTAATAAGAAGTGATAATAAACATTTAGCAAGACTTAACGCTATGAAGGTAATATTAAATGCCGTTGATTATCCTGATAGAAACAGAGATTTAGATTATGTGCCTGATGAAGGAATAGTAGTAAGTGGAGCCAGAGAGATAGAAATAATGGAAGCTGACAGAATAAGAAGTGGTAAGTTTGTGAGTTGATGAGTGAATGAGTGAATGGTTGGATGAGAAATGAGAGATGAGGGATGAGAGATGAG
>JALVVX010000004.1:0-7763 GCA_027038555.1 Nautiliaceae bacterium | reverse complement strand
ATGAGAGATGAGGGATGAGAGATGAGAGATGTGAAGTTGTTAGTTTTTAATGTTGGGTTTTGAGTTATGAGTTGAAATTTTTACCAATACACAAATAGCCAATATACTAATAATCAATAACAAATTAATAAGGGGATAAAATGAAAGAGAAATTTTATAAACTTTTCAAAAACGAAATGAGTGAAGAAGAAGCTAAAAATTTTTTAATTGAACTGTATGAAAAGGGTGAAAGTGCCGAGGATATAGCCGCCGCTGCGGAAGTTATGAGGGAGTTTAGCGTTAAACTTCCCGTAAGTGATGAGCTTAGAGAAAAATTAATTGATATAGTAGGGACAGGAGGAGATAAAAGCAACTCTTTTAATATCTCTTCAACTACTGCTCTTTTACTATCTTCCATTGGGAGTTATGTGGCAAAACACGGAAACAGAAGTATAACAAGTAAAAGCGGAAGTGCCGATATGCTTGAAGCTCTTGGTATCAACCTTAATCTAAGTCCCGAAAATCAGGTAAAAATGCTTGAAGATGTCAGATTTACTTTTATTTTTGCAATTAATCACCACCCGGCAATGAAACATATTATGCCAATTCGTCGCTCAATTTCTCATAGAACAATCTTTAATATCTTAGGACCTCTTACAAATCCAGCAGGTGCTAAAAAATATATGCTTGGAGTTTTTAGTGTTGATTTTGTAGAAAAAATTGCAAAAGCTTTAATGTTAATGGATGTAAAAAGAGCAATGGTAGTAAGCTCTCTTGATGGAATGGACGAGATAAGCATAGCAGCTCCTACAAAAGGAGTATTTTTTGATGGAGAAAAACTTAAAGAAATTGAAATAAATCCAGCTGATTATGGGATGAGTGGAAGTAAAGAAGATTTAGTGGGAGGAGACGCAATAGAAAATGCAAAAATAACAAGAGGAATTTTAAGCGGAGAAATAAAGGGTCCTAAAAGGGATGTAGTATTACTTAATGCCGCAGCAAGTTTGGTAGTAGATGGAAAAGCTGAAACAATTAAAAAAGGAATAGAAATAGCAAAAGAAGCAATTGATAGTGGCAAAGCAATAAAACATCTTGAAAAAATAATAGAAACATCAAGGAAACTCGGTGGCGCTTAGAAAGATAAAAGTAGAAGATAAAGAGTTTGAAATTCATTATGATATTGTAAATCCAAATAAACAAAAAAATATAATTTTTCTACACGGCTGGGGCAGTAATAAAGAAATAATGAAAGTATTTAGCGAAAATTTCAAAGATTTTAGACATATTTATATAGATATGCCGGGATTTGGAAAATCTCCAAATCCTTATGTTTTAACTACAAAAGATTATGCAAAAATAATTGACGAATTTTTAAAAGAGCTTAATATCAAAAAGGATATCATAGTAGGGCATAGCTTTGGTGGGAAAGTTGCAACTTTACTTCAACCTGAGCTTTTAGTTCTCTTAGCAAGTGCTGGAATTGTTATGCCAAAGCCTTTTAGTGTAAGAGTTAAAATCAAAACTTATAAATTTTTTAAAAATATAGGACTTTCAAAATTTAGAAAATTTTTTGTAAGTAATGACGCTAAGGGAATTAGTGAAAATATGTATGAAACTTTTAAACGAGTGGTTGATGAGGATTTTAGCGATGTTTTTGCAAACTATAACGGAAAAGTGCTGATTTTCGGAGGCAAAGAAGATACAGCCGTTCCGCCCGAAGCTGTTAAAAAACAAGGAGAATTATTTAATAGTAAAGTCATTATGTTAAGTGGAAACCATTACTTTTTCTTTAATTCTCCAAGTATTGAAGGTGCAAGGAAGAATAGGGGGATTGTGGAAACAAAAGTAAAGGAAAAATATGAATTTAAATGAAAAATTTTTAAGAACAATAGAAGTGTCTTTGCAAAAGTTTTTAATATCTGATCCAAGAAGTAATGAAAAATTAAAACCGTTACATGGGGGAATTAAATCAGATTTATTTAATAAAATACAACAATTAAATATAAAAAATATAAACTTAATTTCTCTTGATAATACTAACTCATCTGAGGATATAATACATGGACGTTATTATGACAAAACAGTTGATATCTCTATAAGAAAAGATAATATCATTATTGGAGGAGTTGGCGTTAAGTTTGTAATGAATAATTATAAGCAAAATGCAAATAACTATTTTGAAAATATGCTTGGGGAAACTGCTAATATAAGATCAGCAGGTATTCCATATTTTCAAGTGCTTATTTTATTTGAAAAAATGCCATATTTTAAAAAAGGTGGAATTTTAAGTAAATGGGAAGAAATTTCACTAAATACACATTTAAAAAAATATATAAAATTATCACATGATAATATAGAAAGATTTTATCATACTCCTATATTAACATTACTTTCTATTGTTTCGCTTCCACAAGAAATTACGGAAGATCATACAATTATTGACAAAAATACTTTTAATGAAAAACTTTTGATGCTTATTAATAGCAATAAATTAAAATTAAACTATTCTTCTAAATTTTCTTCTGATATTTTTAGTGATAATGTTATTTTAAATAATTATGAAGTTTTCTTAGACAGACTTGTTCATTATTTTTTATACCTTGGAAAATTTAATTAATAGAGGTATTATGAAACATAAAAAATTGGGACAGGTATATACGCCCGTTTGGATTGTAAACGAAATATTAAAAGAGGTAGAATACAGTGGCAAAAAAATACTTAACCAAAAAATAATCGACCCAGCTTGTGGAGATGGAATCTTTTTGATTCAAATTATAGATAAAATTATCAAAGAAGCTAAAAAAAACAATATAAAACCTGATGAAATAAAACAGATTTTGGAAAAAAATGTTTATGGATTTGAAATAGATAAAAATGAATATTCAAAATGTATAGAAAACTTAAATAATTTTGTCAAAAACAAAATTGGAGTAAATGAAATTAATTGGAAAATTTTTAATGTAAATTCATTAATTGAATACAAAAAATTTCAAAACTTTTTTGATTATGTAGTTGGCAATCCACCTTATATTAGAATACATAATTTAGATAAAACTACAAGAGAAATAATTAAGAATAATTTTGAATTTAATAAAGGAACACTTGATATATATATTTCTTTTTTTGAGTTGGGTTTTAAAATATTAAAAAAAACAGGTGTTTTAGGATACATAACTCCTAATAGTTTTTTAAAAAATTCTTCCTATAAAAATTTTCGAAAATTTTTAAAAGAGCAAAAAGCATTAAAAGTTTTAGTTGACTTTAAATCTCAAAAAATTTTTAAAAAATATTCAACATATACTGCTATTACAGTAATTGACTTTAATATTAATAAAGATGCTTTCTTATATAAAGAATTGATAGATAATAAAATTCAAACTGTAAATAAAATAAAATTTGACGAAATTGATGAAAAAAGTTGGTCTTTTAGTAACAAAGAGGATATGCATTTTATAAAAAAAATTTATGAAAAAACCAAATATAAAATTTCTGATTTTTTTGAGGTTCAATATGGATTTGCTACTTTAAGAGATAAAATTTTCATAGGAGAAATTAAAAAAGAGAAAGAAAAATTTGTTTTATTTAACAATGAATGGATTGAAAAAGATATTTTAAAAAAAATTGTTAAAGGCTCAACCTATAAAGGGAATAATTCTGAAATAAAATATATTATTTTTCCTTATTACAAAAAAGATAATAAATTTGTGCCTTTTTCAGAAGAAGAATTAAAAACAAGATATCCAAAAGCATATAAATATCTTTTAAATAATAAAGAAGAACTTTTAAAAAGAGATTTAGAAAAAAACAAAAAATGGTATGAATTTGGCAGAAGCCAAGGGGTTCAAACTTGTCATAGAGAAAAAATTGTCGTTAGTAATTTAATGAAAAATAGCATAAATTTTCATTTATTACCAGAAGATATCTATGTTTATTCAGGTATTTTTATAACAAAAAAAGAAGAGATAGAATGGGATGTTATTGTGAAAATTTTAAATTCAGAAGAATTTAAAAAATATATTATGATAAAAGGTAAAGATTTTTCAGGAGGTTATAAATCAGTTACCACCAAATTGATTAAAGATTTTCCTTTGATTTATAAGGATTATTAACCATTCCCATCTCTTTTGGATAACCTCTTTTTGTAGCAATTTCAATGGCAAATTTATCTACTTCTTCTTTTGTGATTTTTGGCAAGATTTCTGGATGTTTATCACAGTTTTTGAGTTTTTTAAGTATCTCTTCACTCATCGCAAAAACGCTTGAAGCTTTTACAATCTCACATCTTGCATAATCTTCCTCAAAGCTAACTTCTGCAGCACGCAAAGTTTCATCATTACCTGGGATTTGCTGAGCTCCAAAGAGAGGTTTAAAGTATTCTTTTGAATTAAATTTAGGAATAAATTGATTTAGGTGTTTTATAGCTTTTAGTGTTCTATCTTTAACACTCTCCTCATCCCAGTTTTTTTCTATGTAGTTTATATATTTTTGTGGTAATTTTGGCTGAGATGAATCTTTTGTTTTTACAAGTCCATCATTAAATAGTGTGATATCTTTACTCATAGCGTGAAGCTGGACATATCCGCCGTAATACGGGGTAAATTGTCCCATTCCCTGAGGTGTGCCTCTAACTCCGTGAAAAATAATCTCAGGCCAGTTTTTATCTACCTTATCCCATTTTGTGACATAGGCTGCTTTAAATTCTACAAATCTTTCTCTTTTGTATCCCAAATCATCATCAATTTTACCACTCTCAAATCCGGCAGCGTTTATCACATAATCAAACTTTTTTTTATAAATTTTGCCGTTTTCTTTGTAAGTGATGATAAATTTATTATCTTTTTTTTCTGTTTTAATAACTTCTGTATTTAAATGAAGTTTTACATTTTTCATTCTGTTTAACATTAAATTTGCCATAGCGCTTATTCTAAATACATTAAGTCCATATTCTTGAACGAGTAAAACTGGATATTTTATCTTTTCTAAATCAACATTTTCTACAAAAGGTATTATCCATTTGTCATTTTCATCTTTAATTTCACCTTTTTTAATTCTTTCTAAATCTTCTTTTTTATATACTTTATAATAATTTTCAGGTTCTCCTAAAACTTTATTGCTTTGGTCAAGTTCTATTAATTTTTTGTATTCATTTTTTAAAATTTCAAGTTTTTTGATTTGATTTTGTGGATTGTCTTCATCGTAAACAGGAGTTGCAATTACAGTTGGTCTTTTATCTATTGCGTGAGGGTAGAGTTTTATTAAATCTATTGATTCTTTTAAAAGCTGAATACACTGATTTATAGAAATTTCTCTATATAGATTTCCTCCTGCGTGCAAATGACACATTGGAGGCCCTTCTACTAAAAATCTCTTTTTTTCAAACAATTCTACTTCAATTCCTTTACTTGCAAGATATAAAGCTGCTGAGCTTCCGGCAATTCCGCCTCCAATAACTGCTACTTTACATCGCATTTATAATATCCTTTATCTCTTTTAGTGAATTTACTATAAAATCCGGATCATAATCTTTTATGTCAACTCCCTGATTATATCCATGAGTAACTGCAATAGATTTTATATTGGCATTTTTAGCTGCTAATATATCATTTTTAGAATCTCCAATCATTATAGCTTCATTTGGTTTTACATTAAAATATTCTAAGGCTTTTAAAAGTGGAATAGGGGATGGCTTTTTATATTCAAAATCTCCTCCTAAAATAAAATCAAAAACATCTATATCAAATTTTTTTAAGATTGGTTTTATATATTCATCAGGTTTATTTGTAATTAAAGCTAAGTTTTTGTCTTTTAAACTATCTAAAAGCTCTTTTGCAAAGGGGTAAAGCGTGGTTTTTTTAGCGTTTGAGTGTTTATATTTTTCTTTGAAAACTTTATGAGCTTTTTCTAAAAATTTTTCATCTTCAATTCCGTTATATCTTAAAGCTCTCTCAACTAATTTAAGAGAGCCATTTCCTATCCATTTAATAGCTTCTTTAAAAGGAGCTTCTTTTAAATTCAACTCTTTTAGCATTTCATTTATACTGTCTACCAAATCGGGAGCGGAATCAATTAATGTTCCGTCAAAATCAAAAATTATAAGTTTCAAGTAAGACCTTTTTTAAAAATATAATTAAATTTTGTTAAACTTCAATTAAAGCTTAACTTATTTTTTTAATCATTTCGATTATTTCATTTATTTCAGCCATAGGATTTAGTGCTACACTTCTTATATATTCTTCTTTAACTGGTTTGCATTTTGAAAAAACTCCTTTTGGAAGTTTATTTAAAAATTCATCAACATCAATCTTTTTATGTCTAAAAAGAGTTATACCTGTGATTGGCTTTGTAAAAACTTCAATGTTTTTGATTTTTAGAAGTTCATTATAAAATTTACAGGCATTGTCCATAGAAGTATTGATTAAATTTTCAATTCCTTTTTTTCCGAAATAAAGAAGTGTTGCAAGTAAAATCACTCCGTTTGCTCCTTTTGAGCCTTGAATACCGACATTTGAGTCATTTAGATATGAACTTCCAAAGCTCATTATCTCTTTTGCTTCTTTATAATTTTTAAATAACACAATAGCACTGTCTTTTGGTTGGTAAAGCCATTTGTGTGCTGATAAAGAAATGGAATCGGCTTTTTCTATTCCATTTAATATATTTGAATATTTTGAAGAAAATTTCAAAGCCGCTGCATATGCCCCGTCAATATGAGTCCATTTTGCTTGTGAAATTAAGTCTAAATTATCAATAGCACCCGTACAGGTTGTCCCAACATTTAGGATTAAAAGTACGTTTTTTAGATTTGGTAATAAATTTTCGTTAATCGAACCGTCAAATTTAGTATCAATTTTTATAAGTTTCATATTTAATATTTTTGCCGCTTTATCTATACTGATATGGGATGCTTTTGAAGCTATTACTGTATCAATTCCTTTTAAATCTCTTGCTACCCACAATGCGGTTAAATTAGCAATAGTCGAACCGCTACATAAATGACCTCCGTCCATATCAAAATAATCTTTTATCCATTCTATAATTAATTTTTCTGCTTTTGTTGCAAACGGTGAAAGTTCATTGTGTAAAAGATTTTGATTGAGTCTTGCATTCCAAAGAGCCATAATCCAGCTTATCCAAGGTGTCGGAGGGTCCATATGGGCAAAAGAGATAGGAGTATCTAAATATGTTTTTACCTAAAACATTTGAAGCCATCATTTCAATTACCTGTTCACCTATGCCTTCATTTGGAAATTTATTTGGAATATTTATATTTTTAAAATGTTTTTCTTTTAAAAAATCAACAGCTTTATATAAACTTTGATTGAATTTAAAATCATCCATATATAACTCCTCTAAATTTTTGAATTATAACAATTAATTAATTTGGAAAGTAGAGTTTTAAAAGTTATTTTTTAAAGTGAGTTAAATATTGAAGTTGTATTACTTTTGAAGTATAATAGTAAAAAAGGGTTTGATATTAGAATGCAAGCAAGTGTAAGAGTAGAAAAAAAGTTTTATGAATAAATTTTTGAAAAATTTTTAGTTAAAAATTACATAAAAGGATAAAATATGAGCTTATTAGTAGAATTTGCTATGTTTCCGACTGATAAGGGTGAGAGTGTGAGTGAATATGTAAGTAGGATTATTAAAATGTTTAAAGAGAGTGATGTTCCTTTTCAGTTAACTCCAATGGGGACGATTTTTGAAGTTGAAACAATTGAAGCAGCTACAAAAATAATAAACAATGCTTATAAACTTTTAGAGCCGGACTGTAACAGGGTATATAC
>JALVVX010000003.1 GCA_027038555.1 Nautiliaceae bacterium | reverse complement strand
ATGGTTATATTTGGTTTTGTAATGATTATTCTGCCTACATCGGATGAATTTATTTCCATATTTTTATTGGCATAAATTACATTATCACTATTTGAAGTTTTAAAAGTAATTTTAGGAAGATTTTTGCTAGTTGTGCTTAAAGCATTAGGAAAATAAATTTCACAGCTTATTCCTAATATTACTGCTAAAAGGATAGTTGTTAATTTTTTCATTTTTTATCTTTCTTGTAATTTTTTCTCCATTCCATAATGGAAAAATTGCAATATTCCAAATAACGGAGCAAATATGTTAACAATA
This sequence comes from Nautiliaceae bacterium, assembly GCA_027038555.1. Classification (GTDB taxonomy): domain Bacteria; phylum Campylobacterota; class Campylobacteria; order Campylobacterales; family Nautiliaceae; genus JALTBU01. The sequence goes on along the minus strand of JALVVX010000003.1, from coordinate 20,503 downwards.
GGTAAAAAATTTAGAAATGTTGACATAATGGCAAGTATCCATTTTTCTTTTTTTGTAAGGCTTATATCAAAAATCATATTTAAAGTATGGTAATAACTATCTTTTACCATATAAGCCCACAAAAACATTAAAATAAAAACATTTATGAATGGAATAAGCATAAATGGATATAGCAGCACCGCTAAAATTATATAAATAACAAGATCTCTAAAAGAAATAAAAAATAATTCTTTATAAGATATTTCATTGTATGGAATTTCAGGATATTCTACTTTTGCTATATCAATAAGTTTTGGAATAAATATAAATAAAAAAGATATTGACAAGGAAACGCAATATAACAAATAAAAAAATAAAACAGCTAAAAAAATACTTAAAAGTTCCTCTATGGTTTGAAATGGAAGTATTTTTAAAATGTGATTTATATATGAAATAAGAAAATCTTTTTTGGCTATAAAAATAACGCTCCAAAATAATATACTGAAAAGAGCTGTAAATACCGTAACATATTTAAATTTATCTTTCGATAATTCACTTTCTATTAAATCGTTTAAAAAAACATAGAAGATTCCTATTGTTGTAAAAATAGATTGAATCCATAACAAAGTATATATAATATAAGAACCACTTGTTTTTATAAAAACAAATGGAAATATAGATATTATATATGAAGTAAATTGATACATATTATTCCAATACAAAAAACCAATTAATAACCATAAAAATAGCCAAAATAGACTGTTGTATAAGGCATATTTTTTTATATTGTATTTTAAGATATCTTGTATAGTAAGTATTAATGAATATAAAAAAAGCATAAAATCCCTTTTTTTATAATAATATCATAATTTTTTTTAAAAAATACTTGACAATGAAATATATTTTACATATAATTTCAGTCCACAAAGAGATGTGCCGGCGTAGCTCAGTTGGCTAGAGCAGCTGATTTGTAATCAGCAGGTCGGGGGTTCGAGTCCCTTCGCCGGCTCCAGTATCAGCGTTTGACCAGTTAAACTGGTGGGGTTCCCGAGTGGCCAAAGGGGACGGGCTGTAAACCCGTTGGCGTTCGCCTTCGCAGGTTCGAATCCTGCCCCCACCACCAGTACTGACGGGGTCCCCAAAAAGTGTGAGCACTTTTTGGGGTACTCGTTAAGCGGGCGTAGCTCAGTTGGCTAGAGCGTCAGCCTTCCAAGCTGAGGGTCGCGGGTTCGAGTCCCGTCGCCCGCTCCAGTCATGACAAACTGGGAGCTGAGCAAACTTCTAAATTGTTGTCTGCTCACATACTCCCAAAATAATTGTTTTATGTTAAGTAAAACATTGCTAGCAGTGTTTTTGCCCATATAGCTCAGTGGCAGAGCACTTCCTTGGTAAGGAAGAGGTCGGCGGTTCAATCCCGCCTATGGGCTCCAGCAAGGCCTTGTTGGGGTTCATAAAAGAGCTAACTTATAAAAATTTTAAATGGAGGAATAAAATGGCAAAAGAAAAATTCCAAAGAACTAAACCACACGTTAATATTGGTACTATCGGGCACGTTGACCACGGTAAAACAACATTAACAGCAGCAATTTCTGGTGTACTTGCTCAAAAAGGTTTCGCAGAACTTAAAGATTACGATCAAATCGATAATGCACCGGAAGAAAGACAAAGAGGTATTACTATTAATACATCTCACGTTGAATACGAAACAGAAAAAAGACATTACGCTCACGTTGACTGTCCAGGACATGCCGACTACGTTAAAAACATGATTACTGGTGCAGCGCAAATGGACGGTGCTATTCTTGTTGTTGCAGCGACTGACGGTCCTATGCCACAAACAAGAGAACATATCCTTCTTTCAAGACAAGTTGGTGTTCCTGCAATCGTAGTATTCTTAAATAAAATGGATATGGTTGATGATGAAGAACTTCTTGAACTTGTTGAAATGGAAGTTAGAGAACTTTTAAGCGAATATGATTTTGACGGAGATAATGCTCCTGTTGTAGCTGGTTCAGCTCTTAAAGCTCTTGAAGAAGTAAAAGCTGGAAACTTAGGTGAATGGTCAGAAAAAATTATGGAACTTATGAATGCAGTTGATGAGTACATTCCAACACCTGAAAGAGATACTGAAAAAGATTTCCTAATGCCAATCGAAGACGTATTCTCAATTTCAGGAAGAGGTACAGTTGTAACTGGTAGAATTGAAAGAGGTACTTTACATTTAGGTGATGATGTAGATATCGTTGGATTCAAACCAACTAAAACTACAAAAGTTACTGGTATTGAGATGTTTAGAAAAGAAATGGACGAAGCTCAAGCTGGTGATAACGTTGGGGTACTTCTAAGAGGTATTGCAAAAGACGAAGTTGAAAGAGGACAAGTTTTAGCAAAACCTGGAAGTATTACACCTCATACTAAATTTGAAGCGGAAGTTTACGCATTAACAAAAGAAGAAGGTGGTAGACATAAACCTTTCTTTAACGGATACAGACCACAATTCTACATCAGAACAACTGACGTAACTGGTACTATTCAATTACCAGAAGGTGTGGAAATGGTTATGCCTGGGGATAATGTAAAATTAACAGTTGAATTAATTGCTCCAATTGCACTTGAAGAAGGTACAAGATTTGCTATCAGAGAAGGTGGTAGAACCGTAGGTGCTGGGGTAGTTACTAAAATTATCGAATAAGGGTTTCCCTTATTTTTAAAGGAATAAGATGAGAGAAATTATTCATCTAAAATGTACAGAATGTGGTAGATTTAATTACCACACGACAAAAGAAAAAAGAAAGCATCCGGAAAAATTTGAAATTAGAAAATATTGTAAATGGTGTAATAAACATACTGTTCATAAAGAATCTAAACTTTAATTCCCCGCAAAAATATAAATTTTGTGGGGTTATTCCCTTTCATTTAGACTTGTTAAGCAGGTCTAAATGAGCGGGCGTAGCTCAGTTGGCTAGAGCGTCAGCCTTCCAAGCTGAGGGTCGCGAGTTCGAGTCTCGTCGCCCGCTCCACAGGGCAGTAGCTCCAATGGTAGAGCGGCGGTCTCCAAAACCGCTTGTTGGGGGTTCGAGTCCCTCCTGCCCTGCCATGAAAAGCCAATTTTTGGAAGAGGTCAATATGAATAAAATACAAGCTTTTATTGAATATGTAAAAGAAGCAAAAGCAGAGTTAGATAAAGTTATATTCCCGACTAAAACAGAAGTAAAACAATCATTTATATCTGTGACAGTTATGGTTACAGCAGTTACTTTGTTTTTAAGTTTAGTTGATTTAATTATGAGCGGTATTCTAAAAGTTGTATTATAAGGATAAATATGGAAAATAATAAACAATGGTACGCACTTCAAGTATATTCAGGAAGCGAATTGGCAGTAAAAAAAGCAATTGAGAATCTTAAAAACGATTTGAAGCTTGATGAAAAAATAGGGGAAGTAGTAGTGCCTAGCGAATCAGTTATTGAAGTTAAAAACGGTAAAAAGAAAATTTATGAAAGAAGTATTTATCCAGGATATGTTTTTTTAGAAGCAGATTTAGATACCGCATTATGGCATAAGATTCAATCTCTTCCAAAAGTTGGTAGATTCATTGGCGAATCTAAAAAACCAACTCCTCTAAAAAAAGAAGATGTTGAATTGATATTGCAAAAAGCAAAACAAAAATCTGCACCAAAACCTAAGGTTAGTTTTGAAGAAGGTGAAATTGTAAGGATTAATGAAGGACCTTTTGCTAACTTTACAGGTGAAGTTGAAGATTTTGATTATGAAAAAGGAATGCTGAAACTGAATGTAACTATATTTGGTAGAAGCACTCCTGTTGAAATACATTATACAAAAGTAGAAAAAATAGTATAAAGGATAAGGGATGGCAAAAAAAGTAGTAGAAGTATTAAAACTTCAAATCCCAGCAGGTAAAGCGAATCCATCACCTCCAGTAGGTCCAGCACTTGGACAAAGAGGTATTAATATAATGGAATTTTGTAAAGCATTCAATGAAAAAACAAAAGACATGATGGGTTATACTATTCCTGTTGAAATAACTGTTTATAATGATAGAAGTTTTACATTTATTACAAAACAACCGCCAGTTACGGATTTTTTAAAAAAAGCAGCAGGAATTCAAAAAGGTAGTAGCAACCCATTAAAAGATAAAGTTGGTAAAATTACAAAAGCTCAACTTAAAGAAATAGCTGAGAAAAAAATGCCTGATTTAAATACTAACGACATTGAAGCTGCTATGAGAACCATAGCAGGTAGTGCAAGAAGTATGGGGATTGAAATAATTGATTAAGACCACAGAAGTGGAAGTAGAAAAACTACGTAGGAGTGAAAATGGCAAAAAAACATGGTAAAAGATATTTAGAGCTTCTTAAAAAAATTGATAAAGATGTATATTCATTAAAAGAAGCTGCCGAAAAAGTAAAAGAATTACAATCTGCAAAATTTGACGAAACAGTAGAACTCGCATTAAAACTTGGTGTAGATCCAAGACATGCAGATCAAATGATTAGAGGTAGTGTGGTTTTACCTCACGGAACAGGTAAAACAGTAAAGGTTGCAGTTCTTGCAAAAGGTGATAAAGCAGAAGAAGCAAAAGCAGCAGGAGCTGATATAGTTGGAGAAGATGAAGTTCTTGATATGATTCAAAACGGAAATCTTGATTTTGATATTTTAATTGCAACGCCTGATATGATGGGTAAACTTGGAAAATTTGGTAGAGTTTTAGGGCCAAAAGGTCTTATGCCAAACCCTAAAACTGGAACTGTCACAATGGATGTTGGACAGGCTGTTAAAAATGCAAAAGCCGGTCAAGTTAATTTCAGAGTTGACAAAAAAGGTAATATGCACGTTGGAATCGGTAAAGCAAGTTTTGATGCTGAAAAAATATATGAAAATGCAAAAGCATTTGTAGAAAAAATTAATAAAATGAAACCTGCAAGTGCAAAAGGTAGATATATACAAAATGCTGCTCTTAGTTTAACTATGAGTCCTAGTGTGAATCTTGATATTAATGAATTAGCTGAATATAAATAGGCTTTTGCCTAAGTCTAAATGACTTAGAAAGCAGGAGGCTTATGCCTTAATTTCCTGCCGAGTCTAAGTGAAAGGAGCTTTATGAAAAAAGAACTCAAAAAACAAATTGTTGAAGAACTCAGCAATGAATTTACAAAAAAAGTCAGTGTATTTTATGCAGATTTTAAAGGTCAGAGCGTAAAAGACCTTGAAACATTAAGAAATGCTGTAAGAGAAGCAGAAGGTAAAGCAAAAATCGTAAAAAACACATTAGCAAGAATTGCTTTTGCAAACAACGGCATTGAAGCTGAATTTGAGGAAAACAACATTTTCATATGGGGTGAGGATCAAATCACTCTTGCAAAAATAGTTACAAAGCATGCAAAAGATTACAAAGACACTTTTAAAATAAAAGGTGCGGTAATCGAAGGTGAAGTTAAAGATGCAGCGTATGTTGAAGAAGTAAGCAAACTTCCAACAAAAGACGAATTGCTTGGTATGGTTGCATTTATGATGAAAGCTCCTATTGCAAAATTTGCATGGGGATTAAACAAATTAATAGAAAAAAAAGAACAAGAATAAAAAAATAAAAGAAGGAGTCAAAATGGCATGTACTTTTGAACAAATTTTAGAAACTATTGAAAATTTAACAGTTAAAGAATTAAACGAATTAGTAAAACTTTTTGAAGAAAAATTCGATGTAAGCGCACAACCAACAGTAGTAGCAGGTGCTGGTGCAGCAGGTGGAGAAGCGGCTGAAGAAAAAACTGAATTCGATGTAATTCTTAAAAATCCAGGTGCTAAAAAAATTAATGTAATTAAAGTTGTAAGACAAATTACTGGTGCAGGACTTAAAGAAGCAAAAGAAATCGTTGATGGTGCTCCAAGCACAATTAAAGAAGCTGTAAGCAAAGAAGAAGCAGAAGAAATTAAAAAAGCGCTTGAAGAAGCAGGAGCAGAGGTAGAAGTTAAATAATTTTCCTCTTGCTTTTTTTTTATTTTTATGTTATAAAATATTTTGATTTAAAATTTAAAATCTACAAATTTCTCACCCAGGAGAGCCTATGTTAAACCAATTAAAATCCGCTAATAGATTAAGATTAGATTTTTCAAAAATCCCACAAATATTAGATATCCCGAATTTACTTCATTTACAACAAAATTCTTTTCAAGATTTTATCAATATAAATGAACCGGAAAAAAGTGGAATTCACAAAGTATTCAAATCAATGTTTCCTATTACAGACAATCAAAATAGGATAACACTTGAATATGCAGGAATTGAATTTAAAAAACCAAAATATACTGTTAGAGAATGTATGGAAAAAGGTCTTACGTATTCTATTCCGATTAGAATTAAAATAAGACTTATTGTGCACGAAAAAGATGAAAAAACCGGTGAAGTTATAGGAATTAAGGACATTAAAGAGCAAACTTTGTTTATTAGAGATATACCTTTGATGACTGAGAGAACAAGTTTTATTATTAATGGAGTTGAAAGAGTTATTGTTAATCAGCTTCATAGAAGCCCGGGCGTTATTTTTAAACAAGAAGAAGCTCAAAACTCAAATAAACTTCTTTATTCAGCTCAGATTATACCGGATAGAGGTAGTTGGGTTTATTTCGAATATGATGTAAAAGATATACTTTACGTTAGAGTTAATAAAAGAAGAAAAGTACCTGTTACAATACTTCTTAGAGCAATGGATTACAGCAAAGAAGACATTTTAAAAATGTTTTACCCAATTATAGATATTATTGTTAAAGATAACAAATTTTTAATGCCTTCATCTCAGCTTGAATCAGGTAAATATGACTATGATATCAAAGACGAAGACGGAAATGTATTAGTTGCTGCTGGTAAGAGACTTACTGAGAGAAAACTTAAAAAAATTCAAGAAGAGCATAAATATGTTGAATATCCGATTGAACTTTTATTAGACAGACATTTGGCAGAGCCTGTTTATGATCCTGTTACGGGAGAAATTTTATTTGATACTTTAACTGTTCTTAATGATGTAAAACTTAAAAAAATCATAGAATCTCAGGTTGATGCATTTAAAATTGTAAATGATTTGGCAGACGGTGTTGACGACGGAATTTTAAGAGCATTTCATCAAGATATAGAAACCTTGAAAATTTTAAAACAGACCGAAGGCATTGAAAACGAAAATGACTTAGCAAGAATCAGAATATATAAAGTGATGAGACCGGGTGAGCCTGCAAACCCTCAAACTGCAAAAGAACTGTTTGAGAAGTTGTTCTTTGATCCGGAAAGATACGACTTAACAAAAGTCGGTCGTATGAAAATGAACCATAAATTGGGTCTTAATATTCCTGATGATGTGACAGTTCTTACATATCAAGATATTATTAAAACTATTCAGTATTTAGTCGGTGTAAAAAACGGTGTTGGTCAAATAGATGACAGAGACCATTTAGGCAACAGAAGAATCAGAAGTATCGGAGAACTCTTAGCCAACAAACTTCAAGACGGTCTTGCTAAAATGCAAAAGACTATTAAAGACAAAATGACGACTGTTACAAACATAAACGATCTTCTTCCAATGGATTTAGTAAATACAAAACTTGTGACTACTACAATTTTAGACTTTTTTGCAACAGGTCAGCTTTCACAATTTATGGACCAGACAAACCCTCTAAGTGAAGTTGCGCATAAAAGAAGACTTTCAGCACTTGGTGAAGGCGGGGTTACACGTGAGAGAGCAGGATTTGAAATCAGGGACGTTCATCCAAGTCATTACGGGAGAATATGTCCTATTGAAACACCGGAAGGACAAAATATCGGTCTTGTAAATACTTTGTCAACTTATGCAAAAGTAAATGAGTTCGGATTTATTGAGGCTCCTTATAGAATCGTTAAAGATGGACGAGTAACTGACGAAATTGTATATCTTACTGCAACTCAGGAAGAAGAAAAAGTAATTGCACCTGCAAGTGTAAAAATTGATGAAAAAACAGGCGAAATAATTGATGATTTAATTGAAGCGAGAAAAGATGGAGAAATCATTTTAGTAGATAAAAAAGAAGTTGACCTTTATGACCTTAATCCTAAAATGATTGTAGGGGTTGGTGCGTCTTTAATTCCTTTCCTTGAACATGACGATGCTAACAGGGCGTTAATGGGATCAAACATGCAACGTCAAGGAGTGCCTCTTCTTAGAAGTGAAGCTCCATTAGTTGGTACTGGAATTGAGAAATATGTTGCACGTGATGCATGGCAAATTATTAAAGCAAAAAGAGGCGGAAAAGTAATTAAAGTCGATGCGAGAAATATATATATTTTAGGCGAAGACGAAAACGGAGCTTATATTGACCATTACGGGCTTGAAAAATATTTAAGAACAAATCAAAACACATGTTTTGACCAAAGACCTATCGTAAAAGTAGGTGATATAGTAAAAGCTGGTGATGTTATAGCAGACGGGCCTAATATGGATAACGGTGAAATAGCTCTTGGTAAAAATGTTCTTGTTGCTTTTATGCCTTGGAATGGTTATAACTATGAGGATGCTATTGTTTTAAGTGAAAGAATTATAAAAGACGATGTTTATACATCTGTTCATATTTATGAAGAAGTTTGTGAGGTTAGGGAACTTAAACACGGACTTGAAGAACTTACAGCCGATATTCCGGGAGTTAAACCTGAGCAATTAACTCATCTTGATGAAAGCGGAATAATTAAAGTCGGTACTTATGTAAAACCTGGAATGATTTTAGTAGGAAAAATTTCACCAAAAGGCGATGTAAAACCTACACCGGAAGAGAGACTTTTAAAATCGATTTTCGGCGATAAATCAGGTCATGTTGTAAACTCTTCGCTTTATGCACCGGCAAGTATGGAAGGTGTGGTGATTGATGTTAAAGTTTATACTAAAAAAGGATATGAACTTGATGAGAGGGCAAGAAAAGCCCATGAAGAAGAAAAAGCAAAAATTGAAGAAATTTATAAAAATCAATTAAGTATTATCGATAAAGAAGAGATGGTGTCTCTTATTAATCTTTTATCAAAAAAACCTCTTGCAAAAGACTTGGAACTTAACGGAAGAGCTTATAAAGCAGGTGAGAATATTCCAAAAGAAGAGCTTGAAAATATTAATAAATTTTTACTATTAAGTTTGATTGAATATTTTGATGAAGAGACAAAAAAAGAATTTGACACTATCAAAAACAAATATCAGTCTGAAAAAGAAAAAATAAGACGTGACTATGATGAAAAAATAGAGGTACTTGAACGTGACGATATTCTGCCAAACGGTGTTGCTAAAATGGTAAAAGTTTATATTGCCAATAAAAGAAAAATAAAAGTCGGTGACAAAATGGCAGGTAGACACGGTAATAAAGGTATTGTAAGTATTATTGTACCTCAGGCTGATATGCCGTATATGGAAGATGGAAGAACTGTTGACGTTGTTTTAAATCCTCTTGGGGTTCCATCAAGGATGAATATCGGACAGATTATGGAAGTGCACCTTGGACTTGTGGGTAAAAAACTGGGTGAACAGATTGAAGCGCTTCTTAAAGAAAAACAAAACGATATGATGGATAAATTAAGAGCTAAAATGAAAGAAATTGTTGATGTTGCTCATTTCGGAGAACATTACAAACAATTCTTGGACAGTTTAACAAATGAAGAGCTTTTAAAATATGCGAGAGACTGGGCTAAGGGAGTTAAATTTGCAACTCCGGTATTTGAAGGTGTAAACGAAGATGAATTTAAAAAATTATTTGAACTTGCAGGAATTCCGACTGATGGTAAAACTCAGCTTTATGACGGAAGAACAGGTGAGCCTATAAAAGAGAGAGTAAATGTTGGATATATGTATATGTTAAAACTACATCACCTTGTTGATGATAAAGTACATGCAAGAAGTATTGGACCATACAGTTTGATTACTCAACAGCCAGTAGGTGGTAAGGCACTATTTGGTGGTCAAAGATTTGGGGAAATGGAAGTTTGGGCGCTTGAAGCGTATGGGGCGGCTTATAACCTTAAAGAAATGCTTACAACCAAATCAGACGATGTTGAAGGTAGAAATAAAGCATACAGAGCTTTAACACGTGGTGAAAATGTTCCTATTGAAGGGCTTAGTGAAACGTTTTTTGTATTAAGTAAAGAACTTCGTGCACTCGGACTTGATTTAGAGTTTTATAAAAAGGAAGAAGATGATGAAGAAATTTAAATACGTAAAACTTGACTGGGATGAAGAAAATAGACCTTCTGATATTGATGCCGTTCAGGTAAAAATAGCTAGCCCAGAAGAGATTCTTTCTTGGTCTTTTGGGGAAGTTAAAAAACCTGAAACAATCAATTACAGAACGTTAAAACCTGAAAGAGATGGGCTTTTTTGTGCAAAAATTTTCGGACCTATAAATGATTATGAGTGTCTTTGCGGTAAATATAAAAAAATGAGATACAAAGGAATCGTTTGTGAAAAATGCGGTGTTAAAGTTACTACAAGCAAAGTTAGAAGAGAACGCTTTGGACATATCGAACTTGTAACACCGGTGGCACATATTTGGTATGTTAGCAACCTTCCAAGCAGAATAGGAACACTACTTGATATAAAAATGAAAGATCTTGAAAGAGTTCTTTATTATGAAGCATATGTGGTTTATGAACCAGGAGATGCACCTGTTAAAAGAGGAGATGTATTAGTAGAAGAAGAATACAGAAAACTTGTAGACCTTTATGGTGATAGCGGTTTCCATGCCGAAATGGGAGCAGATATAATCAGAAGAATGCTTGAAGAGCTTGATTTACCGGAAATGTATTATTCTCTAAAAGAAGAGCTTAAAACTACAAAGAGTGAAGGAAGAAAAAAAGATATCGTTAAAAAACTTAAAATTGTAGAAGGATTTTTAAATTCAGATAACAGACCTGAGTGGATGATTATGTCTGTAATTCCTGTTCTTCCACCAGACCTTAGACCTCTTGTGGCACTTGATGGGGGTAAATTTGCAGTAGCGGATGTGAATGATTTATATAGAAGAGTTATTCACAGAAATCAAAGACTTAAAAGACTTATTGAACTTGATGCGCCTGAAATTATTATTAGAAACGAAAAAAGAATGCTTCAAGAATCTGTTGATGCACTTTTTGATAACGGAAGAAGAGGTAATACAATTAAAGGTGCAAACAAAAGACCTCTTAAATCATTAAGTGATATTATTAAAGGTAAAACAGGTCGATTTAGACAAAATCTTCTTGGTAAAAGGGTTGATTATTCGGGAAGAAGTGTTATTGTAGTAGGACCGAATCTTAGAATGGATCAATGCGGTCTTCCTAAAAAAATGGCGTTAGAATTATTTAAACCGCATCTAATCGGTAAACTTGAAGAAAAAGGTTATGCTACAACAATTAAACAGGCAAAAAGACATATTGAAGAAAAAACTCCGGAAGTTTGGGAATGTTTACAAGAAGTTGTCGATCAGTATCCGGTGCTTCTAAACAGGGCGCCTACACTTCATAAATTATCAATTCAGGCGTTTCATCCGGTATTAATTGACGGAAATGCAATTCAATTGCATCCTCTTGTTTGTGCGGCGTTTAACGCGGACTTCGACGGTGACCAAATGGCAGTTCACGTACCGCTTAGCCAAGAAGCTATTGCAGAAGCAAAAATTTTAATGTTAAGCTCTATGAATATCTTGCTTCCGGCTTCCGGTAAAGCTATTGCCGTGCCTTCACAGGATATGGTATTAGGTGTTTATTATATTTCTCTTATTAAAGACGGAGTAAAAGGTGAGCATAAACTTTTTGCTAACCCTGAGGAAGTTTTAATAGCTTTTGATGAAGGCATTGTGGATTTACATGCAAAAATCAAAGTAAAAGTAAAAGGTGAAATAGTTGACACTACACCTGGTAGAATGATTTTACATTCAATTACGCCTGATTTTGTACCGGTTGAGATGTATAACAAAATAATGAAGAAAAAAGATATTTCAAACCTTGTAGATTATGTATACAAAATGGGCGGATTAAAAGTAACAGCCGAATTTTTGGATAATTTAAAAGATTTAGGTTTCAGGTATGCGGCAAAAGTAGGTGTGTCTATTTCTATGGATGATATTTTAGTACCAGAAGAAAAACCGGAAATTATTAAACAGGCACTTGAAAAAGTTAAAGAAGTCCAAGAACAGTATAAAAAAGGTCTTTTAACAGAGCAAGAAAGATACAACAAAATTATCGATATCTGGACAAGAGTGGATAACGAAATTAAAGAAAAACTGCTTGAACTTATGAAAAAAGACAAAGACGGATTTAACTCAATTTATATGATGGCTGATAGTGGTGCAAGGGGTAGTGCGTCTCAGATTAAACAGCTTGCCGGTATGAGGGGTCTTATGGCAAAACCAAACGGTGAAATTATTGAAACTCCAATTATTTCAAACTTTAAAGAAGGTCTAAACGTACTTGAATTTTTTATTTCAACTCACGGTGCGAGAAAAGGTCTTGCGGATACAGCTCTTAAAACGGCAAGTGCGGGGTATTTGACAAGAAAACTTGTTGATGTTTCACAAAATTTCAGGGTTATTATGGAAGACTGTGGAACTCATGAAGGTATTGAAGTTACTGATATCACAGACGGTTCGACACTTGTAGAGTCTCTTGAAGAGAGAATTTACGGAAGAGTGCTTGCAGATGACGTATACGATCCTATTACAAATGAAGTATTGTTTACAGAAGGTACTTTAATTACGGAAGAAGAAGCAAAAGAAATAGTGAGAAAAGGTGTTAAATCAGTTAAAATTAGAAGTGCTTTAACTTGCAAAGCGCCTAAGGGTATTTGTGCTAAATGTTACGGAATGAATTTGGCTGAAAGAAAACTTGTAAAAGTTGGAGAAGCAGTAGGTATTTTAGCGGCTCAATCAATCGGTGAGCCAGGAACTCAGCTTACACTAAGAACATTCCATACCGGTGGTATTGCAGGTTCGACTCAGGAAGAGAGACAAATCGTAGCTGATAAACACGGTTATATCAGATATTACAATATTGAAACATACAATAGAGATGGTAAAAAAATAGTTGCAAACAGACGTAATGCGGCAGTACTTTTGGTTGAGCCTAAACTTAAAGCCCCATGTGACGGAATCGTAAAAGTTCAATCTCAACATGAAGAGGTTCTTGTAGAAGTTCATTGTGATGACGGAAGTATTAAAAGATATTCTTTAAGAAAAAATGATATTGTAAAAGGGACTGAGCTTGCCGGAATTTCAGGTAAAACCGAAGGAAAACTTTATATCCCTCATAAAGAACAAAAAGTAAATAAAGACGATGCTATTGTCGAAGTAATTAAGGAAGCATGGTATATTCCTCAAAGAATCCCTTATGGTGCCGAGCTTAAAGTTGATGACAATGAACCTGTTCCTATGAAAGTAGAAAGTAAAGTAAGCGGTATGATTAAATACTATAAACTTACGGGAGACCATCTTGAAAGAGTATATGACCTTAAAGCCGGAGATGAAATAGGATATGACAATGAATATAAAGGTCTGTTTGCCGTAATTGTTGACGAGAATGACAGAGAAGCCGACAGATATTATATTGTAAGAGGAAGTAAAATTCTTAAAAATGATAATGATAATGTAAAAGCCGGTGAAATAATTGCCGAGCCTATTAAAGGTGAAAGCAAAGTTATAGCAGAATGGGATCCATTTGCTAATCCTATTTTGGCTGAGGTTGACGGTATTATTAAATTTGAGGATATTATTGATGGATTTACTGTAACTACTCAAATTGACGAACTTACAGGTGAATCAAGAATTATTGTAAAAGAATATTTGCCAAAAGGGTATCATCCAAGAATTCTTCTTGTAGCAAAAGAAAAAGTTTACGAATATGTTCTTGAACCTAAAACGGTTATTCACGTACAAGAAGGTGCTGAGGTTAAGCAAGGTGATATTTTGGCAAAAACACCAAAAGCAGTTGCAAAATCAGCAGATATTACAGGGGGTCTTCCAAGAGTCAACGAACTTTTTGAAGCAAGAAGACCAAAATCACCGGCAATTATCAGTGAAATTGACGGATATGTAAAATTCGGGAAAACAATAAGAGGCAAACAAAGACTTATAGTTGAGGGTGAAAGTGCGATAAAAGAATACCTTGTGCCGCAAGATAGACAAATACTTGTTCATGAAGGTGATTTTGTTCATGCTGGTGAGAGACTTACTGATGGACAAATTTCAAGTTATGATATTTTAAATATTCTTGGAGAAAAAGCGCTTCAACAATATATTGTAAGTGAAGTTCAAAAAGTTTATCGACTTCAAGGGGTTAATATCAACGATAAACATATTGAACTTATAGTTAATCAGATGCTAAGACAGGTAAGAATAGTGGACAGTGGTGATACTAAATTTATTGAAGGCGATTTGGTTAGTAGAAAAATGTTTAATGAAGAAAATGAGAGAATTAGAAAATTTGGAGGTGAACCAGCAATTGCAGAACCTGTACTTGTAGGTATTACAAGAGCGGCAATTCAATCAGATAGTTTCATTAGTGCCGCTTCATTCCAGGAAACTACAAGAGTTCTTACAGAAGCTAGTATTCAAGGAAAATTTGATTATCTTGAAGATTTTAAAGAAAATATTGTTCTTGGTAGAGTTGTGCCGGTTGGTACTGGAATGTTCTATCATAAAGACAGAAATCTTAAACTCGACCACGAATAATTCTTCTTTTTTCTCTTTTATTATATAATTCAAATATATTTATGATTGTTAAGGATATACCCATGAGTTTGGTTGATTTATATGAAAAATTGGGATATTTCTATCTTGGAAAAGAAATCGATTTAAATACACACAAAATTACCGACAATATGTTTTTGTATAAAAGTAAAAATTTAACCACTCACGCTCTTATTGTAGGAATGACCGGTAGTGGAAAAACCGGACTTGGTATTGCTTTGATTGAAGAAGCTTTAATGGATGATATTCCTTGTTTAATAATCGACCCAAAAGGTGATTTGGGTAATCTTGCATTGATGTTTGATAACCTCTCTTATGAAGAATTTTTGCCTTGGATTAGTGAAGAGGAAGCTAAACTTAAAAATCTTTCAAAAGAAGAATATGCAAAAGATATTGCAAAAAAATGGCAAGAGGGTTTAAAATCATGGGGGATAGATAAAGAGAGAATTAAAAAATTAAAAGAAAAGTGTGATGTGAGTATTTATACTCCCGGTAGTGATGCAGGTATAAATCTTAGTCTTTTGTCTGATTTTGAATCGCCCTCAGATGATATTTTGAATGATGAAGATATGCTTGGATTTTATATAGATTCTACTGTAAATTCTCTTATTGCTTTTTTAGGCGGGGATGTTTCGGATATAGAAAAAGTGTTTTTGAGTAATTTGTTTTATTATTATTGGAGTAAAAAGGAGAGTTTGAATCTTGAAAAAATCATTTCGAATATTATAACGCCGCCTTTTGATAAAATTGGAATGTTGCCTCTTGAAAAGGTATTTCCTAAAAATAAAAGGATGAAATTTTCTTCTAAGATTAATAATATTCTTGCAAATCCTTCTGTTAGGAATTGGATAAAAGGTGAGAAATTAAATATATCCAATCTTTTATATACACCTGATGGGAAACCTCGTGCCGCTGTTATTTCAATAGCCCATCTTAATGATGAAAAAAGAATGTTTTTTGTGACTTTACTTTTGAATAAATATATAGAATGGATGAGAAGACAAGGCGGTAGCTCACAGCTAAAAACAATATTATATATGGATGAAATATTCGGATATTTTCCTACACAATCAAATCCACCTTCAAAACAACCGATGCTTTTATTGCTAAAACAGGCAAGAGCATTTGGTACGGGAGTTGTTCTTGCTACGCAAAATCCAATTGATTTGGATTATAAAGGACTTTCGAATACAGGAAATCTATTTATAGGAAGGTTACAAACCAAACAGGACAAACAAAGACTGATTGATGGGCTTATAAGTAATGAAGATGTTGATAAAAAGGAGCTTTTAAATCTAATTTCTTCATTAAAAACAAGAGAATTTTTATTTAAAAGTGCAAAAAGCGACATACCAGAACTTTTTACTACAAGATGGGTTATGTCTTATCTTAAAGGTCCTCTTACAAAAGAGGAAATATCTAAATTGATGGCAGATAAAAAGAAAAACAATATAGTAAAACCTGTAAACGTTAAAAAAAGTAACAAAAAATATTGTGGTGAGCTTGATGTGAAATATTTTTTTACTCCATCTGATGAATTGGAGCTTTCACCTTATTTGGTATATGAAGCAAAAATAAAATTTTACAATGAAACGAAAAATATAGATTTGGAAAAAGAGATAAAACAAAAGATTTATGTCGGTGAATATATGAAGGAATTCGATTTGAATGAAGCAGAAGAATTCAATATACAAAAATGTACTGACAATGAGCCTGAAAATGCGATTTTTGAAGAGGTAAATTCAGATTTTGAGAGTATGAGTAAAAAAGAAATAATTAGAGAAATTAAAAATTATTTGTATCATAATTATCGCATAACTCTTTATAGAAGCAGAAAACTTAAAATGATATCTTCTCCACAAGAAAATTTAGGAGAATTTAAATCAAAAATTAAAGATAAATTAGATGAGTTATTTGAATCGGAACTTGAAAAACTTAAAAATAAATATGAAAAAAAACAAGATGTATTACAAGTGAAAATAAAAAAAGCAAAACAAAAATTGGAAAAAGAAAAAGAAGATGTAAAAGCGAAAACTACCAGTACGATTATTGATGTGGGGCTTGGAATTTTAAGTGCGTTTTTTGGTAGAAAATCATCTTCGGTTACAAAAGTGGCAAGTTCTATTAAAAAAGCCGGTGGAGTTATGAAAGAAAAAAAAGATGTAACTAATGCCGAAGAGAATCTTGAATTTTTGCAAAATGAATTAAATAAGCTTGAAAAAGAGCTTGAAAAAGATATTTTGAAGTTGAAAGAAAAATATTCAATTGAGAATTATATTATTGAAGAGATAAAAATCAAGCCTAAAAAATCAGATATCTATAATATAGAAACTTCTCTTTGTTATATTCAAGAATAAATTTCCTTTAATAAAGGAAATTTTAAATTGATAAAATTATTTAATTTTGTTATAATTCCGCACTAAAAACTTTTGAAAAGGAAGCAAATGCCTACTATAAACCAGTTAGTAAGAAAAGGTAGAAAACAGATTATAAAAAAATCTAAATCACCTGCACTTGTAAGCTGTCCTCAAAGAAGAGGGGTTTGTACAAGAGTATATACAACTACTCCAAAAAAACCTAACTCAGCTTTGAGAAAAGTTGCAAAAGTAAGACTTACAAGCGGATATGAAGTGATTAGTTACATCCCTGGTGAAGGACACAACCTACAAGAACACAGCATTGTACTTGTTAGAGGTGGTAGGGTAAAAGACTTACCGGGTGTTAAATATCATATCGTAAGAGGTGCACTTGATACAGCAGGTGTTAAAGGTAGAGTTCACAGTAGAAGTAAATACGGTACTAAAAAATCAGAAGCTGGAAAAAAATAATTTCAGGTTAGTTTCGTAGAGTTAAAATAGCAACAGTTGGTTTTTGGTTATAGTAGGAGCATAAAAAGAATGTAGAATGGAGAGTGGAGAATGGAGAATTAAAGCTCCATTCTCAATTCAAAAATTCTCAATTTTTTAGCTCCTCACTGCCAAAAAGGTAGAGTAAGTCTGGTGAAATACCAGGAAAAACTGAAGAGAAGGAGATTTTATGAGAAGAAGAAGAGCGCCAAAAAGACCGGTAATGCCGGATCCGGTATATAATAGTGAAGTAGTGACTAAATTTATTAATAAAGTTATGTGGGACGGTAAAAAAACAATTGCTGAAAAAATTGTTTATGGTGCAATTGAAAAACTTGACACAAAAGAAGAAGGTAAAAAAGGTATCGATGTATTTTTTCAAGCAATTGAAAATGTAAAACCTTTACTTGAAGTAAGAAGCAGAAGAGTTGGTGGGGCTACTTATCAGGTCCCTGTGGAAGTGAGACCTGAGAGACAACAAACTCTTTCAATCAGATGGATTGTCGATGCGGCAAGAAACAGAAATGAAAGAACTATGGTTGATAGACTTGCAAATGAATTATGGGATGCTGCAAACGAAAGAGGAGCGGCTTTCAAAAAAAGAGAAGATACACACAGAATGGCGGAAGCAAACAAAGCGTTCGCTCATTACAGATGGTAATTTTTCTCTTTTCCCTCTTTTTATATTAAAAGTGACTGACACTTAAAACTAATACTTTTATATTGATTATATTGGGTATATAGAGTATTGTTTGTAATTATTAATAAAGTTGTTTTTGATTTGTCTCAATATGAATTCTATAAATAATATTATTGGTATATTCACAAAATTATGCTAAAATTTCACAAAAATTTAAAAAAGGATAAGTATGCCAAGAAAAACGCCTATTGAAAAGGTTAGAAATATCGGTATTGCCGCGCATATTGATGCCGGAAAAACGACTACAACTGAAAGAATTTTATATTATACAGGTGTAAGTCATAAAATCGGTGAAGTGCATGAAGGTGCAGCTACAATGGACTGGATGGAACAAGAAAAAGAAAGAGGTATTACAATTACATCAGCCGCAACTACATGTTTCTGGAAAGACCATCAAATTAACATTATTGATACACCGGGACACGTTGACTTTACTATTGAAGTTGAAAGAAGTATGAGGGTACTTGATGGTGCTATTGCAGTATTCTGTGCTGTTGGTGGGGTTCAACCTCAATCAGAAACTGTTTGGAGACAAGCAAATAAATATCACGTACCAAGAATTGCATTTGTAAATAAAATGGATAGAATTGGTGCGGATTTTTACAATGTTGAAAAACAAATTAAAGAAAGATTAAAAGCTAATCCGGTTCCAATTCAAATTCCAATCGGTGCAGAAGATAATTTCAAAGGTGTTGTTGATTTAGTTAAAATGAAAGCTCTTGTATGGGAAGATGAAGCGGCTCTTGGAAGTAAATATGAAATTGTCGATATTCCGGCAGAGCTTCAAGAAAAAGCAGAAGAGTATAGAGAAAAATTAATTGAATCAATTGCTGAAACTGATGAAGAATTAATGGAAAAATATTTTGCAGGTGAAGAACTAACAGAAGAAGAAATCAAAAAAGGTATAAAAAAAGCTACGCTTAATCTTGAAATTGTTCCAATGCTTTGCGGTACCGCATTTAAAAACAAAGGTGTTCAACCATTACTTGATGCGGTAATCGATTATTTACCTGCTCCAACAGAAGTAACATGGATAAAAGGTATTGACCCTAAAACTGGGGAAGAAATCAGCGTAAATCCTGGTGACGATGAGCCGTTTAGTGGTCTTGCATTTAAAATTATGACCGACCCGTTTGTTGGTAAACTTACATTTACAAGATTTTATTCTGGGACTATTAAATCAGGAAGTTATGTACTAAACTCAACTAAGAATAAAAAAGAAAGAGTTGGTAGACTTCTAAGAATGCATGCAAACAAAAGAGAAGAAGTTGATGAATTTTACAGTGGAGAAATCGGAGCGATTGTTGGTCTTAAAAACACATTAACAGGTGATACTTTATGTGATGAAAGCAGACCTATAATATTGGAAAGAATGGAATTCCCTGAGCCTGTTATATCTGTTGCAGTTGAGCCAAAAACAAAAGCAGACCAAGAAAAAATGGCTGTTGCTCTTCAAAAACTCGCAGAAGAAGATCCAAGTTTTAGAGTTACAACTGATGAAGAAAGCGGTCAAACTATTATTTCAGGTATGGGTGAATTGCACCTTGAAATTCTTGTAGACAGACTTAAAAGAGAATTCAAAGTAGAATGTAATACAGGTAAACCTCAGGTTGCATACAGAGAAACATTTAAAAATCAAGTTGAGCAAGAGTATAAATATGCGAAACAATCAGGTGGTAGAGGTCAATACGGACACGTATTTTTAAGACTTATTCCACAAGAACCTGGAAAAGGTTATGAGTTTGTTGATTTAATTAAAGGTGGGGTAATTCCAAGAGAGTATATTCCGGCAGTTGACAAAGGTATCCAAGAAGCAGCACAAGCAGGTGTACTTGCAGGATTCCCGGTAGTTGATTTTAAAGCAGAACTATATGACGGAAGTTACCATGAAGTGGATTCAAGTGAAATGGCGTTTAAACTTGCTGGTTCTATGGCATTTAAAGAAGGTATGAAAAAAGCAAATCCTGTTATCTTAGAGCCTATTATGAAAGTTGAAATTGAAGTACCAGAAGAGTATATGGGTGATGTAATAGGTGATATCAATAGAAGAAGAGGTCAAGTTAACTCTATGGAAGATCAACACGGAATTAAAAAAGTTACAGCATTTGTTCCGCTTTCAGAAATGTTTGGATACTCAACTGACCTTAGAAGTATGACTCAGGGTAGAGGAACATATTCAATGGTATTTGACCATTATGAAGAAGTTCCAGGAAACATTGCTGATGAAATCATTAAAGAAAGACAGGGGG
>JALVVX010000002.1 GCA_027038555.1 Nautiliaceae bacterium | reverse complement strand
GATAAGTAAAGGTATGGGGAATTTTGAGTGTCTTTTTAATGAATGTAACAGGGAAGTTTTTTATCTTTTTAAAGTAAAATGCGATGTGGTTGCAAGAGCATGCGGGGCTGTGAAAAATGAATATAT
The DNA here is from genome assembly GCA_027038555.1 of Nautiliaceae bacterium. Taxonomy (GTDB): domain Bacteria; phylum Campylobacterota; class Campylobacteria; order Campylobacterales; family Nautiliaceae; genus JALTBU01. The sequence goes on along the minus strand of JALVVX010000002.1, from coordinate 75,073 downwards.
GTTATTTAAGAGTGATAAATAAAGGAGAATGAATGTATTTTAGTGATTTACTTTTAAAACTTCAAGAGTTTTGGAAAAATAAGGGTTGTAATATTGTAATGCCTTATGATTTTCCAAGCGGGGCTGGGACGTTTCATCCGGCGACACTTCTTAGAAGTTTGGAAGATAGGGAATGGAATGTGGCGTATGTAGCGCCAAGCAGAAGGCCGACAGACGGCAGATACGGTGAAAATCCAAACAGGCTTGGGAGTTATTATCAGTTTCAGGTTATTATGAAGCCAAGTCCCGATAATATTCAGGATATGTATCTTGAAAGTCTTGAATATCTTGGACTTAATTTAAAAGAACACGATATAAGATTCGTAGAGGATAACTGGGAGTCCCCGACTCTTGGTGCATGGGGGCTTGGATGGGAAGTTTGGCTTGATGGAATGGAAGTTACCCAGTTTACTTATTTTCAACAAGTAGGCGGGCTTAAAACATTCCCGGTACCTGTCGAAATCACATACGGGACAGAAAGACTTGCAATGTATTTGCAAGGTGTAGACAGTGTATATGATATCAAATGGAATGAAACTACAACTTATGGGGATATGCACAAAAGAGGCGAATATGAATTTTCAAAATACAATTTTGAAGTGGCAAATGTTGATATGCTTTTTAGATGGTTTGAAGACTGTCAAAATGAAGCAAAAAGATGTCTTGAAGCAAAACTTCCGCTTCCGGCGTATGATTATACGATTATGGCGAGTCATATATTTAATGTGCTTGATGCAAGAAAAGCAATATCTCAAACTGAAAGACAAAACTATATTTTGAAAATCAGGGAACTTGCAAAAGGTGTGGCGGAAACTTATGTAGAAACCACAAAGGCGAATTAATGAAAATAAGAACGGTTTATGATATTTTAAATGAAATTTCACCTTTTAACATGCAAGAAGAGTGGGATAACAGCGGTCTTAATTTAGGAGATTATAACGCTGATATTAAAAAGATATATTTATCTGTTGATTTGGATGAAAAGCTGATAGATGAGGTTGATGAAAATTCATTGATTATTACACATCATCCTTTGATTTTTAAATCAATTAAAAAAGTAATTCCAAACAGATTCTCAACAAAACTCCTTTTAAAAATGATTAAAAAAAATATATCCCACATTGCAATGCATACAAATTTTGATAAAACACACTTAAATGAATACTTTGCAAAAGAAATTCTGGGATTTGATGGAGAGAGTCAGGATTTTGTTTTTTATGCGGATGTGGATATGGAATTTGATGAGCTTGTGAAGTATGTAAAAGAAAAAATGAATTTAAACTCTTTAAAAGTCGTTAAGGCAAAAGAAAAAATAAAAAAAGTAGCAATTACCACAGGTGCCGGGATGAGTCTGCTTGATTTTGTAAAAGCGGATTGTTTTATGACAGGAGATATAAAATATCATGAAGCAATGGATGCAAAAGTCAGGGGAATTTCGCTTATTGACATTACACATTATCACAGCGAAAAATATTTCAGTGAATGTATGGAGAGGATTTTGAAAGAGAGAATTGATGTTGAGGTTATCATTAGAAATTCTGATGACCCTTTTAATTTGATATAATTTCATTAAAAAAGGCAGCTAAATGAATAAATTTTTAGAAGAACTTATTGAACTAAACAGGTTAGAGAGAAAATTAAAAGAACTTGAACCGGTGGAAGCCGGGATAAAAGCGCCTCTTAGCAAACTTGAAAATCAAAAAAAAGCACTTGAAGAAAGACTTGAAAAACTTGAAGAAGAGATTAAAAATATTAAATTAAAAAGAAGCAAAAACGAACTTTTAATAGCTGAACTTAAAGAAAAATTAAAAGACATTGAAGAAAAACAAAATAAAGTAAAAAGCGAAAAAGAATTCAAAGCTCTACAAATTGAAGAAGAACTTGCAAGAGAACAAATAGAAGCCGCAAATGAAGAGATTGAAAGATTTGAAAAAATACTTGAACAAAAAGAAGAAGAAAAAGAAGAGCTTAAAAAAGAGATTGAAAAAATAGATGCCGAAATTACGCTTACAAAAGTTGATGTCGATAAAAAACTTGAAACTGTTGAAAAACAAAAAGAAGAACTTTACAAAAAAAGAGACGAACTTATCAAAAAAATGAATCCGAATATTTACAGATTTTATGAAAAAATTAAAAGATGGGCCGGAATTACGGCAGTTGCGCCTATCAAAAAACAGGCTTGCACAGGTTGTAATATGAAAATTAACGACAAAATTTTCTCAGAAGTTTTAAAAGGCGAAGAAATAGTTACTTGTCCGCATTGCGGAAGAGTTTTATTTGTTGAAGAAGAAGATAAAGACAAAGAGTAAAAATTAGTGAATTTTTTTACTTTTTTTTACTGCTTTTTATCTTTTGTTTTATATTTGATTTCCATTCCTTTTTTAATTATATTTTCATTTAAAGAAAAATACAAAAAATCTATTCCTGCAAGATTTTTTCTTATTGACAATCCTCCTTTTAAAAACAAAACTTACTGGTTCCATGCATGTTCTCTTGGAGAGACAAGGGCTTTAAAACCTCTTATTGAAAAGTTTGAAGAGGTTAATTTAAGTGTAATTACCGATACTGGGTTTAAAGAAGCAAAAAAATATAAAAATGCCGACGTGAGATTTTTGCCTTATGAAATTTTTCTTCCTTTTTGGGTTAAGCCATGTAAAAGTTTGACTGTTATGGAAGCCGAGCTTTGGTACTGTCTGTTTTTTATTGCAAAAAAAAGATGTAATAAAACTGTGCTTTTAAATGCAAGAATAAGTGAAAAAAGTTATCCTAAATATCTTAAATTTAAATGGTTTTATAAAAAAATTTTTGAAAATATCGATATCGTTTTGGCCCAAAGTGAGGAAGATAAAAAAAGACTAATGAGTCTCGGGGCAAAAAATGTAGAAGTTACGGGAAATATAAAAACATATTTTAATCCCGGAATTACAAGGGAGTATATTAAGAAAAAGCCTTTAATTGTTATGGCGTCAACTCATAAAAATGAAGAAGAAATGATTTTAAAAAACCTTGATTTGAAAAATTATCAGGTTGTTGTGGTCCCAAGACATCCCGAGAGGTTTGATGAAGTTTATGAAACAATGAGAAATTTCGGGGAAGTAAAAAGATTTTCAAAAATGGAGAGTGGAGAGTGGAGAGTGGAGAATAAATATGAATTAAATGGGGATTTAATTTTATGTGATAAAATGGGGGAACTTGTGAATTTATATAAAGCGGCTGATATTGTGATTCTCGGGGGAAGTTTTGTTGATAATGTAGGAGGCCATAATCCGGTAGAACCGGCCTATTTTCACAAACCGATTATCAGCGGAAAATATTATTTTAATCAAAAAGCTCTTTATAAAGAAGTTGAAAACATTGAAGTATGTGAAGTTGAAAATATAAATGAATGCATAAAAAAAGCAAAACCTACCAAGATTAAGACAAAAGCCGATATTAATAGAATTTTGCAAGTTATTGAGTAGATGGGTGGATGGGTGGATGGGTAGATGAGGGAGTAGGAAGAAGGGAGTAGGGAGAAGGAGCGGATGGAAAGTTTTATAAAGGGAAAGAATGGGATTTTACGAGATAAAAGACGATAAAGTTATTATAAATATAAAAGCACAGCCAAATTCGAGCAAAAACAAAATAGCCGGGATTTATGATGAAAATCAGATAAAAATAAATATAAAAGCACCTGCGGTTGAAGGGGCGGCAAACAAAGAGCTTATAAAGTTTCTCTCAAAAACTTTTAAAGTTCCAAAAAGCGAAATAGAAATAAAAGGCGAAACAAGCAAGCAAAAAAAAGTTATTTTGCCTCTTAATGAAAAAGTTAAAGAGTTTTTAGACTCTTTTTAGTTTCGGAACGCCTTTTGCTTATGCCTTATAAAAAGGCTAAATATGATTCAGCCTCTGTTGCTTGATAATATTTTAAATCTGTTTGAAAATAATAAGCCTAATGTTAAAAGCGGGGATTTTTTATTTGAGCTTTTAAAAAATATTGATGATAAAAGTTTTATAAAAGAGATAATTACCGCTTCAAATCTGCCTGAGAATGAAAAAAATAAATTATTTGAAAAATTTGGTATCAAAACTTTAAAAATTGAAATAAAAAATTCAAAAATTAAAATTCCCGATGACAAACAACATCTTGGTAAAAATAAAAAATTAAATTATTTTTTTATAAAATCTCCCGTTAAAGAACCGTTAAAAACTGAAATAAAAATTCCTAAAAAATCAGATAATAATGAAAATATAACTGATAATGAAAAAAATAAAAAACTATCTTTTTTGGAAAAACTGATATCCGATGACAGAAAACTGGAAGAAGAAATAAAACATCTTCCCTTAAATCTTCAAACGGATATAGTAAAAGAGATAAAAAATATTTTGGTTTCAAAAGCAAAATCACAAAGCAACATTCAAATGCTTGTTAATACAAAGGAATTTAAAAAAGTTTCGAATATAAAAGATTTGATAGTTTTGAGCAAAAAATTCGGCTTAAATCTTACTAAAATTGTTATAAAACCGGAAATCAAAGGCAATTTAAAAACTGCAAAGTCGATTGAAACCGAGTTTTTACAAAATGTTTCTGAATTTACTCAAAAAAAATTAAAAAAAACGGTTTCATCCGATAAGATTCAAAGAGTTGTAAAAAAACCGGAAACAAAAGTGCAAAATATAACTCAAAAAGAAGTTAAAACCGATTTAACCAAACTTTTAAGTCAAAGTGTTAAAAATATAAACACGACTGATGAAATCACTGTTAGCGATAATAAAATCAAACCTCTGAAAAAAGAATATCAATCCGGTGAAGCGTTTATTTTAAACGGCGATATTAAAACCGAATTCAAACAAAAAATCATCGAAGCAAAACAGAGTGTAAAACATTTTGTTTCATCACTAAAAGAAGCAGTTGAGAATTATAAACCGCCTCTTACAAAACTTTCACTTGAACTTCATCCAAAGGAGCTTGGCAAAGTAGAAGTAGTTATAAGACATCAGGGTGAAAATCTCAATATTCAGATAAATACTAATAATACCTCAACAATAAATTTTTTAACCTCCCAGCAAAACGAACTTAAAAATTCGCTTGTAAATATGGGATTTACGAATATTAATATGAATTTTAATTCAAACGACCAAAACAGAAAACACAATAAACAAAATCCGTTCCAGAACATTTCTGATTCCAATGAAGATGACGAACTTGTTATGGATTTCACATACAAATACGCATAAGGAGAAAAAATGCCGATAAATTCAGTAAATCAAAATACAAAAACAGCCCCTTCGCCTGATAAGGTTTTTAATCCCAAATCCCAGCTTGATAAAGATGCTTTTTTAAAACTTTTTATAAAACAGCTTGAAATGCAAGACCCGACAGACCCGATGGACACGGATAAAATGCTTGAACAAACAGCATCTCTTACAACGCTTGAAATGAATAACAATATGCAAACAACACTTAATAAACTCGCTTCACAGCTTAGCCAGTCTCAGGAATTAAACACTATTAGTGCAATAGGTAAAATGGCTGACACCGGTGAGAGATATTTAAATGTTACAGATGAAGATAAATCCAAAAGTTTTGAGCTATATTTCGGTGATGACATATCAAGCGGTGATGTGGTTATAAAAGACAAATCCGGCAATATTGTAAAAACTTTTCCTCTTGAAGCGCATACCAAAGGGATTTTGAGTTTTGATTGGGATTTAACAGATAACAATGGCAACAGAGTTCCAAGCGATACCTATGAAGTAAAGGCACGGTTTACTTCTCCTGATGGTATACAGCATCAAACGGCTCTTGGGGCATATCCTATTGAATCAATCAGATTTGAAAACGGTGAAGCCTATGCAAAACTTGGAAGTAATTATGTGCCTTTTTCAAAGATTAAAGAGATTTATGAATGGCAGGGATGAGAGAATGAGTGGATGGGTGGATGAGAGAAAAGGGAGAAGAGAATAGGGAGTAGGAAGTAGAGAGTAGGGAGGAAGTAGGAAAGAGGAAAGGGGAGTTGTGAGTTTTGAGTGTTTAGTTAATGATATATGAGGGAAAAGGAGAATAAATGACGACTTCTTTTTATAATGGAATTACCGGATTAAAAAGTTTTCAAAACGGGATTGACATATGGGGACATAATATTTCAAACATTAATACAACAGCTTATAAAGAAAATATTCCTGAATTTGAAACAATTTTTGCAAAAAACATATCTTCAAATCCGGTAAGTTCCGATATAGGTCTTGGAAGCACAATACATTCAAGTGCAAAAGATATGAGTGAAGGGAGTCTTGTAAGTACCGATAATACTTTTGATATCGCGCTTGATAAGGAAGGGTGGTTTGAAGTTAAAAAAGGTAAAGAGAGCTTTTATACAAGAAACGGTAAATTCAGCAGGAATGCACAAGGTTTTTTGGTAAATGACGAAGGTGCTTATCTTATTGTGGCTAATGCAAATAATATTACACCCGATAAAGACGGATATATAATAAATACTTCTGTAAATACAGACGATTTGATAAATACAGGTACTTTTTCTTCCATTTCACTGCCTAATAATGTTGTTTTACCGGCAGTGCCTACTTCAAATATAAAAATAAAAGCCAATTTAAACAATGATAATAAATTAATAACTCCTTCCAATGCCGAGGGGACTCTTTATTTTTCAGCACTTTACGATAAAGATGGAAATTTTTTGAATATGGTTGACGATAATTCGATAGCCTATACATTAGGAGATAAAATAATTTATAAAAACGGACTTTTTCAAAAAGAGATATGTATAACCGATGATGAAAAAGACGGTAAAGATGTTAATTTTGATTTTAGTGTTAACGGGGAGGAGATAAAACTTACTTTGCCTGATGGGAGCAGAAAAGAAGATATTATAAACGCACTTGCCAATGAATTTGAAAGTAAAGGTATTTTATATCAAAAAGACACTGATTCCATTACTATAAAATCTAAAAACTCGCTTTTAATTAAATCCAATGACAATATCGTAAAAAATGCCGCGGGATATCTTTTTGTATACAAAAACAATCCTTTGATGGATAATGAATTTAATACAATAAATTCTTTTGCCCAAAAAATTCAGGACGCCTTAAACAGCATATATCCTGATAAAACGTCAGTAAGTGTTGAAGATGGCAAGATTGTTATAAACAACAACTCTAATGAAATTATAAATACCAAATTTGAAAAAACAACAAAAAATAATGAAGCGTTTTTTCAAAACGTTTTACCGGCCGGAAATGTGATAATGCCTGGGACTGCGGCCAAAAGTTATGAATTTACGGCAAATAAAAAGAGTTTTGGAGGATACATTTACGAGGCAAACGGAGATAAAGACACTGTAAGTTTTGAATTTTTAAAAAAAGAGGTAATTAATGGAAATACGGTATGGAACGGAAATATTTCGGTTATTAAAAACGGTGAGGTTTTATCAAAACAGAGTGTAGATTTTATTTTTAACAATGACGGGTTTTTAATTTCTCCTAAAAGTGTTTTTTTATCAACCCCACAGTCAATAACGATTAAAACAGATTTAAGTGCATTTACAGGTGTAAATAATCAAATGTCTTATTCTTTTAATCAAGACGGTGTGGCCAAAGGATATCTTAAAAATTATAATATCGATCAAAAGGGAAATGTTTATGCAAATTTCTCAAACGACAGAAGTGTTAAAGTTGCCACAATTCCGGTATTTCATTTTGCAAACGATCAGGGGCTTGAAAGTATAGGAGGTTCCCTTTTTAGAGAAACTTCAAATTCAAATAAAGCGTTTTTGTATAAAGATGTGAAAGGAGATTATATTGCCGGAAGCTTTATATATTCACATATGATTGAGACTTCAAATGTAAGCTTGGCTGAGGCTATGACAGAGCTTATTATAACTCAAAAAGCATTTTCAAGCGCTGCAAAAACGGTAACGACAAGTGACGAGATGATTCAAAGGGCAATTAATTTGAAAAGGTAGATGGGTGAATGGGTGGATGAGTGTATGGGTAGATGAGTGGATGGGTGAGGAGAGATGAAGAGGTAGTGAAAAAGTTATAAGTTTTGAGTTTTAAGTTGAGGTAAAAGTTTGGAAGAAGTGAGAGAATTTGGAATTAAAAGAGAAAATAAAAAAGATTTTTAAAAGTTGGGAATGGAAATTGCTACTAAATAAAAAAGTTCAAAGGATTTCAAAATGATGAGAAGTTTATGGAGCGGGGTTAGCGGACTTAACGCTCATCAGGTTGCTATGGATGTAGAAGGTAATAATATAGCAAATGTTAATACGGTAGGATTTAAATACAGCAGAACAAATTTTCAAAATCTTTTAAGCCAGACTGTAAAATCGGCAACGGCTCCCCAGGGAACGCTTGGAGGAAAAAATTCACTGCAAGTGGGATTAGGAGCTACTGTAAGTGCTGTTGAGACTATTTTTAAACAGGGAAGTATTCAAAATACGGACAAAAACACGGATATGGCTATAAGCGGAGACGGCTTTTTTGTGGTGAGTGATGATGGAGGAAAAACATATAAATATACAAGAGCGGGAGATTTTAGCTTTGATGCAAACGGGAATTTTGTAGACCCGAATGGTTTTATAGTTCAGGGATGGATTGCAGACCCTGAAACGCATACGATAGATACGGCAAGCGGGGTTAAGCCGATATCAATTCCGCCGGGACTCACAACACCTGCCCATGCAACAAGTAAAATTCAGATTAAAGCCAATTTAAACAGTGGAGACCATATTACTGAAATGAATGGGACAAGAGCCACTGTTGATCCTCTTGATGATATGAACGGATTATATAACGCAAACGGTGAAATTATTCAGTTAACTCCCGATACCGATTATATATCAGTTGCAATAGATAAAAACGGGGATGGAAATATTGATACAAATACAGAAGTTTATAAATTTACATACGGAAAAAGCATATCTGACACAGACAGAAAATTTACTACCGTAAAAGACCTTCTTGATGAGATTAATCAAATTATTAAAGACACAACTGGTGAAATTCCTTCTACACAGTATAAAGTCTATTTAAGCGGTAACGGACAGATTATAGACCCTGCTAATAGAATAAAAACGGAAGTTTATCTCTCATCTACAAATAAAATCTTAGAAGGTGTTTTAAAAGGACTTGACGGACCTTCAACGGCATCAGCCAATATTAAAGCTATTCAAAATTCATTTATCGGTGCCGATGATGTGGGTGAACTTTTTAATACAAACGGTAATGCGTTTAATCTCGAAGACGGACAGGGGCTTATAGCAAACATCAATGGCCTTGGTGAAAACAGAAAATTTATTTATTCTTCAAATCCTATAAATGAAACCGAAGGCTGTGCCACAACAAGCGGGAGCTACCAGGCAAAAACACCTATTACAACGGATTCAAACGAAGGTCTTCACTGGACTTATGATTCCAATGACAAAAGAGCATTTTATAATGTAAATGAAAAGATTAAAATTACTTACGGGGATTCAAACAATACGGAAAAAACATATGTTTATGGAAAGGATTTTCAAACAATAAATGATTTATGCTGTCTTATGAATTCCGATATCAATAATCTCGGACTTGATGATATTGTGAGTGTAAAAGACGGAAAAATCGTCGAAAGTAACGGAGCAGGGATTCAGGATATAGAAGTTGAGGATTCAAACGGTAATGCCGCTGATACCACAACTGATAACAGACTCGGAAGATTACAGGCTGTTTTTAACGGATTAAACGGAAACGGAGAGAGTTCAGGACTTATTAAGAAAAACGATGTTTATTATTTTCACGATATAGAAGATTTGGTTTATCTGTGGCAACTTGCGATTGATGATAGCGGAGATGAGCTTAATTCCACTACAAACAACAGCGGAAATGTAAATATTAATAAAGACGGAAAATTACAGATTATGAATACATCACCGAATTCGTTTAATATTAAGCTTAGCGGTTATCCGGATGAAAGTAAAGATAATCAGCTCTTTACCGATGCATTTTCCCCTATAAACGGAAGTCTTGCCGCAGGGGGTGTGGCTACGACTCAGGATATCAATGCCGCTACACATACTACAAGTATGGATGTGTTTGATTCACTCGGAAGCAAACATACATTAACGCTTCATTTTAGAAAATGGCACACTTCTACAAACCCGAATGACCCGACAGTATGGAAATGGTATGCCGAAGTTCCAAAACCAAGCACTTTGGATCAACCGGCATTCGGGGATATCAAATTCAATCCTGACGGAAGTTTGAAAAGCTTTAATCCCCCAAGCCTTATTTTCAATCCAAACAACGGTGCAAATTCGGGACAGGCTATTCAGCTGAATTTAGGTACTCTTGGAAAATTTGATGGAATTACATCGTTTGAAGCACCAAGCGCCACATCAGGACAGACTCAGGACGGTTATCCGGGCGGGGATTTACAACAGCTTGTAGTCGATCAGACAGGTACTATTATAGGTGTATTTACAAATGGAAGAAGTTATTCTCTTGCTCAGGTGGCACTGGCTAAATTTGTAAACAACGAAGGACTTATGAGTGAAGGAGGGACACTTTTTAGCGCTTCTCCAAATTCAGGTGATCCTATCATAGGTACCGCAGGTACAGGTGGAAGAGGGACAATTCAGCCAAGTGCGCTTGAAATGAGTAATGTCGATTTAAGCAGAAGTTTAACTCAATTAATTGTAATACAAAGAGGATTTCAGGCAAACTCAAAAACAATCACCACATCAGACCAGATGCTAAATACTTTGCTTCAACTAAAACAATAACAGCTCAAAAAGCTTTTAGCTTTTTGAGAATGAAAAATATAAGATGGAAAATGTAAAATTATTTGAAAAAAATATAAAATTTCTCTATCACAATCTTCCTTTTTATTATAAACTCGTAACATCTTTAAAAAACAGAAGATTTGTCATAAAAAACGATAATCTGTTTGATACTCTTACAAACTCTTATATTTATCCCCATTCAATAAAAGAGGATTCGAAAAAGTTTGCTTATTATCCTACGCATAATGATTTGTGGCAAAAAGACTTTGCTTATATTAAACCTAAAAAATGGGATGAGGAAAAATTTTATGTAACAGGTAAAATTATAAATAAAATGATTGATAAATACGAAAAATTAAATCATACGGACGGTTTTTATTTTGATAAAGATTTTTTGCCTACAACTGTAATTTACGGACTTTTATCGGGACATCATTTAGAGCTTTTAGCCGAAAATTTTGAATTTCAGTCCCTTTTTGTATATGAACCGAATCCGGAGTTTTTTGCTGTGAGTCTTTATTTTGTGGATTATGAGAAAATTTATAACAAACTTGGTGAAAGGTTTTTTATACAAATAGGCGGAAGACTCAGTGAAGAGGCGGTTGAGAAATTTTTATATGAAAGAGTTGTGACATCTACATTTTTACAATTAACCCTTACTACGTACAATCATCCTTTGATTGATGAAGCCAAAAACACTTTTAAAAATCTCTCTTTGGCAAAACTCAGAGGCTGGGGAAGTTATGAAGATGAAATAAAAGGGATAAAAAACCATCTTAAAAATATAAACAGATACAGACTTCTTATGAAAAAAACCGATTTAAATATTCCGGTTTGTGTCGTGGCAAACGGTAAGAGTCTTGAAAAAAGTATAAATTTTTTAAAAGAAAACAGAGATTCGATGATTATAATTTCTGTCGGTACCGCACTTAAACCTTTGATGAGAGAGGGGATTGAGAGTGATTTTCATATCGAACAGGAACGAATCGATCTTTTAGTTGATGTCCTAAAAGAGATACTGCCTGAGTATAGCGGATATTTTGTAGGCGCAAGTGTGGTAAATGAGAAAGTTTTTGAAATGGCAAAAAATCCTCTTATGTATATAAGAAGCGGTTTTACTTTTGAAAAGTTTTACAATACTCCTTTAAAACTGACTTCTCCGCTTGTCGGAAACGCGGGAGTGGCGATTGCTTCGATGTTTAGCAAAGAAATATATCTTGTGGGGATGGATTTGGGATTCAGGATAGGTGAGAGAAAACATTCAAAAAACAGCTTTTATGATGAAAGGGACGATATTCAAAAAACGGGACTGAAAGTAAAAGGAAATTTCAGTGACGATATCTATACCGATTCTCTGTTTTTAACATCAAAAGAAAATATAGAAAAACTGATACAAAAAGAGAATTTAAAAGTTTATAATTTAAGTGACGGTGCTTTTATAAAAGGAAGCATTCCTTTAAAAGATAAAAAACTTCCAAAAATTGATAAAAAAGAAGCAGTTGATAAAATACTCTCTTTATTTGAAGATACGAACTTTCAAACTCCTGATGTAAATCCTCATAAACTTTTACTTGCCGTCTCAAAAGCGCTTGAAAAGAAACCTAAAAATTATAAAGAACTAACCGGTCTTACAGACTTTTTGGAAGATTTGATAAAAGGATATTCACTTAAAGATGAAGCGGGATATAATCTTGTAAAAGGTTCACTTTGGCATATTCTTTTTAATCTTTATGTTCTCTCTCACAAAATATCTTTAAAAGATTTTGAAAAACTTGCAAAAGAGATAACATTGGAATATTTCCTTTATAAAAGGAAAATGATTGATTTTTGAATTTTTGAGAGTTATAATTTTACTAAATTTTGTAGAAAGGTATGTAATTTCATTAATAACAATTGTGATTGATGGCGGTTTTGATTGTTAAATTATACAAAAATATAGCAAATAGCAAAAAGATATATTATAAAAACTTAGGTGAATAATGATATTGTTTAATAAACAAATTGTTTATATAGGATGGATTAGTAATCTTCAAGGAACTTTATTTTTTAATTTATTTAACCCTTATGGTTTTAGATTAGATAAAACGATAGGTGAAATATTTTATTTTAAAGAGAAAAATAGTGATTTTATATTTTGGAGTGGATTATTTGAGCTTTTTGATAATGGACAAAATGAACAAAATTTAATAAATATTACAAGAGTTTTTTTTATAGCAAAAAGAAAAAATGATTCATTAAAAGGCTCTATTTATATTAATTTTATAGAAAATAAAGACAAGAATAAAGAAAAAATAAATGATTTATTCGAATATACTAAAAAAGAAAAAACTTATGAGGATTACGAGAATAAAATTCAGAAAATAGAAGATTTAATAAAAATAGATTTTTTTGTTGAAAAAAATGGAATAATAAAATTATTTGAATTAGAAAATTTGGGACAAACTAAATTAAAATTTCAGGATGATATATCTGAAAATGACTTTTATACTAATATTTTCCTTATTATAAAATCTTTGTTTCATAAAGATAGATTTCATGGAAAAAGAAATGAGGATATAACAAAAATATTAAAATATAAAAAATATTTAAGCGATGTAGAAAATGTTAAAGAAGCTTTAATACAAACAGCTTATAATATTCAACAATATATAGCAGAAGAAAAAAATATATATTCTTCAAAAATATATATAATTATTATTACAAATTATTTAATGTCATTGTTATTAATAATCAAAGATTATGATGAAAATTTTTATGAGAAAAATATTGAAAAAATTAAACATTTAAAAAATTATTTACTATATGAATATAATACAGAAAATGAGAGAAAAAAAGTGGTTATAATTCGTATTATTTATACGATTTTTGGAACAACTTCTTTTGCATTGATGGGTTCTTATAAAATTTTACAAATTAATGCAGCCGAAAAATCTGAAAAATTAATTATAGTAAAAACTTTTTGGCCGGATATGTTTTTTTGGTTTATTATGTTATTGATAGGTTATATTCTATTAGAAAGGATACTTACTAAATTTATTCCAATAAATATTTCAAATAATCCGATTTTAAAATTTTTTTTAAATATTTGGCATTTTATTGAAATAAGAATGATTAAGTATACCAAACCTACAATCGGAAAGAATTTTTTAACTAAAAAAGTTATTCCATGGCTTAGAATAAAAATGAGAAGATTACGTCTTAAAATTTTATAAATAATTATTAGTGTTTATAACATCTTTGCTCTCAGCCCAGCCTCTTCTTGCTTGGTTGATTCCATATTTTATAAAATCAAGCTCTTCTTTTTTGTTTGCATTTGATACTATTGATATTTTTACTCCCGTTTCAATAGCTTTTTTTATTAGGGTGTCTTTTATTAAATTGTTTGGTTTTGATATTATTTCTAATTTAACATTATTTTTTGCCATTTCTTTAAAAATTAAATCATAATCTATTTTGGGTTCGATATTATTTTTGATATCTCTAAAAAATCTTAAAAAATCAACTTGATTTAAAGCATTCAAAACTAAATCTGTTGATGTGTTTACATTAACAATTCCTGTTAAAAAATCATACTCTTCATTAATTTGAAAGTTATTTAAATCTATTTCTAAAATTTTATAAACTTGGATATTTTTTCTTTTAATTTTTTTATCTCTTACTCCTACAAATTTATATCCTTTTTTTATAGCTTCGTCGATAAGATTACAGTTTATATTCAAATCCCCTTTAATGTCATTAAGAGTAATAAGATTTGGAAGATTTCCTTTTAAACACGCTTCAATCTCGCCTCTGTTTTCTCTTAGTTCAGGCTCGATATAACAAAGCCCCACAGCCTTGTAAACCTCTTCTTCGGTTTTGCCGGCTATTCTTTTATTGTCTTTATATACACCGTATTCGTTTACTTTCATACCTTTTTCAATTGCGATTTTTCTGATTTCGATATTATGGGCTTTACTTCCCGTGAAATAGTGAAGCGCCGCTCCGTAGCTCTCTTTGCCGACAGCCCTTAAATCAATTTGCAAATCATTATCAAGAAAAACGGTTGAGCGCGTAAGTCCGGCTGAGTGGACTTCTTTTACTCTGTGGTATTTAATAAAATATTCACTTACTTTTGGATAATCCTCTGCTACAACCAAAATATCAAGATCCCCGACAGTCTCTTTTCTTCTTCTGTAACTTCCTGCAATTTCCACTATTTCAACGCCTGGGAATTTTAAAAGATATTCTCTTAAATCCTCGGCTATATCTGCTACATCGGCCCATAAAAATCTGATTCCCGCTTTTTTGAGCTGTTTAACGCCTTTTAATATTTTTTCAATCAGTTTTGGTCCAAAGCCCGGAAGTTTATCAAGTTCGCCGTTTTCTGCGTATTTTTTAAGTTCGTCAAGTGAAGTAATATGAAAAGCGTCATAAATCTGTTTTATTCTTTTAGGTCCGAGCCCTTCAATTGAGAGCATATCCACAAGTCCTTGGGGAATTTCTTTTTTTAGCTCTTCAAGTTTTGAAAATTTACCGGTGGTAACTATTTCTTTTATGTAAGTGCTAAGATCGTTTCCTATTCCGGGAAGTTTTGTTAAATCAAAGCCTTCTTTTACAAGTTTATTGAAATCTTTGCTTGAATTTTCTACCAGCCTTGCGGCGTTTCTATATGCTCTTACTTTAAATGGATTTTCACCTTTTATTTCAAGTAAATCCGCTGTTTGGGAAAGCATTTGGGCTATTTGGGCATTTGTAACCATGGCAGACCTTTTTTTATTATTATAGTATAAATTTGAGAGGATGGGTGGATGGGTGGATGGGTGGATGAGTGGATGAGTGGATGGGTGGATGGGTGGATGGGGTGATGGGAATATGAGGAGAAGGGGGGGAGGTATGAGTGTTGAGTTTTTAGTTTTGAGTTTCAAGTTATAAGAAGAGTATAGGAGGGAAAATATATACATAAATATTTTAAAGCCGAAACATTGTTTTTGTGATATAATTGCGAAAATTTTTTAAAGGCAATTAATGAAAAATATTAGAAATATCGCAGTTATAGCTCACGTTGACCACGGTAAAACCACACTTGTTGACGAGCTTCTAAAACAATCCGGTACTCTTGATGAGAGAAAAGAACTCGGTGAGAGGGTGATGGATTCAAATGATTTGGAAAAAGAGAGAGGAATTACAATTCTTTCGAAAAACACGGCAATCAAATGGGGTGAATTTAAAATTAACGTTATCGATACTCCGGGACACAGCGACTTTGGAGGAGAAGTCGAGAGGGTTTTAAAAATGGTTGATGGGGTTTTGCTTCTTGTGGATGCGCAAGAAGGTGTTATGCCTCAGACTAAATTTGTCGTAAAAAAAGCGCTTTCTCTTGGACTTAAACCGATTTTGGTAGTAAATAAAATAGACAAACCGGCAGCCGAACCTGACAGAGTTGTTGATGAGGTGTTTGATCTTTTTGTAAGTATGGGTGCAAGTGAAGACCAGCTTGATTTTCCGGTAATTTACGCAGCGGCAAAAAACGGAATTGCAAAATGGGAACTTGAAGATGATAATGACAATATGACTCCTGTTTTTGAAGCGATTACAAAATATATTCCGGCGCCTGCGGGAGATGAGGAAAAACCTCTTCAAATGCAGGTTTTTACGCTTGATTATGATAATTATGTAGGAAGAATAGGTATTGCAAGAATTTTTAACGGAAAAGTTAAAAAAGGCGATCAGGTTACTTTAATAAAAGCTGACGGTGAGAAAATAAACGGAAGAATTACAAAACTTTTAGGTTTCCTTGGACTTGACAGAATAGAAATAGATGAGGCAAAAGCGGGTGATATCGTAGCGGTTGCAGGATTTGAAGCTCTTGATGTGGGAGATACAATTGCCGATAAAGATAATCCTATAGCACTTGATCCTCTTCATATAGAAGAGCCGACAATCAGTGTAATTATGAGTGTAAACGATTCTCCTCTTGCGGGTACAGAAGGTAAAAACGTAACGGCTCCGAAACTTAGAGACAGACTTTTTAAAGAAATGGAAACAAATATCGCCATGAGAATTGAAGAACTTGGTGAAGGTAAGTTTAAAGTAAGCGGAAGAGGTGAGCTTCAAATAGCGATTTTGGCTGAGAATTTAAGAAGGGAAGATTTTGAGTTTTCTTTATCAAGACCAGAGGTTATTATCAAAGAAGAAAACGGCGTAAAACTCGAACCTTACGAATATGTAGTGGTTGACGTTCCTGATGAATACAGCGGTGCCGTAATTGAAAAGCTTGGAACAAGAGGTGGGATTATGAAAAATATGATGCCTCTATCAGATGGCAGTACAAGAATAGAATTTGAAATGCCAGCACGCGGACTTATAGGATACAGAGGCGAATTTATGACAGATACTAAGGGTGAAGGGGTGCTTAATTCAAGTTTTCTTGATTTCAGGCCTGCTACAACAAAACCTTATACAAGAAAAAACGGTGCTTTAATTTCCATGGAAAACGGAACGGCTACCGGTTATGCAATATTTAATCTCCAAGAGAGAGGCAGAATGTTTATAAAACCGGGTGATAAGGTATATAACGGTATGATTGTTGGAGAACACAGCAGAAGCAACGACCTTGAAGTAAATCCTATAAGAGGTAAAAACCTTACAAACGTAAGGGCAAGCGGAAGTGACGAAGCGATTAAACTTGTGCCGCCTGTGGAGCTTACACTTGAAAAAGCACTTGAGTGGATAGAAGACGACGAGCTTGTTGAAGTTACTCCAAAATCAATCAGGGTTAGAAAAAAATATCTTGATCCAACTGAGAGAAAAAGAATGAGCAGGAAAAAATAAGGGAAATATTAACATTGGAAAAATTAAATTATTTAGAAAGGATAATTTTAAAGTTAAAGTATCCTTTTATGGAAACTTTACATAAAAAAAATATTCAATTGATAAATAATTATCTTCATCAAATAGATGAACTTGCTAGAACTTTTTTTGATACAGATCTATATTCATTTGACGAATTAAAAAAAATTTTTAATAAATCTCCTCAATCTTGGAGAATTTATCAAAGAAAAGCGGAAGTACAAGGTTATATTCATGTTTCAGCTATAAAAAAAAATATCGGGGATAAATTACTGAATGGAGAGATTTCTGAATGTGATATAAAATTAGATGATTTTTTAGAAGATGATAATTATTTGGAGGGGTATATTTATATTGGATCAGTAGTTTTAAAAGATAATCCTACCAGAGATGAAAGTTTAGCTGTGCTTATTGCAGGAGTAGTTGATAGAATTCTTGAATTACAAGATTTAAATCCTAAATTATCAAAAATTATTACTATTGCGGTAAAAAATTCTAAAGGTGTTAATCATTTTCATAAACATTTAGAATCTTTTGGATTTGAAAAAAAACATATTTTTAAAAATTCAGACGTGATGTTTTTTTTAGATTTAAATAATAATAATAATAATCGTCGATTTAGTAATTTACGTACATTGGTTGCACGAAAAAGAATAGAATATTATCAAAATAAAAAAATAAAAAAAATAATATTTATAAAGCTTAAAAAAATTTTTAAATTTGCATTGAAGTCAAATGGTAATTTTTTACTTAAAATTATTAGTTTATTTAGAAAGCAAATTTAAACAATACTTTTTTACTTCTTTTTTCTTATAATTTTTACTTATAATACGACAACTTTTCAAATATCTTTGGTAAAATTCAGCAAATTTGTTTTACAAAAGGAGCGGTATGAAGAAAATTTTGTTACTTTCCGCTTGTCTTTGTGGTCTGTTTGCAAAAACGGTGGATTTTGATACTGTTTTGAAAGAGGCTTTAAATAATAATTTGGAACTAAAAGCCAAGAAATTAAACATTGACAAGGCAAAAGCGGATTTAAACAAGGCGAAAGGATATAATTGGGGTAAACTTACTCTTAGTGAAGAGATAAGTAGAACAAACAATGCAATGTATGTATTTGGAATGAAACTTGAAAGCAGAGAAGCTACATTTAAAGATTTCGGATTTGCAGATTTTTTAGCGGCTATGCCGGGATTACTTGGTGGAACCACTTCGGGAGATAAAGTTTTGGAAGATAAACCCAAAGATTTGAATTATCCTGGAAGCAGAACAAATTTCAAAACAAAACTTGTATATGAAGTACCGCTTTTTACAGGATTTAAATTGACATATGCAAAAGAGATGGCGGCTTTACAGGTAAAAGCCAATAAATATAAATATGCTCATGATAAAAATAAACTTGCCATTGAAGTGTTAAAAGCGTATAATGGGGCCGTTGCGGCTAAATATTTTATTAATGCACTTAAAAAAGCAAAAGAAACCACAACTTCGTTTGTAAAAATGATAAAAGAATTTTACAATGAAGGAATGGCAACAAATATTGATCTTTTACAGGCTAAAAAAAGAGATAATGAAGTAAATGCAATGCTTATTGAAGCTGAGAGTAAATATCAGCTGGCACTTAGTTATCTTAAATTTTTAACGGATGACGAGAGTATTGACGATGTTAAAGATTTTAAGGTTATATTTACACCTGATACACCTTTGAAAAAACTCATAAAAGAAGCTCTTATAAACAGAAACGATTTGAAATGGATGAGAGAAAATGTAAAGACAATGCAAAAAAAAGTCAAAATGGATAAAAGCGATTACTATCCAATGGCGGGAGTTCATCTTGAATACGGATTTAATGACAATGCACTTACACTCTCAACCAAAAAAGACTATTATTTGGCGGCTCTTGGTGTAAATTGGAAACTTTTTGATGCAAGCAGAGGGGCTAATGTACAAAAAAGCAAAATAGAGGCTATTCAGACAGATTATTATTATAAATATATGAAAAAAGGAATAGCTCTTGATGTGAAACAGAAATATTTTAATTTTAAATCAAAACATGCAATAGTAAAAGAAAAAATTACAAATAAAAACTTAGCCGAGGAAATTCTTAAAAAATATACATATATGTATAAACAGGGTATGATAAACATAACAATACTTTTAATGAAAGAGGCAGAAGCGAGAAAAGCAAGAGCTGAACTTATAAAAGCCAGATATGATGAAGCATTGGCGGCGGCAGAACTTAAAGAAGCAATCGGAGATTTATTAAAGGAGAGTAAATGAAAAAAATAATGGCAGTAGCACTTAGTGTCGCGAGTCTATTTGCATATGAATTTGCAGTGGCGAAAAAATCGGAAATTAACATAACAAAGGATTATGTGGCAAATATTTATTCGAAAAACCAGGTAATGGTGGCTACAAGACTTATGGGATTTATCAAACAGATGCCTGTTGAAGAGGGCGATGTTGTTAAAAAAGGCGATTTACTTTTCGAAGTTGACCCTTCTGATATAAATTCGATGCTAAATCAGGCAAGAGGTGCTGTTTTGCAGGCAAAAAGTGGGGTGTTAATGGCTGAAATGGCTTATGCCGACGCTCTTAAAGATTATCAAAGATTTAAAGATTTATATGCAAAAGGTGCGGTAAGTAAAAGAGACTTTGAAAAAATGACACTTATGAAAAATATTAGGGAAAAACAGGTTGATATGGCAAAAGGAATGTTAAAACAGGCTGAGGCTGCACTAAACAGGGTTCAAGCTCAGTATAAATATGCAAAAGTAAAATCACCTATTAACGGTGTAGTAACGATGAAGATGAAAAAAGTGGCTGAAATGGCTCTTCCTGGGTATCCTGTGGTTGTACTTAGTGATCTTAATTCACTTAAAGCGAAATCTTATGTAAAAGAGGGTGATCTTGATTATTTCAAACTCGGAATGCCTGTGAGTGTTTATGTACCGGCATTGAAAAAAGAATATAAAGCAAAAGTTTCAACAATTATTCCAAGCGCCGATCCTGCCACTCACTCTTTTGTTGTTAAATATTCGTTTGAAAACACAAAAGGACTTATTCCTGGAATGTATGCAAAAGCAAAAGTCGTAGTAGGGAAAAAAGAAGCCGTTTTAGTACCGTTTGCCGCACTAACCACAAGAGAAGGTATTGTTGGTGTTTTTGTAGAAGAAAACAATACCGCCAAATTTGTTCCGATAAAACAGATTTCGCAAAAAGGTGATTATATAGCCGTAAAAGGATTAAAAGGCGGAGAAAAAGTTATTCTTTATCCTCCTGCAAATTTAGTTGACGGACAAAAATTATAGGAGCGGAGATGGAGCAATTGAAAAAATTAAAAGAGCTTGTTGAAAAAAAGAAGCAGGAATTAGAGCAGAAGAAAAACTCTGCTTGTGATATCAGCGAGCTTAAAAAACTTGAAACGGAAATATATATGCTTGAAGATGAAATAGCAAAAAAAGAAAAAGAGCTTGAAAAACTTCAAAAAGAAGTGCATCAAAAAGAAGAAGAATTAAAAGAAGTGGAAGAAGAGCTTCAATTAAATATTGCAGGGCGTCTTGCAAGAGCATTTCTTAAAAATCCGTTAACTCCCGTAATTGCTTTGACTTTAATTTTAATGGGACTTATTGCCGTATTTTTTACGCCAAGGGAAGAAAATCCTCAAATAGACGTTCCGGCGGCAAATGTTATTGTTATGTACCCGGGTGCAAGCAGTAAAGAAGTGCAAAATATTATAGTAGAGCCTTTGCAAAGGACTTTAAAAGCCATGACCGGTGTTAAGCATGTATACGGTATGGCAATGAACAGTGTAGGAATAGTGACTGTTAGATTTAAAATCGGTCAGGATAAAGTCAGAAGTATGTCAAAACTTTATGACAGAGTTATGCAAAATATGGATAAAATGCCAAAAGGTGTGATGCCTCCACTTGTAAAACCTATTGATATTGATGAAGTTCCTATTGTTACACTTGCGCTTTCAAGCAAAAAATATAATGATGCCGAACTTTACAGAATCGCTCAAAGGCTTCTAAGCCCTCTTGCGGAAGTTAAAAATGTAAGTATTATAGGTATTAAGGGCGGACATAAAAGACAGTTTAATATTATCGTAAATCCTGAAAAACTTGCGGCTTATCATCTTTCACTCGGACAGATTGCAATGGCGCTTAAAGGCGCAAACGTGGATTATCCTCTTGGGGGGACTGATAATAAAAAATATTCCATTCCGGTGGAATTTGACGGATTTATCAAATCTGTAAAAGATGTTGAAAATCTGATTGTTGCGGATTATATGGGAAGACCTATTTATATTAAAGATATTGCAAAAGTAGAAGACGGAGTTGATTATCAGCATAAGCATCAGACGTATTTTGAAGGCGGGAAAGCATTTTATACTGACCCGAAAGTAGACGGAAAAGAAATAAATAAATTCCCGGTAGGTCAAAAATTAAATCAGGTTACGATTTTTGTGGGTAAAAAAAGAGGTACAAACGCTGTTTTTGTAGCCGAAGCCGTACTTAAAAAAGCAGAAGAGCTTAAAAAATTACTTCCAAAAGACGTAGAGATTTATGTAACAAGAAACGACGGTGAAAAAGCAAACCATGCGGTTAATGAGCTTATTTACCATTTACTCATTTCACTTGGTATTATCGTAATTTTACTTATTGTTATGCTTGGATGGAGAGAAGCGTTAATTGTTGCGTTTACAGTGCCTTTGATTCTTTCAATTACACTGTTTATCGGTATGCTTGCAGGTCAGACAATTAATAGAATTACGCTTTTTGCACTTATTCTTTCACTCGGACTTCTTGTTGATAGTGCAATTATCGTTATTGAAAACATACATAGACATTTTGAAATCGGAGATAAACCAAGAGAATATGCGGCTGTTTACGCTACAAATGAAATAGGAAATCCGACAAATATTGCAACACTTGCAATTATTCTGGCATTCGTGCCGATGTTTTTCGTTACAGGTATGATGGGTCCTTATATGAGGCCGATTCCTTTTAATGTGCCTATTGCCATGATTGCCTCACTTGTAATTGCGTATATGTTTACACCTTGGGCGGCAGTTAAGTTTCTGCCTGAGCATAAAAACGAGCATAAAGAACCGTTTGATATCAAAAAAACAAAAACATATAAAGTTTTTTATAAAATAATAAGCCCTATTTTAGAATCAACTCCAAAAAGAGTTGTTTTCTTTACCGTTTTAATTCTTGCACTTCTTGGAAGTATGGCGCTTCCTGTGTTTAAAATAGTTCTTTTCAAAATGCTTCCGAGTGCAAATAAAAACACATTCAATATTACAATAGACCTTCCTAAGGGAACAAGTATTGATACAACTAAAAAAGTTAGTGACTGCGTTGCGGGAATTTTAAGTAAAGAGCCTGAAATTCACGATTTCGAGCAGTTTATAGGTATAAGCGGAGTGGTTGATTTTAACGGTTTACTTAGAGGAAGCTCTATGAAACAGGGTGAAAATTACGGTGAAATCAGGGTAAATCTATATCCAAAAGAAAAAGGCAGAAAAGAGAGTTCTATTGATATGGTAAGTAGACTTAGACCTGTGATTCAAGGTCAATGTAGTTTTGCCGGTGCAAATATCAAACTTGTAGAAGACCCTCCTGGACCGCCTGTTATAGCGACACTTTTAATGCAGGTGTTCGGAGGAGACGAGCAGGGAAGATTAAAACTTGCAAACTATATAGAAGAACTTTATAAAAAAACACCGAGAGTTGTTGATATTGACATTATGAGAGACAGACAGATTATAAAATACAAAATCGTTCCGGATAAAGAAAAAGCGGCGCTTTTCGGTATTACTACCGATCAGATTGCAAAAATTTTAGGAATGGGATTAAGGGGTGCTGTTATTAGTGTGGCACATATCCCGAGTGAAAAAGAACAAGTCGGAATTTTTGTAAGGTTTGATAAAAAAAGCAGAGATTCTATAAACGCGCTTGATAAAATTAAAATTATGTCTATGACGACACATAGACTCATTCCTCTTAAAGAAGTGGTAAAAGTAATACCAGTCCCATTTGACGGTATGATAACAAGTAAAGATTTAAGACCAATGGTAATGGTTACGGGCGAAATGGATAAAAGAGGAAGTTTATATGCACTTCTTGATGTATTCTTTGCACTAAAAGATAAAGGACTTCCGGGATATAAAATTATTTATGACGGAAATCCGAGATTAAATCTTAAAGCAATAGATGAAAAAACCGGTAAAGAATATGATTTAATCTGGGGCGGTGAATGGGAGCTTACATTTGATGTATTCAGAGACCTTGGAGCCGCATTTGGTGTGGCGGTTGTATTAATTTATCTGTTGATGGTGGCTTATTATAAAAATTTCAGAATACCAAGAATTGTCCTTGCGGCGGTTCCTCTTACATTTATAGGCGTACTTCCGGGACATGCAATAATGAACTGGATTACATTGGCATTTTTCCATTCAAAAACATATTTTACTGCCACAAGTATGATTGGTTTTATTGCGCTTGCGGGTATTGTTGTTAGAAACTCACTTCTATTGATAGATTTTACAAACGACCTTATTAAAAATGGAAGAAGTATAAACGAAGCGGTAATAGAAGCGGCGGCTACAAGATTCAGGCCTATTATCTTAACAGCTCTTGCCATTATTCTGGCATCGTTTGTAATTGTGCTTGATCCGGTATGGCAGGGACTTGCTGTGGCACTGATTTTCGGTGTGCTTGCCTCGACACTTCTTTCAGTTGTAGTGGTTCCTATTCTTTATTGGAGATATTTAATTTCAAAACATAAAAAAGAAAAACATATCAAATACGGAGTTAAAGAAATTTGATTTTAACTCCTATTTATTATAATAAAATAAAAAGATTTAGAAATGACTAATATAAAAAAACAGTTTTTAAAAACTACATTAACAGGTTTAATAATTGCATTTTTGGTGATAGGCTTTTTATACTTTTTGATAACTCAAATTGTGATAAAAGAAAAGATTCAACAAGCTCGTTTGGAGGCAAAAACACTTATATATTACAGACATTATCTTTCTTTAATTGCTCCAAATGTTAAGATTGAGGATAAAAATCTCTCACTTTTTGCTCTAACCCCGGCTTATGCCACCAATCAGGTTGCAAAAATGTTAAGAAATAACGGTTTTTATGTTAAACAGACATCTGATAAATATAGAAGTATTGAAGATAAACCCAATGAAACTGAGCTTAAAGCAATTGAATATTTTAAAAAACATAAAAATAAAAATGAGTATTTTACTGTTCATTCAGAGGATAAGTATTTCCCTCTAAGGCATGTTTTTTATGCGAGAAAACTTGTAATTGAAAAATCATGCCTTAAATGTCATGGAAAGCCTTATAAAGACGTGCCGGCTAATTTGTATAAAAAAATAGTTAAAATTTATGGTGACAGAGCTTTTAATTATCATTTGGGAGATGTAAGAGGTATAATCTCAATAGTTTTCCCTTATCAGAAAGTTATAGATAAAGTTAATCAATTTTTTATTATGATTTTAACGATAGGAATAGTTTTCTTTTCGATTGGGCTTTATATTTTTTACAAATTAAATGAAAATATAAAAAAAGATATATATAAAATTCTTCAACATTTTAAAACGGCAGTAAAAGGAAATTTTCCTATTATAAAAGATAAAATGAATTTTTCAGAATTTGAAAATCTTAAAAAACAGATTAATAAAACTTTTTTAATTTTAAAAAAATATGAAGCGATAGCTTATAAAAAGAACTATTTTAACTGGTTGACATTGCTTCCAAACAGAAATAAATTCATAGATATTGTAAATGAAAAAAAATATGTCATTGTTTTAATTAATATTGATAAATTTAAAGATATAAATTTTTATTTTGGTGTTGAAACTGGAAATATACTTATTAAAAATGTTGCCAAAAGATTAAAAAAGCTTAAAAAGAAATATAAATTTAAACTTTTTCATATTGATATTGATGAATTTGCAGTTTTATTTCCAGAAAATATTGACAAATCAAAACTTAATGAAAGAATAAAACAAATTTTAAATGAACTTGAAAAACCTTACAAAATTGATATGAATGAAATAATTGTAAGATTTAGAGCTGGTGTGAGTTATGAGAAAAAAGACTTTATAAGAGCAGATATTGCCTTAGACTTTGCAAAAGAGATGAAAAAAGATATAGTTTTCGGTAATGAAATAAAAGATTTAAATAAATACAAAGAACATCTTGAATGGCTTGCTAAAATAAAAAAAGCGATTGAAAATGATAGAATTGTTCCTTTTTTCCAGCCTATTGTAGACAAAAATGAGAAAATTATAAAATATGAAGCTCTTGTAAGGCTTATTGATGAAGACGGCAGCATAGTATCTCCTTTTTTCTTTTTGGAAGTTGCAAAAAAATCAAGGCTTTATCTTGAAATTACCAAAAGAGTTATAAAAAAAGCGATTGAAAAGATTAATGATAAAAATGTTGCTATTTCCATAAATCTCACGCTTGAAGATATTGATGATGAAGATATGAGAAATTATATTTTAAATAAAATCGAATCCCTTGAAAATAAAAAACTTTTGACGTTTGAAATAGTGGAAAGTGAAGATGTGGGTGAGAATGAAACTGTTAAAGAATTTTTACATAATATTAAAAAATTGGGAGCACTTATTTATATTGACGATTTTGGAAGCGGGTATTCGAATTTTGATTATCTGATAAAACTTAAACCTGACGGGGTTAAAATAGACGGAAGTCTGATAAAAAACATATTGACGGATAAAAACAGCGAAATAATAGTAAAAACCATTATTTCCTTTGCAAAAGAGATGAAAATAAGTACTATTGCAGAATTTGTAGAAAATAAAGAGATATTTGAAAAACTTAAAAATTTAGGCGTTGATTATTTTCAGGGATATTATTTTTCACCTCCAAAGCCCGATATAGAGGATAAATATGATAAGGAGCAGGAATGAAAATAATTGTTGCAAGCGGAAATAAAGGTAAAATAAAAGAAATTAAGAAAATTCTTAACAGTTACGATGTAATTCCTTATACTGAGTTAATAGAACCTTTTGAAATTGAGGAAAACGGAAGAACTTTTAAAGAAAACGCCATTATTAAAGCAAAAGCAATTTATGAAAAACTTCCTGAAAATATTGTAATAGCCGATGACAGCGGTATAAGTGTTCCTGCTTTAAATAACGAACCCGGAATATTTTCCGCACGATACGCTGGAGAAAATGCGAGTGATAAAGATAATTTAAACAAACTTATTAATGAACTCAAAAAAAGAAATATTAAAAAAACTCCGGCATTTTATACCGCGGCAATTGCGATTGCAACACCTTATGGTGTTTTTACAACACACGGTTTTATGTATGGCGATGTAATTGATGAAGCAAGGGGAGAGAAAGGGTTTGGATATGATCCTATGTTTATTCCAAAAGGTTACAATAAGACATTAGGCGAACTTGACGAATCAATAAAGCAAAAGATTTCTCACAGGGTAAAAGCTCTTGATTTGGCACAAAAAATTATAAAAGTTTTATAATTTTTTGTATTTAATAAAAATTGTAACTGTTGTTTTGGGCGGAATTTTATTTAATTGTAAATCATAATATTTTCTTATTTTATTATGCAATAATGTTTTGAGTTTATAATTGATGAGTTCAGGAGTTATGCTTAATATTTTTATATTCGGATTATAAAGTCTAAAAGAAAGATTTTTTATTTGTGTTTTGTTTTCGTTTGTAATATGTAAATAAATAACATTATTTGTAGTTGTATAATTAAAATAAATGTTTTGTGTTTGTATCGATTTTAGTGCTATATCTTTACCTTTTAGGGGGGTTAAATTTAGATGATGATTCAAATAAGTAAAATAATCATCTAACACGGTGATGTTTGATTTATATGATAGCAAATGTGTATGAACGCTTAAAGTATAAACGCCGTTTAATGAAGTAAGGAAATTTGTTTCAAGAATTATGTGTTTAAGAATTTCAGATTTATTAAAATCAGTGTCTATTAAATATGTATAATCATCTGTCCCAAGTCTTGGAACCGTTATAATTCCGTATTCTCTTTTCAGAGGAAGTAAAAACGGTTTTGATTTTTCCATAACATAAATATATCCGGCTTTTTTAATGAGTTTTTCCATAGTATTATCAATTTCTTCTCTTGGGGGTCTGAAACCGTAAATTTTTCTACCTGTAATTTTTTCAAGCAATTGTTTGGAGTATATTATTTCTCTTTTTTCGATATCTAACGGAGCTTTCATTATTTTAATATGCGAATAGCTGTGAGAGCCTATTTCACAGTTTTTATATTTTGCTATTGCTTTTGTTATGTTTTCATATTTTTTTGCAAGTTTTGCCACTGCAAAAAGCGTGACATCAATATGGTGTTTATTCGCGAGAGTGGCGAAATTATATCCGTAAGGATATTTATATTCTGTATCCTCTGAAATAAAGATTCCGTTTTTTTTATCTACAAAAGGATAAGATGAAATTGAGATAAGTCTTTTAGAAAAATTTATAATATTATTAAAAATAAGTTTAAATGTTTTATCTTTCATATCCAAAAAAACATATGTCGGTAAAGAGAAATAAAACCATTTGCCTTTACCGTAAAATCCATGCCAAGCAATACCGTCATCATAAACCGAAAGATATTTTTTATTTACCATCGGTGGAGTTGTAATTGACCAGTTTGTCAAAACGATATCGGGAACATAATTGGAATGAAATATTGGCAGCGGGTCATACACTACCAAATCTTGTCTAAACGGAACATTTGACATATTAAGTGGTGAGATTCTTTTTTGAATATAAAAAGTTGCTTCGTTTTTAGGTATAGAATCTATTGATTTTTTAAGTCCTGTGATATTTTCTATTGTTTTGGCGTTAAAAAAACGGTTTTTTTCATCAAAATATCCGAATCGGAAATTAAAAATTAAAGTTCCACCCTTATTTAAAAAATTTTTTATATTTTGTTTGCCGAAATTTGAAAGCGCATATGTATCAGGTGCAAAAAGTATATCGTTTTTATTTAAAAAAGGAAGTTCTTTTTCAGAAATAATTTTATATGAAAACCCGTTTTTTTTTAATTTTAGAGCAAGGTCTTGAATATCGTTTTTATATTTATCCGGATTTAAACCGTTAGTACCTAACATATCTATTGTTGTGTCAGATAACAGTATTTTTATTTTTACTGAATTGGTCGTTTTTAAAGATATATAATTATCTTTGAAATTAGGTAACAATTGATAAATAATATATCCGCTTAAAAATGTCAAAATAGTTATAAAAATAAAAACCGTTAAGGTTTTTAATCTATTCAAAAAATACGTAATTACCGCCGACTTCATTTAATACATCCTCATAAATTAGTTTTTTGTTTTTGTTTTTTTTATTTTTTTCTCTTGTTTTGTATAAAAAATAAGCTATTATGCCAAATACCAGAGTTATTATAGTTATTATAAGTATCAGCAAAGCTAAAAATGCAAGTAAATTCATATTCTACCCTTTCTTTCTAATTTTCCCCAATCCATTTCAATTCCAAACCATTCTTCTATTGTCGAGAATATTTTAATCAAATTTATAAACTGAATAAAAAATAATCTGTAAATAACTGCATAAAACACAATTGATAAACTTTCATTTGTTATAAGTATACAATAAAGTGCCCCTGCTACGTCAAGTATGGTAAACAGGCTCCACCAATAAAATATAAGCAATGAAACTCCTGTTGTTATAGCAAGATATATAATAAAAACATTTACCCAAAAATCCATAAAAGGCCATAATACAGCTTCAAAAAGCATATACCACATTGTAAAGGAAGCTGAGGGATTGCTTTTGAAATTCCACAGAAGAGATTTGTGTTTTTTTATTGCTTGTAAAATTCCTCTGGTCCATCTGTATCTTTGTTTAATCAGGTCAAAAATATTTTCCGGAGCTTCCGTTTTTGCAATGGCTTCGGATTCAAAATCTATTTTATATCCGTGAGTAATTAATTTAAGCGTTACGTCACAATCTTCCGCAAAAGTATCGTCGTCATACAGTCCCACTTCATATAAAGCGTGTTTTCTAAACATACCGATGGGTCCAGGGATGATATTTACGAGCTTTAAAAATGCTTGACCGTTTCTTACCATATTTAGCCCTTCAATATATTCAAGAGCTTGAAGTTTTGTAATGATGTTATGTTGATTGCTTACATATACAGAACCTGCGACTGCTGCTATTTGAGGATTTTCGAAATATCTTGCCATAAGTTCAATGGCATCTTTTTCAAGTTTGGAATCGGCATCTACTACCATTATCAATTCGCCGGATGAATGTTTTATACCGTAATTTATAGCATTTGCTTTACCATTGTTTGATTTTTTTAAAACTTTTACAAACGGAATATGTGAGTATTTTTGAGCTATAAAATAAGTATTGTCAGTACTTCCGTCATCTACGACTATTAATTCAAGATTTTTGTATGTTTGATTTATAATCGATTGCATAGACTGTGCTATTACCTTTTCTTCATTGTATGCAGGGATTATAACGGAAACTTTTTTAGTGCTTTTTGCAAGTGATTTGTTTTTTTCATCAGCCGTTTTCATAATAACTTTTAATATCGAAAAAAATAAAAGAAGCATATATCTAAGAATTACAATTGTAATAAATACAAGAATTATTCCGATTCCAATTTTTACAATTATATTGTTTAAACTATAAAAAGTTTGATAATAACTGGTTAATAAAAAAGTCATTATCAAAACTATAAGTATAGATAAAGAAATTATAAAAAACGTTTTTACCATGCTTTTTCCATATTCAGAGTACATTCGTAACTTTTATAATTATTTGGCGCACTAATAGGTGAAGTATTGGCGTATTCACATTTTGCATTTAAATTAAATATTTTTATATTTTTGTCTATGTTAAATCCTATTTTATATAAAAAAGATTTGTCCCATATACTGTAACCGATTCCGGCTTTTAGCATAATATCTGCAAAAGCGTTTTTAGGATAATATTTGATTCCTACAATGTTTGTATCCGTTTTGTCAGGTGAATAATAACAATCACTCTGTTTTGTATTAAACTGATACCATCCTGAAAAAAAGATTGCATAAGGTGAATTTAAAATTTTATTAGAATAAAAATCATAATCTATTTGAGGAGTTAAAACAAAATTTCCATCATCGATAGATTCAAGCGCCATTGAATACCAAAGTCCCCTGATAGTATCAAGCTGTTTGAATCTGCTTATTTCAAATTTAAGTCTTGTATGATTTAAAGAACAAATCGTTTTTCTTGAATATACGAGATTTTCGTATAAAATGCTTATTTTGTGAAAAAGATAATTTTTTGTAATATTAAGGTAAAGATTGCTTTTTTTTGCGTTGTCGATTCCCGCCGTTATTTCATATCCGTTATATTTGATAATTCCTGCCGTTATATTTCCCGAATCTTTTTGGGAATTCTGTTTTATTTTAAAAAACCTCAAAAATACTCCCGCATCAATGCTTCCGAAATTTTTTAAATATTTTGCCTGTATATGGTTATAATGAGTTTTTTGATTATCGTGAAAATGATTAAATGAAATCAAAAGATAATTAGGGGGTCTTTTTTTTATCTCTTTGGTTATTGCGTTTTTTTTTGTAACTTTTACTATTTTAAATTTTTCAATATTTAAGTTTTCTTTAATTAAAGAAGTATTTGTTTCTCTTGTAATGTTTTTTTCGGCAAGTGTTATGTTACTTGCTTTTTGCTTAAAAATTTTATTCAAAGGGATAAAATCATAAGATTGTGTACGATTGTTTTTAATAGGGTTGTTTTTATTTTTTGTTTCAACTGGAATATTAAAATCCATTTCTTGTAGGTTTTGTTTTATTTGTAAAAGCAGTGCATTTTTCTCATTATTTGGGTTGTATTTGCCGGGAGTCCATAATTCTTTGATTATATAACATTTTTCATTGTTACATTTAATCCAAAGAATTTTATATCCTTTGTCTTTTTTTAGCTGAGAAGCGTATACCTGATAAAATTTTATTTTATAAATATTTCCTTTTTTTTGCACTAAAACCGGATCGTAAATCCCTACGCTTATAAATCCTGCTTTTTTAAATATATTTTGTTTTTTCAATCTCCAATAAAGATTGTCTTTTATACTTTTATCATAAAACGAAGCGTATTTTTCGAAATTCATACTCTCCCATGCTTTTTTCCATTCAAATATAAATTTTTTCAGTTTTTCAGGTAATGGTTTTGGCACTCGCTTTAAGAGTTTTTCATATATTTTTTTGGCTTCTTTAATTTTTCCTGTTTTTTGAAGACAATATGCATAATGATACTCTAAAATAGGATCTTTTTTTTCCCATAATAGATTGTAAAATTCTCCTACCGCTTTTTTATACTCTCCACTAAATTCAAGAGAATAAGCATATTTTTCTCTGGTTTTATCATCACTTGGTTTTATAAACAAATATTCTTTATAATATTCAGATGCTGTTGGATAAAATCCGGCAAAATAGCTTCTATCTCCATAAATCAACAATTTTTCCGCTCTATTAGTGAAATACTTTTCAATAGCGGTTTGATTTTCATAATTAATGAATCTTGGGTTTACTTTAAGAATTTTAGCTTTAAGTTCTATTGCCGGTTTATAATTAGGATATTTATTTAAAATTTTATTTAATACATCAATTGCTTCTTTTGTGAAGCCGTTCCAATAATATCTTTTTGCCAGTTCAAGATATGCTTCTGGGGTATTTTTTATAGCAGCATAATATTCCCAGTCAGAAAAACCTTTATAATATTCTTTAAGTTCAAGATATATATCTCCAAGAGTTTTATAAAGCTCAATTTTATCGGGATTGTTTTGGAGATAAATTTCATAATATTTTGCGGCTTTTTTGTAATTTGGAAGTTGATAATATAAATCTGCAAGTTTGAGAACGTAATTCATATTAGAAGGATTTTTTTTCAAAAGTTTTTCATATTTAGTAATAAGTGGTTTAATATTGCCGTTTAATATCATTAATGCTTCTTTTATTTCTTTGTCTTTTGGATTTTTTTTCAAAAGGTTTTCAAAAATTTTTTTTGCGTTTTTTTTATTACCTTGCCACATTTCTATAAATCCGAGTGTTTTTAACGCTTCATATTTTTGTTTGATATTTCCGTTTTGATAAACTTCACTCAAAAATATTTTCGCTTTTTTATACATCCCATTCCATGCCAGAATTTTTCCATAAAGAAGTTTTGCCTGATAATTTTCGGTATCTGTAAAAGTATCCAATAATTTTGCGGCTTTGTCGGTTTGATTGTTCCATGTATATAATTTTGCCAGTAAAATTTTTGCTTTAAAATCTTCCGGATGGTTTTTGAGGTAATCTTCAACTATTGATATTGCTTTTTCAGGGTTTAAATCATATAAAGAAATGACAAGATTTTTTAGATTTTCATATGTAGGGTTTTGATTGTATTTTTCTGTTAAGTTATTAATATAAGAATAAAGCATTTTTTCAATCAAATCAAAATATTGTTTATATTCTTTTTTGGAAAGTTTATATTTTAATGAATAAAGTATCTTTTTTGCACTAAGCGCATCTCCAAGTTCTAAATATGTCCGTATTAATTTTATACCGTAATCTTTTTGTCCTGTTGCGTTATAAAGAATTTTGAATAATCTGTTGGCTTTTATCGCATTACCTTTATAAAAATAGTCATACGCTTTTATTTCTAATACATCCAAATTATCTTCTTTAAAAGAGTTTAATATTTTTAAAGAAAGGTCATAATCTCCTTCCCACATAGCAACACGGGCTATTTTTATAAGGGTTTGAGGTTTTAATGAAGGATGATATTTTCTGTAAAAGTTTAGTATTGTTTTATATTTGTTTTTTTTATAAAGAGTGTTAATATACTCATCTAAATCTCCGTATTTTTTATTAAGATTTTGTGTGTTTTGAAGAGAAAGTACTTCTTTTTTAAGAAACAGAGCTTTTTTGTTTTTAGGGTCTATTTTTAATACTTGATTTATAAAAACAATAGCTTTTGCATAATCGCCTTTTTTTTCATAATATTTGGCAAGAATAAGTCTATTTGGTATATCGTTTGGATTTTGTGATATAATAGTTTGTAAATTTTTAACATTAATATCGATTTTAAATGCAAATCCGGTTATAAAAACAGTAGATATAATTAATAATTTTTTTAGCATTTACCGTCCCACTCTATGGCTTCAATAAAATGATATTCATCCGTAAGATTAAATTTTTCTTTAATATTTTTTTCAAACATCTCTTTTGTTACGTTCACAAGACACAAATAAATAAAGTCATCTTTTTTATATACAATATCATGAGTTCTTAATTTGTTTGTTATTTCATCTTTAAATTCGGTAGATTCCACGACTGAGAAAAATATTCTTTCATTATAAAGGGATTTTATTGATTTACAGAAATTTTCGTAATTTGTCGCTATTTTTTGAGGAGGTAGAAGTTTTAATTTATTCGAATAAAAGAAATTATTGCTCAATTTTTCAATTGTCAAAATATATTCTTCGATATTAAAATTTTTACTGAAAACTTCATAACATTTTGCTTGAATAGCATCTATTTTGTCTTCCGTTCTTATATAATCTTTATTTGATATAAATATAATACTTGAATTTGGAGAAAGTTTTTTTACAGTTGAACATATATCAAATTCTGGAATATTTTCAATATCCTGATAAATTATTATTTCAGGTTTATTTTCTATTTTTTTTATAACTTCACTGAGATTTGAAGCAAAATCGATGTTAAAATATCTATCAAAGATATAAGTATGTATTTTTCGGAATCTATTATTTTGAGAAATAATTAACATATCGTTTTTTGAAACAGGTGATTTCGTGTTGTTATTTGTATCGTTTGAAAGTATGAAACTGTTGTTTTTAAAAATAAATTCATATGAATTTGATGATACCGGATAAAGAGAATGTTTAATTATAATTTCTCTGGCATTTTCTTTTTTTATCATCTGTAATGATATATCCGTATAATTTTCCAAAAATCTGGTAATAAAATGTCCTGTGTCTGATGTTATAAATATTTTTTTCCCGTTATTGTTTGCAATTTCTATAAATTTTTCAAGAAAAAGTCTTGCAAGATCATATTCGGTTTTACTAAACATTAAATCAGGCCTATGAAGAATTAAAGCATCACAATTTGTATTTCTGATTATTCTCTCTAAGTCTTCATAAATAAAATCAAATCCGTAAGAGGCTTTTATTTCAAGCCAGTTTTCTTTAAGACATAAAAATTCGATATTTTCCAAAATTCTGTTTATATTTTTATCATTTAAGTTTTTAATGGATTGCAATCTTTTTTGCATCAGTTTTTTTTGAATCGATGAGAGAATAGTGATTTTTTCTATTTTTTCATTTTGCGAATAAGCATAAAGTGCAAAAGTTAGTTTTCCGAGTTTACTTTCTCCTTCTATTAAAGCAATATCAGATTTATTTATAATATCAATTAAATTCATAGAAAATTCCTTCTTTTTTCAGCTTCGCAGGAAGAGTTAAAAATTTTTTCGCTTCTTTATTATCGGGATTTTTTTCAAGTATTCTATATAAATATTTATTTGCCGTTTTATATTTACCCAATTTATAATATGCTTTTGCAACAAGCAGTTTTTCTTCTTCGGATGAAGGTTTTTTTAATATTTCTAAAACTTTTTTATATTTTCTTGTTTGATAAAATATTTTTGCTTTTAACAGTTTTATTTCTTCTTTTTGCCCCACTTTTTCTCCTTCTTTTATATATTTTAATGCTTTGGCGTAATTTTTTAATTTGAAAAGAATTTTAGCATATAAATAGTAAGGTAAAGGCGATGCTTTTTTAATTGTTAATACACTTTTTTTTATAAATTCAAGCGCTTTTTGAATATTATTGTTTTTATAATAATTCAATGCCTGATAATAATTGTTTAATGAAATGAATTTTTTAATAACCGGTAATGAATAAAGATCATTATGTTTTGCTTTGATATTAATATACCATTCACCGTCGTTTATATCAGGTGAAAATATTTTATTTGAAATATTAAAACCGTAAATAGGAGGATTTGAAAATGATGAATCTTTTGAAATTAATATTTTAAAAAAATTATAGGAACTTTGCCATTTAATTACTAATTTTGGTTTGTTTTTTATTTGTAAAAAAGTGATTTTATCAGGAAGGGGAACTTTTTGTATTGTCTTAGCGACAATTAATCCTTCATCACTCTTAACTACTGTTTTTTTATTTTTTATTTTACCTTGAAATACGCTCACAGCTGTTTTGTTTTTTGATATTGTTTCAAATTTCGTCCCTAAATTTGTAAAAGAGGTATTAGGTGTAACAATTTGAATTTTATTGCCGTTAGTTGCTATTTCTATATCAGATTTTTGTAAAATGAGTTTATTTCTTGTTTTCGTATTAAATAAATTTTTGTATGCAATTATCTTTATTTTATCGTTTTTATCTACTTTTGCCACAATTCCGTTTTCAAATTTTATAATTTTAATACCGTCTGAAATTTCAATTTTTATTTTTTGAGGTATAAGACAATAAAAATAATCGATTGCAATAAAAGAAACTAAAATAAATCCCGCCAATGCAGAAGCCAGGATTTTTAATTTTATTTTTTTGCTTACTTTTGGCAAGTAAATATAAAAAACCGTTCCTTTTCCAGGTTTTGAATCAAATGATATTTTACCTCCCAAAGATTCTATAACCGTTTTTGAAAAATTAAGTCCTATACCGCTGCCGTCTTTTTTGTCTTTTGTGTAATATTTTTCAAATATTTTTTCTTTATCTTCTTCATGTATACCGATTCCGGTATCTTTTACAATTATAAGATATCCGTTTTTTACTTCTTCAATATTTATAAAAAGAGAACCGTTTAATTTATTATATTTTACGGAGTTGTGTATAATATTTAAAAGAGCTTTTTTGAGCCATTCTTTATTTGTTTTGATTATTAGGTTTTCTTCGGGAACATTGTAATAAACGATTAGATTTTTTTTATTTATTTCACTTTCAAGTTCGTGAAGTATTTCTTCTATAAGAGAGTTCAAATAAATAGAAGAATGTTTTAAAAATTTTGTTTTTTTATATTGTTCCAAATTCAGGTAATCTTTTATTAAATCTATACTTTCATCAAGTCCTTTGTGAGCTTTTTCTATTAAATTATTTATATTATCTGTTTTTTTTAAAGCAAGAGTTAAAGTTAATTTTATCCCCAATAATTTATTTTTTAATTCGTGAAAAAAAATTTTTGCAAGATTATGAGTTTTGTTTTTAAAAATCTTTAACCCTTTACTTTTTTATTTAAATGAAAATCTTAAAATATAAAAATGATATTAACGTGACTTGATGAGTCTGTATCCCAAATATCTTTTTGATTCGATTATATCTTTTTTAAGTTTTTTTCTCAGTCTTTTTACAAGTGCCGCTAATGTATTAGGCACTATCGGCTCTCCCCAGACTTTGTTTTCAATTTCACCGAATGTTGCATATGCTCCATTTTTTTCTATCAATAGTTCTAAAAATGCCGATTCTTTAAATGTTAATTCTACTATTTCATTATCGACAATTAAAACTTTTTTTGAAGGTGAATATATAATGTTCTCGCTTATTTTTATATCTTTTTTATTTTTTACAAATCTTTCGATTCTAAGTAAGAGCTCTTCAAATTCAAATGGTTTTTTTATAAAATCAACTGCTCCTAAGTCAAAAGATTTTTTTATATTTTCAAGTTGACCATCTCCTGATATTATTATTAGCAATGAATTTTCGATTAAATGAGGGAATTTTTTAAGTTCGTTTAATAAATTTCCGTCAGGAAGATTTATATCTCCTACAATTATGTCGAATTTTTTATCAGTTTTAAAAAAATCTCTAATATTTTCAAAGCTTTGGGTTTCATATTCGGTTTGGAGAAGTTCATGTAGAGTCTCTCTAATTAAAGGTTCGTCTTCAATTAAAGCTATTTTCAATTTATATTACCTTTAATTTTTTGGTATTATAATAAAATTTTGCACGAAATTGCACAAACAGCACTTTCACTTCGTAAAATAAAACTTTCAAATTTGATTTTCTCTTTGAAAAAAGCTCTTTCTTTTTCACTGAAACCTCCCTCGGGACCGACTAAAAACGGGTTTTTATATTTTTTATCACATTTTATTTTTTCACCGTCAAAATCAATAGCCGTGAAATTTTCATATTTTTCAAAAAATTCTTTACTTGAATTTATTATTTCAATTTCCATTAAATCACTTCTTCCGCACTGTTGGTTTGAATTGATTAAAATTTTTTTAAGTCTGTCAATTTTGAGTTTAAAGTTTTTTTGTGAAAAATCGCAGTAAACAAAACTTATTTTCGCCACTCCCATCTCATTTAAAGACGGGAGTGTTTTTTCTATGTTTTTAGGATCGATTATGCACCATGCGAGATGAAAAAATTTAGTCGGTTTATTTGGTTTTAACTCTTTTTTATCCAAAATCAAAACGGCTTCTTTTTTGTTTATCTCTTTTATTTTGTAATTATAAATATAATCGTCTTTTAAATTTCTTATTTTTAGCGTTTCGTCTTTTTTTATCCTTCTTACTTTAAAAAGATATTTATGAGCTTCTCCGCTTAAAACTATTGTATCGGAAGTATCAGGATGGTATAAAAATTGCATTTAATGCCTTTTTTGATAAAATTATATAAAAATCAAGGAGAACTTTTGATAAAAAACATAAAAGCGTTTTTAAAACATCCCCAAAAAAGCAAAATTTATGAAATATTGGGTGTAAGCGATGAAGAGATTAAAATTCTTCAATATATGCTTGAGAGATACTTGGAAGGAAAAGAGGATATAAAGGTTAGAGAACTTTTGAATGAAGTGTTTGAAAGTGATAAATTAGAAGCACTGAAATTTACGGAATTCATAAAACATCTTATTGACGAAGGATGGATGGTAAGCGCTTCTTTTGGTGTAAAAACTCCCGATTTAAACATATTGGAACTTTACAATGCCACTGTTTCTTTGTCGGTCTCATTTTTAAAACTCCTTGAAAAAGGTTCCCTTGATTTGATGATTCCCGAAAAAGAACCTTATACGGACCATCTTGAATATTTACAGGACCAGTTTTTAAGAATAGAAATTTACTCTCAGCTTGCAAATCTTAAAAACAGCTATTCAAATGAATCTTCATCCATAAAAAGATTGCAAAGCAAATTAAAGCTTATTGAAAATACAATAAAAGAGAGAATTAATAAAACCAAAATAGACCTGCCGGTACATAATTTTATCGTTGAAAACGAACTTAATGAAAAAGAAGAGATTATTTTTCTTGCACTTTTGAAAGAAGAATATACTTCAACAAACGAAAACGCAAGGGAAATGAATTATTTATTAAACCTAATCAGTGGTGACGAGATTGAAAGAATCAAAAACAGAAGTCTTCTTGATGAATCTTCAAAACTTTTAAACGAAGGCATTTTGGATTATGACGAACTTTTCGGGGCATTTGGTGGATATACCAAAATCTATTTCATAAATGAAGAAATTTTAAACGAGCTTATTCATCCGCGCAGAAAACATAAGCTTGAACATATCGTTAAGGATACGATTTTTGATTTAATCGAACCTCAAACAACACTTAAAGATGTGGTGCTTCCGAAAAAAACAATGGAAATGATAAAAAACGTATTAAAACAGACAGATAAAAAAGTAAGAAATCTTCTTAAAAAATGGAATATAAAAACATCTGATGACATATCTGCAAAAATTATTTTTTACGGACATCCGGGCACTGGTAAAACACTTACGGCACACTCTATTGCAAATGAACTTAAAAAGCCCGTTTTGAGCCTTGATTCAAGTAAAATTCTCTCTATGTATGTGGGTGAGAGTGAAAAAAACGTCAGAAGAATGTTTGATGAATATTATGAAATTGCAGAAAAACTCAAAACAAAACCAGTTTTGTTACTAAACGAAGCAGACCAGTTTTTATCCACAAGAACAACAGCAAGTTTTAGCAGTGCCGATAAAATGCATAACCAGATGCAAAATATTTTTCTTGAACAATTGGAAAAATTTGATGGTCTTCTTATTGCAACGACAAATCTTTTGGAAACTCTTGATAAAGCGTTTTCAAGAAGGTTTGATTATAAAATAAAATTCGAAAAACCGTCATTTAAAGACAGAATTAAATTATGGAAAATGAAACTTCCTGAAAATGCAGATTTTGAAGAAAATTTTGACGTTAAAGAACTTGCAAAATATGAGCTTACTCCTGCTCAGATTGAACTTGTTGTAAAAAATACGGCGTTAAAAGTTGCAATGAAGAAAAAACCTGTATTTTTTGTTAAAGATTTTATCGAGGAGATTCAAAAAGAGAAATCAAATGCGTTTGATGCCGAAAAAGAACTTGGATTCAAATATTAATATGGTGTTAATATTACAATTTGTAACACATTAAACAGATATGAAATAAATAAGACAAAATTTATTATAATTTTAACTTATAATACGCTATATTAAAAATAACTATTGAAAAAGTTTTGATAATATTTTAAAAAAAGGAGAATTTTATGGAAACTATTTTGATTTATGCTTCCGGAATTCTTGCAGGAATAATTCTTTTGTATTTTTTAGGAATTATGGTAGCACCGTTTAATCCCGGTGAAGTTAAAAACGACCATTTCGAATGTGGTCTTCCGCCAAGCAGTGAAGTACCTATGAAAGCAAATTTCGGATATTTTATTTTTGCAATTGCTTTTATTGTTTTTGATATGGCTGGTCTGTTTTTCAGTCTGTTTGTATTTGCCGATAATCCAGAAGCTTTAAAATGGGCAATGGTATTTGGTGTATTGATGTTTGCAGCTATTACAATTAGTATGAAGGAGTATAGAAATGCTAAAAGTTCTTGATTTTTTTAATTATGCCAGGAGCAAGTCTCCGTGGATTGTCCATTTTTGTAGCGGATGCTGTTCGCTGGAAATGCTTGCGGCAATGGGGCCGAGATATGACTGGGAGAGATACGGATATATTATGACGCCAACTCCAAGACAGGCTGATATTATTTTTATTACTGGTCTTGTAAGTAAAAAAATTCTTCCCGCCCTTCTTAGAACTTATGAGCAAATGCCTGAACCAAGATATGTCGTGGCAATAGGAGCTTGTGCATATGATGGAGGCCCTTATAATGATTCTCCGTCCGTTATAAAAAATATGACTGAAATTCTTCCTGCGGATGTTTTTGTTGCAGGTTGTCCTCCTAAACCGGAAGCAATTGTAGCCGGACTTGAAGAACTTAAAGAAAAAATAAAAAGAGGTGAGCCTTCTGCATCAAGTCAAGGCGGCCTTTGGAAACAAATGAAATTTTAAGGGATGGCTATGGAGAAAATTAAAGAGATTTTAAATAGATTTGATATGGAATATGTTGAAGATTATAAACCTACATGGGTAAAGGCAAAACTAAAAAACAAAAATGATTTGCTTGATGTTGTAAAAGCTTTAAAAGAAGTGGGGGTTGCAAGCTGTTCGACTGTTTCGCCTACTGATTTTCCGGAAGAAAACAGAATGGAGATTAATTATTTCCTTGAAGACATTGAAAATAAAAAAAACGTATGGCTAAAAGTCGATATAGACAGAGACTTGGAAAAATGCGAAATTGATTCTATTACTCCTGTTTTGGAAAGTGCGGATTATCACGAGCTTGAAAGTTATTCGACTTTTGGTGTTAAATTCAAAGGTCATCCGAATTTAAGATATTTTTTAATTAGTGCCGATTATTACGGAAAATTTCCTTTCAGAAAAGATTTTGATTGGGAAGAGCATGAAAAACAATTAATTGAAAATGTAAACACCATTTCAGATGAATTTTTTGAAGAATATGAAGAAAATGAAGAAACAATGGGGCATGAGGATAGTAGAACCGTTCTTCACTGGGGACCTACACATCCGGCAAGTGGACCTATCAGACTGAAAGTATATGTAAATGGTGAAAATATTGAAAAAGTAGAACCTGATATAGGATATGTTTGGAGAGCACTTGAAAAACTTTCCGAGAGAAAAGATTTCATAGGAACAATCGTAGCGGTTGAGAGAATCTGTTTTATGGATAATACAAATCCAATGATATGCTATGCTCAGGCAGTTGAAGAAATTGCAGGAAAAGAGATAACTCCGTTTGCTAAGTATATGAGAGTGATTTTAGGTGAGCTTGGGAGAACTGTTAGCCATTTAATATCAATGGGTGGGTTTTTCGGAACAATGGGTCTTCAAACATTTTTAATGTGGTGTCTTGATGTAAGAGAATATTTCCTTGATGTATTAGAAGACTATTC
This sequence comes from Nautiliaceae bacterium, assembly GCA_027038555.1. Taxonomy (GTDB): domain Bacteria; phylum Campylobacterota; class Campylobacteria; order Campylobacterales; family Nautiliaceae; genus JALTBU01. The sequence goes on along the minus strand of JALVVX010000002.1, from coordinate 33,086 downwards.
CGGAGCAAGAATTGCAACTGCTTGTATCGAGCCAGGTGGTGTTAGATATCCTTTAAATGATTATAAGGTTTGGTTTGAAGAAATTAATAAAGCAATTGAAAAATGGGAAAGTGTAAAACCTGATATTGAAGATATCTTTATGAAAAACCCTCTAATGGTAACAAGGGCAAAAGATACTGGTGTATTTACAAAAGAAGATGTAGTTGATAACTATTTGGCCGGTCCTATTGCAAGGGCAAGCAATGTAAAAGTAGATGTTAGACTTGATGAACCTTATGCTGGATATGCCGATCTTGAAATGGATTATGTAACTTGTGAGAGCGGTGATGCAAGAGATAGGCTTTTTATAATTTATAAAGAAATCAATCAGTCAATTGATTTAATCAAACAGGCAATGAAAAAGATTGAAGAAGGTATTGAGGCCGGAGAGATGGACCCGAAAAAAGACCATATGGTAAAAATGCCACGTCGTATGCCTGAGGGTGAAGCGGTAAGCAGGGTAGAATGGGCAAGAGGTGAGATGCTTATGCATCTTGTAACAATGCCTAAATCAACAAATCCTTACAGACTTAAAATAAAAGCACCAAGCGTAAATCATACAAGAATTCTTGAAAAATTAATACCTGGTCATACCTTATCGGATATTCCGCTTCTATACGGAAGTATGCATATCTGTCAGGGTGACTTGGATAGATAGGAGGATGAGATGAGTTTATGGGAAATGTTATTTTATATCTTGGTTTTTCCTGGTCTTTTGTTTTTACTTGCATGGACATTTTTTGTATTTTATTTTGCAAGAAAAACACTTGCTTATATTCATAAAAGAGTAGGACCTCATTATAATGGGCCTGCTGGAAGTTTGCAGACAGTTTGGGATGTGTTTAAACTTTTGACAAAAGAATCTATTACTCCAAAATCGGCAGATCCTTATCTGTTTAATATTATTCCGATTATAACTCCGCTTGTTGCGGCTTTGCCAGTTATTCTTATTCCATGGACTCCTTTAATCAATAACGGACATGCAATACTTGATACTGAATATGGAGTACTTGGACTTGTGGTTTTAATAGGTGTTGAGCCGTTTTTACTTTTCCTTACAGGTTTTGGTAGTCATAACAAATACTCGTTTTTAGGCGGTATGAGAATTTTGGCTCAAATGATATCAATGGAAGCACCGTTTTTCCTTGCGGCACTTTCTCCAGCATTACTGTTTGGAACTATGAATCTTTATGAAATTATGTACAGCAACACTTGGCTTACAACATTGATTTTATTACCTGGAGCAATAATTTTCATCATTACGATGCTTGGAATTCTCGAACAGCCTCCATTTAACATCCCTGATGCCGAGCAAGAAATTGTTTATGGGTTTTATACTGAATATGCAGGAACAAATTATACACTTTTAAAATTTGCGGAATTTACAGAGATACTTGTTGTTTCAGCAGCTGCTGTTACGCTCTTTTTCGGAGGATATAGAGGAGTCTTTTTTGACAGTTTTTGGTGGTTGTTTTTGAAAATTGCACTTCTTGCTGTTGTTATGGTTGCTATTAGGGCTTCAAATCCAAGACTCAGACTTGATCAGATGCTTAAATTTACATGGAGCTGGTTAACACCTTTGGCAATTTTAAATTTAGTGTGGATTACATTTGCAAAATTATATATTGTAGGAGTTTAAGATGTTATTTCAAATATCAGAAAAAATGTTAAGAGTTATGAAGGCTTTTACTGAGCCAAGAGCTGCCAATAAAGATATCGTTAAAGAGCCTGCTCACAAATCTCCGATTTTTAGGGGAAGGCATATTGTGAAATATGATATTTGTACCGGATGTGATGCTTGTAATAAAATATGTCCGGTTGACGCTATTGTGATGAAACCTTTGCCTATTAAAAGACCTAATAAAATACCTGAGGTCAATCTTGCGATTTGTATTTTCTGCGGTCTTTGTGAAGATGTGTGTCCTACAAAACCGGAAAAAGCTATTAAACTTGCCGGCGGAGACATTGAAATGATTACAGAAGGTACTCACGATGCGCTTGAAAATTTCTGGGTGAGAGTGGAAGTACCTGAGGAATGGATAGAACAGAAAAAAAGAGAAGAAGAAGAAAAAGCAAGAAAAAGAGCTGAAATGATGGCTAAGAAAAAAGCGGAAGCGGAAGCTAAGAAAAAAGCCGAAGAAGCGGCAAAGGCTCAAAATGAATCTAAAACTGAAAAAAGTGAATCTTCACAAGATAAAGGGGATGAAAAATGAGTGTTTTAATTTTAGCTCTTGCCATTATTTTAGCAGTTATGAGTTTGGTTCAAAAAAATACCGTTCCAGCTGTAATTGCATTTGTTAGCATGATGTTTCTACTGGGAGTTTATTATATTCTTTTGGGTGAAAAACTTCTTGGATTATTCCAAATATTCGTTTATACAGGTGGAATTGTGGTATTAACTCTTTTTGGTGTGACTGTAATAGGCTCAAAATTTCCTGAATTTAAAATCAGACCGTGGGCTGTAAGTGTCGTAACTATTGTTATTATAGGTCTTTTGATTGTTCCGTTTTTAATTCCTGATATTCCTATTGAGGGTAAAGTGATACCTTTAAAAGATCAGGTGAAAATATTTACTGACTTTTATTCGTTAATTGCAATATTTATGGGTGTTGTAGCGGCAAGTATTCTTTATGGAAGTATTAGAATGCTTCATACCCTAAAATATGGAAAGGAATAAAAATGGTTGGATTTTATCTTGATGCAATAGCGGCTTTGATTCTTTTTGGTGTAGGATTATACGGAGTTACAAGTAAAAGTGACTTTTTAAAGATATTTTTTTCACTGGAAATGCTTTTAAACTCAGTTATTCTTTTGCTTGCAAGTGCGGCTTATCATTTCGGTCTTACAAAAGGACTTGCTATTGCGTATGTTATTATTGTTATAGCAACCTTAGAAGCCGCAGCGGGAGTTTTGATTTTTATTCTTACAAACAGAATTACTGGGGAAATAATTCCTGATAATCTAAATAAGGCGGTGGAAGATGAATAATGCAGTATACATATTACTGATTGCACCTTTTATCGGTGCTGCTTTGGCGTATATTTTAGGTAAATTCAAGCAACCTCTTGCATTTTGGACGGCTGAAATTACAGGTGCCGTTTTATTTTTAGCAAGTGTTGTTATATTTATGAAATATTCAAATGTCCCTATTAATTTCGATTTGAATTGGATTCATTATGGGAATTTCACTATTCCTTTTGGAATTTATATAGACCACTTATCTATTGTAATGTTATTAATTGCAACAGGTCTTGGATTTTTAGATATTCACTTTGCGCATGATTATATGGGTGAAGATCCAGACCAGCCGAGATATTATTCAAAAGTTTTATTTTTTATAGGTGGTATGATTTTACTTGTTATTACAAAAGACTTAATCGGTGCATTTGTAGGCTGGGAATTTATGGGGCTTGCAAGTTATGCATTAATCAGTTTCTGGTATTATAAAAAATCAGCAGCAGATGCAGGTATGCAGGCATTTCTTTATACAAGATTTGGTGATATATTTATTTTAGCGGCAATTGCTCTTTTAATGATTTTTGTAGGAACTACAAACTTGGTACAACTTAATCATCTTGCTGATGCCGGTCAAATCAATAAAACATTAGCTCTTGTAACGGCATTGTTTGTGTTTATGGGAGCAATTGGTAAATCAGGACAGTTTCCATTGTATCCTTGGCTTATGAATGCAATGGAAGGTCCAACTACCGTTTCCGCACTTATCCATGGTGCTACAATGGTTAACAGCGGTATTTATATTGTTGCAAGAATGTTTGATTTCTTTGCTTATACTGAGGCTTTGTTTATTGTTGCAAACGTTGCGGCGCTTTCAGCGTTTATCGGTTCGACTTCGGCTCTTGTTCAAAAAGAAATCAAAAAAATCTTGGCATATTCAACAATGTCTCACTTATCAATTGCATTTGTAGGTCTTGGAGTCGGAAGTCTTGCGGCAGGTATGCTACACCTTGTAAACCATGCTATCTTTAAAGCGTTGCTCTTCTTAGCGGCAGGTGCAGTAATTTATATAGCACATCATACAAAAGATGCTTGGAAACTGGGAGGGCTTATTAAAACAGCACCTTTTCTTGCACTCTTTTTTGCAATGGGTTCACTTTCACTTGCAGGTGTTCCTCCATTTAGTGGCTTTTTTTCAAAAGAGATGGTTGTAAGTGCAGCTTGGGAATGGGGTAACGGATTTACAGCCACTTTGGTAACAATAGCGGCATTACTCTCAATTGCTTATATTACCAGACTTTGGATTTTGATTTTCCTTGGTGAGCCAAGAAATGAAGATGTAGCAGGAAGTGTTCATAAACCAAGTAATATTTGGATGAGACTTCCACTTGGTATTTTAGCGTTTACTACTCTTTTCATATCAATTTGGCAAAGTGATATTGTACATTATATTGTAGGCAAAGAAGTGGTAGAACCGGAAGTTGAAGGTTTAACTGCATTTATGTTGACATCTATGCTTATTATTTTCTTAATTGTAGTTGGATTGTATGTTAAAGGGTTAAATCTTCTTTATAAAATTGCATCTCATCATTTCGTTCAAACTATACATCAGGTACTCTTTAACGGATATTATGTAGAGGCTATGATTACATGGATATCTAAAAACATTTTTGTCAATGCAATCGCGAAAGCGGCAAGATGGTTTGATACTTATGTAATAGATTATATGGTTAACTCAACAGTAGCAATGTCACTTTATACATTTAAATTCTTCAAAATGGGACATTCGGGAAGAATAGGTACTTATATGGGACAAATGGTAATAGGTGTTGCTATTATTGTAATTGCAATCTTAATAATTGTAAAGGGGCTGTAAATGGTAGCGGTAGATATTATTTTTGCGCCGATTTTTCTCTCGGCCCTTGTCTATTTTTTGACAAGAGGAGCACAGCACATAACTAAATATGTTGCGCTTGCGTGGTTTGTTGTATTATTTATTATTTCACTTAATTGGTTAAATCAAATTATGCATCCAGAAAGCTATGCTTTTGCACCGGAAGTTTTGCAATATATCAAAGCGACAGGTTTTTTACCTCTTGGAGAATTTTTAAGTGTTCCGGCATTTGGATTTAGTTTAACACTTCAAATTGATGCTTTAAGCGTTGCAATGCTTTTACTTACTGCTGGACTTTTGATTTTAGTTGTGTTTACATCATGGGAAGAGAAAAATCAAGCGGCTTATTTTAGTCTTCTTATATTATTCAGCGGACCGATTTTCGGTGTGTTTATGACTACAAATGTTTTGTGGTTTTTTATGTTTTGGGAATTAACACTTGTTCCTATGCTGTTCCTTGTAGGTTTTTGGGGAGCTGAGGGTGTGGAAATTAAAAAAGTATTTAACGTTGAAATTAAACTTCCAAGCAAAGTTTATGCGGCAATCAAATTTTTCTTATATACGCATGTTTTTGCAATGTTTATGTTTGTAGGATTTTTCTTACTCTTTAAACAAACAGGCTATTGGGATATTACATTAATTAAAGAAGCGACACTCGCTACACCGGCACTTATCTGGTGGTTGATGTTTTTAGGATTTGCGGCAAAACTTCCGACATTTCCTTTCCATACTTGGCTTCCTGATGCACACGTTCAGGCGCCAAGCAGTATTTCGGTATTACTTGCGGGTGTTCTTTTGAAAATGGGTGCTTACGGACTTATCAGATTTACAGTAGAGCTTTTACCGGCTACAACTGCTAAATTTGCTATGTGGATGGTGGTACTTGGTCTTGCAACAACATTTTTTGCAGGTCTACTTGCTGTATATGAAAGACACATTAAAAAAATGGTTGCATATTCTTCTATTTCGCATATGGGACTTGTAGTTGTGGCGGTTGCGACTATGAGCTATGATGGTTTAAGTGCTGCTCTTTATGAGATGATTGGACATGCTCTTGTAATTTCACCTCTTTTCTTAATTGCCGGGTGGTTGCATCATAAAACACATACGTGGTATATGGATGAGATGGGCGGAATTATGAAATACGCTCCATATGCAAGTACTACTTTTATTTTAGCAGGTATGGCTGCACTCGGACTTCCTGGTACAATGGGATTTGTAGGTGAGCTTACAATTATAATTTCATCAGTTAAAGCATTTGGATGGTGGATTGCTGTTATTGCGCTTGCAGGATTTATAAGTGCAGGTTATATTATCTGGGCAGTTAGAAGAGCAATACACGGAGAACCGAGTGAAATTGTTAAAAAAGCAAATTTTCATATGAGTTTTCCTGAAAAATTTGCATTGGCGGTATTTTCATTTTTAATTGTATATTTCGGAGTTAATCCGCAACCAATTTTTGATATTGCAAATAAAGCATTTAGCTTTTTTGGAGGTATGTAATGAGTTTTATAGTATTGATAGCGGCAGGATTAATTGTTCCGATTTTTTACAGAAACAATATTTTTATAGCTAAAATGATTGCACTTATCGCTTTCATTGTTGCGGCGTATTTTATTTATCAAGGAAATTCTCTAAATGCGATTTTTCCTTATTTTGTAATGAATAAAGCAACGATGATTATGGAATTTGCACTGCTTGCAACTCTTGCGGCGGTTTCTCTTGCATTAACAGGTTTTGAGAGACCTTTAATAGCTCAAATGTTGTTTTTAGCTGGTGTATCATTAGGCCTTCTTGAAACAAACAATTTCTTTATTTATGTGGTCTTATTTGAAGTTATTGCAATTATCTCTTATATCCTTGTTGCAAACATTAGAAACTTTTACAATGCGGAAGGTGCTATTAAAGCATTTATCGCAGGTGCGGTAGCAAGCGGTATTATTTTGCTTGGTTTTGCACTTTTTAGTTTTACAACGGATAGTTTTAATTATGCTCAAATGAACGTAAGCGGTAAATTTACATTAATTGCTGTTGCGATTATGCTTGCCGGTATTTTTTATAAACTTACAATTGTTCCTATGCACGGATGGGCTGCTGATGCATATTCGCAAGTAAACCATGCTGCTGCTGCGATTTTAAGTGGGGTTATTAAAAGTGTAGTTTTAGTAGCTACATTTAAAGCATTTTATAAATTTATGATTGCATATCCTGTTGCAACTGTGTTGATTTTCAGTTTCTTTGCAATTTTAACAATGACACTTGCGAACTTTATGGCACTTTTTCAAAAAAGAGTATCTAAAATCCTTGCTTATTCATCAATTGCACACAGCGGTTATGCTTTGATTCCGTTTGCTGCTGCCGCAAGTGTGTTTTCTTATGCAGGTGTTCTTTATTATGCAATTGCATATATTTTTATGCAAACAAGTGTATTTTTGATTTTAAATGATTTCAGAAGAGAAGCCGGTGTTAAACACCTTCACGATTTAAAAGGTATGGGGAAAAGAGCACCTCTTCATTCACTCTTTTTTACAATTCAATTGTTTTCACTTGCCGGTATTCCGCTTTTAGCAGGTTTCTTGGCAAAAGCGGTTGCATTTTATGCAGGGGTTGATGCTGGACTTTGGCCGATTGTATTGGTGGCGGCATTAAATTCAGCTCTTGCTGTTGCATATTATGCATGGATTATAAAACATTTATATTTCGATGAAGCGAAAATCAATTCAACTGTTAAAATGTCGGCTGGAAGTCTTATCGGGCAGCTTATTTTATTAGCAGGGACAATTTATTTCGGTATTGTTGCGGCAGACGTTATTAATTCTACTATAACAGTTTAAAATATTTAAGAAGGTATCAGTTGAAAAAACTTTTTTTTCTTCTTCCTCTTTTATTATTTTCTCTTGAAATCAATGTAGATTATTATCAAAATTCCAATATAAAGAATGAAATTGCAACTTTATATAATGATTTTGCCTTTGGATGTGTAAAAGACAAAAATAGCGTTTTGTGTGAATTTGATAAAATACCTTCAACCTATGTTTTCAAAGCAAAGAGTGCGTTTTTTAAATTTTTACCCTATTTTCAAAATAAAAAATTTTTTCTCAAAATTGAATGTAAAAAAAATTGTTATTTGATTTCAAGAGAAGATAATTTGTATATGAATCCCGTAATAACTCTTAGTAATAATAATAAATCTAAAAAATGGATTATAATATCTCCTATTGAACCGTTCCTTTCTAAAAAGAATCCAAAAGGTTTAAATTTTTATTTTAAAAATTCTCCAAAAATATTTATCGGTGCTGTTGATGAAAATGAGAATCCCATTATTGTTTCAAAACAGTCTCAGGATGTGTTAAAATATTTTGAAATTCTTAAATCATTTCAAAAAGGAATTGATGTAAGTGATGAGATAGATGATTTTATCAAACAATATCCTTCTTCTGTGTTTATTCCGGATGTATTGTATATGAAAATGAAGCTTTTGGAGCAAAACAATGACCCAGATGATGTTGTTGAAATAGGTAAAAAATGGATAAAAAGATATGCATATGACGATAAACTTCCAAAAGTTTTACTTCTAATGGCAAGAGCATATTCACAAATGGGCTTTTTGAGTAATGCAAGTTATTTTTTTAATAGAATAATTACTGAATATCCGGGAACAAATGAAGCGGACCTTGCAATGATATATTTGGCCGACCAGCTTTATTCTACCGGAGATGCTAAAAAAGCAATGAAATTGTATGAAGATGTTTTATTTTCTACTAAAAATATTGATATAGCTTCTCTTGCGGCGGCAAGACTCGCCCAACGATATATGGACAGCGGTAATTTTAAAAAGGCTTATGAATATTATAAAAAAATATATAAAGCAAATAAGAAATTTTTGCTAAAAGATAAGAAAAAAGCATTTGATTTGGCTAAACTGCTTGCAACTCATAATATGTACTCCCTTGCAATTGATATAGGAGAAGATTTAATTAAGAAGTTAAAATATACGGATGATTTATATGAACCTTTACTGTATTATTTAGCAGTATGGAATTATAAAGCCAATAATTATAAAAAATCGCTTTTTTATATAGATATGTATCTTAAAAAATTTCCTTTTGGGGATTACAGTGATAATCTTAAATCATTGAGAGATAAAGTTCTTTTCAATTTACCAGGTAAAGATTTAAAAACACAGTTAAAATATATAGACAGAATTATTAAAGAATATAAAGGAAGTGAAATTGCATTAAAAGCTCTTGTTAAAAAAGCTAAAATTTTATATAAAATGAAAAATTACGATGAAATTTTATCTATGGAAGATAAATTAAAAGCTGTATCTGAAAATATTTTCCCTGATAAAAATGAATTTTTAAATAAAATAAAAAAAGAATATGTAATTGAGCTTTTAAATAAAAAACAATGTATTAAAGCTGTTAAAATTGTGGAAAAATATCACTTGAAACTCAATAAAAAATATGACGATAAAATATACAAATGCGCAATGCAAGCTATGGATTATGATTTGGCATCACGTATATGCAATAAATATCTTGATTCACCTGATGATAAAATATTTATAAAATGGATGAAAAGAAAAATCGAAGCCTTAAAAGGCTTGGGGGATTATAAAAATCTTATTATTGCAATAGACGATTTATGTGGAGTTTATAAACAATGTCATAAATACAAACTTTATAAATTTTTCGCCCTTTGGAATTTAGGCGAATATAAAAAGGCTCTTGAAGTGGCAAATTCCATCAAACAAAAAGATATAAAAAATACGGATGTGTATATAAAAATAGTCAAATGGGCTATTGAGAATAAAAATTATCTTCTGGCCGCTACATTTGCAAAAAAAATAATTGATTTGCAAAATGAATATAAAGTTTATCCTTATTCGCCTTTTGTTGAATTTGTTTATGCAAAATATACTAAAAATAAAAAAGAAGCGATTAAGGTTTTAAAAGAATTATTAAAAAGAGTAAGAGGTGAAGATAAGGCAAGGGCTTTGTTTATGCTGGCAAATCTTACAAATGAAAAGAAATATCTTGATGAGTGTCTGAAAGTAAAAGATTCAAAACTTTGGCGGGGACTTTGTAGAGATGCGAAGGGGCTTTTTTAGGTGAATGGGTGAATGAGTGGATGAGTGGATGGGTGGATGAGTAGAGAGGAAGAAGGAAGTAGGGAGTCGGGAGTTGGAAATAGTTGGAAGTGATAAGTTTTGAATGCTAAATAACAACTTAAATATTTTTATGTTTTAAAATAATTTCTTCAAGTTTTTCAAGCGGTGCTTTAATTGTATTAAACTGTGTTTTGTTAAAAGTCTGCTGTCTTTTTGCAAGTCTTGCGGTGTTTGTTACTATTTTTTCAAAAAGTATTTCTTTATCGTATATTCCGTTAAAATAATCAAGAACTTCTTTTATTCCTATTGCTTTTAATGCCGGTAATCGTCTGTCTTTGTATTTTGCTTCAAGATATGCAACTTCATCGATCAGCCCCGTTTCAAACATTTTTTTTGTTCTTTTTACAATTCTTTCCCTAAGGGTTTTTCTATCGATATCTATTTCAAAAACCGGTATTTCAGGCAGCATAGTCTCAGGAGGGTTTTGCTTGAAATATTCGCTTGGAGCAAGGTTTGTCGCAAGGTATATTTCTGCACCTTTTGTAATTCTGTATGTATCGTTTGGCGAAATTTTTTCGGCAAATAAGGGGTCTATGTTTTTTAATTTTTCGTAAGTGAATTTTTTTGCTTTTTGTCTTATTTCATCAGTTATTTCAGGCATTTTTGAAATACCGTCAATCATTGCTTTAAGATAAAATCCCGTGCCTCCTACGATAATAATATTTTTGTGCGGAATATTTTTATATATTTCTATAAATTTAGTAACATCGAATTTTTCATTCGGATATATTTCATTTATGCCGTAATGTTTTATTTTGTTTAATTCTTCTTTTGAAGGTTTTGCTGAGGCTATGTCTATTTCTTTATAAATGCTTAATGAATCAAGAGAGAGTATTTCATAACCAAGTTTTTCGGCAAGATTTATTGCCAAATCGCTTTTTCCGCTGGCTGTGGGACCTATTATGGCAAACAAAATTATCCTTTTTTGTTACAATTATACTAAAAGAACCCTAATAAAACGGAGAAGGTATGAATATTAAAAAATATATGGAACTTGTAAAATTTTCACATACGATATTCAGCATACCTTTTATATTAATAGCAATGGTAGTTGCGGCGAACGGATGGTTTGGCTGGAAACTTTTGCTTCTTGGGATTTTGGCGGCTGTGAGTGCAAGAAATTTTGCAATGGCCGTAAACAGATATGTTGACAGGGATATTGATATAAAAAATCCAAGGACCAAAGAGAGAGTAAGTGTAACCGGTGAAGTTAGTGAAAACGAAATGAAACTTTTTATTTTGGCAAACGCCTTGATTTTTGTAGGTGTTGCGTATATGATAAATGATTTGGCTTTTAAACTCAGTATACCGGTGCTTATCATCCTCGGAGGTTACAGTTATTTTAAAAGATTCAGCGAATTTGCACATATTGTGCTTGGTGTTTCTCTTGGACTTGCGCCTATCGCAGGCGCTATTGCGGTAACGGGAACGATTCCTTGTTGGAGTGTTTTTTTGGCGTTTGGAGTAATATTTTGGGTTGCCGGGTTTGATGTGCTTTATTCATTACAGGATATGGAATTTGACAAAGAAGAGGGACTTCATTCCATACCTGCAAAAATAGGTGAAAAAGGTGCGCTTTTCATATCAAAAATGTTTCATATTTTTGCCGTGGTTTTTTGGGCTTTATTTACGGCGTATGCGCATCTTGGATTTTTTGCCTGGCTGGCTGTAATATTTGCGGCGGCTATGCTTTATTATGAACAAAAACTTGTAGATAGGGATTTTAAAAACATACCAAAAGCGTTTTTTGATGTAAACGGATATCTTGGAATTATATTTTTGATTTTAATAATTATTGACAGGATGGTAAAATGAGGTTCATCCCGGCTTTTATCAAAATAGAATTTGACGAATTAAACGAAAAATTAAAAGAGGAGTTTGACAAACTCGGAAGCGAGAGCGAAGACCCTATCGGGCAGTATATCAAGCTGGCAAAAGCAAGAGGAGAGACCAGGGATACGGACCCAGTACTTCTGGAACTTCTTGTGGCCCTTCACAGAAAAGTGGATGAGTTGAGTGCATATATAAAAAATCAGAAAAAAGAGTTTATTCCTTTGAAGTATAAAAGTGAAACAAAAGGGTTGGGATTTGATTTTTTTCAAATAAAAGATAAAATTTTAAAAAAGGGTACCAAATATTACGGAAGATTTGATTTGCCTGTTTTTCCCGAGAGAAAGGTTCCGATAATATTTGAAGGTTACAGTGAGGATATTGGTAAAATTTTACATATGCACGAAAGAGACGTAAAAGATTACAATGCATTTATTACGGCAAGGGAAAGAGCGATAATTAGGGAGATGAAATCAAAAAATGGATAAAAATTTATTAATTACACTTATAATATTTGCAGGGCTTAGTTTTTTTATGTTTATGCTTTTTTTATATGTGATAAAACGAGACAAAATAATCGAACAAAAATTTACAGCTTTTGAACTTTCTCTTGAAGAGATTCATAAAGAACTTTATCAATTAAAAAAAGAATCAAATAACAAGCTCGATGAAAAACTGAATAAAATAGAAAGAATAATAGAATCGATTGTTGATGATATAAGGGTTATTGAAAAGAAAAATTTAAACATTATTAATGATTTAAAAGAAGAAGTTGAAAAATTGAAATTTAAAATAAGAAAAAATTCTCTACCTGAAATTAATAATATGATAAATAAAAACGATGAGGAAAGAATAGTATCGCTTTATAAAAACGGATATTCGATAGAAGAAATTTCAAGAGAACTCAGAATTCCCGCAGGTGAAATCGAATTAATACTTAAATTTTCGTCTCTTTAAACTTAAAGTTTACTTAAATTAAGGTTTTTTTAAGGTTTGTAGACTAAAATTCTACACCTAAAAAATTCACAAAAGGTGTGATAATGAAATTTACTAAATCAATAAAACCCGAAGAGGTTAAAAGAGATTGGATATTAATAGATGCTAAGGATAAAATTTTTGGTAGGGTAATTACTGAAATAGCAACTATTTTAAGAGGAAAACATAAACCATACTATACTCCGCACGTAGACTGTGGTGATTATGTAGTTGTAATAAATGCCGATAAAGTTAAATTTTCAAAAGCAAGCAAACTTAATGAAAAATATTACAGACATACAGGATATTTCGGCGGTGTAAAAGAAGAGACTGTTGAAAAACTTCTTAAAACAAATCCTGAAAAACTGTTTAAACTTGCAACAAGAGGTATGCTTCCAAAAACAAAACTTGGAAGAAAAATGCTTAAAAAACTTAAAGTTTACGCTGGTGAAAATCATCCACACACAGCTCAAATAAAGGGTAACTAATGAAAATGCACGGAAGAATTTACGCAACTGGAAAAAGAAAAGAAGCTGTAGCAAAAGTCTGGCTAAAAAACGGTAGCGGTAACATTACTGTAAACGGTATAGCGCTAGATGATTTCCTTGGAGGAAGAGAAGCTCTTAAACTTAGAGTAAAATGGCCTTTAATGCTTACTAAACAAGAAAATAATTTTGATATCGAAGTAAAAGTGCTTGGCGGCGGATTTGCAGCACAAGCCGATGCTATTAAACACGGAATTTCAAAAGCTCTTGTTGAGTATGCTCCTGAATTTAGAAGTATTTTAAAACCTGCGGGTCTATTAACAAGAGATGCAAGGGAAGTAGAAAGAAAAAAATACGGGAAAAAGAAAGCAAGAAAATCTCCTCAATTCTCAAAAAGATAATTTTTTCTCTTTTTTTATTTTTTTAAACACACAAACTTCATATTTGTCTACATATTTAAAATTTATAATTTGTTATAATTTTGTCAAAAAGGCCTGTAATGAAAAAAACTGTCTTTTTATCTATATTACTACTGCTTGCCGGATGCAGTGCTGTTCAGGAAAGTGCAAAAAAAGTGAAAAATTTTTCAAAATGTTATATCAATAAAATGCCAGCACCTTTTTGGGTATGTTATCAGTCTTTGTTTATGAGTGTGGGAAAGGTATATACACCTAAACCTTCAAGGCTTAAACAAGAAGAGGCTTATTCCATTGCCGTAAACAATCTTTTACAAAAATTACAAAACAAAACTAAAATTTTTATGCAAAAAGCAGGGATACAAGATAAAAAATTACTTGATGAAGTTAAAAATTATGTAATTATTAATGCAATGGAAGGAAAAAGCTGGTTTGATGATAAAAACCATATTTTATATGTAGAAGCAGCTATTGATGAAGATGAATTTAAAAATTTTTTAAAAGAAAAAGTAAAAATTAAAGATTTTGAAAATATTTTCAATGAAACATTTTGATTATATTATTATAGGCGGAGGTATTGCAGGGCTTATTGCCGCATATTTTTTTAAAGACAAAAAAATACTTCTTATAGATAAAAAAGGAATTTTACAAGGTGCAAGCGGTGCGGCAGGTGCTTTTTTGTTTCCGAAAATCTCCAAAAAATCTTCATATACCGATTTTATAAACAACTCTATTATAACGGCATTTGAATTTTATGAGAATTTAGGAATTGATACTCATAAAAAAGGAGTTTTAATCCTCCCGCGAGATGAAAGGGATATTGAGAAGTTTAAAGAATATGAAAAATACATAAAACTTCCATATGAGAAAAGAGGGGACGGGTTTTTTTTTGAAGACGGAGGATTTATTGAAGTTGATGAAGTAAGAGAAAAAATAAAAGTCCCTTTTTTAAAAGAAAAAGTGGAATTAATTAAAAAAGATGGCGATTTTTGGAGAGTAAATGACTTATTGGCAAAAAATGTAATTCTGGCCACAGGATATGAGGACCTTATTGATATTCCTTATATTAAAATAAGACCGGTATGGGGAGAGAGGATAGAGATTAGTGGAGAATGGAGAGTGGAGAGTGAAGAATTAAATTTTTTTTATCACAAAAACTGTTCGGTTGCAAAAGTGAAAGAGAGACTCAGAATAGGTGCGACTCACAAAAGAAATTGTCTTGAATGCAGGGAAAATGAAGAGGAAGCTATTGAATTGATTCAAAAGGCAAAAGAAGTCGTTGATATAAAATCATATAGGATTGAAGATATAAAAGGTGGATTTAGAGCGGCAAGTGTCGATTATTTCCCCATTGTAGGAGAAATTATAGATGTAAATAAAACATTGAATTTACAGCCGAAAATTGTAAAAGGAGAAATTCCAAAATATTTGGAGTATAAAAAGGGGTTTTATATAATCAACGGTATGGGAGGTAGAGGTTTTTCTAATGCCGTAATGTGTGCTAAAATGCTGAAAAATTATATTGAAAACAGGTCAAATTTAGGTAAAATTGACACTAAAAGACTTTTTATAAAATGGGCGAGAAAAGAGGGTGAAAAATTTTTAAAGACAATATAATAAAAAAAGGAAAAAAATGTTAAGAGTGGAAAAGGTTACTAAGCAGTTTGGGGGTGTGACGGCTATTAAAGATGTGACTTTCAGGGTAAAACCGCTTGAAATATTTGCACTTGTAGGACCAAACGGTGCCGGTAAAACCACACTTTTTAATATTATTACAGGAGTTTTGGAGCCTACGAGCGGACATGTATATTTTAAAGACGAGGAAATTACAGGTTTAAATCCTGTTAAAATAGTTCAAAAGGGAATTGCAAGGACTTTTCAAAATATCAGACTTTTTGGAAGTATGAGTGTTCTTGAAAATGTGTTAATAGGATTTGAAAAATCATATGAATATAATTTTTTTGAGGCAATGTTCAGATTCCCGAGATTTTTTAAAGAAGAAAAAGTCCATAAAGAAAAAGCCATGGAAATTTTGAAGTTTTTAGGAATTGAGCATTATGCCGAACATAATGCAAAGGCTTTAAGTTACGGGAATCAAAGAAAAGTCGAAATAGCAAGAGCTTTGGCAACCGAACCTGATTTGCTTCTTTTGGACGAACCGGCTGCCGGGATGAACCCAAAAGAGACAGATGAGCTTGCCGATACTGTTTTTAAATTAAGAGAAGAGATGGAAAAAACAATTCTTTTTATCGAGCATGATATGAAATTTGTTCAAAAAATTGCAGACAGAGTGCTTGTACTTGATTATGGACAAACTATTTTTGAGGGTAAACCTGCCGATATGATGAAGGATGAAAAAGTTATAAAAGCCTATTTAGGAGATATCGATGTTGAAGGTGAATAATTTAAAAGTAAAATACGGTGTAATAGAAGCTGTAAGGGGAATTGATTTTAATGTGGGTGCAAAAGAGATAGTAACTATAATCGGTGCAAACGGTGCCGGGAAAACTTCGACATTAAATGCAATTTTTAATATGGTTAAAAAAGAAGGCAAAGTAGATTTCTTTGAAGCCGATATTTCGGATTTGCCAACTCATGCGATTGTAAAAAGAGGTATGGCACTTGTGCCTGAGGGAAGAAAAATATTTATAAATTTAACAGTTGAAGAAAATTTGAGAATTGGTGCATATATAAATGATGAAAACTATGAAAAATTAAGAGATACGATGTATGAGATATTTCCGAGACTTAAACAAAAAAGAGATACATATGGTGGAAGTTTAAGCGGTGGGGAGCAGCAGATGCTTGCAATTGCAAGGGCTTTGATGAGTGAGCCGAAAATGCTTGTACTTGATGAGCCCTCACTCGGTCTTGCTCCGAAAATTGTAAAAGAAGTTTTTGAAATTTTAATAAAATTAAATAAAGAAGATGACGTTACAATCCTTTTGGTAGAACAAAACGCGGCGGCGGCATTGAAAATCGCAAACCGCGGATATGTTATGGAAAACGGTAAAATTGTTTTGGAAGATGATGCAAAAGCACTTTTAAAAAGCGATGAAATTAAGAAAAAATATTTAGGGATGGATTAATTTTTTCCTAAAATCTCTCCGATTTTTTTTCTCATCCATTTACCCATTTTCATATTATGATAAGCCCAAGAGAGGTATTGTATATCAATTTCAGCTACATCTTCAATAAGCATTCCTTTGTATTTGCCAATTCCGAATCTAAATTGAGGCTCTTCATCCAGATTTTCAAGATAATGTTCTATTGAGTATTTTACATCGGGGTCCAGGTCTGTGAGACTTAGCATATATTCGATATAATCAGGGTCTTTTATCAAAATGTCTCTGATTTTTTCAAATTTGTATTTGCCCTGATAGAATTTATCGTGAAGTACCGGTTTTTTGGTAAGTTCGATAAGCTCTTCTGTGCTTTTATCAAAATTTTCATTGATGTATTTGTATAAAAGATATAAAACCACCACATCGCCAAGAGCGTCGTGAGCATTTATTTCGATATTGTGTTTTTCACATATTTCATTCTCTTTTTTATAAAGACCAAGAGCGTATCTGTTGTATTGAAGTGAAAATTTACCTTCCGGCATAAGATGTTTTAATATTCTAAATGTATCAATAAGTTTAAAATACGGATTAAAATCCTCTTTTTTAAGCATATCCAAATCAAACTTTGCATTATGAATTACAATCAAATTTTCAGGAGAATTTAGCTCTTTAAGTCTTTTGTAAGCCTTTGTGAATTTTATTTTGGGTTTATTTTCAACCATTTCTGGCGTTATGTGATGGACGGCCATTGCTTCAAATTTAATATCCACGGGAGGTTTTACAAGTTCATTGTAAATTTCTTCAATTTCTAAATTCTCATTTAAAACCAGATAACTTAACTGACATATTCTGTCTTCGTCTTTATTTCCTGTCGTTTCTGTATCAAGTATTATTATTTTCATTTTTTTCCTTAATAAACGGTATTTTTATAATGTATTTGTCGTTTTGGGTTGTTACTTCAAAATATTTTGAAGTGATTTTTTTATTCGGATGACATTTTATAATAATTTCAATTATCGGGTATTTTTTTTTGTTGATTTTAAGATATTCCCCGACTTTGAGATGGGTATAGATTTCTACGGAAGACTGTTTTTCGAATATTTCAAGAAAAATATGCAACAGCTCTTTTTTATTTATATAAACTTCACTGAATGAAAGGTCCGGATATATTTTGAATTTGGTTTTCTGTTTTAGTGTGATGTATTCAATTGCAAAATTAAGCAGTTTTAAAATATCTGTCTTTTCGAGGTTTTCTATGCTTATATGGTTTTTTTCTGTATTGATAAAAAATCTTACTCCTATAAGTTCATCCGATTGGTAGCCTATTGAGAAGCCTTTGAAACTGAAATCATTAAATTTAATCTCTTTAAATACCGTAATTATGCCTTTGTCTTTAGGAGCGTTTTGAAGTGTAAAATTAAAAATATCCTTTACATTTACATAAGATAAAAACATCTCGGCTTCCTGGTTGCAGTATTTTACATTGCCCCGTGAATCAAAAAATATAACCGGATTAATGTCGTATTCTATAAAAAATTCAAACATCAAGCTCCTTCATTTTTTTTGTAAGTGTTACCCTGTTGATTTTGAGGTGTTCTGAAATTTTAAGTTTGCTTTTATATCTTTTTTTCATGGCACTAAACAGTGTTTTTTCGAAATCTTTAAGTTCTTCTTCATATGTGGAATGTTCTTTTAAATAATAGTTTTCAAGTTCTTTTAAAATATCTTTTTTATCGTTTGAAAATAGAAGGTTTTTATAAATTTGGCGTTTGAGAGAATTTAAATTTTCACTGATATCAGGATTTTGAATAGTTGTTTTTTCATTTATTTTAAGTTCTTCTTTTGCTTTTTCGCTGAAATATTCGACGAAATTTTCTATGTCTTCAGGATGGTCTTTTAACGGTTTTAACTCAATATCAAGGTCGAAATATTTATCAAAAATGGTTTTATCAAGAGGTTTGGAACCTGTGGCAATAATAACGGAACTTTTTTGGGGAAGATTGTTTAAATTATCAAAATTTTCAATAATTACAGGATTAATTGTAGGAGTTTTTGGATTTATTATGGCATTTGGGGCAATATATTTTGCTAAAAAACTTTTGCCAACCCCTCTTTCACCCCATATATACACATTTAAATTAAGTTCTCTTGCCATATCGGCAATATTTTTTATTTTTTGGAGATATTCGGATTTTGCTAAAAACATTTACACCTTTTTGATAGGAATTATAGCATAAATGGTGGATGGATGAATGGTGGATGGGTGGATGAGTGGATGGGGAGTAGGGAGGAGAGAGGATGGGTGGATGAGGAAGTAGGGAGAAGGTAGGAGGAAAAAGGAGAAATTTTTTAGCTTTTTAGAAGCGGTAAAAATTTGCACTTTTTGCGGAGTGAATTTATTTATTGTTTATAATTAGTATATTAGTAAATGAGTGAATGGGAAGAAGGGAGAGTTATGAGTTTTGAATGTTTAGTTTTAAGATGTGGTTTTGAGTGTATATACTAAAATTTGAAGAAAAATTAATTTTTAATATTTAAAAGTAGGGGAAAAAGAGGAGATTAAAGGTTGATTGATCTCTCTCCGTGAACTGCCTCATCAAGGCCTTCTGTTTCAGTGTCTTCATCTACTCTTGCACCGCCTGTTATGAGTGAAGCGATGAAATATACTATCGCCGTACCGATAGCTGTGTAAATTCCTACAATTACAACACTTTCAAGCTGTACCAAAAACTGAGCCATTCTGTCCCCGTGTTCTTTCAAAGGACCGTCCCAAAGAAGGTCTTTGTCTTTTACAGCCAAAAACGCCACTGCAAGGGCTCCGTAAAGTCCTGCAAGGAAGTGAACGCCGAATGCATCAAGTGCGTCGTCATATCCAAGTTTTTTCTTTAAAAACACAATTCCCCAGAATGCTATAAGACTTGAACCGAGTCCTATAATAATTGCACCGAAAGCATCTACGAATCCTGCTGCCGGAGTAATACCTACAAGTCCTGCAACAATACCTGAAGCAAGACCTAAAAGCGTCATTTTTTTGTACACTATATATTCAAGAATAATCCAAGTAATAGCCGCAACTGCCGGGGCAAACGCTGTTGTTAAAAGTGCAAGTCCCGCTATTTCATTTGCACCGAATGCACTACCTGCGTTAAATCCGAACCAACCAAACCATAAAATAGCAGCCCCAAGGCTTGTCAGCATAACACTCATCGGTTTGAATGCTATTTTGCCGTAACCTTTTCTTTTGCCAAGTAAAATTGCCAAAACGAGTCCTGCCAAACCTCCGTTCATATGTACAACAGTCCCGCCTGCAAAATCAAGTGCACCCGCATCAAAAAGTAAAGCACCGTCTCCTCCCCATACCATATGGGCAATTGGGGCATAAACAACTATAACCCAGATAAATGCGAATATTAACCACGTTGAATATTTCATTCTCTCAATTACACTTCCAGATGCAATAGCAACCGTTATAGCCGCAAACATACCTTGAAAAGCCACAAACACATACATTGGATAAGTCCCACTTAAATCCTTCCAGCTTATGCCGTTAAGAAGGATATTGCTTAGACCTCCTACAAATTTTTGAAGGCTTCCGCCGTCACTAAACGCAAGAGAATATCCCGCAAGTATCCATGCCGTAAATCCTACTACAAAAGCACCCACTACCATTGCCGTTGTATTAAGTGCGTTTTTCGCTCTTGTCATTCCCGCATAAAAAAGAGCAAGTCCGGCAGGCGTCATAAAAAGTACAAGTGCCGCTGAGATAATCATCCATGCAGTATCACCCGTATCAAGTTTATCAGCCGCAAATGCGAAATTTGCAAGACCTATAAGTGATAAAATTCTAAACAGCATCTTTACCCCTTTCACCTGTTCTGATTCTGATAGCTTCATCTACCGGCAGGATAAATATTTTCCCATCACCAATTTTTCCTGTTCTGGCGTGTTCTAAAATAGCATTTACTGTAACATCGACAAATTCATCGTTTACAAATATTTCCAGTTTAATCTTAGGCAGAAAATCCACCACATACTCTGCGCCTCTGTAAAGTTCGGTGTGTCCCTGCTGTCTACCGTGACCTTTTACTTCACTAACCGTAATTCCGGTTATTCCCGCTTCAATCAAAGCCTCTTTGACTTCGTCAAGTTTAAAAGGCTTGATAATTGCTTCAATTTTTTTCATTTTGGCTCCTTTTGTTTTACTGATGCAATTTTATCTTAAAAAACAAGATATTTTTTGTTTTAATTGATTAAAAATTAATCAGTTTTTGATTAAAAAAATTTCAATAAAGATGAAATTTGTCTTTTTTTGACTTTTTTAATCTCCTTTGATAAAATGAAATAAAAAAAGGAGATATAATGCTTGCACCAAAAAGAACAGATGTTGATTTGAATTCGGAAGAGTTTAAACAAGAAGAGGAAAAAACAAAAAAATTTGTAGAAAAAGTAGTTAAACAGTTTAACTGGTGTTTAAACCCGAATAAAGAAGTTTATGATGCTATTGTTATGGGACTTACAAGAAATAAATTAATGTATGGAAAAAGATACTGTCCTTGTTTTATTCCTATGGGAGATAAGGAAGATAGAATATGTCCTTGTAAACCGGCAATTGACCATGAAGTAAAAGAGGGTTGCTGTCACTGCGGTATTTTTTGTAATCCTGAAAAATGTCAGGAAATTGAAACTGAACTTAAAGGTAATTAATGAAAACGGTTGATATAAATTCGCCTGAATTTCAACAGGAATTTTTAAAAACTGAAAAATTCGCTCATAAAGTAGTAAAGCAGTTTAATTGGAAATTCAATGCTGATGAGGAAGTGGTTGAGAGAATTTTAAAGGGTCTTACGAATAATAAAATACTTTATGGCAAAAGATTTTGCCCGTGTTTTCCGGTAGAAGAAAAAGACGGCAAATATGTAAGTAGTGATAACAGAATCTGTCCGTGTCCTCAGGCTATTGAAAAAGAAATCCCGGAAGAAGGGGTTTGCCATTGCGGAATATTTTGTTCACCTGAATATGTTGAAAATTATGAAAACACACACCCGCATGAGCACAAAGATGTAGAAGGACTGAATGTAGCTGAGCTTGAAACAATTTTGGAAAAAGAGCAGATTTTGGGCGAAGAGCTTGAAATGCTGCTTAAAGCCCGCGAAAAAGGACTTGTTAATTTCAAACTTATTGATATAAGAGAGCCTTTTGAGCATGAAATGGCAAGAATTAAAGGAACTGATAAATTACTCCCTATAAGCAGGGTTCAGTATGATTTGGATGAATGGATGAAACTCAAAGATGAAAGAATTATTATTTACTGTCATGTCGGAAGCAGAAGCGCATATCTTCAAAGAGCTTTGCAACAACAGCTTGGATTTGATAAAGTAGGAAATTTAACTTACGGAATTGCAAGCTATTACGGCGAAATAGAAAGGGGATAAATGTTTATACTTGGAATTCCTCTCAAAAATGACGTATGCACTCCTTCAAGTGAAGCGGAAAAATTTGCAAAAGTGTTTGTAAATGAAGGCAAAATTGAAAAAATAGAATATGTCCAAAACAGAGACGACCTTTTAGGGTCGGTTCATTTTTTTGTTACCCCCAAAGAAGAGTATGTTTTTGACTTTTTGGAAATGGGAGCTGAACCTCTGATGACTCCAAGAAGCGATATGAACATCGCAGAAATAGTAGAAGCATTTTTATTCAGAGAGCTTTACTCTTACGGAAGCATATAATAAAATGAAAAATTGAAAATGTAAAATTTTAGGAGTAAATGATATGGAAAATGTGGTAGATATAATAAAAAGTATAAATGATGAAGAAAATTTAAACATCGCCACTACAAATCCTTCCCTTTTTTCATTGGCTTCATACAATATTGAAAAAATAGAGGGTGATTTTAATTACAAAAGATTTTTTCATTTTATTGTTATAGACAAAAAAGAAGACATTAAAAAACTTTTCAGGGCACTAAGAAACGGAGGATATGTGATAAGTAAGATTCATTTTGATGAAAATTACTTATCAGATATAGGATTTAGTGCAATATCAAAAATAGATGAGTGGCAAATAATTAAAAAAGTGCATTCCTGGAATGACTGGTAATGTCTGTTTTTGAAAAATTATATTTTAATGATATAATGTGAAAAATAATTCAAAGGAATTATAATGAGAAAACAGACATCAATTAAAGTAGACCCTGTTGCATGGGAAGAAGCTAAAAAAATTTTTAAAGAGTATGGAATTACGGCAAGTGATGCTATAAATATTTTTTTGAATAAAGTAAGACTTGTAGGAGGGCTTCCTTTTGAAATTAAACTTCCAAGTGACAGGTTAAAAAAAGCGATTAAAGAAGCTAATGAAGGAAAAGTTGAAAGTTTTAATAGTATTGAAGAGTTAGTTAGCGATTTAAAAAATGAAATATAAATTAGTTAGGACTAAAACTTTTAAACGTTCTTTTAAAAAATTAAATTTAAGTGATACTGATTTACAAAATTTTATAGATATAATTTATAAACTTTCAAATGATATTTCATTAGATAAAAAATATAAAGACCATCAATTAAAAGGTGAACTTAAAGAATTTAGAGAGTGTCATATAAAACCTGATTTCTTGTTGGTTTATAGAATCAAAAATAATCAATTAGAATTGATAGATATAGGAAGTCATAGTGAGTTGTTTGAATAAAGGAGATATATGTTTTTAAAAGAGGCTTATGAAATTGTAAGAAAAAGAGATGAGAGAATAAACGGATATTTTAAAAAATGTCCCGATGATATGAGGGCTTTATTTGAAGAGATTTTAAGAACTCTTAATTTGGAAATAAACGAAGATAATCTTTTAGCACTTAAAAAAAGGTTTTTTCATCTAAGGGAAGATGCCGTTATGAACCTGTTAAGACGCGGTAATTTTTCTGAATCAGATATTAAAGAAATACAGCTTGATTTGTACGAGCTTACAAAAAACTTTTGGTTAAAAGAGCATGAAAAACTAATAGAAGAGCTTTGTCCTTATGTGGGCGGGTTTTACTGCGAGCTTCTTAGAGGTATTCATAAAATAGGTATAGCTTTTAGCAAGTGGCAGCCAAACTGGACAAAGCATATTATTCATACGATAAATGAAAACCTCTCTTTTGAATTCGGCGCAGATGAAGCAAAGATTATGGCATATCTTATTGAGAAAGATTTAATTGATTTTTATGACGGAGAAGTCAGTGACAGGTGTTATTCGGCATTAATTAAAACTGAGAGCGGGTATATAAATAAATGCTATTATGATGTATTTACCGAAGAAGTTGAAGAGGCAGTTAAGGCAATTGATGAGCTGATTGTCGGGCTTGAAAATTTTGAGGATGAATTTAAAATAAACTGGATTTTGTATCTGAATGCCATAAAAACGGCCCTTTTAGAAAAAAATCCAAAAGAAGTCGTAAAAAAATGGGCGAATGTAGACAGAATATGGATGGATATAAAATCACCTATTCAGGTGGGACATCCTCTTGAATATTATGAAGATAAATACCGTAAAGCCGTAGCGCTTGAACTTGACGTAAGAATCAAAAATCCATATCTTAAAAGTGAAGTTAAAGAAAATATCGTTTCAATGTATAAAAAATACTGCAAAAACGAAAAACTTTTAAATTTTGCTCTTGGAAATATAAAAAAGACACAGCTTTATATTTCATCTCCTGCTCTTTTTTACGGAGCTGAATTTAACGGACTTTTCTCTGCACAGGTCGTGCCAAATGATGAAAAGGTAAGTTTAGAAAAAGGCAAAAAAATATTTGCCTTTGTAGACAAAGTTTATGAAGATATAAAAGCCAGACCTAAAATGGAGTTGAGTTATGAAATTTTAGGCAGAGAGTTTATGGATAAGTTTTATGAAAATCTTGAAAATAAAGAGAAATTTATAAAAGTTTATGATATTACTACTATTGGACACGAATTTGGCCACATTTTATGGGTAGATATTGATACCGAGAGTAAAATGAATAATTCCGGTATGTTTAAAAATGTAGAAGAGTTTAAGGCTACAACCGGCGGTCTTATGGCGTTTTTTGAAAATGAAGATAAAAATTTAATCGAAGCTGTTTTGGAAGATACGATAAAAAGAGCGGTAGGACTTATTTCATGGATGGAGGTTGATGAGGTGTTGCCTTATTATATAGAAGGCCTTATACATTTAACCGGACTTTTTGAAAATGAAGTTATAAGTTTTAACGGTAAAAGTTTAGAATATAATTATGAAAACTATGAAAAATTAAAAGAATGGTATAAAAAAACTTATCTTGATTTAGCCAAAACATATGAAGAAAAACAGGATGCTAAAATTTTTCTTGATAAATTTATTTATAAAGATAAAAATTATTTTCCTCTGAATAAAAAAGCGGATGAATTTGTAAGATACTATTATCAAAGATATAAGCAAATCGGGGATAAAATATATAAAGGATAGTTATGAAACTTGATTTAAGCGAAGAGAATATTAAAAGAGTTCATGAAAAATGTAAAAATCAAGATGAAGATTTATATATGTTTTTAAAAAAAGAGTTTCCTGATATGGATATTGAAGAGAGATTAAAATATTTAGCAACAATTTTAAATGATTATTTAGAAGATTATGAATTTGATGAAAAGGCCCCTCGTCACAAGGACGAAGGATATTCGATTGTTAAATTTTATCCTAAAAGACATATAACTAAATAAGCTCAACAAAAAGTGCAAATTTTTTAACGCTATATAAAGGCTAAAAAGCATTAACTCGTTATACTCAAACAAAATGCTTTTTTTAATGCCTTTATTTAGCTAAATTTGCAATTGTTTCGCTCTATTTAGTCATGTTTCCAAAAAACAAAAAAGGATTAATCGTAATGTCCTTTTTTTGCCAGATATCCAAGATAGATTAAAACAAGTCCGTCCATAAAGAAACTTACACCTACGATGATTCCAACTGTAAAAGGTGCGGTAAACGGCCATCCTATAATCATAATGATTCCTAAGATAAAGCTTAGCACACCGTTTAATACGGCAATCCACCAACCTTTCAAAGGTTTTAAATCAAGCCCCATTTGAAATGATGCAAAAGAATCAATAAAGAAATATGCCGCAAATAAAATAGCTACCGCAGCAATTCCGCTTGCCGGCCAGATTAAAAGCAATATACCTGTAATTAAAAGTAAAAATACTTTAAACCACGCACCTGCACTTTTTTGGTGTGCTTTAAATGTTGTGTAAGCCTGCACGATACCTGCCGCTATAAAAAGCGCTCCTAAAAAAATTACAAATGCCAAACTTCCGGCTACCGGATGGATAATTGCCAAAATTCCGGCAATTGCCATTAAAATACCGCTGACAATTGAAAGAGTGCTGAATTCTTTGAGTTTTTCTTTGTCAATGTTGTTTGTAATAAACATTTTCTCCTCCTTAAAAGTTTTTAGCATAAAAATTATAACCCTTTTTATTTATTATTGTCAAGAAAGTTTAGTTAAAATTACTAAAATTATGTAAATAACGGAAGAGAAAGTTAATTGTCTATTGGTAGTCCTTTTGTAGGAAGTTCTGTTATAAACCAAGGCAGTCCGTTTTTGTTAAGCTCATACATAAAAGGTCTGGCGGGAAATTCTTCCATATTTTTTACCCCCGGCTCAAACCATGTTTTGGTTGCTATCATTTTAGCTCCAATCATTGCAGGAACTCCTGTTGTATAGCTTACACACTGAGCGCCAACTTCTCTAAATGCACATTGATGGTCGCATATATTGTAAATATAATATCTTTTTTTCTTGCCGTTTTTATAACCTGTTGCAACTACTCCGATATGTGTTTGTCCTTTTGTTCTTTTCCCTAAACTTGCTGGGTCTGGAAGGACTTTTTTCAAAAATTCCATAGGTGAAATTTCGCATCCTTCACATACTTCAATAGGCTCAATACTTGTCATTCCGACATTTTGAAGAGCTCTTAAATGCCACAAATATTTATCTGAAAAAGTCATAAAAAATCTTGCTCTTTTAATAGAAGGGAAGTTTTTGGTAAGACTTTCAAGCTCTTCATGATATAAAAGATAACTTGGATATTTTCCCACACCCGGATATTCCCAATCAAACTTCACGCTCATAGGCTCAATTTCTCTCCATTCTCCGTTTTCGAAGTATCTACCTTTTTGGGTAATTTCTCTTATATTAATTTCAGGGTTAAAATTTGTAGCAAAAGGGTATCCGTGGTCTCCCGCGTTACAGTCAAGTATATCAAGCGTTTCGATTTCATCAAGCAGTTCCTGAGCGGCAAAAGCAGTAAATACATTCGTTACTCCTGGGTCAAATCCGCTTCCAAGAAGAGCCATAAGACCTGCTTTTTTAAAGTCCTCATCTTTTGCCCACTGCTCTTTATACTCAAATTTTGCTTCGTCCGGATGTTCGTAATTTGCAGTATCTACATAATGGGCTCCGGCTTTAAGACATGCGTCCATAATAGCCAAATCCTGATAAGGCAATGCCACGTTTAAAACAATCTCACTTTTTGTATCTTTAATCAGTTTTGCCGTAGCATCCACATCCATTGCATCGATTTCGTAAGTTTTGATATCAACTCCAAGTCTTTTTTTAATATCTTTTGCTATTTCGTCGCATTTGCTTTTTGTTCTGCTGGCTAATACTATGTTTTCGAAAATATGATTATTCATAGCCGCTTTGAATGTCGCTACCCTACTAACTCCTCCGGCTCCGATTATTAATAAATTTGCCATTTTTACTCCTTAATTTCAGTTACTTTAATAGGAAGCCCCTGTTTTTCCATCTCTTCAAAGAAGGGTTTTGCGTCAAATTCTTCAACATTGTGAAC
Source organism: Nautiliaceae bacterium (assembly GCA_027038555.1). Lineage (GTDB taxonomy): Bacteria > Campylobacterota > Campylobacteria > Campylobacterales > Nautiliaceae > JALTBU01. The sequence continues at coordinate 5,427 of JALVVX010000002.1, read as the reverse complement.
GCCTTCATTCCACCAAATCTTTTTAGCCATTAATTTACATCCGATTATTGCCGGAACGCCTGTTGTGTAGCTTACACAATGAGCGCCTGTCTCTTTTATAGCTTTTTCGTGGTTACAGATATTGTAAATATAATATTTTTTCTTTTTACCCTCTTTAATCCCTTCGACAATAACACCGATGTTTGTTTTGCCTTTGTAATTTGTAACAAGTTCTTGCGGGTCTGGTAAAATTTTCGCTAAGAATTGAAGTGGTGAAATCTCACAGTTTTCACATATTTTTATAGGTTTGATATCAAACATTCCTACATTTTTAAGAGCTTTGAAATGATAGAGGTATTTATCGCTAAAACACATAAAAAATCTGGCTCTTTTAAGACTTGGGAAATGTTTAACGATGCTTTCAAGTTCTTCATGCCAAATTAAGATACTTGTAGCTTCCCCGCATTCAGGATAAGAGTGTTTTGTTTCAATCTCAAAAGGCTGTGTTGTTTTCCACTCTCCATTTTCCCAGTATTTGCCCGGAAGATTAAGCTCTCTTAGATTAATTTCAGGGTCAAAATTGGTGGCAAAATGTCTTCCGTGGTCTCCAAAATTGCAGTCATAAATATCAACTGCCTCTATTTTATCAAGTAGATAATCAGCCGCATATTTTACCATTATAGAAGTAACTCCCGGGTCAAACCCGCATCCTAGAAGCGCCATTGTTTTTGCTTTTTTAAACTCTTCATCAAGAGCCCATTGCAAATCGTAATAAGTATCGGGATTATCTTCCGTTTCAGCCAAAGCCGTGTCAAGATAAGCCGCACCTGTTTTTATACATGCTTGCATAATAGGAATGTTTTGATAAGGAAGCGCCACGTGGCATACAATATCGATATTTTCTTTTTTTATTAGTTCAATTACATTCTCTTCTTTATTTGCATCAAGTGCGTATGTTTTAATGTCAATTCCTAATTTTTCTTTTATATCTTTTGCAATTTTCTCACATTTGCTTTTTGTTCTGCTTGCTAATACTATGTTTCGAAAAGTATCAGTGTTTTTTGCCGCTTTAAATGCCGAGACTCTTCCTACACCGCCGGCACCTATTATCAGAAGATTAGCCATTTTTCCCCTTTTTTTGATATTGTTTATGTAAAGATTATTTTGCTAATTATATCAATTTTATATTTTTTTTGATTAATTATATATTAATTTTATGTTATAATAAGGTATAATAATAAAAAAATAAGGTTCTTAATGAAGATATCTTTGATTCAGCAGGAATTTAAAGGAAATAAAGAAGATACCGTTAAACATACGGTTGATATGATAAAAAGTTCAAACGGCGAGCTTGTAATACTTCAAGAACTTCATCAAAACGAATATTTCTGCAAATTTGAAGATACAAAATATTTTGATTATGCTGAAAATTTTGAAGAAGATGTAAAATTTTGGGCTAAAATCAGCAAAGAACAAAACATAGTGCTTGTTACATCGTTATTTGAAAAAGTAATAGATGGGATTTATTATAATACAGCAGTAGTATTTGATAAAGGAAAAATTGCCGGAAAATACAGAAAAACTCATATTCCAGACGACCCCGGATTTTATGAGAAATTTTATTTTACCCCGGGTGATGAGATAGAACCGATTGATACAAGTATAGGGAGACTTGGAGTTTTGGTTTGTTGGGACCAGTGGTATCCTGAGCCTGCAAGAATTATGGCTTTAAAAGGTGCTGAAATTTTAATTTACCCAACAGCCATCGGATGGCTTATGTGTCCTGAGACAAGAAAAGACGAACTTTGTGAAAAAGAAAATACTCAAAAAGAGAAAAATAAAATGCTAAATGCATGGATAAGCGTGCAAAGAGGTCATGCAGTGGCAAATGGCGTTTATGTTATTGCCGTAAACAGGGTGGGAGGAGAAAAAGATGAAAGCGGATGTCTTGGCGGAATTGAATTTTGGGGTAACAGTTTTGTTTTTGGACCTCAGGGGGAAGAGATAGCAAGAGGCGGGTTTGGTGAAGAGATAATAGAATGTGAAATAGATTTAAATGCGGCTAAGGAACTCAGAAAAATATGGCCGTTTTTTAGAGATAGGAGGATTGAGCTTTATGAATGTATTAAAAATCGTTATTGTTAGTTTTTTATTTGTAAAACTTTTTGCTTTTAATTTATATGTGCCTGAGAATTACAATTTAACATTAAAAGAAGTAAATATAAAAAAATATAAATCATTAAAAGATATCGATTTTAATACATCTTTGGCTTTAATTTCTTATAACGAGCTTCCTTTTATTTTGGATAAAAATTTAATAATAATAACTCCAATAGGGAAAGTTAATGAGTATATTTTAAGTCATAAACAAGATTTAAGTGAAATTAAAACAATAGCAAATCTTGATTTTGCCACAGAAGTTTTATTAAGCAGAGTTAATAATGATTATAAAGAAAAAGGCTCTTTAAAAGAGTTTTTGAATAATAAGATAGATGCTGTTGTTCATAATAAAAAAATAGAAAAAACAGGAATTTTCAATTTTCCTTTGATGTTATATGGAATTGAATTTAATAAATATTTTATTGTAGGAGATAAAAGATTCATTAAATTAAACCGAGAAAAAATTAAACACTTAAATGTGATTTTTGAAAATAGTTTTGATTTTAGGAAAGACTTAGTTTATAAAACTCTTGTTTTGAGCTCTTTTTATTTAAATAAAAATGTTGATTTTAACCAAATTTTGTTTGAAAATTATATCCTTCAAGATAAAAGCAATGATGAATATTTAGAAGTTGATGTGACAAAAAATTGGCATCCTTTTCACATATTTGAAAACGGTCATATATATGGTATGGGAATTGATTTTTGGAGATTAATAGCAAAAAAAGCGCATTTAAAATATAGAATGAATATAGTAAATTCCTGGTCTGATGTATTAAGAGATATTAAAGAAAAAAAAGCTGATTTAACAATAGATACCTCTTTTACTCCTTATAGAGAGAATTATGCGCTATTTAGTAAACCTTATATAAGTTTCCCTTTGGCGATTATTTGTAAAAATAATAAAAGTTTTAAATCAATTAATGATATAAAATCTATTGCAGTTGGTAGAAACTATACGGCTGAATCACTTATGAAAAAACATTATCCAAATTTAAATTACATAGAAACAACAGATGCATTTGCTGCTCTTGAACTTGTTAAACATAATGAAGTTAATTGTGCTGTTGATATTTTACCTGTAATGATGTGGCTTATAAATAAAAATCATTTTTTAAATTTACAGCTTGCATTTAAGACACCTTTTAAATTTGATGTAAAAATTATGATAAGACAAGATAGACCTGATCTTTTGGAAAAAGTAAATAATGCTATTGATAAAATTACGCCTATTGAAAGAGATAAAATTATAAACAAATATATTTACCCTGTAATAATTCAACATCAACAAAAAACTTCTTACAAATATTCTTTATTAATCGCTATCGTTATTTTTTTGATATTAATATTCTTTTTAATAAGAAAAAACAGAAAAATCTCAAAAGAAGCTATGTATGATAAACTTACAGGTCTTTTAAATAGAAGAGGAATTGATGTTCATATTAAAGATATTTCAGAGGGAAGTATATTGTTTTTTGATATTGACCATTTCAAAAAAATAAACGATACTTACGGCCATAAATTTGGAGATTATGTATTAAAAGAACTTGGAAAAATTCTTCGTGAATATTTTAGAAAAAGCGATTTAGTAGGAAGGTGGGGAGGCGAGGAATTTATGGTTGTTTTGCCTGATACTGATTATGAAAATGCCATTAAAGTTGCTGAAAAATTAAGAGAAATTGTGGGAAATTATAATTTTAAGAATGTACAGGTTACAATTTCAATTGGAGTTAGCGAGTATCATGGTAATTTGGAAGAAGCAATGATAAAAGCTGATATGGCATTATATGAAGCAAAAAAATCAGGAAGAAATAGAGTAAAAGGGAAAAGATGAAAATAGCACCAAGTATTTTAAGTGCAGATTTTGGGAAATTGTCCGATGAAGTAAAAGCCGTAAGTGAAGCGGGAGCGGATTATATACACTGCGATATAATGGACGGGCATTTTGTGCCAAATCTTACGATGGGACCTATGATAATCGAGGCTGTAAAAAAAGCAACAAATGTGCCTCTTGATATACATTTTATGGTTGAGGATATTTCGTTTTTTATTGATATGTATAAACATTTAAAACCAGAATTTATCAGTTTTCATATAGAAGAGGAAAAACATATAAACAGAGTTATTCAAAAAATAAGAAATTTAGGGATTAGACCATCAGTCGTGCTAAATCCGGCAACTCCTGTTTGTCTTTTAGATTATATAGTAGCCGATGTTGATATGGTTTTATTAATGAGCGTAAATCCTGGATTTGGCGGACAGAAATTTATCCCGAGTGTGCTTGATAAAATAAAAGAATTAAGAGAATTGGCTCAAAAGAAAAATCCTTCTCTTTTGATAGAAGTTGATGGAGGGGTGAATGATAAAAACGCACCGTTGCTTAAAGAAGCGGGAGCTGATATTTTAGTGGCCGGAAGTTATGTGTTTAAACATCCGGATTATGCAGATGCTATGAAGGCATTAAGGTGCGAGTAAAAATATGTGGAATTACAAATTATGAAGATGCCAAGCTCTCCTGTGACTATGGCGCAGACGCCCTTGGATTTGTAACATACGAAAAATCCCCGAGATTTATACATCCTGAGAATATAAAAGAGATTATAAAAAAACTTCCCCCTTTTGTTACAAAAACTATTCTTTTTGTAAATGTGGAGGCTGAATATGTAAATGAGGTTATGGAATATACAAAAGCTGATTTAGCTCAGATTCATTTTGAAGCTAACGCGGATTTTTATAAAAATTTAAAATGCAGACATATAAAAGTAATAAGGGCAAAAGAAAAAGCCAATATCGAAAAATTCAGTGAGGAGTATAGAATTGTTGATGCATATGTGCCTCAATACGGAGGAAGTGGTAAAAGAGTTGCGCTTGAATGGTTTGAAAACAGGGATAATTCAAAAATAATTTTAGCCGGGGGGCTTAATCCGAACAATGTTTTTGAAGTAGGGCATTACGGGTTTTACGGTGTGGATGTCAGCAGTGGGGTTGAAAAAACTCCCGGAAAAAAAGACAGACATAAACTAAGAAAATTTATAAGTCTTGCAAAGTATGGGCTTAGATGTGGATGAGAGGATGGGTGGATGGGTAGATGAGTGAATGGGTTGATGGGTAGATGAGAGGATGAGTTGATGAGTAGATGAGTGGATGAGGAAGTAGGGAAGAGGAGTTTTAAGTTTTTAGTTCCAAGTTCCAAGTTGTGAATTTCTGGTTCCGAGTTGAAAATTTCAAACTATAAATTTCGTATTGTGTGGAAATATAATATAAAGCGGGAGGAGTTTTTGAAAGCGT
>JALVVX010000001.1 GCA_027038555.1 Nautiliaceae bacterium | reverse complement strand
TTCAATTAGAAGAAAAAATATTAAATTTAATAAATAAATTAGCAGGAATTATTTTTATTTTTTTTGCATTTAAACTTTTTGAAGTGGCATACAGTGCATATAAAATTTTATAGTTGAATTATATTATATCCGCGAATTTTTAAATTTATATACCAATAGAAATTTTTAAATAAAAAAATCAAAAAACGACAAATTTGTCGTTTTTAACTTTATACAAAAAAAGAATAAGTAATGGATTTATATTTTATTTAAATAATTGCATGCGTCTTTATTACCGAGCTTACAGCCTTTTTTTAAAAGTTTTTTCGCTTTTTTTATATCATTGTTTTTATATGCTTCATATCCGAGCAGGGTACAGCTGTCGGCATCGTTTAGTGAGCATCCTTTTTGATAAAACTTAATCGCCAGTTTATGGTCTTTTTTGATTTCACCAAAACCTTTGTCATAAAAATATCCTGCCATACCACAGGCATACCCTTCATTGTTTGAGCATCTGCTGATAAAATTAGCAAGAGCCTCTTTATATTTTTTTGCAAAAGCAAGTTTTAATCCCGGATCATTTGTTATACCGTGATTTTGAGGCATTGCAAATGCAAAAGCCGCAATGGCAGTTAAAATTAATTTTTTCATTTTTGCTCCTTATGAATTACAACATGCACAGCCAAAGCCGTCTAAATCGTCATCAAAACTTTCAAGCTCCATTTTGCCGTTTCCTGAAATGATTGATTCTTTATATGCTATTGTTTCGCCGTTGTGTTTGATTGTATAATATATTTTGCTTGTTGCTCTAACTGTATTGATAGTAGAGCAGTATGTTTCAAGTGAACTTAACACCCATCTTTTAGCAGTTACATTGTCTGCTTCACTTTCAAATTCATAAATAAAATGAAATTCGGTAAAAATTTTAGGAAAAGTATCTTTTCTTTTAAACTCAATATCCATTTTTGCATTTTTAATATTGTGTTTTTTACCCATTTCAACTACATCAAACAGTGAGCAGTTTCCCATTCCTGTTATAAAAAGCTCAGTCGGGGAATATTTTTCGGTATCTATTACCAAAATCTCTTTACCGTTTGTTGCTTCATATTTTTTATCGGCTATATGTCTTATTTTTATCATTCACTCTCCTTTAAAAATTTTTCGAAATATTCTATCTGTTCTTTTACTCTCTCAGGTGCAGTGGCTCCGTAACTTTTTCTGCTTTTCATTGAATTTTCAAGACTCAAATCCAAATCATCCCCGATTCTTTCATCTATTTTTTTAAGCTCTTCAATTGAAAGCTCGCTCAAATCAACACCTTTACTCTCAGCCAAAGCAACTGCACGACCTGTAATATGATGTGCTTCTCTAAACGGAATACCTTTATTTACCAAATAATCTGCCAAATCAGTGGCCGTTAAATGACCTTTTTTTGTCGCTTTTAACATATTTTCTTTATTTACACTCATGGTTTTAAGTGTTTCTTTTAATATTTCAATTGATATAAGGCCGTTTTTAACACTGTCAAAAACCCCTTCTTTATCTTCTTGTGTGTCTTTATTGTATGCAAGAGGAAGACCTTTCATTACGGTTAAAAGCGCCATTAAGTTTCCATAAGCCCTTCCTGTTTTACCTCTTATAAGCTCCGGTACATCAGGGTTTTTCTTTTGAGGCATTATTGAGCTTCCGGTTGAGTATTCATCACTTAATGTAATAAATCCAAACTCACTTGTCGACCAGATAATCATCTCTTCTGAGAGTCTGCTTGCATGCATCATAAGCATAGAGATATTAAAAAGTATTTCAAGTGCAAAATCCCTATCACTAACCGTATCAAGGCAGTTTATGCTTGGTGCTTTAAATCCAAGAGCCTCTGTTGTTTTAAATCTGTCAATTTTGTGAGGTGTTCCAGCAAGTGCGGCACATCCGAGCGGATTTATGTTATTTCTATTGTAACTCTCGATAAACCTTTCATAATCTCTTTTAAACATACTTGCATATGCCATCATATGATACCCAAAACTAATAGGCTGAGCGTGTTGAAGGTGAGTCATACCAGGAAGCAGGGTAGAGGTATGCTCTTTTGCAATCTCTACAAAAACTTTTATAAGCTCTTTTATTTTTTTTGCAAATTCAAGATTTCTTTTTAATACCCATTTTCTAAAATCCAAGGCAACCTGGTCGTTTCTGCTTCTTGCGGTATGTAGTTTTTTACCTGTATCGCCGATAAGTTCGATAAGTCTTTTTTCTATTGCCATATGTATATCTTCATCGCTTATATCCCATTTGAATTTACCTTCTTCTATCTCTTTTTTAATTTCAAGAAGACCTTTTTTGATTTTATCAGCTTCGTCCTGCGTTATAATTCCCTGAGATGCAAGCATTTGTGAATGTGCAATAGAGCCTTCTATGTCTTCAAGATAAAGCTCTTTATCAAACGGAAGAGATGCGTTAAATTCATCAAGAAGTTTTGCGGCCTGTTTAGAAAATCTTCCTCCCCAAAGTTTCATTAAATTCCTTTTTTAGCTAAAATTATATCATAAGGAGTAAAAATGAATGCAAAACTTATTAAACTCATTTTTTCAACAGCTTCAATTGAGAGATGGAATGATCTGCCAAGGCCTTTTAAATTTATAGAACTTGATAAACAATCGCACAAAATGATAATAGCATATATCCTTGCATCATTTGAAAAAAATGTAAATTATTACGACCTTATACACCTTGCAATAGCAGGAGTACTGTATAGAGCAGTATTGACAGACCTTAAATCCCCGGTATATAACTATTTAAGAAAGAAAAAAGGAAAAGAGCTTGATGAATTTGTTTTAAAAAAACTTGAAGGTATAATTGATAAAGAGTTAAAATATTATGTTAAATTATACAATAATACAAATTGTTTAGAAAAAAGAATACTCTCAGCAGCAAGTTATATAGCAAGTAAATGGGAATTTGATTTTATCTATAATTTTGCAAAAGAAAGCTATGGAATAGAAGAGATTAAAAAAACAATCGAAAATGAGCTTGAAGATTATTATGATTTAGAAGGTGTGAGAATTCTCACACTTAAAAGAAAAAGTTACGATTTTATATCTCTTTGCGGAAATATGAGATTTCAAAAAAGATGGGCAAATACTCCAAGAGTGCCTGAGACGAGTGTACTTGGGCATATGCTTTTTGTGGCGATTATGAGCTTTTTTCTTACAAAAGAGTACGGAGGAAATAAAGACAAAATTTACTATAACTTTTTTACCGGACTTTTTCACGACCTCCCAGAAGCCCTTACAAGAGATATAATTGCTCCTGTTAAACAAGGTGTGGCAGGACTTGATGAGATACTTAAAGAATATGAAAATATGCTTATTGAAGAAAAAATAATACCGCTTGTTCCTGGAAATCTTAAAAACGAACTTAAAATTATGATAACTGATGAATTTGCAAATAAAATAGTTACTGAAAACGGCTATAAAAAAGTAGATGTTGCAGAGGATTTACTTGGAAATAAAGGAATTGACGGCAAACTTATAAAAGTTGCCGACCATTTAGCGGCTTATATTGAAGCTCTTATGAGTATAAATCACGGCATAAAATCACCTGAGCTTATAAATGCGGTTGAATTTCTTTCAAAAAAATATGAAAATTTTCAAATTTTCGGAATTAGAGTAGGTAAGTATTTTACGAAGGAATATTATGAAAAAGATTAGTTTATCTGTTATTTTCAGTCTGTTTTTATTTGGGGACAGTTTAAATTATTATTTTTTTACAATAAAAGAAGATTATAAAGAATACCTCGCAGGTAATGTAATAGACAGGGATTACAGCTCTTTTGGAGAAATTAACGGTATTGGTGTAAAATATACTAAAAATTATTATTACTCACAAATTTATTTAAAAGCGGAAGGCTCTTATGGAACAAGCACATATGACGGTGCCTATCAAGACGGCACACCTGTTAAATTTCATCAAAATGATGTACAAATTTATAATTTTAATGCCGGTTTTTATTCTCGTCCTTATCTTTTGGAAATAGGTTATAGATTTTGGAACAGAGGAGATTCAGGAGAAGAGGGCGATTATAACGAGCAGTATTACTGGCCGTATTTTGCAATCGGTATGAAATATTTTCTTAATTTTAATTCATTTTCAATCAATTATTATTTAAAATACAATTACGCTTTTTCTCCTAAATTAAAAGTTTATTTGGGAAATAATCCGACAATTGATTTGGGCGATACGACAGGAGTTGAAACACAGATAAGCTACACTAAAAAGTTTAATTACGAATACACTCTGGGAATATTTTACAGATTCAGCTATTGGCATATAAATCGTTCTAAAACAGTAACATTGAATTATAACGGGAAAAATTATCAGCTTTTCGAACCTGAGAGCGAAACAAGAAATCAATATATCGGTATCTTCTTAGAAAAGAGCTTCTAAAAGAAGCTTATTTGTAGTTTGCAATAGATTTTTCTATAAGTTCTATCGCTTTTTCTTTTCCGTCAAAGCCTGTGACTTTTACCCATTTTCCAGGCTCTAAGTCTTTGTATGTTTCAAAGAAATGTTTGATTTGAGATAATGTAATTTCTGGTAAATCATCAAGAGTTTCAATTTTAGCCATTTTAGGGTCAAGTTTAACAGTAGGTACTGCCAAGATTTTTTCATCTTTTCCGCTTTCATCTTCCATAATCAAAACACCGATAACTCTTGATTTAATCACACATCCTGGTACCACTGACTCTGAACTTAAAACTAATACATCAATCGGGTCTCCGTCATCTGCAAGTGTATTTGGAACGAATCCATAGTTTGCCGGATAAAACTGACTTCCGTAAAGAATTCTGTCTAAAAATATAGCTCCGCTCTCTTTATCAAGTTCGTATTTGATATTACTTCCCTGAGGAATTTCTATTACGACATTTATTGCTTCTTTTGGATTTCCGGGTTTAATTTTTGAAATATCCATTAATTCTCCTTTTTTGTGAAATTATAGCCAAAAAGCTCTTAGTTTTGAGAGCTTTTTACTATTTCGATAATTTTTTCTACAACGCTTGGGTCTTCAAGAGTTGAAGTATCCTGTTTAATCTCTTCGCCTTTTGCAATAGCCCTTAGAATTCTTCTCATTATCTTACCGCTTCTGGTTTTAGGAAGACCAGGTACAAATGCAAAATCTTTAACTTTTGCAATATTTCCTATTTCAACTGCAATTATTTCATTAATCTCTTTCATAAGTTCAACTTCTTCGCCTAAATTATCACTTGATTTTAGAACGATATATGCAAAAATACTCTCACCTGTAATTTCATCAGGTTTTCCAACAACCGCAACTTCCGCAACATACGGATGTTTTTGAATAGCCGCTTCAATTTCAGCAGTTCCAAGTCTGTGACCGCTTACATTTATAACATCATCAACCCTACCTGTAATCCAAATATATC